>CATKWX010000001.1 GCA_949840345.1 uncultured Eubacteriales bacterium
AATCAAAGATTTCGGTAATAGCCATTTTTCTTGTCCCTTTTTTGTGGTATTACGTTATGTATGGTACTGGATCTACATATGCTCCATTTTTTCTAACCTCAAAGTGAGCGTGTGGTCCTGTTGACCAACCAGTTGAGCCAACAGCTGCAATCGTACTTCCTTTTGTTACATATTGTCCTACTGAAACATATAGAGCTGAACAGTGTCCATATAATGTTACAATTCCACCCCCATGGTCTATCATTATTGCCTTTCCATATCCTCCATAATTATTAGATGCTACTATAACTTTTCCAGATTCAGCAGCAACAAATTTTGCTCCTGTTGGAGCAGCAATATCAACTCCTGTATGCATTCTCCAATCGTGAAATATAGGATGTAGTCTCATTCCGAAACCTATCTCCTAATCCATATCCTGGAACTGGGTATTGCATTATTCCACTTCCTATGTATGATGAGTTACTAGAAGTATACTGTGCTATATCTTTTTTTACTTTCTCTAAATCATTTGCATATTCCTCTTTTTGTTTTTGTAATTCTTTTGATTCTTCTGATAACTGGTTTTTATATCTTTCTCTTTCGTTCTTTTTTGCTTGTAGTGTATTTTTTTGTTCTAATATATTTGCTCTATCTGTTTCTAATTGTTGTTTAGTTTCTTCTATTTCCCTTTTTGTTTGTTCAATTTCTTTTATTAGAGAGACATCCATCTCAGCAATTTCACTAATCATATAATAATTTGATATAAAATCTGATAAGCTCTCAGAACTAACTAAAACATCTAAATATGTAATTTCTCCTGATTCATATTGCGCAATTATTCTATTTGCCAAGGTTTTACTTCTTTTTTCATACTTTTCTTGTGCCTGCTCTAATTTTATTTCGTTCTCTGTTATCTGTGATTGCAACAAATCAATTTCTCCTTGATATATTTCAATTTGTGCATTCAATTGATTAACTTGTTGTTCAACTTCATTTTTTTCCGCATCTATTTTTTTCAATTCTTTTTGTGCTGCATCTAATTTAGATTGTAAACTATCTCTTTGAGAAGTTAAATCATTAAGATTAGAAGCAGAATAGGTTGTCCCAATAGCACTTAAAGTCACTATTACTGCTAATATAATACATATCCAAACAAATTTAAATTTATTCATTTTATTATTCCTCCTCAACTTCGTTTTTTTCTACACTTGTATCTCTTTTCTTTAGTATATATTCTAATGGATCTGTCCAAACTCCGTTAACTCTAACTTCAAAGTGAGCATGTGGTCCTGTTGAAACTCCAGTTGAACCAACAGTTAATACTGGTTCTCCTCTTTTTACTGTATCTCCTACTTCAACTAGTCGTTCTTCTCCATGGGCATATAATGTAGATAATCCCCCTCCATGGTCAATTACAACCATATTTCCATAAGTAGGGCTGTATTTAGAGGTTACAACAGTTCCATCGTTTACAGCTACGAAGTATGAACCTAATGGGGCAGCAATGTCCACTCCTGTATGCATTTTATATAATCCGCTTATTGGGTGTGTTCTCATGCCATAATTTGATGTTAATGCTGTGTATCCAGGAACTGGCCACGCAAGTGTTCCACCTACATATTCACTTCCTAAATTTGCTGTTAGTATCATCAATAATTCTATTTCTATATCTTGCACTTGTTTCTGATATTCATCTATTTGTTGTTGTAAAGCTTGTTCTTGTTCTGTTAAATTACTCATTTGATTATTCTTTACAACTTTTATATTTGAAAGAACTATTGCAGATTTTTCTTGTTCTTGCTTCCTTGTTTTTAATTCCTTTTTATAAGTATCTAATTCTTCCTTTATTTTATCTATTTCTTTACGCTTATTTTCACATTCTTTTAACAAGTCAGTATCATAATCTAGTATTTCGCCAATTAAATAGTAATTTGATATAAAATCAACTATGCCACTCGAATTAAGCAAAAAATCTAAATATACCACTTCTCCTGATTCATATTGAGCAATTATTCTATTTGCTAACAGTTTTTTCCTTTTGTTATATGCATTTTCTACTTCTTTATATTGCTTTTCTACTGTTTCTATCTTTGTATTTAGTTCAGAAATTTCTTCGTTTAAAACTGCTACTTCTATTTCATATTTATATATTCTGTCACTTAAATCTTGTACTTCCACCATTAAATCAGAAATTTGTATTTGTAGATTATCTATTTTTACTGTATTATTTGAAATTTGTTCTTGAGCCAATTTTCTTTCTTCTCTAAGTTCTGCAACGCCTTTTGATTCAGCAATGCTTTTTACTGAAAATAAACAAATAAGTATAATTATACCTATAAAAACTTGCAGTTTGTTTTTCATTTGCACTCTCCTAAACGTGTAAATATTTTCTCATTGAAATTGCACTACCGATTATACCAATTCCAACCCCCAAAGCTATGTATACTATAATAATTAAATTTACCATTTCTCCAAAGCTTAATAAACTTACTGTAGATATACGTTGAGCAATTGAAGATGCTAAAAATTTATTTGCCAAAGAGTTATATGCTAAACAAATTATTAATATTGAAATTATTCCTGATGCTAAACCTATTACAATTCCTTCTACTGCAAAAGGTGCTCTTATAAAATTGTTTGTTGCACCTACATATTTCATAATTGATATTTCTTTTCTTCTTGCATGTACTGAAAGCTTTATTGTATTTGATATAATAAATAGTGACACAACTATTAATACACATAGTATAACTAATGTAAATAGTTTTATTCCATTTGCTAAAGACATTAATGTAGTTATTGTTTCATCGCTACTTGTTATTTTTACGACTCCATCTATTTGTTCAATTTGAGCCTTTACTTCCGTACTATAATTTAAGTCTGTAAGATTTATTATAAATGACTGTTTAAACATATCTACTTCTACATAATCCATAGCTTCAGGATGATCTTTCCATCTTTCTTTAACTGTATCATATGCTTTTTGTTTAGAAACCCTTTCTATTTTATTTATTACATACGCACCATCAATTTTAATATTTCTTATTGCTTCTTCTACTTGATTAACTTGTTGTTCTGTTGAATCTACTGCAACAAACACCTGCATTCCTTGAGCTTCTTCCACAGTTCTAACAATATGGTTTATATTTTGTGCAATAGCAAAAAATACTCCAAACATAAGCATTGTTGCGCACATAACGCCTAAACAAGAAAAAGTAGATTTTTTATTTTTAAATACGTTTTTAAAACCTTCACTAATTAAATATCCTATAACACTAAACTTCACTATTATAACCACCTTTTTCATCTCTTATGATATTTCCAGATTGTATTTCAATAACTCTTTTATTCATTTTGTCTACAATATCTTTGGCATGAGTTGCAACAACAACAGTTGTCCCTCTCATATTTATTTCGTTTAATAATGTCATTATCTCCCAAGCTGTATCTGGATCTAAGTTTCCAGTAGGCTCGTCTGCAATTATCATTGATGGATTATTAACAAGTGCCCTAGCTAAAGCAACTCTTTGTTGCTCTCCACCAGATAGTTCATCTGGGTACATTTTTGCTTTTCCGCTTAATCCAACTAAAGATAAAAGCATTGGCACTTGTCTACGTATATGTCTTGGTGTAGCTTTAACTATATACATTGCAAAAGCAACATTGTCGTATACAGTTCTGTCTGGTAACAACCTAAAGTCTTGGAATACTACACCCATACTCCTTCTTAAATATGGCACTCTGTTTTGTTTTAAAAATGTAGTATCTTTTCCATTTATTATTATGTTTCCTTTAGTTGGCTCTTCTTCTTTTAATATTAATTTTATTAATGTTGATTTACCTGAACCTGAACTTCCTACTAAAAATACAAATTCACCTTTGTCTATTTTAAAGTTTGCATTATTTACAGCTTCTGTTCCTGTAGCATAAGTTTTGCTTACATTTTTAAATTCTATCATCTTAAGAAAACATTCCTTTCATTTAGCTTCTTTTACAAAAATTCTTATTTTTCTTTTTACATCATACCAATAAACTTAAATAATTGCAATACTAAAAAACAAAAAAAATGATATAAAATTATATTAATTCTTTATTTTATACCATTTTTCTCTATATTATATTAAATTTCTAATTCTGCATCTTTTTCTACTTCTATTTGTGCATAAGAAAGCGGTTTTCCTTCTGCCTTAATGAATTTCAAATTGCTAAATCCTTTCATATTTTTTTGTATTTTTATAAATTCGTTTATATCTAAATTTGTAAATTCTTTTTTACTCGCATACCCTTGTAAAGTAGCAATATCTTTCATTGCAATTTTTATTGGACCAATTTCGTCTTTATCTTCCAATGTTTCATATTTTCCTTTTTTTCCATATAAATCTATTCTAATTTCATTTTCATTTGAATAATGTGTTTCCACACTATATGCATCATATGCTTTTTTTAACTTTTCCTTTAATAAATCATTCAAATAAAAATCTGCTAAACTACCTGAAGCCATTTCTTTCTTTATTGTTTCTCTTGCTTCTGCTAATTCTTCTTTTTGTTCTTTATTTAATATCGTCTTTTTCTTTAGTTCTTCATATTTTTTTATACTATCATCTAATTCTTGCATCTCTTTAAACTTTTTATATTCTGAACCCGCAATATAATCTACATATTTATCATTTCTAACTGCATATTGTGATAAATCGTCACTTTTGTTTGCTGCGGTTGTTAGCACTGCACTACCTATCGCTACTGCTATCGTTGTTCCTATTACAGCCATACTTTTTCTAAAATCTTTTCTTTTATCCATAAAACAAACCTCCTTTGTTTTTTGCAATGTGTTCTTTAGTAAATTACCAAAATCTACATTTATTATAACACACTTTTGAATTTTTTGCAAAATTTGGAGGTTTTTAGTTTTTAATAAAGTAAATAGGGCACATCACAACGTGCCCCTACAATATAATTCTTTATTCACTTTTTACAGCTTCAATAATATCTTTTGAAGTTAGTTTAAAATATTCTAATAGTTTCTCTGCTTTACCAGATTTGCCAAAAGTGTCATTTACACCCATTCTTATTACTTTAGTTGGATAATTTTCAGATAGCACTTCGCATACTGCACTCCCTAGTCCACCTATTATGCTATGGTCTTCTATTGTTATTATTTTCTTTGTTTCTTTCGCACTTTTTATAATTACCTCTTTATCTATTGGTTTTATTGTATGCATATCTATTACTCTTATATTTATGCCTTGTTTTTCTAGCTCTTCTTTTGCTTTTAAAGCTTGCGAAACTGTAACACCCATTGCTATAACTGTAGCATCTGTTCCATCTCCAATTTGTATACCCTTACCTATTTCAAATTTTTGATTTTCATCATATATTATAGGTGTTGCTAACCTACATAATCTTAAATATACAGGTCCCTTATATTTTGAGATTTCTTCAACTGCCCACCTAGTTTGTACGTCATCTGAAGTGCACATTACAGTCATATTAGGTAGAGTTCGCATCATACTTATATCTTCTAGCATTTGATGTGTTGCTCCATCTTCTCCTACTGTTACACCTGCATGTGATGCACATATTTTTACATTTAGATTTGGATAACATATGCTATTTCTTATTTGGTCATATGCACGTCCTGTTGCAAACATAGCAAAAGTACTTGCATATGGAATTTGACCACAAGTTGCCATTCCGTGCTGCTGTTCCTATCATATCTTGTTCTGCTATTCCCATATCGAAAAATCTATTAGGAATTTCTTTTTTAAATAAACTAGTTTTTGTGGCTTCTGATAAATCTGCGTCTAAAACTACTATTTTTTTATTTATTTTTCCTAGTTCAACTAAAGTTTCTCCATAGCTTTGCCTAGTTGCAATTTTTATATCTGTATTCATATGATTTCCTCCTATATTTTTGGGATGCAGTGGTTGTTCGCGGAACGACGAGGGCGTCGTTCCCTACGGTGTTTGTAATGCATATTTTTTATCTTTCCATTCTGTTAATATTTCGTCTGGTACGCATAAATTGCCTTTCCCTATTCCCATTTCCACTTCTGGTCTTTTGGTTCCGTGGTAATCGCTACCGCCACTTTTATATAGTCCTTTTGTATTACATAAATTTACTAAATATTCTGTTTGTTCTTTTGTAAAATTATTATAATAACATTCCATTCCATCTATATCATAATTATCTACTAATTCATTTATAAAAACTTCCTTATTTTCTGCCCATTTGTATACATATATATGTGGTAGGAAGGCTAGTCCTCCTGCATTTTTTATTTGTTTTAATAATTCTGGAAGTGTTGGTAAGTCTTCAGATTTATCTATATAGAATATGTTTTCTAAATTATAGCAATATTTATGTCTGAAATTTTCGTAATCTTCCCATAAATCTCGTGGCAATTTTTCTTTATTTCTCTCATCTGCCTTCATTTCTCTATATATTGTTCTTGCTGCCCATTCTCCCTCTGGGTCCCATTTTATTTCATCTATTTTTGGCATGTATAAATTTAATTCCATACAAGTTTTATATAATTGCCTTAAATATTTCTTTTGTACATCTGCATGTCCTTTTCCCTCATAAAATTTATCTAACCACTCTTGCATTTTATCAATATCTATATTATATGCTAATACTTCTATTATTCTTCTTTTATAAAAACATCTTAATTCTACTCCTGGTATAATAGTTCCCGAATAGAACTTAGTTGTATTTATATTTCTTAACTCTATATGTCCTGTGCATGTATCATGGTCTGTAATTGCTATTGCTTTTAAATTCATTTTTTCTGCTTTCTTTAAAAGTTCTATTACAGAATCAGACCCGTCAGAATGGTTACTATGCATATGCAAATCTATCATTTTTATTTTCCTTCCTATACTAGTTCTTGTATTGCTTGTTTATATTGTTCCTCATTGGGTGCCTTTCCGTGCCATCCTACTTGATTTTCCATAAATGATATGCCTTTTCCTTTTATTGTATTTGCAATTATTACTGTTGGTTTTCCCTTTGTTTTCTTCGCAGTTTCAAAGCTTTCAATAATTTGAGAAATATTATGTCCATCTATTTTTATTACTTCAAATCCGAAGCTTTTAAATTTATCATCTAATGGATATATATTTTTTACTTTATCAACTTCTCCATCAATTTGTAAATTGTTATTATCTACTATTAAGCATAAATTATCTAGCTTATAATGTGCAGAACTCATTGCTGCTTCCCAAATTTGACCTTCTTGTATTTCTCCATCTCCAACCAAGCAGTATACTCTTAACCCATTACTGTTTAGTTTAGAAGAAAGTGCCATGCCATTTGCAGCTGATAGTCCTTGACCAAGTGACCCTGTTGTCATATCTATTCCTGGCACTTTATTCATATCTGGATGTCCTTGTAAAATACTATCTATATTTCTAAAAGTTTTTAATTCTTCTATATCAAAAAAGCCACGATGTGCTAATGTGCTATATAGTGCAGGTGATGCATGTCCCTTTGATAATACAAATCTATCTCTTGCTTCTGCTTTTGGATTTTTTGGATTAATATTCATTTGATTAAAATATAAAACTGTTAAAATATCTGTGCAAGATAATGAGCCTCCCGGATGACCAGATTTTCCATTATATACTTGCTCTATAATTCCAAGCCTTATCTTTTTTGCAATATTTTCTAATTCTTTTACATCTGTTATTTTCAAGGTATTTTTTCTCCTTTCGAGAATTATATTAACGGGTCGATGTAGGCATCGACCCCTACAGCAAAAATTTGCAAAGCAAATTTTGTATTATTCCTTGTTGGTCGGTCAAGACCGACCCCTACAATAATTATTCATTATTCACTAGGGCGCAATCATGCGTCCCTACTTTGTGCCGTATATTCTGTCTCCTGCGTCTCCCAACCCCGGCACAATATATCCTACATCGTTTAGATGCTTATCTATTGTTGCACAATATATTTGTACATCTGAATGAACCTGTTGTACTTTCTTTATTCCCTCTGGAGCTGCTATAATTGATAAAAATTTAATCTTTTTTACTCCACGTTTTTTTAGTTGTGATATTGCATCAACAGCAGTACCTCCTGTTGCAAGCATTGGGTCTAAAACTAAAACTTCTCTATTTTCTATTTCACTTGGAACTTTAAAATAATACTCAACTGGTTCTAATGTTTCTTCATTTCTATACATTCCAATATGCCCTATTTTTGCATTTGGAACTACTTTTAAAATTCCATCTACCATACTTAACCCAGCTCTTAAAACTGGCACAAATGCATATTTTTGTTCATTTAACTTTTTCGATTTCATTTTTGCCATTGGTGTTTCAATTTCTACTTCTTCTAACTCTGCATCTTTCATTGCCTCATAGCATAAAAGAGTAGCTAATTCTCCTGCTATTTCTCTAAATTCCTTTGTTCCTGTTTTTTTATCTCTAAGTATTGTAAGTTTGTGCTCAACTATTGGGTGATTTAATACAACTGGTTCCATATATAAATCCATCCTTTCTTAGTATGAGTTTTATACTCATATACTATCTGTTTATAATTTACTACAACATTAAAAATATTGCAATAGAAAAATGAAATAAAATATATATGAAAAAAAGACTCCATTACAGAGTCTTTTTTTATTAGGTTATTTAGTCTCAGATGCGTTTGTCAGAAACATCAATATCTATTGTAATAAACATTAATGCTTACTTCTGCAACTCCACTGTCAACAGTTACACCTTCCAGTTCAACTTCTGTTATTTCGTACATTTTGTCTACTGGTGGTGCAACTTCAAGAGTTCTTTGTTCACAAAGCTGAGTTTCTTCTCCAGTTTCGCCGCTTAAATAGAGTCTTATAGTTACTTCTCCTACTCCATCTACAACAAGCACACCAGCGGACTCTGCATAAGAAACTTCTCTGCCCATAACCGTTGATGCAAGTCTTATGCGAATCCGGTCCTTTGACGTTTTTTCCATACTAGAAAACCTCCTAATACTATAATTGGATATAAAATATAACCTCTTATATTATACCATATGCATAAAAAAAAACTCAAATTTTATCGTATGTCCTCACTTTTTGCTTCTCTTGTCATAAGCATTGTTACAGCTTCCCTTGGTGGCAAATTATTATATAAAACATTATATACAGCCTCTACTATTGGCATTTCCACATTATATTTTTTAGCAAATTTATATGCTACTTCTATATTATCTAAACTTTCTATTGTCATTCCTACTTCTTTTTTTGTTTCTTCTATTGTTTTCCCTTGACCTATTAATATTCCTGCTCTTCTGTTTCTACTGTGTTCACTTAAACATGTAACTATTAAATCTCCAAGTCCTGTTAATCCATAAAAAGTATCTTTATCTGCTCCCATTTTAGTTCCTAGTCTTGTTATTTCCACTAGACCTCTTGTTGCTAATGCAGCAAATGTATTATCTCCAAAATCTAATCCTGCTAATATCCCTGCGCAAAAAGCTATTATGTTTTTTAATGCTCCGCCTAATTCTACGCCTTTTACATCATGAGATGAATATATTCTCATCTTATCGTTCATAAATGAGGACTGTATATTTTCTAATAATTCCTCATATTTTGATGCTATTACCATTGCTGTAGGTACACCAAGAGATACTTCTTCAGCGTGACTTGGTCCTGATAACGCTCCAATTTGGTTACTTGGAAATTCTTCTTCTAATATTTCTGTTAAAGTTTTTAAAGTTTCAGCTTCAAAACCTTTAGAGCATATTATTATTTGTTGGTTTGTTATGTATGTTTTAAATTGAGTTACTGTACTTCTTGTAAATTTTGATGGTGTTACTACTAAAACTATTTCTGAACCTTCTATTACTTCTTTAAAGTCTAAGCTACAAACTACGTTATTTGGTATTGTGGCTTTGGGTAAAAACATACATTTTTTTTCGTTATTTATTAAGTCTGCTTCCTCTTTTGCAAAAGACCATATTTTTATATTGTGTCCCATATTTGCAAGATGTATTGCTAGTGCTACGCCCCAGCTTCCACTTCCTATTATCGCTATATTTTTCATATAAACCTTCTCCTTATATTTTTTCGAATCGCGGAACGACGAGGGCGTCGTTCCCTACATACCATTATTCACTATTCACTATTCATTATTAACTATTCACTCGGCAAGCGCTCCGTAGATAATCTCCCGCCTGTGTTCCCTACATTTATTTTAATTCTGGTTCTTTCTTTACTAATTTGTTTTCTTCACCATTCATTATTCTTTTTATATTACTTCTATGATTATATATTACTATTAATGCAAGTAATATTCCAAATATTATATAATTACCTTCAATTAAATAATTTTCGTGTATTAGTAATGTTAAAACTGGAAATAGGATAGCTGCCATTATTGATGCTATTGACACTGTTTTTGTTAAGAAAAGTACAAGTAGTGCAAAGATTAAGCATATTAATCCAATTTGATAATTAGCTAAAATAATAATTCCTATTGAAGTTGCAACTCCCTTTCCTCCTTTGAATTTAAAAAATATTGGAAAAGTATGACCAACTACCACTGCAATTCCAGCTATTTGTATCATTAAAGCTCCATTTGAATCTTCAACTATATGGCTAAATGCATATGCTAATAGTATTGCTATAATTCCTTTTAATATATCGCATATAAGTGTTAATGCTGCAGCCTTTTTTCCTACTGTTCTTAATACATTTGTGCTTCCTGCATTTCCACTGCCTTTTTCCCTTACATCAAATCCTGCCATTTTTTTGCTAAATATTACTGAAAAACTTATACTTCCTAAACAATAAGATATAACTCCTATTATTATATATAATAATGTTAATCTATCCATTATTAATCACATTCCTTTCTAATTTATAAACTAAGTTTGAAAAAGAATTAGTATAGTACTAGGCATTTTGAATGAGAAATACCGGAGGTGTACGTTTGTACATTGAGGATTTTCTCATTCAAAATAACGACGTAATATGCTGATTATTTTTCAAACTTTTTCCTCTTCTTTTTCTCTGCAAATTATTCTAACTGGTGTTCCTTCTAAACCGAAATTTGCTCTTATTTGATTTACTAAGTATCTTTCATATGAAAAATGAAATAATTCCTTTTTATTTACAAATATAACAAATGTTGGTGGTTTAGTTGAAGCTTGTGTGGCATATAGTATTTTTAGTCTTCTTCCTTTGTCTGTTGGTGGTTGTACTACTGCAATTGCTTCATTTATTACTTGATTTAGCATTGCTGTTGTTACTCTTAAAGAATTTTGGTTTGCCACATTATTTATCATTTCATATAGTTTGTCTACCCTTTGACCAGTTTTGGCTGATATAAATAATATTGGTGCATATGTTATATAAGATAATTTTTCATATACTTCCTTTTTATATTTTTCTAGAGTACCTGTTGTTTTTTCTACTTCATCCCATTTATTTATTACAATTATTATTCCTTTTCCTGCTTCATGTGCCTCGCCTGCAATTTTAGTATCTTGTTCTGTTACGCCCTCTGTTGCATCAATCATAAGTAAACATACATCTGCTCTTTCGATTGCAAATAAAGTACGCATTATGCTAAATTTTTCAATAGATTCCGTTACTTTGCTTTTCCTTCTAATTCCTGCTGTATCTATAAAGTTATATTTTCCAATATCGTTTTCGAAATATGAATCTATTGCATCTCTAGTAGTTCCCGCAATATCGCTTACTATTACTCTATTTTCTCCTAATATTTTATTTACTAAGGAGGACTTACCAACATTTGGTTTTCCAATAATAGCAACATTTATTATTTCATTTTCTTCTTCGTTTTCCTTTTTTGTAGGAAGTTTTTCGTATATTGCATCTAATACATCCCCTAATCCTAATGCATTTGTAGACGATATAGGAAAGGGATCTCCCAAACCTAAATTATAAAATTCATACAGTTCTGCTGGTGGCTCACCTATATTATCCGATTTATTACACACAAGTATTATTGGCTTTTTAGATTTTTTAAGCATTATAGATATTTCTTTATCGTCTGCAGTTAGCCCTTGTTTTATATCTGTTAAAAATATTATAACGTCTGCAATGTTTACTGCAATATTGGCTTGATTTCGCATTTGAGATATTATTATATCTTCACTTTCTGGTTCTATTCCTCCTGTATCTACTAACGTAAAGTTTCTATCTCTCCAAGTAGCATCTGCATAAACTCTGTCTCTTGTTACACCCGGTTTATCTTCAACTATAGATATTCTCTTGCCTATTATGTAATTAAAAAATGTTGATTTTCCAACATTAGGTCTACCTACTATTGCAACTATTGGCTTTGACATTGTTTTTATCCTTTCTCAAAATTCAAAGAATTTCGTAATATTCATTATTGTATGCCTTCGGAGTATGGACGAGCATTGCTCGCCCCTACATCAAAATTTGCCTTTGGCAAATTTTGTATTATTCATTATTAATTATTCATTATTAATTATTCATTATTAATTATTCACTATTCACTCGGAGCCTTCTTCGTAGCTAATCTTCCGTTTGCCCCTACAAATAATTATTCATTATTCATTAAGCAAAGTCTTCGAAGAGCGGGTCGACGAGGGCGTCGACCCCTACAGAATTTGCAATGTGTTTTTGTCTATAACATACAGAATAGAGTAACTAATCCTACAAGTGGATACCATTTATTAACTGTTTCTTGTAATTCTTTTGCTTGTTTTTCAATTTCTGCATCTACATTTTCATCTGTAAAAGTTACTTCAAAATGAACAATATTATTAGCTCTAAAATTTATTCTAAATTCTCTTGTTTCATTTTCATTAAATTCTTCTAGTTTTACGTATTTTGTTCCTAAATTATTTCCTCTTTTGTTGTATAAATCTATCTTTACATTAGTTTTATCTATTTTTTCTCCTGTAGTATTTTTTACTTCTGCAACTATATACCCATTCATAGGGGTTGATTTTGCTTCTTTAACTTTCACTTCTGGTTTTTGGGCAACTATTTCATAAGTTTTTATATTTTTATATGAATTCACAAGATATCTATATGTGAAAAAATCAAGTACAAAATATACAATTACAAATATTATTAAGTATCTTAGGAATACTTTCATTCTTGCCATATTTAATGCCTCCTTAAATTTCGAAGAAATTTGTATTATTTATTATTAATTAATTTAAGATAATCCTTCGAAGCACGGGTCGTCGAGGACGCCGACCCCTACAATGTTTGCAATATATTTCTCTTTACATTAATATTCGTACCATAACCCTTCATTTTGTAATCTTCTTATTGTTTCATCATGCTCGGCGTTTGTCTTATTAAAATATACTTTTCCATTTTTATCTGCCACAAAGAATATATAGTCTGTGTTGTTTGGTTTTATTGCAGCCTCTATTGCATTTTTACTTACACTAGATATTGGTCCTATAGGTAATTTACCTTCCATTCTTGGTCCTCTAGTATTATATGGATTATATGTATTTAACTCTGCTATAGATAAATCTCTAGATCCTACCTCTACTTTTACTGCATAATATGTTGTTACATCACTTTGAATTGGCATTCTTATTTTTAATCTATTATATATTACACTAGAAATATCTTTTCTGTCTTCTGGATTAATTCCTTCTGTTTCTATAATTGAAGCAATTGTTAATATTTCATGTACAGAATATTTGCTCTTTTCTATATCATCTTTATATTTATTCAATACTTTCTCTGTTTGATTTAATAATTCTTCAAATATTTCTTTTACAGATACATCTTTATTTTCAAAGAAGTATGTATCTGGAAATAAATATCCCTCTAATGGATAATATATATCATCATTTTTTATTTCTTCTGTTAAGAACCAATATTTTTCTATTAGTGAATCTATATATTCTTCATTTTTTAGCAATTCAAATACTTGCTCTTTTGTGTTGTTTGTTTCTTCAGCAATTTTTTCTGCATACCAATTCATAGTTTTCCCCTCTATGAAAGTTATAGCAACTTGATTTTCTACATATAATTTCCCCGTTTTTAGAGTTTTTGTAATTTCTTCTACATTCATTGTTTTATATAATTCATATTTTCCTGCTTGAAAATCGCTAACCTTATTTAATTTTACATATATTTTAAATGCCAATTTACTCTTTATTAAATTATTATCCTTTAATATTTGTGCAATGCTATCTTTAGTTGAACCTATTGGTATTTCTACTGATATTTTTTCTTTATTGTTTTTATCTACTGGTGAAATTGATGTGTTGTACCATACTACTGTTCCTATTATTACTAAAAATATTAGTACTATTATTGCCATTATTAGTTTTTTCTTATTCATTTTTTATTTCTCCTTTTTTGGGTATTTCGTTTTGGTTTGTAGCGACATTAGTTAAAGCCTTGAAAGTACGGGTCGATTTAGGTCTCGACCCTACAAATTATTATATTAATGTAATTACTATATCATAAAATAATTAATTAGTGAATATATATTTTAAAAAATATTTTTAAATATTTCATAGAAATGCATTTTTTTACATAAATGTATTTATTTTTACATAATTTTGTTGTATAATATTATAGTATGATTATTAATTAACTATAATAAGATATTGATTAGAGTATAATTTGCTCGAATGGAGGTATTGGTATGTCTATGTGGCAAATTTGGTTAATTATTTCAGGCTTATTTTTTATAGGGGAAATTATTACTGTTGGATTTTTAGTTTTTTGGCTTTCTATTGGTAGCTTAATAGCAATGGTTGTAAGTATATTTGCTCCAGATGCAATTATATTACAAACATCTATATTTGTTATATCTTCTGCTCTTTTAATTTTATTTACTAAGCCATTAGTAGATAAATATATTACTAGAAAAACTGTACCAACAAATGTTAATACATTAATTGGAAAAAAAGGTATTGTATTAGCAGATATAAATTCTCTTGAAGCAACTGGTCAAGTTAAAGTTAATGGAGAAACTTGGTCTGCCAAAGCTGAAACTGAAGAAATTATAGAAAAAGGTACTGAAGTAGAGATTTTACAGGTTGACGGCGTAAAATTATTAGTAAAATCTTGTAAGATTGCAAGTCAAATTATTTAGGTCTTAATATTAAAATATATTTTAGGAGGTTTTTTATATGGGAATGACATTTTTAATTATTATGTTAGTTATCATCTTAGTTATTGCTATTAAATCTATTAAGGTGGTTAGACAAGCTGAAGTTTATATTATTGAAAGATTAGGTAAATTTCATAAAATAGCTGATGCTGGTCTTACAATTATAATTCCTTTTTGTGACCATGTAAGAAGTGTTGTAAGCTTAAAGGAACAAACTATGGATATTCCACCACAAGGAGTTATTACTGAAGATAATGTTACAATAACAATAGATACTGTTGTATTCTATCAAATTACAGACCCTGCAAAAGCAGTATATGAGATTCAATCTTTGAAAAAGGGTATTGAATATTTAGCTATAACAACTATTCGTGATATAGTTGGTAAAATGGACTTAGATTCTACATTTAGTTCAAGAGATGCAATAAATACAAAATTAAGAGTTATTCTTGATGAAGCTACTGACAAATGGGGATGTAAAATTAATAGAGTTGAAATTAAAGATATTACTCCACCTGCAGATATTCGTGACGCAATGGAAAAACAAATGAATGCAGAAAGAAATAAAAGAGCATTAATTTTACAGGCAGAAGGAGAAAAACAATCTGCTATAACTATTGCAGAAGGACGTAAAGAAGCTGCTATATTAGAAGCTGAAGCAGAAAAAGAAGCTAGAATAAGAAGAGCTGCCGGTGAAGCACAAGCTATAAAAGAAGTTGCTAAAGCAAAAGCACAAGAAATTGATATGGTTTATGAATCAATCAAAAATGCTAACCCAGATGATAAATTAGTTCAATTAAAATCTTTAGAAGCACTAGAAGAAGTTGCAAAAGGTGAAGCAAACAAAATATTTATTCCTTTTGAAGCAACAGGTGCACTTTCAAGTTTAGGTGCAATTAAAGAAGTTTTAAAAGATGAGAAAAAGAAAAATTAGTTAATATTATTTTTAGGGTGTTATTAATATAACGCCCTATTTTGTATTAAAATAAGAAAGATAATAAAGTAATAAAATTTCTCGGCTACATTACAAAATATAAGAAATTCTAATTTGATTTTATGGCACCCTTCCGCGACACGCGCGAACTCTTTCCATAAAATCTTATTTCTTATATTTTTTCATTTGCATTCGTAATTTTATTACTTTATTATCTTTCTTTTCACACAAACTAATTTATCTTTAATAACTTTCCCATAAATTACCTTTGATTTAGCTTCAAAATTATGTTAACATTATTATATATAGAATTTGCTACGTGGACGACCAATGGTCGCCCCTACGTTCTGCAATAAGAATTATGTTTTATTAAGTAATATTGAACGGAGGTCTTTTTATGGTTCAAAATTTAATTTCTAAAATTACTAATATTGATAAATCTATTTTAAAAGTTATAAAAAATATATTTAAAGTATCTTTCGCTATTTGCATTATATCTGTTTTTATACTATCTATGTACATATTAAATCCTACATCACATATTACATACTTAGCAGGTTTAAGTTTATTTAAATCTAGTTTAATGATTTCTGTATTCGCTTTTATTTGCGGAGTTAGTACAGATTTACTAAAGAACTAAGGAAATCAGATATTACCGAATTTGAAATGAGAAATATATCAATTATTAAATTAAAGTTTTGGAAAATCTTATTACTGAATTGTAATAAGTTTGAATTAAAATTTGTTTAAATTAAATCATTAAAATTTCTTTTTGAATACAGTATTCTTCTAAATTCTATTATATCTTCATTTATTGTATAGAAAACTGTATAATTATTTACATATATTCTATAATATGGTATTTTTCTCTTTTTGAATGATATATATTTTTCATACTGAGTTAAATTACCAATTCTTTCATCTATTTTTGTCTCTACTTTGTCTAAAAAATTCCTTGCTGCTATTTTATTATTTAATTTATACGATATATAATAAGTAATTTTGTCTAAATCTTCATAAAATAAGGGCAAATACCTTATTTTGTATTCTTTACTCATTTAGTTTCCTCCTTAATCTTTCAAATACCTCTTTATGTGTAAGGTAATTCGTATTTGAATTTTCTGCTTGCTTATCTGCTTCGTCTAAAGCATTTTCAATATATTCATTATATTTTATATTATTAATATTCATAATTATATTTCTTGTTTTTTTCACATTAATGCACCTCTCTTTTATTAGTTATAGTATATCATAAAGTTTTTATGCAATAAATAGTTTTTTTGTTTTTTTGGAAATTTTATTACTGAATTGTAATAATTTGAATTGAAATTTATTTAGATTATTAATCGGGCGGGCACAAGACCCGCCCCTACAGCATTTGCAATATGCTGAATAAAAATTATTTGTTTAATTCTTCTAGGAACATTTTGTTTAACATTCCTGGATTTGCCTTTCCTTTTGTTTCTTTCATCGCTTGTCCTACTAAGAAACCTAAGGCTTTGTCTTTTCCTGCTTTATAGTCTGCTACTGATTGAACATTGTTTTGTAATACTTTTAGTACTACTTCTTTTATTGCTCCTTCATCTGAAATTTGTATCCAACCTTTTGACTCTACGATTTTCATTGGGTCTTTTGGATTTTCGAATAATTCTACTAATACTTTTTTGGCAATACTTGAGCTTATTGTTCCTTTATCGATTAATACTACTAAGTTTCCTAATTGTTCTGCTGTAAAAGGTATTTGGTCTGGTTCTAGTTCTCTTTCATTTAATTCTTTTGTTATGTCTGTCATTATCCAATTGCTTACAGCTTTTGGATTATTGCAAATTGCTGATGCTCCTTCAAAAAGATTAGATAAGTATTTTGAAGCTGTTAAAAGATTTGCATCATATTCTGGTAACCCAATTTCTTCTATATATCTTTTCTTTCTGCTTTCTGGTAATTCTGGTAAATTCTTTCTTATCTCTTCTATATATTCATCGCTCATTTTTATTGCTAATAAATCTGGGTCTGGGAAATATCTATAATCTTGTGCATCTTCTTTATCTCTCATTGAAAATGTTTTTCCAGATACATCGTCCCATCTTAGTGTTTCTTGGTCAATTTTTCCACCATTTTCCAATACATCTATTTGTCTGTCTGCTTCATATTCTATTGCTCTTACTATAGATTTAAATGAGTTCATATTTTTCATTTCTGTTCTTGTTCCAAATTCTGTGGCACCTTTTTTTCTAACAGATACGTTTACATCGGCTCTTAAAGAGCCTTCTTGCATTTTGCAATCTGATACTTCTATATATTCTAATATTGATTTTAGTTTTCTTAAATAGCTTTCTACTTCTTTTGCAGTTCTTAAATCTGGCTCTGAAACTATTTCTATTAATGGTACCCCTGCTCTATTTAAATCTACTAAACTTCCTCTACCATATTCATCATGATTTAATTTTCCTGCATCTTCTTCTATATGTATTCTTGTAAGCCTTATTTTCTTTTTCCCTTCTTCTGTTTCTATTTCTACATATCCTTTTTCACAAAGTGGCATATCGAATTGTGATATTTGATATGCTTTTGGTAAATCTGGATAGAAGTAATTTTTTCTATCATTTTTACTATTTCTTGCTATTTCACAGTTTGTTGCTATTCCTGCTTTTATTGCATATTCTACAACTTTTTCATTTAATACTGGTAATGTTCCTGGCATTGCCATACATACTGGGCAACAATGTGTGTTTGGTTCTCCACCAAATTCTGTTGGACATGAACAGAATATTTTTGTTTTTGTTGATAATTCTGCATGTACTTCAAGTCCCATTACTATTTCATAATCTTCTCTAGACATACGTTTTTTTCCTCCTATTTTAATCGGAACGACGAGGGCGTCGTTCCCTACAGTTTAATTATTCACTATTCATTAGGGTCATTCCTTCGAATCACGGAACGACGAGGGCGTCGTTCCCTACAATTATTATTCACTATTCACTATTCATTATTCACTCGGCATCTACTTCGTAGCTAATCTCCCGAATGTTGGTTTGTTTTCTCCTCTAAAGTTTGTATTTTGCTCATATGTGTATGCTGCTTTAAGTATTGTATCTTCTGCAAAGTGATTTCCTATTAATTGGAAGCCTATTGGCATACCCTCTGAGTTTAATCCACATGGAACTGATATTCCAGGTAATCCTCCAATATTTACAGATACTGTACAAATATCTGCTAAGTACATTTCTAATGGATTATTTGACCTTGTTCCAATATTAAATGCAACTGTTGGAGATGTTGGAGTTAATAACACATCATATTTATTAAATAACTTTTGAAATTCATTCTTAACAACTGTTCTTACTTTTTGTGCTTTTTTATAATATGCATCATAATATCCTGAACTTAATACATATGTTCCAAGCATTATTCTTCTTTTTACTTCTTCTCCAAAACCTTCGCTTCTTGAGTTTATGTATATATCTTTTAAATTGTTAAATTCTTTTGTTCTATATCCATATCTTATTCCATCGAATCTTCCTAGGTTTGAGCTTGCTTCAGCACATGCAATTATATAATATGTTGCTAATGCATAGTCTGTAACCTCCATAGAGCATTCTTCTACTGTTGCTCCCATTTCTTCATATTTTTTTGCAACATCCATTATTGCTTTTTTTACTTCTGGATTTATACCATCACCAAAATATTCTTTTGGTAGTCCTATTTTTAAACCTTTCACATCATTTACTAAAGCTTTTGTATAGTCTTTTTTCTCTATATCTAATGAAGTTGTATCTTTTTCATCATGACCAGTTATCAAATTTAATAATAAAGCTGAATCTGTAACATCCTTTGTTATAGGCCCAATTTGGTCTAATGATGATGCAAATGCAACTAATCCATATCTAGATACTAAACCATATGTTGGCTTTAATCCTACTACACCACAAAATGATGATGGTTGACGTATTGATCCACCTGTATCTGAACCTAATGCCCAAGGTACTAAATTTGCTGCTACTGCTGCTGCACTACCACCACTCGAACCACCTGGAACTCTATTTAAATCCCATGGGTTTTTTGTTTTCTTGAAATATGAATATTCTGTTGAAGCGCCCATTGCAAATTCATCCATATTTAATTTTCCAAGCATTATCATATTTTCATTGTTTATTTTGTCCATAACTGTTGCATCGTATGGTGCAACAAAGTTTTCTAACATTTTTGATGCACATGTTGTTTTTACACCTTTTGTACAAATGTTGTCTTTTATTCCTATTGGAATACCTGCATATTTTGATTTTATTTCTCCACTTTCTACTTTTTGTTGAACTTCTTTTGCTGATTCTAAAGCAGTGTCTGTTGTTAATGTAACAAATGCATCAACATCTTTTTCTTTTTCATTTATTCTATCTACATAGCTTTTTGTTATATCTGAAATTGTAGTTTCTTTACTTGCTAGCTTGTCCATAAGCTCATGTACTGTTAATTCATAAAGTTCCATATTAAATCCTCCTATTTTTATTTATTGTTCATTTAGGGTCATTTCTCTTGGGTTAGGGCGTAATTGGGTATCACTTCGAAGAACGGGCGGACACAAGTCCCGACCCTACAAGCCGATTACGCCCCTACAATTAATTATTCATTATTCACTCGGCACCTTCTTCGTAGATAATCTCCCGTTTGTGCCCCTACACCAAAATTTGCCATTGGCAAATTTTATATTATTCTCTATTTACTGTGTATCACATTAAGGTCGTTCCCTACGAATTAAATTACTTTTGGTATTTTAAACATACCATCCTCTTGCTCCGGTGCATTTGATAATAGAATATCTCTATCTCCAAATTGTTTTACTTCATCTTTTCTAAATACATTATAATTTTCAGTTGCTCCAATTGACTCATCTACATTATCTGTATTTACATTATTAACTGTATTAGCAAAATTTAATATATCTTTCATATTAAATACAGTTTTTTCAACTTCTTGTTCTGTTAGCTTTAAGTTCGCTAACTTTGCTATATGAATTATTTCTTCTCTACTTACATCCATATTTAATTCCTTTCTAAGGTACAAACCAAATTTGAAAAAGAATTAGGGCATATGTCGATTATTTTTCAAATTTAATCTTTCCTTTCGTAATAATGTATTATTATATATTCTTTGAATAAAAAAAACAAGACTTAAAAGCCTTGTTTTTTTAAATTATTTTACTTTTTATTAGACAT
This sequence comes from uncultured Eubacteriales bacterium, assembly GCA_949840345.1. Taxonomy (GTDB): domain Bacteria; phylum Bacillota; class Clostridia; order TANB77; family CAG-508; genus CAKPQL01. Next base: position 21,211 of record CATKWX010000001.1, read on the forward strand.
TTTTAATTTTATTCCAAAGAATAACATCACTATAGTAGATATTCCTATTAGTATAAATATTGCAGTAGTAGAAGGTAAACCTGTTTGTGGCAACCTCTCTGTATATGCTGATGGTTTTGTAGTTGGTTTTTTTATTGAGTTTGGATTTTTAATTTCTTCAGGTGTGAAGTCTACAATAACAAATTCTTTTTCTTCATCTGATTTGTCGTTTGAGCCTCCTGATATATTTGTAATATCATCTTTTCCATCGTCGTTTTTATCTTTTTTCACTACAATTGAAGGATTTTCATCTAATATTTTTTTATGTTCTTCTCCATCTTTATCGTCATATTTTACTATTACCTTCTCATTTGTTTTTAACTCAGTATCTAAAATTTCTGTTATATTTACATTATCTTTAACTTTTATTTTATATTTAAATGTTGCTGTTTCTTCTCCTGTTAATTTATCTATAGTCCAAGTAAATGAATTTTCATCTCCTATATCTGTTATACTACCATTTTTTATATTTTCATATTCAATATCAAAATAATCCAAAATTGTTTTTGGAAAAACATCTTCTATCCTTATATTAGAAATTGGATGCTCCATATAATTTATTATTTCTTGATACATAAATTTATTAAATATATTATCTATTTCACTATTTTTGTTTATATAGTATACCTTTCCTGCTGTTGGGTTTTCTTCTGTTCCAAATACATTTTGTATATCTGAATTATCTTCTTGCCCTACTATTAATGATAACACAAATATGCCATTTTTAGATAAATTCATTAATGCACTTTTTGTTTCATTTGGTGAATTTGGAAATCCATCTGTTACTAGTATTATTACTTTATTTTTACAATTTGCAGAGAATTGTGCTTTTGCTGAGTTAAGTGCATCATGTGTACATGTATCTCCTCCAAATGTTGAACTATAATAAGAATCTACTCCATTTAATGCTTCTTGCTTTGAAGATGTTAAACTTGCAATAAGTTCTACTTTTTTAGAGAATTTCATTACTCCTAATTTCAATTTGGATATATTGTCATATATTAAATCGACAAATTTTGTTGCTGCTATATATGTAGTAGTTTTTCTTGTTTCATTATTTTCTACTGTTGCCATAGATCCTGAATCATCTAGTACTGTAATAATTTCTATATCTTCTTTATCTTTTTTGTTTTTATTCATATTTTTAATAGACAATTCTATTTCTATTTCCTTTGTTTCTGTATTATAATTTACTATTTTTTTAGTAAATTTTATATCGTTATTTATTATACTACTATTACTGTTTGAATTTACTGTTTGTATAACACTTGCATATGTATTAATATTAAGCATAAAAATACATAATACAAAAACAAACAAAATTCTAATTTTTTTCATATGTATCACTCCAATCTATTTAATTGTAACATATGTTAAGCTTACTTTCAATACTTTTGTCATTTTTTGTTTACAACAAAAACGGACGATATAATCGTCCGTTTTTACAAATAATATATTTAAAATGCGTTGTATAATTTAGCATTTTCTTTGACAACATATTAATGTTAGTATTCTTATTATAATTAATATAACTAAAGTTACTAAAAGTACAATTAAAGCTCCTATTCCTATTAGAGTTACTAATCCAGTTAATGCTCCAACTATTAATCCTATTACAAAACTTAATACTAAAGATAATATAAATATTATTAAATCTACACAACATTTTGCTTTTTTAGTTTTTCTGCAACATATTTCTACTTGTGGTTCCATATCTATACACCTCCTACTTGTGCATATGTGATATATTATATATTATGTTTTTTTGTGTTTTTTTGTTACTTTTTGTAATATATTTTTTTATTTTAATATAGACTTTTTTATTTTTTTTGTGTATTATATATATTATTGAAATCCAAATTCTAGGAGGAAACATATGAAAAAATTTGTAAAATTAAGTAGTTTATTTTTATTATTTATTATCACTATATGCACTATATTCCCTTGTATATCTAATGCAGCAAGTGTAGTATCTGAAGCATATAACAATTTACCTGAATCACAATTAGGTTTAGCAAATATTTTAAATATTATATTAATTTCTGTTGGTGTTGTTTTAATTTTATTAGGAATTGCAATCTTTATTAGATTGAAAAAAATGTAAACAATGGTAGCAACGTCCAAACGGGTCGATGTGGGCATCGGCCCCTACAGTTTGTGTTATATCGAAAATCGTTAAAAATCTAAATAATTTCTATATATTATTTTTCATCTTATTTTATTTTCATGTTTAAAATTAGAAAATTTTAGTATAGCCTTTTTTGAATATTTTGTAATTTAAAGTCGAATAATAATATTAGACTTTTTTAAGCTTACAAAATTTTTATAGGAGGTTTGTACATGAAAAGGAAAATTTTTATATTAGTTTCTATACTATTTGCTGTTATCTGCATTAATAGTTTCTGTTTTGCAGCTAATAATAATACGAATAATACTATGGAAAATACAGGAAACAACGTAAAAAACGCTGCAGAAGACGTTGGTAACAATATAAAGAATGGTGCTCAAAATCTAGGTAATGACGTAAAAAATGGAGCTCAAAATTTAGGAAACGATGTAAGAAACGGTATACAAAATGCTGAAAACGCTGTAAAAGATACTGCAAGAGATATAACTGATGATAACAACAACAATAATAATGGATATACTGCAACAAGAACTTCTACACCAGAAACAAATAATAATACTAATACAGTATGGACTTGGGTTATTTTAGCTGCTATAGCTGTAGTTATAATAGGTCTTATTTGGTATTATGCAGCACAAAATACTCACAATAGAAACAATGACTAATTTATTAGGGCACATTGCATGTGCCCTAATTTTATGCTATAATTTAATATATTTATTTTTAAGAGGTATATACATATGAATAAAGTAATTTCAAAAAATCCAGTAGCTTACCACAATTACTCTATTGAAGATACAATTGAAGCCGGCATAGTTCTTACTGGTACAGAAATAAAGTCTATTAGAACCGGAGGCGCAAACCTTAAAGATTCTTATGCCAATATAAAAAATGGCGAAGCATATATATATGGCATGCACATTAGTCCTTATGAAAATGGAAACATTTTTAATAAAGACCCATTAAGAGATAGAAAATTATTATTAAATAAAAGGGAAATAAATAAATTAGTTGGATTAATTAAACAAAAAGGCTATACTTTGGTTCCTATTTCATTATATTTTAAAAACAATTTTGTTAAGTTGGAATTAGGAATTGGTAAAGGTAAAAAACTTTTTGATAAAAGAGAAGACATTGCCAAAAAAGATGCAGAAATGAAAATAAGACGTGCTATAAAAAATAAATAGCACTACATTTTCCAAATTTAAATATTTAAAATAACAGAGTAGTAAAAAGCAAATATATATTATTATTTATTAAAAGCCTGAGCAGCACGGCTTAAGGATAACCCGTGAAACCTCGAAGGTTTTAATAAATAATAATATATATTTGCTTTTACGGTCTACTTAAAATTATTCATTTGAAGTCTGCTCTTCGTTATCAACAATTTGCATATCTTTCTTACTTCTTAAATCATTTACTATAACCACTATTGCACTAACTATTACTAAAAGATAGAAGTTAACTCCTCTATTTATTAATACAGCACTGCTTATCATAGTAGCTGGGAACACACTCTTAAATATTTCCATAAATGCACCTTCAGTAACACCTACAGCTCCAGGTGAAGGTATTCCTGATACAGTTGCAAATAATACTGCTTGCAATGATATTATTTGTAAAATGTTATGTCCTGAGAATCCAAATGCCCTATATGTCCAGTATGAAACGCTATAATATGCTAAAAATTGAACTGCTGTTGTTAATATAACTTTTAAAATTAACTTTTTATTATTTTTAATATATACTGCGCTATATTGGTATTTTTCTAATTCCTTTTCAAGCCTTTCTTGTTTTTCTTCAATATTTTTTATCTTAAAAAACTTTAATATCTTTATTACTATATTTATTAATCCCTTTGACATTCTCTTTGACAATATACTTATTAGAAGTAATGCTAATGCACTTAAATTTAATAATACACCTATTATAAAAAATATAATTAATGCATGATTTAAATATTGATAATCAAATATTAAGCTTATTAATGCAAAACTAATTGTTATAATTTGCATACTAGTTAAGTTTATCAAAAGAGCTAAAGTCGAATTTGCAACTGATATTTTATCTTTATGCATATAGTAAACTTGCATTGGCTGTCCGCCACTTGCAGCCGGAGTTATTGAACTAAAGAAAAAGCCAATTAGTGCATATTTTAAATTTTTTATAAATGTTGATTTCTCTTTTAAAGCTTTTAAAGTTCTTCCTATATTTACTGATTCTAAAATTATGTATACCATCATACATAGCATACCAATTAATACATATTCCAATTTTACCGAACGCATTATATTTATTATTTCAAATATATCTTGATCCTTTAGTAAAATATAGAAAGTTAGTACAATTAGTAATAAAAAGAATATTAAATTTCTAAATATTTTTCTCTTTTTCTTCATTTTATCATTTCCTTAAAATATGTTGGGGTGTGTTTTGGAGATACTAAGGGCACAGTGGTGTCATTCCTCACGGGTATTCCCACAAACGGTGCCCCTACATTTCTTCGTAGCTAATCTCCCGTTTACGCTTTGTTTGATGAGCCAAATACGTCTTTTATTTTGTGTGCAACTGTTCTTTTTATTTCGTCTCTTGCTGGTGTTAGATATTTTCTTGGGTCGAAAGCACTAGGCTCTTCAGCAAATACTTTTCTTATTTGTGCTGTCATTGCTAGTCTTAAGTCTGTATCTACGTTTATTTTTGATACTCCAGATAAACTTGCTTCATGTAGTATTTCATCTGGTACACCTTTGGCTCCCGGTATATCTGCCCCGTACTTATTACACATTTCTACTAATTCTGGTATTACTGTTGATGCTCCGTGTAATACTATTGGTGTATTAGGTATTTTTTCTTTTACTTTAGCTAATATATCAAATCTTAATTTTGCTTCTCCTTTGAATTTATAAGCACCATGACTTGTTCCTATTGCAATTGCTAAAGAGTCGCAACCAGTTCTTTCTACAAACTCTGCTGCTTGGTCTGGATCTGTATATTTAGCATCTGCTTCAGCAACATTAACATCATCTTCAATTCCTGCAAGTTTTCCAAGTTCTGCTTCTACAACAACTCCATGTGCATGAGCATAATCTACTACTTGCTTTGTAATTCTTACATTTTCTTCAAAATCATATTTTGAGCCATCGATCATTACAGATGTAAAACCTGCATCTACACAAGCTTTACAAGTTTCAAAATCTGGTCCGTGGTCTAAATGTAAAGCTATTGGTATATTTGTTTCTTCTACTGCTGCTTCAACCATTTTCTTTAAATATGTTGGTCTTGCATATTTTATTGCTCCTGAAGACGCTTGTAAAATTACTGGTGAATTTTGTTCACTTGCAGCATCTACTATTCCTTGAATTATCTCCATATTATTTACATTAAATGCACCTATTGCAAAGTGTTCCTTCATTGATTTTTCAAACATTTCCTTTGTCGTTACTAATGCCATAAAAAACCTCCATCCTGACAATTTTTAAATTGCCAATAAATTTATATACTGTGATTTTATTTCTAAATATAGTATATGTCAATAGTATTGAACAAATAAGAAAAATTTTTAATTTTTATTTTTAATTGTTTGTTCTTGAATTGCATAAAAATAGACGCTTAATGCGTCTATTTTTAATGATTATTATATTTACATTCATAGCTTCCACACATTGATTCATCTTCTGCTTCTCCATTATCACATTCAAAACAAGGCTCTACTGTGATTGATTTTAATGTACATTTTTTTACTTCTTCGTTATTATATACACAACTTCCTACTGTACAATTTATGCATTGCTTATCGTCGTTCATACTAAAACCTCCTCTAAAAAGTATATATTTAGTATGCCCACTTTTTTCTTATTATAATCTTTTCTATTTAAAACTTAAATACCAACTTATTCCATTTTTATTTTTTTTTATTTCGTCTAGTCTTTCGAACATTCCATCAATTGTTTGTGGAATTGGAGCAATTATAGGTTCACCTGGTAACCAATTTGCACCAGCCATACCTTCTTCCTTGTCTGCTGTTTGTAATGCATCAAGTGCTCTTAAAATTTCTGGTATACATCTTCCTACATTCATTGGATATACTAATACTAATCTTACTATTCCTAAATTATCTATTATGTATACATTTCTTACAGTTGCAGTATTGTCTACATTATTTGAAATCATTCCGTATTTTCTTGCAATTTCTCCGCTTCTATCTGCAATAATAGGAAATGGTAATTTTATTCCAGTTTTCTGATAAATATCTAAAACCCATGCTAAATGTGAAGAATTGCTATCAACACTTAATCCTAGCAAACATGCATTTTTAGCTTCAAACTCTGAATTCATTTTTGCAAAAGCAATCATTTCTGTTGTACATACTGGAGTAAAGTCACCGCGGATGTGAAAACAATATTAACCATTTTCCTTTATAATCATTTAAAGTTCTTGTTCCCATTGTCGTTGTTGCTTCAAAATCTGGAGCATGTTGCCCTATTCTAACTGTACCGTTCATCATTATCTCATAATCCATAAAAATAAACCTCCATCATATTTTTGTATATAATATGTATAGAGGCTATTTTTTGTTACTATGTGATAGTGCGTTTTTGCAATTAGGTTCAACACTATTTGAATTTGGCTGATATCAAAAACATCATATTTATTATTATATTTTATCTCTAAATTTTTGTCGAAAAAGGTAACATAATTTATTGATAAATGCATTTACTTTTATATTATCTTAATATATAATAATTTTTGTACTTTTTTGAAAGGAGGGATTACAATGAATAGAGATTTGACTTATATGGCTAGTCTTGCCTATGACAATGGTATTAAGTCTACATATCATAAAGAAGACAATCATATAACTATTAATTGTTCTGATTTTGATTTCTTATGGGATCTTGCAAAATGTCTATTTGTCAGTGGCATTGGCTCTCGTATCGAGATTTGTAGCTTTAGTACAATATCCATTCGGTTATAATCCCTATGCTAGCAAATACTTTTTGCTAGCATTTTTAACTTAAGAATAAAGGCGCTTTTATACTTAGGAGTACAATAAACTTTACATATCTATTTTTCTTTTTTCCATAGCCTCTTTTATATATACCTTACTTCTTGCACAGCTCGGGTCGTGTAAAGGGCAACGATTAGAACATCCTCTACAATTAAATTTTTTTAAATATTCTTCTAATTCTTTATCCATATATTTACTCCCCTTTCCATATCATCTTATTACCTCTAAATTCATAAGTAATTTTATTATTATCATATAAATATGATAAATAAGACCTTATTGTACTACCTATAAGTACATATTGGTTTGCATTCATTGTTAGTTTATATTCATCAAAAATGTATTTTAAAATCTCTTCAAATGTAACTTCATTTTTACAATAATTTAATATCTTATTCATAATCTCATCTATTTTATTTTTATTTAAGTTTATTAAACTAGACATATCTTTTGTTGCATCACAATGTGATGGTATATATAAGTTTCCATTAAGTTCAGATAATTTATCTAAAGTGTTTAAATATTCATTTATATCATAAATGAAAAACAAATGATATTTACTAATTGTTTCTTCGCTAAATATAGAGTCTCCTAAAAAATAAATATTATCAGATGTTTTTATTCCTATCATATCAAAAAAATGTCCTTTTAAACAAATATATTCTAATCCATCTGGCAAATTGTTTTCAATATCTTTTACCTTTGATTCTTTTGCTAATAAAAATTTATTTCTTATATCTTTAAATGGATATCCTCCATACAAGAAAGATGATTCTAATATTGGAAATTCTGTAAAGCATTTCTCTATATTAAATCCTAATATTTCGCAATTAGTTCTTTCTTGGATTAGACTATTTCCACCAATATGATCTGCATTAGAATGAGTATTTATTATTCCCTTTACAATCCATTTTTGCTCATCTATTATTTTTAATATTTTTTTACCTGCATCTTTATCATTTCCTGTATCTATTAAATATACATTTTCATTATCTACCTTATAAATTCCTATGTTTGTAGGATTTTTAATGTAGTAAGTTTTTTCTCCAACCTGAATTAATTCCATATTAGACAATCATCTCCTTTACTTTTCGGACAAGCACTAGACGAACACTAGTGCTTCTACAACTCTCTACAAATTATATTAATCTTCTAATAAACCTTCAAATTTATCTGAAAATTCCTTATTATATTTCTTTAAATTAATTGGTTTTAATTCTTTATTTGTAAAGCAATGTTTTGTTTCTGCAATAATAACTGTTTTGCCACTTGCTTTTTCAGTTACCTCATATCCAACTGTCATTCTAACTCCTGAATATTCCTTCATATATGGCTTTATTAATATTATATCTCCAAAAGTCACATGATATTTATAAGTACAATTTACTCCTAATACTGGTATTGTTATTCCATTTTCTTCTAATAATGCAAATGGCATATCTATTTGTTCTAACCAATAACATCTAGCTTCTTCTAAAAACCTTATATAATTTGAGTGATGTACCACTCCCATCCTATCTGTTTCGTAATAATTAATTTTTCTTTCATAAATAGTTTCCATAATTTCTAACCATTCCTTTCCAAGGCATAAATCAAGTTTGAAAAAGAATTAGTATAGTGCTAGGCATCTTAAATCAAAAAAGCGGAGGCGTACGTTGGTACGTTGAGCATTTTTTGATTTAAGATAACGACGTAATATGCTGATTATTTTTCAAACTTATCTCCCTTTAAAATCTATTTTATATGATAATTTAAATTTCATCAGAACTTAAAACTTCAATTCCGTTTTCCTTTAGAAGTTCTGCTGTTAGTCCATTCCCATCTACTAAAGTTTTATCGAAATTTCCATTATAAACCTTGTTTACTCCACAAGATGGGCTTCTTGGTTGAAGTATTGCCTTTTTTATATTTAACTTTTTAGCAATTTCTAACACCTCTCTAGCCCCTTTTTTATAATCTTCAGTAACATCAATTCCATCCTTACTTATTGCATACTTTTTTCCATTAATGATTTTAATTTCAACTGGCGTTCTTGGTGTTGCTAATCCTCCTAGTTGTTCTGGGCATATTGGTATAGCCTTTCCTGATTTTACTAAATCAAATACTTTTTGATTAAAATTATTTCCTCCATTATATTTACAATTAATTCCAACTAAACAAGCACTTACTAAAATCATTGTTATAACTACCTTTCCACTTTATTCTATTATTCCATATGCCAACTTACATGCTAAAATTCTTTTTACCGCTGTGTTTATAGTTTCTTCTGAAATCTCTCCTCTATTTATTGCATTTAATACTTGTTTCTTTTGATTTTTAAAGTCTGATGTGATAATTATATCATTTCCACTTTGTACTGCTTTTACTGCCGCTTCTCCATTGTTTGCATATGATTTTACTGCATCCATTGCTAAATCGTCTGTTATAATAAGTCCAGAAAAGCCTAGTTCTTCTCTTAATATTTTGTGTACGTTTGCTGATAAAGATGCTGGAAGTTCAGAGTCCATACACTTTACAATATTATGACTTACTAAAATTGTAGGGACATTATTTTCTATTCCACTCTTAAATGGTAAAAAATCATTTGCTTCGAAACTTTCATAACTTCTATTATCTATTGATATTCCTGTGTGAGTGTCTACATTATTACCATATCCCGGAAAATGCTTAAGTGATGAAATCATATTTTTTTCGTTCATAGCTTTTACTACTTCTGCTATATAGTTAGCAGTTTCATTTGCATTTTTTCCTAAAGTTCTTGCATAGATAAAATCTGAGCTTGAAGTAGACACATCGGCAACTGGTGCTAAATTCATATTTAATCCTATGCTTTTTAATAGTTCAGATTTTTCATATGAATCGCTTACTATTGCTTGTAGTCCACCTTTTTTTACTAAATTTTGAGGTGACTCAAACTTAGAACTTCTAAAAGCACTATGACTACTTACTCTATTTACAAGTCCACCTTCTTCATCTACTGCAAAAAACATCTTTATTTTGCTGTTTGATTGATTATTTTCTAATTCTGTTTTTATGCTTTCTTTTGTTTTGTTATCAAAATCGACTGAAAATAGTATATATCCTCCAGGACTTTCAGTTTTTATTTCTGAAATTGGTGAAGTTCTTGGATATCTTACTAAAAACATTTGCCCTACTTTTTCTTCTAATGTCATATTGTTCATAATTTCTTCTGCTCTATTATAGTATTTTCCAAACAAGTCATTATTTACCTCTGGTTTCTCCTCTTTAGGTTCATTTACATTTTGGTCTTGATTAGGTTGTTGTTCGACTTTTTCCGGACGACCAATGGTTGCCCCTACGATTATACCAACAATACATAATATGAAAATTAATATAGTTATAATTGTTTTCTTTTTCATCTTATTTGTTTCCTCCATTCATTAGTGTGGGCACAGTGGTGTGGCAAGATACGGGTATTCCCGCAAACGGTGCCCCTACATTTTTCTTCGTAGAACGGGCGATTAAAATCGTCCATACATAGCACTATTATTTTGATATTAAATAGTAATTATTACTAATTATTTCTGAAGAGTTTCCTCCAGTATATAATTTAGTTACTTTATTAAATTCTGTATTATTTAGTATTTCCTTAATAATGCCATCATTATCCATATAAGTTTTTATAGATAATATATATGAATCTTCTTTGTTTAACTCGTTATTATTTATACAGTATTGTAATTCATTTCTGCTTGCATTTATTATCATTGTTTTTTTATAAATCATCATTTCCGGTACACTTTGTATGTGATTAAACATATTATCATATACATATATAAATGATTTGTCTTTATTCCTCTCTGCAATTTCTAAACATTCCTTGTACTCTTCATATAAAAATTTAGGTTTAGAAAATACAAATCCTATTGCTACCAATACTGTTGCAATTGTCACAATTATAATTTCTTTGTATTTTATTTTTATTACAGTATCAAATATAAAAACTAGAGTAAGTGCTACAAATGGCATAATTGGCATTATATATCTTAGTTCTCTATATGATGTTAATTTTGCTACCAATAGAAAGTAAATTATAGTTGGTAAAATTGTAAGAACCATTATAAATTTTTCTTTTGATTCTCTAATTGTATATACTATTCCAGCAACAAATGCAAATATAATTCCTAGAGCTATCCAATTATTATCTTTAATTGTAAATGCGTACGATAAAAACTTCACATATTCTAATAGATGTTTGAAATACCCTGTATTTCCTAAATTAGCTATTCCTCTATCATTCATCAGCAAATGATACATACAAGGCATAAATATTATTATTCCTATTATGCCATACAAAAAATGTAATCCTATGTATTTTGCAATATTCTTATATTTTTTATCTATTGCCATTTTTACTAACATTATTGCTAAAATTAAAAAAGCATATATTGCAAAATAGTATTGGGTTAAAAATCCTAATACTGTTACTAGCCCAAGTTTTACTTTCTGTTCTGTTTTTAAACTAAACTCGTCTTTGTATATTTTTATACTATAATAGAAATATAGTAATATAAATAATGTTAACACCATATACATTCTTTGATATATTACCATTGAAATTGTACCCATAGATAGTCCATAAAATATTAGGGTACCAATTGTTAAATCTTCTTTATTTAAAACATTCAAAATCTTTTTAATTACAAAACAACTTAATACAAATGCTATTATGTTTACTACAAAAACCGAATATTTAGTAAATTCTCCACCAAATATAGCAGTAGAAAAATGCACTAATGTATAGAAAAATGGAGAATGTGTATCTTTTAACTGATTAAAATATATAGCTTTAAAATTAAATGTATCCTCTTTTGATAATGTTATATAGTTTGTTACGTCTTTCTTCGTTTTCCAAATAGGCACCTCTGAATTAATCAATGCATTTCTTTCTTCATCATACATATTTTGATTTTGTATGAAATTTATAGCATTTTTTACTAGTCTAAAAAAGCTATCGTCAAAAACATATTTTTCGCACAATATTGTGTTAACATCTTTCTCTCTATATGGTGACATTAAGCCATCATATGGATTAACAGAAGTTGCAATGCTAAAAATCTCATCCTCGTGGAAGCCTACTTTTTTTGTTTGATATGAAAAGATTATTCCATCCATTATGATAATTATAGCAACTATAGCAATATTTCTATATTTGGTTTGCATCTTTTTCTCCTTTCGAAAATTGTTTGTGCCTTCGGAGTGCGGGTCGTCGAGGACGCCGACCCCTACATCAAAATTTGCCTTTGGCAAATTTTGTATTCTTCACTATTCACTCTTGCCGTAAGGCAATCTGTGCCCCTACGCCCCTACATATTCACTATTTATTCACGGGTCGATGTGGGCATCGACCCCTACAGTTTACAATAAATCATTTTATGATTTATTGTAAACTTTCATAATATGATTTATATAATTTAGAATAATATCCGCCATTATTTAACAACTGAGCGTGTGTTCCCTCCTCAACTATTTCTCCCTTATCTAGAACTATTATTTTATCTACATTTACTATTGTTGATAGTCTATGTGCTATAAATATTGATGTTTTTTTAGCTGATATTATATCTATTGACTTTTGTATTAGCTGTTCTGTATTAGTATCAATATTTGCTGTAGCCTCGTCTAAAATGAATATATCTGGATTATGTGCAAATATTCTTGCAAATGCAATTAATTGTTTTTGTCCTGATGAGTATGAATTTCCTCTTTCTTTCGATATTTCATTTATCCCATTAGGTAAAGAATTTACGAATTCGTCCGCTGATGCTAATTGTAAAGCTTCTCCAACTGTAGAATCATCTAATTTTGTATTTAATGCGACATTTTCTTTCAAAGATTTTGCAAATATAAATGGGTCTTGCAATATAATTCCTATTTTTTTTCTTAAACTTCTTAAAGATATTTCTTTTATATTTACATCATCTAATAAGATTTCTCCTTTTTGTATTTCATAAAATCTATTTATCAAATTAGTTATTGTTGTTTTTCCGAGAGCCAGTTTTTCCAACGAATGCTATGCTTTCGCCGGAATTTATAGTAAAGCTTACATTTTTCAATACCCAATTTTCGTTATCATAAGAAAACCAAACATTTCTAAATTCAATTTTTCCTTTCGTTGCGGTCATTTCTATTCCTTTATCTAAATTTTCTATGTACTGAACTTCATCTAGTATATCATATATTTTATTTATAGAAACAACTGATTCTTGTACTACCTCCATATTTTCTACAATTCTTGTTATTGGATCAAATAAGCTTTCTAAATATGTTACAAACATATACACTAAACCAATTTGTAATTCTATTCCAAACCAAGCGTTAACACTCGCCCAAATTATTATTGCTATACCTAAATTTTTGAATATTGTAAGTAATGCTGGTAATAGACCTTCTAATATTCCTGTTGGTTTTCTTGAATCTAAAAAGTCTTTTGTTAACCTCTCACATTCAACTTGCTTTTCTTTTTGCCTATTGAATATTTTTATAAGCTTTAAGCCATATATTGTTTCTGCTAAGAATGTATTTACTTGTGTTCTTATGTTTTTAGAAAAATCATAAACTTTATTTAACATTTTAGTAATTATATATGATGAAAGTATTACAAATGGTAGAACTATAAAGCTTACCATACTTAATTTTATGCTTAGTACACACATAATTATAATAATTGCAATAATTAATACTACATCCTTCATAAAAGTTGCTAAAACATCTTTAAATAGAGTAGCAACATCCTCAACATCGTTGGTAATTCTTACAAATAGCTTTCCAGAAGAAGTTTTATCGTGAAATGTTATATTTGCTTTTTGTGTAAATATAAATAGCTTATTTCGTAATGTATATATAACTTTTTCACCTAGCATATTAGTTGCAGTTGTTGCAATATAGTTAATTATATTGCCAACAATAACAATACTTATGTATATCCAACCAAGAGTTGCAATAGTAATTGCACCCTTTTCAAATATGCCCAAAGATAAATAATCGTCAATTATTATTTTAACTATATATGGTTTTGCTATTTCACCAATATTAATTATAATTGCAAGAATTGTTATGATTAGTATTGATTTTATATGTGGTTTTATCATTTTGGCAATTCTTTGCATTGTTTTATTTTTCATTAGTTTTAAATCCTTTCGTAAAATTTTAGGTATTTCTCCAAAGATGGAACGACGAGGGCGTCGTTCCCTACACATAATTAAATATTTTTAGCAATATAATTAATTAAATTCGTTTTGACTTGATTGTTCAATGTAAAATTTATAATAATCTTGTTTGTTTTGCAATAGCTCATTATGTGTTCCTGCTTCAACAATGTTTCCATTTTTTAATACTATTATTTTGCTTGCATCTCGTATGTCTGAAATTCTATTAGAAACTATAATACAAGTTTTATCAGAAGTTAGTTCTCTTACATTTTCTAATACACTTTTTTCTGTTTTATTGTCTAATGCTGAAAAGGTGTCATCGAAAATTATAATACTGCTTTTGTTTAAAAATGCTCTTGATATAACAACTCTTTGTTTTTGTCCACCAGATAAATCTATTCCTCTTTCTCCTATTACTGTATCTATTCCATCATTCATACTCATTATTTCGTCATATATCATTGATTTTTTAATACTTTCTTCTATTTCATCTTCTTCATATATATCTTTAAATAGATTTATATTTTCTTTTAATGTAGTTGAAAACAAGAAATTGTCTTGAGTAATATACACAATGCTGTCTCTTAATTGTTTTAATGGAATATCATTTATATCTTTTCCATCTATGAATATTTTTCCATTTTCTACTGTATATAGTCTTAACAACAAATTCATTAATGTAGTTTTTCCAGACCCTATTGTTCCTATAATTCCTAAAGTTTCTCCTTTATTTACAGTTAAATTTATATTGTTTAATACTGGCGTTGTTTTTTTAGGATACTCAAATGATAAATCTTTTATCTCAATATTTCCTATTAATTCATCATAAGTCTTTTCCATTTCTATATCTTCTTTTTCTAAACTTAATAATTTATTTAATCTTCTATATGAAACTTGAGCCCTTTTATATTTAGATATTAAGCCAGGAATCCAGTTAACTGGGTTTATAAAAAGTGCAATATATGTATTAAATGCAACAAAATCTCCTACTGTTATGCTTCCATTTAATATTAACTTTGAGCCATATAGAATTGCTATTCCATAGCATAACCCAAATCCTATATGTGTTATTGTAGATAATAGTGTCGAGTGTGCATCAACTGAATTGTTAGCACCTTTTAATTTATTATTTATATTTATAAAGGTTCTTATTTGTTCATCTTCACCACAATATGCTTTTGTTGTTCTAATTGCATCTGTGCTTTCTTGTATATATTCTGAAAGTTCAGTAAAATATTTTCTTGACCTTTTATAACTTCTTTCTACGTATTTTTTTATTTTTACTGTAAATAACACTGTAGCTATTAACGGAAGTATAGCTACAATAGTTAATTTAAAATTAACGTTTTTAATCATAGAAAATGTTACAATTATGCATATAAATATTGTTCTTGTTAAATATGAGGATACTCTTAAAGCAAATTGTCTTATTTCTCTTATGTCTTGCACAAAATAAGACATTAATTCTCCATTTTTTATTCCTAATATCTCTGTTAAATTTAGTTTTATTAAAGTATCAAATAATTCGTCTTTTATATCTTTTTCGATGTATCTTGATAGATATGTTTCATAATATTTCCATACGACTCTTACAATTAGTAGTATTAAACAAATTCCAATTAGTATATATGTTTGATGCATAATGACTTGTTTATTGCCTGTTACATCATATAACAAGTCTACAATTTTTCCTATTATTTCTGCAGGAATTGTTAATAGATATATGTTTATCATCATAAAAATTATTAATATTAAATATTTCCATTTGTTTTTATTTATTGCATTTAATAAAATTTTTTTCATATGTGCTCTCCTCGTATATAATATATTGCTTAAAAATGAACAAAAGTGGCTTCGCCACACTTGGCTCCCTTATTCAAGGGAGCTGTCGCCAAAGGCGACTGAGGGTTCTCTGTGCTATATGTTAAAATCCCCCGGCACTACGTGCCACCCCCTTTAAGTAAAGGGGGCAAGTTTACAAAAATTAGCAATATATCAATCAAAAAATCATATACATATTGTATATGATTTTTTTGTATTTTTCAATTATTTTTGACATAAATAATAGTTTTTCTTTCCTCTTTTTAAAATTAAATATGTATTTTCTATAAACATATTATCATTTATTTTTTCTTCTACATCTGTATGTTTTTCTCCATTTATTGTAACTGCTCCACTTGATATAAATTCTCTTGCTTCTCTTTTGCTTGATGCAGCTTTTATATCTATTAATAATTGTACTAATTCATCTGTGCTTATTTTATTTACTGGAAATCCTTTAAAGGCAACTTCTATTTCTTGTTTTGAAAGTTTATTTATTTCATTGCTAAATAAACATTCACTAATTTTTACTGCTTTATCAAATTCGTCTCTTCCATGTAAGTCTGTTATTATTTCTCTTGCTAATATTTTTTGTGCATTTCTTAATTCTGGGTGAAGTTTATGTTCTTCTTCTATTTTCTCAATTTCTTCTCTACTTAAGAAAGTTAATTGTTTTAAATAGCTTATTATCATTGAATCTTCTAAGTTTATAAGGTATTGATATAATTCATAACTTGAAGTTTTTTCTTTATTTAACCATAACGCATTTCCTTCTGTTTTTCCGAACTTCTTACCTGTAGAATCGCAAACAAGTGGCATTACCATACCATATGCTGTTTTTCCTAATTTTCTTTTTATTAACTCTATTCCTGATGTAATATTTCCCCATTGGTCTGAACCTGCAACTTGTAAAACGCAGTCTTTTGTTTCAAATAAATGCATAAAGTCTAATGCCTGTAGTATCATATATGAAAACTCTGCATATGTAATTCCAGATTCTAATCTTGTTTTTATTTTATCCTTAGCAAGCATATATGTAACATTAAAGTATTTTCCATAATCTCTTAAGAAATCTAATACATTTATATCTTTTGTCCAGTCATAGTTATTTACAACTTCAAAGCCAAATATATCTTCTGCTTGTTTTTTTAAGCCTTCGAAATTCTTTTGCACTTCTTCTTTAGAAATCATTGGTCTTTCAGCAGTTGGTTTAGGGTCTCCAATAAGCCCTGTTGCTCCACCCACTAATAAAATTGGATGATGTCCATATTTTGCTAGTCTTTTGCTTATTAAAAAAGATGAATAGTGTCCAATATGCATACTATCTGCTGTTGGGTCTGTTCCTATATAAAATGTTATTTTTTCATTATTTAATTTGTTAATTAATTCTTCGTCGCTTATGTCTTGAATTAAGCCTCTCCATTTTAAATCTTCATATAAATTCATAAAAACTCCATCTCCTTATTTGAATTTATATGTTATCATATCTGTTGTTATTTGTCAATTTTTAAAAAGAATTAGGGCACGCCATGGCGTACCCCTACTTTAAACCTCAATAATTGTATTTATTTATCTCTATGCTTGTAAACAACATACAATTTATTTCCGTCTTTATCTTTTGTTTCCTTTATTTTTGCAACTGGCTTGTACGGAAAGAGACATTGCACAAACGACAATGTTACAAGCAGCGTTGGCCAGAATGGGTGTACGTCCAACATAGCAAAGAATTCTCTTACACCATCGAACATAAATATGTACTCCCTTCAAAATAAAGATAAGTTAATTATACAATTATTTTAAAATTATGTCAATTTATTGAAACATCTGTCTGCTCCCACAATCCTTACAATATATTTGTTTGTATAAAGTATAAGATATAATAAGAAAAGCGGATGTCGAAATCTTTGATTTCGGTAACATCCGCTTTTCTTATTATATCTTATACTTTTTTAATATTATATTTTGCAATTATTTATTGACATGATATAATAATTATTATTTATTTTAGGAGTAAGTTTGAAAAATAATCAGCATCTTGCGTCGTTAAATGAAATCAAAAAATACTCAATGTACCTATGTACATCTCCGTTTTTTTGATTTCATTCGCCTAGCAATATACTAATTCTTTTTCAAACTTGGTTTGTGCTTTGGAAAGGAATGTAACTATTTATGGAATTGAAATATATAAATAATAATAGTAATTATAAAAAAATTCTTGATGTTTTAAAATTAGAATTTTCTATGTCTGACAGACTTATTTTAAAGCTTAAAAAATCTGCTCAAATTTATTTAAATACTAATAAAGCTTATGCTTGGTCTCCAATAACTATTGGAGATGAAGTTTTGGTTTTAATAGATTTCCTTGAAGATAATTCGAATATAGTTCCAACTAATATTAATCTAGATATTTTATATGAAGATGATGCTTTACTAATTGTTAATAAACCTAAGTTTATGCCTGTTCATCCTTCTAATTTACATTACACCGATAGTCTTTCTAATGGAGTAAAATATTATTTCGACTCTATTGGTTTTAATAAAAAAATTCGTCCTATAAATAGATTAGATAAAGATACCACTGGTATTGTATTATTTGCTAAGAATGAATATATACAAGAATGTCTAGTAAAGCAAATGAAATCTAAAACTTTTGTTAAAGAATATATTGCCATGTTAGATGGTATAGTTTCTGAAAATAAAGGTACAATTTGCGCTCCTATTGCAAGAAAAGAAAATAGTATAATTGAAAGAGAAGTTTCTGAAAAAGGAGACACTGCAATTACTCATTTTGAAGTTATTAAAACTTTTAACAATATGTCTTTAGTAAAATTTATTTTAGAAACAGGAAGAACTCATCAAATACGAGTTCATTCTGCACACATTGGTCATCCTATACTTGGAGATACTTTATACGGTACTGCTTCTTCTCTTATAAATAGACAAGCTTTGCATGCTTATAAAGTTTCTTTTATTCACCCACTAACTAAAAAGCAAATCAGCATTACTACCGATTTGCCTAACGATATTTTATCATTATTTTAATTGGTTTACCCATCTAATCCATTTTTTATATTATAAACATTTTGATATCCTTTTTTTAATAGTATTTCCATTGCTATTTTGCTTCTTAAACCACTTTGGCAATAAATAATTATTAATGTATTTTTATTTGTTACTTCTTTTTCTATTCTATTTTGTATTTCAAAATGAGGTATACATATAGCTCCATCTATATGATATTCTCTATATTCTTGTACACTTCTAACATCTATTAATACAGCATTTTGTGTATTAGCTATTATTTGTTCTGCATCTGTAATTGTTATATCTTTATTTGTTCTATATGTTTTTACTGTTCTTTTTAAATTAGCTACTATCTTTTCTTTTAGTTTACTTATATTCATTTGAATTCACTTTCTTCCAATTATTTTGGTATTTTTTCGTATTAAAAATGTGGCAACACCTAGGCGGAACGACGAGGGCGTCGTTCCCTACAATGTTTGCAATATATTTTTGTAGGGGCATGCCGATGGCGTGCCCTTTATGGATTTCTATCTTAGGGCACGTTGCAACTTGCCCCTACAATTTCGCATTATATTAGGTAAAAAATCGAACTTTCCTATACAACAAAAAAATACCTAATATATTATATTAGGTATTTTTGCTTTTGTGAATTTTAATTAGTTCTATCTTCTATTTGTTTTGCACTATATATCATACTTATTACATATACTGTTAACAATACTGGTAAAAGCATATTTGTTACTGGTATTCTGCATATCAAATAAATTGCTAAAGTAACTAATTGTGCAAGAATTACTGGTACTAGTAAATTTAATACTACATTTAATAAATTTAATTTTCTATATCTTATCATCATATATACAAATACTACTAATAAAGTTGTTATAAAAGGTATAAATACTTGCTTTAAGATACTAAAAACTTCTACTTTTGAAAGTTCTGTAACTTCTAAATCTTCTCTTTTATATTCATATCCATACTTCTCATTTACTTTTGATATTAATGTATCTAACTGCTCATCAGTTGTATCTTTTACTTTTATTGATACACCTTCCCTAAATATAGATATTGCCTCTACAATATTTTCTCCATATATCTCTTTAGCTATTGATT
This sequence comes from uncultured Eubacteriales bacterium, assembly GCA_949840345.1. Taxonomy (GTDB): domain Bacteria; phylum Bacillota; class Clostridia; order TANB77; family CAG-508; genus CAKPQL01. The sequence continues at coordinate 41,516 of CATKWX010000001.1, forward strand.
TATAATCCTCTAATACAAAATCATCTTTCATTGGAACAATTATTCTTTTTGCTGTTCCATAGGCTAAATTATAATTAAATCCCATTACAGCATAAAGTATAGTTCCTATTATTATTAATATTACACTTATTAATAAAATTATTTTTTTAGCTTTTGTCATTTTATTACCTACCCTTTCTTAAAACAAATATTTATTATTTATCTAAAACATTCTTAAGTATTATTTTTGTAAATACAATATTATATAAAAGTGATACAACATATCCCCAGAATATTACCATTCCAAAGCTATTTATTTCTAATAATTTTGCAAAACAGAATATTATTGCAACAATTAAAACTGGTACACTTACATTTATAAACTTCACGATATTCTCATTTACTGATTTTAATACATTTTCTCCTTTTTTAATTAAATACATTATCCTATATATAAATGCCATATTTAATAATCCAACAAGAACTATTGCAAATAAACCTTCTATTGATATATATACGTTTGTATATTTTAAAATTAATAATAATAATGAAACATATCCTATTTGTAATATTGAAGCTATTATTCCTTTTACTCTAAATACCACTATTAATACTATTGCTTCTATTACTAATACAACAATTGAAACAATAGGTATTATATCTTTATTCATATTAGACACAATAACTTTGTTTTGCTCTATAGTATATACCACTGGAACAGTACCATTTTCTATTATTGCTGCATATATAGATGCCTGTAATGCATAGTTTCTTAGTTCTTCGTTATTTGTTGTACCTTGTCCTACAGATATATATAAATGTCCACTTGTTAATGGTTCTCCAAAACTTGTAGAAATTATTGAAGTATCATCTATTTGTACTGTTATCTTCTTTTCTACTGTTTTATCTTCAGATTTTCCTTCCTCATTTACTACGTTTTCAGTTGTTTTAATATATGTTTTACTCAATTCTTCTAATCTTTTTGAACCTTCTTTATTGAATTCTATATCTAAATAAACTGTTGTACTTGCTGAATTAGCTGAACTATATAAAACTCCAGCCTTCTTTACTGAAGAAGCATCCATTAAAACTTCTTTTGTATCAGCATCTACTATTTTAAAATCTCCTGGAACTCTAATTGACTCTAATATATAGTTTGTTAAATCATTATCCATTAATTCTAATTCTATAGCTCCATTTTCTTCATTAAATCTTAATTTGTATTCTTCTGCCTCCATAGAATTTAATCTTTTTTCAACTATTGATAATGCCTTTTTATAATTTTCCTTATTTAAAACCTCTTGTGGATTTACCAGTTCTTGAACTGAAGTATATGTTCCTTCATCATTTTGCTTTTCTTGCTTTTTCCCTTCTGCATCATAAAATACTTCATTAACAGTATCATCCACTTTTAACCTTACTAACTTCTTATTCTTTAATTCCATTCCTACATTATAGTCTTTTACTAAATTATCTCCGTGTACTGATGCCACATTATAAACTCCTAGAAATGAAAGTATTGTTATTAGTATTATTACTAATATTAATGTTATCGCTTTTAACTTTTTAGTACTTTTCAATTTTATTTCCTCCTTTGAATATTTTAAATTATAATAATTTTGTATCATTAATTATTAACTCAAACCATATTCCTAATTTTTTTGCTGCATATTTAGAAAGCATTGTTCTATCCATGAATATTTCAAAATAATCTAACACTGGGCAAATCAATGTATCTATTGTTAAATCTAATATTACTTTTTTATTAACTTTGTCTATATTTAATGTTGCTTCTGTAACAGCATAGTTTACCCTATCGTGTTTATCAAAAGTAGTTATGTTTGTATTTACTACCCTATCCCTATGCACATCTGATTTATCCGCTAATATTAACGCTGCTGAAATATCTGAAACTGGCATACCAGTTTGTTCATCGTGATTTCCTATTGCCATCATAATTTCTGTTCTATCATTAACTGGCATTCCAATATCTTTTAATATATTGTAAGCCATTATAGCGCCACTATGCGCATGATCTGTTCTGTTTACACAATTTCCTATGTCGTGTAAATAACCTGCAATTTTTGCAAGTTCAATTCTTTCTTTTGGATACTCTAAAGTCTCTAAAATTCTGCCTGCCCTATTTGATACTATATTTACATGTCTTGTAGAATGTTCTGTATATCCTAGTTCGTTTAATTGTTTTTGTGCAGCTTTTATAAGCTCTTGGACTTCCAAATTGTTTTTAACATCTTCTAATGTAACCATAAGTCCTCCTTTTATTTTCACTCCTAAATTTTATATTAAATAAAAAAAAATATCAACTATTTTAGTGATATTTTTTTAAATTAATGTGTTTATATGTTACTTTACATACTTGCTGCTATATATCAACAAAAATCGTATTACAAATTTCGACATTGTAATACGATTTTTTATCTATCTTCCTGCTCTTAACTTATATTTACTTATCCAGAATCCTGGTAATTCTACTTTTTCAGTTGTTCCATTTGAATTTGCTTTCTCCCAAGTAAAGCTTTCTGGTATTTTAGCTCCTGGATCTGGAATAACCTTATCTACAGAAATGAGATCTATTTTTGTTTTTTCATTTGAAGAATTTGTTATATATTGATATCTCGGTATCCATACATAATAATTAGTGTTTCCAGTTGTTTCATCTATTGTTACTATGTTTGCCCATTTTTGACTCGCATAGTCATACCATACTCCATTAATTCCACTAAGATTAATTTGTCCTTGTTTTAAGGTTCTATCTGAATTTATTACTGCATCAGAATTTAGTAACCCTGCCACTCTTTGCTTATTTTCATTTCCTGCATCATCATAAGTTACTATATATGTCATATCTACATTAAATCCTGTTAAATCTGGCTGAGGTAATTTTTGTACTTCTACTTCTTTTGCTATTCCCGCAACCATTCCATTTGTTGCATTCCATTGTTTTACTAATACAGAATATTTGCCATTATTTGCTATATTAAATGTTACTTCTCCTGAAGCCAAGATAGCTTTGCTGTCTATTACTTTTCCATCTTTTATTAAATATGCTATAAAGTTTAGTTCATCACTTGTTGATATTATGTTACTTACTCGTATTTTATTTGTGCCCACTGTAATTGTTGCATCTAATCTACAAGTTTTATCGTCTCTTAACTTATATTTTGCCATCCAAAATCCACTTAGAGGAATTTTTTGAATTGTTCCATCCTCTAATGTTTTTTCCCATGTAAACGCATCTGGTATAGCATATCCTGCATCTGCAATAGCTTGACTTACTGGTATAAATTTTACCTTTGTTGTTTCATGTTCTGTATCTAGAGCATATTCATATCTTGGTATCCATACAAAATAACTTTCTAATCCATTTTCTCTTACGACTATATTAGCCCACTTTTGATTATCATAATCATACCAATCTTCTGGTGGATTTTCTCCTATTGGTTTAGAACTTTCTTCTGAACCTAGTAGATCATTATATGTTACATAGTATGTTAAATTATTATTAAATCCTGTTAAATCTGGCTCATTTGCTTCTGCTTTTTCTGCTACTGTAACTTGTTTTGTAATTCCCATTATATGATTTTTTGAACTATCTTTTACTATTATATTTACAGTATAGTTTCCTACAGGTACATTAGTAAATGTATAATTTCCTGTTATTGATACTGGATTTGCTCCTACTGCGTATGTATTTCCTGTTTTAGCAATTCTTTGTCCCTGCTCGTTTATTAAATATGCTTCGTAACTATATTGTGCTCCTATTTTTTCTACAACATTTTTAATATATATTACTCCGCTTCCACCAGATATTTCAGGTTTATACTCGTTTTCTTGTCTTAGTTTATATTTACTTATCCAGAATCCCTTTAATTGTACAGTTTCTGTTGTTCCATCTTCATTTGTCTTCTCCCAAGTAAAGCTTTCTGGTATTTTGCTTCCTGGGTCAGGTGTTTCTTTTGTAACTGGTATAAATTCTGCCTTTACTGTTTCTTCTGAAGAATTTACTACATATTGATATCTTGGTATCCATACATAATAGTTCTCACTACCATTTTCTCTTACAACTATGTTTGCCCACTCTGAAGAAGCATAATCATACCAATTATCTGGTGCATTTTCACCTATTGGTATAGTACTATCCTCATTTCCATTCTCATCATATGTTACATAGAACGTTGTAGATTTATTAAATCCAGTTAAATCAACATCTATATTTACTAAAGTAACTTGTGTTGAATATCCTGCTATCATTTTTCCACTTGCGTTTTTTGCAACAATATTTACTGCATACGTTCCACCGGCTTCTAATCCTTTAAACGAACATTCTCCATTTGCAGACGTTTCAGCTTTAAGTATTTTACCTTCTGTGCTTATTAAACTTATTTCATACGAAGTTACACCATCTACTTTTGACACTACATTTCCTACTTTTAGGCTAGTTCCACTTCCTGCAACTGTTGCACTTAAATTATATATAGCATCTCCTCTTAATTTGTATTTTGCTATCCAAAATCCACTTAAAGGTACTTTTTCATCTGTTCCGTCTTCTGCTGTCTTTTCCCAAGTAAAAGCTTCTGGTATAGTATACCCTACATCTGCTGTAACTTTATCTTTTTCTATAAATTGAATATTTGTCTTTTCATGTGTTGTATTTAGTGAATATTCATATTTTGGTATCCATACATAATAATTTTCTAAACCATTTTCCCTTACAACAACATTTGCCCATTGCTGATTATCATAATCATACCAATTACTTGGTGGATTTTCTCCTATTGGTATTGAGCTATCTTCATTTCCTTCTTCATCATATGCCACATAATAAGTTAAAGCTTTATTAAACTCACTTATATCCGGCTCATTTACTTTTGCTCTTTCAATTACAGATACTTCATTTGCTATTGATTGTATATAGTTTCCCTCTTTATCTTTTACTATTATATTTACTGCATATGTTCCTACTGGAACATTTCTAAATGTATAGTTTCCTTCTAAATTTATTGGCTCTGTTCCTTCTATATATTCTCCTGCACTTTCGCTATATACAATTCTTTTTCCGTTTTGTATTAGATACATTTCATATGTATAATCTGCATTTTGCACAACATTTTTTACTCTAATTACTCCGCCTCCACCAGATATATCTGGTATATTTTCTGTTGTTGATCTTAATTTATATTTGCTTATCCAAAATCCCTTTAACTGTATTTTATCTGATTCGTTTTCTGGGTCTTCCCATGTAAAGGCTTCTGGAAGTTTATACTCTGAATCATTTAAGTTCACTGTTTTATTAGGATTTTCTGGATCTGTCCAAATATTTTCTAAATCAACAAACTTTACATCTACTGTTTCGCTTCCGTCGTCGTTTAGTTTATACATATATCTTGGTATCCATACAAAGTAACTTTCATTTCCGCCATCTCTTACAACAATATTAGCCCATTGTTGATTTTCATAACTATACCAATTAGCTGGAGCTTTTTCCCCTATTGGAATTGAGCTTTTCTCATTTCCATTTTCATCATATGTTACATAGAATGTTGTATTTTTATTAAATTTGCTTATATCTGGTCTTCCATCACCATAACTCATCTTATATCTTCTTATATTTCCTATATTATCTACTATATAAAAAGTATATTGTGTTTCTTCTGAACTTATTTCTGCAGTATTTCTATCTAATACATTCCCATTTTTATCAAAAACATATTTTATTCCATTTTCTGAATATTTATCTTTTATAATTATACTTTCTGTTGTTGTTATATGTTTTCCTACTATTGGTATTTTTTTATTTGTATTTATTATTTTTATTACTTGCCTATTTTCTATACAAGTTTCTTCATTTAAAAGCCTAGTTTCATTTGTAGTAGAATATTGCGCTTCAAGCTTTTCTATTGCTGTTATTTCACTATTAGTTATTGTGCTAACTTTTTCATTTGATATTAATCCTTGCAAATTTTCTTCTGCTTGCATTTCTGTATTTTTGCTTTCTACTTCTGCTAAACTTGTAAATTCCTTCTTGCCTATCCATATTCCGTCAAATCCTAAATCTAAATAATTTGCTCCATATTTTTCTAAATTAAAACAGCTCTCTGTTGTCCAACTATATTCTAGTATACTTGTTCCCTTTAAATATCTTATTTCTGAATCTAGATATGCAAATCTTGGTATCCAAGTAAAAATTGAACCTAAAATTTGCGGGTCGTCGGGGAGTCCGACCCCTACATTATTTGAAGCTAACTGCTTATCTGTTATACCACGTTGCAATTCGGATTTATAGTATCCATCACTTAACATTACCGTCGCAAAATTACCATTAGAGTAATTATACCACTCTGGATCACTCGCTGTAGTTATTACCCAGTTTGTTCCATTCCACTTTATAGGAATCATTCCGAGCGCCTACTGTTGGTGGATTTACTTCTGTTGTGCTTGCAATTTTGCTTATATCTATATTTTCTCCATTTATAACTAACAAGTTTCCTTCACTTGCTAATTTTGCAATTTTAGCTCTTTTTTGGATATTTAATATTAGAATAACAAATATAACTGCTAAAAATATAACTAAGCCTAGACGCCTTAATTTATATTTAGTTTGACTTCTTCTGTTTTTCTTTCCTTTATTATTTTTCATGGATTTCTCCTTTATTATTTTAGCCAATTTCTATGTTAATAATATTTTGTTTAATGTTGTATGTGGGCGATTAAAATCGCCCCTACAACATTATTTTAATACATCACTTTTGAATTATATTTCTATAATTCTACTTGCACTGTATTAATGTTTTTTATTTTACCAATTAAGGAAGGAATTATGCTTCTTTTATATGTAATACTCGGTAACCTCCGTAAAGAATTACCCCTCTGATTTAAAATATATTATATATATTTTGCCATATAAAAGTCCGACACCGACAACCACCGCAGCACGACCATAGTTAGTATTGCTGACATTGTTGTTGTTGTACGAAAACGCACCATTGTTACCGCGTTTGAAACCGTTACTAGCAGCGCTCAACCAATTAGCGTTCCTACTGCCATAGCATAATCCCTATGTTTAATTTTTTCGCCCCAACATCAAAGGGCAGGGGTCAGAACCACATTAAAGTCCGACACCGACAACCACCGCAGCACGACCATAGCCAGCACTGCTGACACCGTAGTTGTAGTACGAAAACGCACCAGTGCTACCGCGTAAGAAACCGTTACTAGCAGCGCTCAACCAATTAGCGTGCCTACTGCCATGCCAGTTTCTTGTTTCTGTAGTTGCATCTCCTGCTAATGCTGAAGATGGATCTGTTGTATATCTATTCATATATCTTGAAGCTACAGTTTTATTATAAAAATCTGAAGCTCCTCCTGCTGTCCACTCATACATCTTATTATCAACTTTCATATCGTAATATCCCATTTCATAAACTCCATACTTGTTTCCTGTTGTACTAGCTTGTACACCATTTCCAGTTGTTGCTCCTGCATCCATATATCTAGCTTCTTTTGTTGCTCCTTGCTTTCCATAATCTGACGCACCTAATAACAATACTGCACCATACTCAGTATTTTTTTGTAAGTGTACATCTATATTGTTTGATGCTCCTTTGGGAAGTAAAGTACTTGTATTTATTTCTTCACTTAAACCTAAACCTTGACCAGAACCTTCCATTTGTCTTATTCCTGGCATCCAAGTATTAAAATCTTGAGTTAAAGCTGTTCCTGTTCCAATACTTTGGTAAGCTGCTTGTACATTAAGTGTTGGTAACAATACTAGTAAAAATGCTATTGCTAATATTATTGCTATTTTTCTGTTTGTTTTCATTTGTTATCATTTCCTTTCTTTTTCTTATACATAATTTTTCTTTTTTCGTCATTATTTTATAAGATTAATTTTTCCTTTTCAATATTTTTAAGGAAATTTGTGAAAGTTTTTAAACGTATACCTACTAGGTTTATAGCCATTTTTACCATTTTTTTCCTGCTTACTATTTGAAGGGCACACCATCGGTATGCCCTACGTCATTTACAATATTCATTCCTCATATAGCCAATTACATTTTCTTCTCATATGTTTTCTTAAATAATATGTATCTGCATTCTTTGCGTGTCCCTCCCAAGATGCAAGCCTTGTAAATGTTTCTTTTAAATCTAAATTATTTTGTTCGTATAACTCGTTCCACTTTTTTACCTTTTTATACATTTTCTTTCTATTTTCTTTTTTTAAAAGTAAATGTGTTGCAAATATTTTATATCCACAAAAGTTTATCCCTTGCTTTGCTTTAAAGTAGTTAGTCTTTTGATTTAATTCTAATTTTAAATTTTCTCTTAAAAATATTCTTATCTTTTCTAAAATCTCCCTACATTCTTCTTTCGAATTTAGAATAATAGCAAAATCGTCCATATATCGCACATAATACTTTATTTTTAAATTCTCTTTAATGTAGTGATCTAATACATTTAAATAAATATTTGCAAAATACTGCGAGGTATAATTTCCAATTGGTATACCAACCGGAGATTCGTCGCTATATATTAATAATTTAGTATGCTCCAAAAAATACTTATCTTTTACGTATCTACTTATTATCTTATATAAAATTTCCTTATCTATATTATAAAAAAATTTAGCTATATCGCATTTTAAAAAGTAAAATTCAGGAGTTATCATACTCATATTATATGAATATCTTTTTAGTTTATTTACAGCTTGATGTACTCCTCTTGTAGGGATACAAGCATATGTATCTTCTATAAATTTAGGCAAAAATATAGGCTTTATAAATTCTTCTACATACCATTGTTGCACAACTCTATCTCTAAACGGCAAAGCTTTTATTTCTCTTTGCTTTGGTTCATATATAGTAAATGAGCGATACTTGCTTGTTCTGTACCTTCTGTAGTATAAATCCTTTAGTACATTTGTTATATTACTTGCTAAATCCATTTCATATATTATAACTTCTTTATTATAATGCTTATCTTGAGCTGCACGATTATACGCATCTAACATATTTTTAAATTTTAATTTTGGATAAAATATATTATCTAGTCGCTTTGGCACGATTTTATCCAACCTCCTATTAACTTTCCAATTTCGCTAATATTTTCATTCCAAGTCATATAATTTTTTCCGAGTTATATATTGAAAGTTATATGATATTTTAACTAGACTTTTTAATACTACTAAATCTACATCAATTTCCCTTAGATATTTTAGTTTATTCTCGTTTGAATATTCCTTCCAAGCAAACACTACATTTCTTAAACTTCTATATAATATCTGTTTTATATCTGTACATAAATCGAATTTCTCACATTTAGGATATTTATTTAGTAGATTTTTTGAATAGTATATTAACATTGTTATTTTCTCATAAGTAATTAATCTATTATCTTTCTTTGGCATATTTACCTCTTATTCTTTAGTATATTTTTAATAATTACAAATTTGTTTTATTTTGTTACTTGCATTTTGAAGTATTTCAAATGCTTGCTTGTAGGTAATATTATCAAAATCTAAATTTGATAAATTTGTAATTAATTTATTTAAATCATTGTTTTTTAAATCAACATTAACTTGGCTTTTTTCAATTAATTCGTAATTTATATTCCCTATATCAAATATTTTTTTATAATAATCTATTCTAGATACTGGGAATCCACATTTTTTAGTTGTCTCATTCAAATTTGTCAGTTTAAAACCTATTGTATTCGAAAGAAATTGTGCATCTTCATCTATTGCAATATAAAAAATTCCACTTTTAAATAGATATACTTTTTCGTTATCTTTTTCTTTTAAAGATTTGTACTGATTAAATAATTTACTCATAAAAACCCCCATTCAAACATTTTTTTCTATTAAATATTTATTACATAGAAAAAAATATCTTTTTCATTAGTATATTAATAAGACCTCTATATGTTGAAATTGCTAGTAGCTGTACGCCCACTGTGCTTTCTGTTGCTAAAATTCCCTTTTTCTGCTCTAGGACTCATTCTTGCGAATAGTTCTTAAACTAATTTGTATTATTTATATATCATATTTCGACATATTACAAGAAAAACCGTATTACAAAATTCGACTTTATTCGAAACTGTAATACGGTTTTATTCTACTTTTCGATTCCACTTTGTTTTCTTCAAGAACAAAAGTGGCTTCGCCATTTCGGACGAGCTTTTGCAAAGCCCCTACGATTTGCTTTAAGTGTGTCTTAAATTTCATATTTGCTTCTTCAAACTTTTTTTATTTTCTTTTTCTAATTGTTTTAAACTCTTTTTAGGCGTAGGCAATTCTTCTGGCATAGTTCCGCCCTGCTTGTTTAATTGCTTTTCTAACTATTTTTCCAATTTCATTATGAGTATCACAAGCTTTATTTTCATTATCAACTTTATCTCTTTTTAATCTTGATTCTGTTTGTGTTATACGAAATAAATTAGCTGCAAGTTCTTCACTTCCCATATTGTCTAAAATATCTTCTCTATACCTTAATCCCTTTCTTCTAGCAATGTCATCAGCTGTTTCTCCATTGTATAAACCCTTATACCCAGCATTATGAAATTTATCAAAATTTTTAACACCCGCATTTTTAGCTGTTTTATTGAGTGAATAATTGCCTTTTCTAGTTAAATCTCTTTGGTAAAATCTTTTTTCATCTTCAGTTAATGAAGTATATTCTTTTTCACTAATTTCTTGTTTTCTAGTTTGAATTGCAAAATATGTTTGTGCAAGAGCAATTACTTTTTTTCTAGTATCTCCATTTTGTGCTATTAAATAACAAGCATAACGTGTTAATTTATAATCTTTTTGCTTTCTTTCTGCTCCTGAACCTATTTGCACCATTTTGTCGACATCGACAAAATGGTCAAAAACATTAATATCACTATTTTTGCAAGATTCTTTTGCTTTGTTTATTACATTTTCAAATTTTCGCCATTCCTTATAAGTTAAAACTGATTTTAATTCTCTTGCATACCAAAATTCAATTCCATTTTCATCAATGTGTTTTATATCTTCAAAAGTTCTATTTGCATAATTTAAATCTTTTTGCAATTTATTCATTAATTATCAGCTCCATTTCTATATTATTATTTTTGGACAGACTTGTCTCTTGCTTTAAGTATGTCTTAAATTCTATTTATTATATATTTGCTGCAATTTTTTCTATTTCCTCTAACTGTATATTTATTCCTATAAATTCTGTTACAAATTTCTTTAATTCTGTTTCATCGTCTAACAAATCTTTAAATAATTTATCGTGTGGATTTTCTATTTCGTATTTTCCTAATGGCTCCATTATTTCTATTGGTAATACTTTGCCCATATTGTACCTCCTATTTCTTCATACTGACAAAATAATACACAGACCTCGTATTGTCATTTTGTATTATAATTATATATGGTAATTGCTATTTTATCAATATATGTGTTCGAGTTTGTGGAAATTTTTATTACCGAATGGTAATTTATTTGAATTAAAATTTATTATTATCTTAGCATTATTTTTCTATTAATGCAAACACTTTTCATCGACTTTTTTAGACATTTATTTTGTGCTAAATAAATAAAAAAAACAGTATCTACTTTTCGCAAATACTGCTTTTTCTGGTGGCTTGAAGTGGAATTTCGACCCGCGTCCTAAAAACAGTCCACTGGACTGTTTTTACCTCCATTTCATTCCGGCCGTCCTTTTCGATTCCACTTTGTTTTTTCTCCTATAAAAAAAAACAGTATCTACTTTTCGCAAATACTGCTTTTTCTGGTGGCTTGAAGTGGAATCGAACCACTGACACGGGGATTTTCAGTCCCCTGCTCTACCAACTGAGCTATCAAGCCAAAAAAAATGGCGACCTGGAACGGGCTCGAACCGTCGACCTCTAGCGTGACAGGCTAGCGTTCTAACCAACTGAACTACCAGGCCAAAAAAATGGTGGGCGCAATAGGGCTCGAACCTATGACCTCCTGCTTGTAAGGCAGATGCTCTACCAGCTGAGCTATGCGCCCATTTCTTGTGACTTGATTAGTATACTAAATTTTATATAAGTTGTCAATACCTTTTTTATATTTTTTTGTAAAAATTTATAAGGGCACGCTTAACGCCATGCCCTTATATGTAATTAGTTTTGTGTATATGGTAATATAGCAATATGTCTTGCTCTTTTTATTGCTAATGTTATATCTCTTTGATGTTTTGCACAAGCTCCTGTTGCTCTTCTTGGTAAGATTTTACCCTTATCATTTATGAATTTTTTTAATTGTTCTGGATTTTTATAATCTAAAACAAAGTTTTTATCACTACATAGTGTACAAACCTTTTTTCTCATTTTTCTAAATCTTGGGTTAAAATCTTCATCACCATTATTATTATTTCTTCTTTTATTGTTTTGTTTTTTATCTGCCATTTTATTCACCCCCATTGTTATAATTAAAATGGTAAGTCATCTTCTGATGATACAGCAAATTCAGAACTTTCTGATACAGAATTTCCAAATGTATTTGCGAAATCACTTGATGCTTCCCCATCTCTTTTGCTATCTGCAAAATAGGCTTCTTCAGCCACAACTTCTGTTATATAATGTTTAACTTTATTTTCATCTTCCCAATTTCTTGTTTGGATTCTACCGATTATTCCTACTTGTTGACCTTTTTTGAAATACTTACTACAAAATTCTCCTGTTTTGCTCCAAGCTACTATGTTTATAAAATCTGCTTGTCTTTCTTCTCCTTGTTTTACAAATCTTCTATTAACAGCTAAGCTAAAACTTGCTACAAGAGTGTTATTTGTTTGTGTATATCTTACTTCTGGATCTCTAGTTAATCTTCCCATTAAAACTACTTTGTTCATACTTTTACCTACCTCTCTATAAGGCCCCTATTCTTCTTCTCTTACTACAATAAATTTAATAACTTCATCAGCTATTCTATAAACTCTTTCAAGTTCAGATATTAATGCTGGATTAGCTTCAAATTTTATAATTATATAATATCCCTCTTTTTGTTTTTTAATTTCGTAAGCTAATTTTTTTGTTCCAACTTCTTCAACTGACTCTACTTTACCATCAGAATTAATTAAATCAGAAAATTTTTGAATTAAAGCTTTAATTCCTTGTTCTTCTGTATTTGAATTAATAATGACAACACTTTCGTATTTGTTCATTATCTTCACCTCCTTTTGGATATATAACCCAAACTATATGCTTGAGTAAGGACTGCAATAAGTATTTATTGCATTACAGTTTATTATTGTAACACAATTTTTTTGTATATGCAAGCAAAAAGTGAGAAAAAGAAAAATTTTTCCATATTTTAACATAGGAAAAGTGTCTTCGCCACACTTGGCTCCCTTATTCAAGGGATCTGTCGACGAAGGAGCCCAAAGGGTTCTTATATTCTTTTTTAAAACCCTCCGGCACTACATGCCACCTCCCTTATGCAAGGGAGGCAAGGGTTGCTGTATTCCTCATTATATCAAACAAAAAGGCGATTTTTCCTACGTAATAAAAAAGAGAATAGATTTATTTTCTATTCTCAATATATTATGAAATTAATCTTCATAATTTATCTCATCTCGTAAATTTTCTTCTTCTCTTTTTTCAGTTTTCTTACTTATAAACTTACTTATTTTCTCCATTAAATCCGGTACATAATCTAAAAGTTTATCTAATGCCGAAGAGTGACTTATAGGTATTAGTTTTACCCCTTCTTCTTGCACTATTAAAAATGCTACAGGAGTTATATTTACACCTGCTCCACTACCTCCACCAAATGGCAATCTATATTGTATTTCCTCTTCTTTTTCCTTTTTTGTGTATTCATCTATAGTTTCTCCTTTAAATTCACTTCCACCTGCAGCAAATCCAAAACCAACTTTTGATATTGGTATTATTACTATTCCATTACTAGTTTCAATTGGCTCTCCTATAATTGTATTTACATCTATCATTTCTTGAATACTGTTCATTGCTGTCAACATAAGACCCTCTATCGGATGTTCGTTTATCAATTTTATCCCTCCTAAACCATAATCTAAATATTATGCTTATAATATTTACCAATTTTATGTCTATTATACCTTCTAAAGTAATTTTTATTGAATTGCTATTATTGTAAACTGGAATTATCATGTATTTATATTTTTTCTCATCATATTTTTTTATAATCTTAGATAACATCATTGAAATTATAATTGATACAATAACTATCAGAAATGATGTTAATACTACATCTTCAGTTCCTAATTTTAAATCCAGTTTTATTTTTTCTAGTTTAGGATCTAACTTTTTTAGTACATCTATATTCATCTTTATATCTTGCTTTTTTTCTTTCACTGTTTCTTTTTCAAAGAACTTATTCTTTAGTTCCTCTATTTTCTTAGAATTTTTTGCTTTTTCTAAATCTTGCTTATTTATATCCTTACTAAATATTTTAATTTTATTAAAAATATATACTCCAATTGATACTGTAAAGCTTTTTAATATATCTGTGTTTTCAATTTCATTAGACACTTCTAATTTTTTTACAGATATTTTTAAGTTAGATATTAAAATTATTATTATAAATAATGATATTAAAAAAAGCAAAAAGAAAACTAATACCATATAGCTAACATCCCTTTCTATATAGTATTAGTTTTTCCATTATATCCTTATTTAAACATTAATTTGCTATTTGTTCATTTAATTCTGTTTCATTTTTCATAGCGAGTTCTCTTTTTCTTTTTTCTACTATTATATCTCCAAATAGTTCTTCCTGCGTGGCAGTAACCTTACTTCTTCTAGATAATTCTAAAAGTCCAGAAAAGGCTGTAACTACTTCCTGTTTATTACATTTACTTAATGAAAATAATCTATTAAATACAAATCTTGGCTTCTTAATTAACTCTCTAAATATATCTTTTACTTTGCTTGTAACACTAATATTTTCTACTACCGCAATTTTTTGTATGTTGTCTTTATTTTGGTTTATCTTTTTCTCATTTTTTTCTAAAGTCTTTTTATAATTATCAAAAATAATATCTTTCGTATATTCTGCTTCCAACTTTTGCTTTGGAAGTTCTATTTTTTCTGGGATTTTATAAAATCTTTTAGAATATATACTATACATATTTTTTAATTTACATGATATTTCTTTATACTTTTTGTATTCAATTATTCTTTGCAATAATTCTTCTTCTGTAAGTTCTGCTTCATCTTCTACTGTTTTAGGTAATAAGCTTTTAGACTTTAAGTAAACTAAAGTTGATGCCATAATCAAAAACTCACTAGTAATCTCCAAATTATAACTTTCCAATTCATTTATATATTGTATGTATTGATCTGCTATATCGCTTATTTTTACATCATATATATCCATTTTGTTTTTATCTATTAAATGGCATAATAAATCAAGTGGTCCTTCAAAATTATCTAGTTTTATAGCATATTTATTTGTTTCTAATGTTAATATATTATTTTGCATGTTATCTCCTTCTATATTTCGCTCATCGCTATGTTTATTGTTTCTGACATATATCCCTTTTTACATAAAAATTGTTTTATCTCATCAACTTCCATAGTAGATGCCTTTTTACTTATAATGTTGGCTGCAGATTTTATTTCATAGTCTAATAATTTTTCTTTATTTTCGCAAACATAATCATCTATTAAACTTTTAGATAACCCCTTTGCATATAACTTATATGTTAGTTCTTTTATCGATAAATTTTTTAAGGCAATATATTCATTTACACTTCTTTGTATATAGCTTTTGTCATCTATATATTTTTCTTGCTTTAAATATTCTATAACATCTTCTAACAAATTTCCAGTGTTTTCTGCAAATTTTTGTCTAACTTCTTGTTCTGTTCTTTTTTTATATAATACATATTTTAATACTTTGGTTTTTAAGTTATCATATTCTTCAATTTCTTTCGTTATTTTCATTTAATCCACCTTTATACGGACGACCAATGGTCGCCCCTACATCAAAATTTATTTCGTATTATTCATAAAAGGGCACAGTGGTGTCACAAGACACGGGTATTCCCACAAACGGTGCCCCTACAATACTTGTAATATATCATTAAAATTTTGATTGTTATTCTTCTACTTCTTCCTCTTTTTCATCTTCTTTTTCTTCTATTTCGTCTCCAAGGCTTTTTTCAAAAGCTTCTGAGAAATTATCTCTTATTTTCTTTTCTACTTCTGCCATCATTTCTGGATGTTCGCATAAGTATTGTTTTACGTTTTCTCTACCTTGTCCTATTCTTTCTCCGTTATAGCTAAACCAAGAACCACTTTTTTCTATTATGTCTAGGTTAACACCTATATCCAATATATTACCCTCTTTAGATATTCCTTTTCCATATACTATATCAAATTCTGCTTCTCTAAATGGTGGTGCTACTTTATTTTTTATTACTTTTACTCTAGCCCTATTTCCTACGACTTCTCCATCTGTTTTTATATTTTCTATTTTTCTTATATCTAATCTAACTGATGAATAGAATTTTAATGCTCTACCACCTGGAGTTGTTTCTGGGTTTCCAAACATTATACCAACTTTTTCTCTTAATTGGTTTATAAATACAATAACTGTTTTAGATTTGTTTATTACACCTGCTAATTTTCTTAATGCTTGTGACATAAGTCTTGCTTGTAAACCAACGTGTGCATCTCCCATATCTCCATCTATTTCTGCTTTTGGAACTAATGCTGCGACAGAGTCTACAACTATAACATCTATTGCTCCGCTTCTTGTTAATGCTTCTGCTATTTCTAATGCTTGCTCTCCTGTATCTGGTTGAGATACTATTAAATCATCTATATTTACTCCTAAGTGTTTTGCATATACTGGATCTAATGCGTGTTCAGCATCTATGAAAGCTGCTTCTCCTCCCATTTTTTGTGCTTCTGCAATTACGTGTAGAGCTAAGGTTGTTTTACCAGATGATTCTGGTCCAAATATTTCTATTATTCTTCCTCTAGGAATTCCTCCTATACCTAATGCTATATCCAAGCTTAATGCTCCTGTTGGTATTGCTTCTATATTCATTTCTTGATATTCTCCAAGTTTCATTATAGAACCTTTTCCAAATTGTTTTTCTATTTGTCCTAATGCTGCCTCTAATGCTTTTTTCTTTTCTTGATTTTCTGTACTCATATTTCTACTTCCTTTCTTTTGTTTCGGCAACCATTGGTTGCCCCTACATTTATATAATTATTTTTGTGAAACGTTTGTTTGTATTTATTATATATGATAAATTTTATTTGTCAACACTTTTTTAAAATTTTTTATTAATTTATTTTATTGGATTTAAAGAACGGGCACAGTGGTGTCACAAGACACGGGTATTCCCACAAACGGTGCCCCTACAATACTTAATTTTTTCAAACCTCGATTTTCCAATTTTCTATATTGTAATATAAATTATACCAAGTTGGTGTTATTGTACCTATTAACTTTGGATTATATATTAATGTACTAGTGCTAAAATATAAACTTATATATGGTAAATCTGTTTTATATATTTCTAATAATTTATTATATTTTTCTTTCAATGAATTTTCATCTTTAATTTCTTTTATCTCTTCTATAAGCATCATAGCTTCTTGATTCCCATAATTGAATATATTATCTTCTCCATAAAATTTTGACAAATCTGGTGCAACTCCTAATGTCATTTCTAATAGTGCTAAATCGTAATTTTTATTTTGTATATATGAGCTAACATCTGATACTTTTACTATATTTATTTTAATACCAATATCTTCTAATTGCTGTTTTATATTTTCTGCTACTTTTATTCTCAAAGTATCATTTGAATTTACTAATAGATTAAATACTAATTGTATCCTTTGGTTATTTATATTCTTTTGCCAAATTTTGTTTTTATATTCCCATCCATTATCTTCTAATATTCTCTTTGACTGCTCTGGGTTATATCCGGAGCTTGTATTCTCGTCATTATATAACCAATTTCCATAGTCTAGCGGATAGTCTGCTACATTATATTTATTATCATATATATTAGTAACTATTGAATTCTTATCTATTGCATAACTTATAGCTCTTCTAACTTCTATATTATATAGTGCAGAATTGCTAGTATTAAAACCTAGAAATCCAAAGTTCCTTCCACTAAAGTTTCTTGCTGTATATCCAATAGTTCCTATATAATTTGAATATTCTATATTGTCTGTATTTATAACATCAATATTTCCTATTTTAAAATCATTATATAACTCTCCCATTGTTTCATAATTTTTTATTATTATAGATTTAATTTGTAAATTTTCCGCATTTTCTTTATATTGATTTCTAACTAATTCAATTTTATTTCCACTAATTTGATATATTCTATATAATCCTGTACCTGATGGTATTTCTTGGTTCTCAGAATTGTAATCGCTAGCTAACTCTATTGGAAATATTAAATTGTATTCAAAGAATGCTTCTTCAGTTGCTAATTCTAATTTTATTGTATAATTATCAATTATTGTTACATTTGATATATTTTTCACATTTTGTGCATATATTGACTTATCACTTTCTTGTTTTATTTTGTTTATTGTAAATTCAACATCCGCTGCTGAAAAATCCTTTCCATTATGCCATTTTATACCCTGTTTTAGTTTTATTATGTAGGAATTCTCTGAAGTTTTTGCCCACTCTGTTGCCATAACTCCTTTTATTTTGTAAGACTCATCTATTGTTAGTAATGGCTCATATATTAATTTACATACATCTTGAACATTTTTATTTTTACTTAATATTGGATCAAATGTATCTAATGCACTTATACCTATTCTTAATTCTGTTTTATATTTTTTTTCTTCGATAGCTTGAGTTGCTTGTTGTGGCTTATTTTCTCCTTGTTTTTTAACTATCACTATTGCTACTATTATTATTACAACAGCAAATAGCAAAAATAATCTTTTTATTAATTTATCCTTCATATGTAATCACTTTCCCTTCTACAGTGCAAACAATCATAAGGGCACAGTGGTGTGGCAAGACACGGGTATTCCCTTAGAACGGTGCCCCTACAAATCACCTTTATAATCTTATATCACAAAAAAGGGCGTACTTCAATAAAGTACCCCCTTTTATTTTAATTTATTTAAAAACAGACTAAGGTCTTGCTTCTATTATAAGCTTAATTCCTGTTCTATTTTCTCCTTCTACTTGTACATCAGCAAATGCTGGTATACAAACTAAATCTACACCTGTTGGTGCTACGAATCCTCTTGCTATTGCTACTGCCTTTACAGCTTGGTTTAATGCTCCTGCTCCAATAGCTTGCATTTCTGCTTTGTTGCTTTCTTTTACTAAACCTGCAATTGCTCCTGCTACTGAATTTGGATTTGATTTTGATGAAATTTTTAAAACTTCCATTTTTTGCCTCCTAAATTTAAATTTTTGTTTCATTTGTTACAAACATATTTATATTATATTTTATTTTACTTGTCTATATGTTTTTCTAAAGTTTATTATTTTTTCATCGCAAAAAATGATAGTTTCTTTCATTTTTTTACATATTTATTCTGTTTATTTCTATTACTTTACAATTATCGTCATTTATTTTTATTAAGCATCCATTGCAAATTGTTCTTTTGTCATTACTTATTCTATATCTTTCTGGTAATGTGGTTACAAATCTTTTTACTGAAACATCTACATCCATTCCTATAACTGATTTTTTAGGTCCTGTCATACCTATATCTGTTATATATGCTGTTCCGTTTTCTAGTATTGTTTCATCTGCTGTTTGCACATGTGTATGCGTACCATAAACGCAGGTTACTTTTCCGTCTAGAAAATATCCCATTGCTATTTTTTCTGCTGTTGCTTCTGCGTGGAAGTCTACTATTATTATATCTACCTTATTTTTAATTTCTTCTACTATTTTTTCTACTGTTAAAAATGGATTTTCAGATAGCACATTCATATCTACTCTACCAATTAAATTGATTACTGCTATATTTTTACCATTACATTCATATATGTCATAACCTCTGCCTTGAACCCCTTGTGGATAATTTGCAGGTCTTATAATTTCTTTATTGTCTATTATGCTAAATATTTCTTTTTTACCCCAAGTATGATTTCCCATAGTTATAACATTTACACCATTTGAAATTAATTCCTTGTAAATATTTGCAGTTATTCCCATTCCTTCTGCTGAATTTTCTGCATTGGCTATTACAAAATCTACTTTTTGTTCTTTAGAAATTTTGCTTATTGTGTCTTTGGCTTTTTTTACGCCAATTTCGCCTACGATGTCTCCTATTATTAATATGTTCATATGCTCTCCTATCCATATAATTATTTATTATGATATTGCTTCGGAGCACGGGTCGTCGAGACGCCGACCCCTACAATGTTTGCAATAATTTTCGTTTTATTTACTGGCGGACAGAGGCGTCCGCCCCTACAAGTAATTATTCACTATTCATTATTAACTATTCACTCGGTAATCACTTCGTAGATAATCCGCCGTCTACACATTTACCTCTAAATTTATGTCTTTTAATAAATCTGTATATTTGTTAAGTACTGGATTTACTTGATTCTCTATAAAGTCTACTACTTGATTTTTTGCCCTTCCACATAGGTTATCTGGATTTAATATTTTTAATATTTCTTCTTCTGTTAGTCCAAATGATGCATCGTTTGCAATTCTTTTTACTAGATCGTTTGGTCTTCCAAATTCTTTTACTTCTTTTCCTGCTTCCATTGAATACACTCTTATTTTTTCGTGTAATTCTTGTCTATCTCCACCTTTTAAAACGGCATTCATTAATATTTCTTCTGTTCCCATAAAAGGTAACTCTTGCATCATATTTGTTTTTATTACATTTTCATATACTACTATATTTTTAGTTATATTTCCATATAGTATTAATAATGCATCTGTTGCTAAAAAGCTTTCTGGAACACATATTCTTTTATTTGCAGAATCGTCTAACGTTCTTTCTAACCATTGTGTTGCAGATGTTATTGCAGGGTCAATGGCAAGTGTTATTACATGTCTTGATAATGAGTTTATTCTCTCGCTTCTCATCGGATTTCTTTTATATGCCATTGCAGATGAACCTATTTGACCTTTTTCAAATGGTTCTTCTAATTCTTTTTCGTGTTGTAATAATCTCATATCATTAGCAAATTTTGATGCACTTTGCGCAATACTAGATAATACGTTTAATACTCTTGAATCTAATTTTCTTGTATATGTTTGACCTGATACCGCATATACTTTATCAAAATTCATTTTTTCTGCAATTTTTGTATCTATTTGTTTTACTTTTTCCTCGTCTTTAAATAATTTCATAAAGCTTTCTGTTGTTCCTGTTGTTCCTTTACATCCTAACAACTTCATATTGCTTTCAACAAACTCTAATTCTTCTAAATCTTCTAATAAATCTTGTAACCATAAAGTTGCTCTTTTTCCAACTGTTGTAAGTTGCGCAGGTTGAAAATGTGTATAACCTAGGCAAGTTACACCTTTATTTTTTAAAGCAAATTCTTTTAAATTATTTATTACTACTAGTAATTTTTGCTTTATTAACTTTAATCCTTCTGTCATTAATATTACATCTGTGTTATCTGTAACGAAGCAAGAGGTTGCGCCTAAATGTATTATAGGTTTTGCATGTGGGCATTTTAAACCAAATTCATATACATGTGCCATAACATCATGTCTACATTCTTTTTCCCTTGCACTAACTATATCGTAGTCTATATTTTCGATATTTGCTTCCATTTCCTTTATTTGTTCCTCTGTTATGTTTATTCCTAATTCTTGTTCTGTTTTTGCAAGTGCTACCCATAGCTTTCTCCATGTAGAATATTTTGTATCACTTGACCATAGTTTATTCATTTCTTTGCTCGCATATCTTCCAGATAGCGGTGTTACGTATATGTCGTTATTCATTTTTGTTCCTCCTATTTTAGTAAATTCTTCGAAGTACGGACGAGCAATGCTCGCCCCTACAATTACATTCTTTGCTTTACTACTTCTTTACAATTATTTAAAATATTCAATTCCAGATTCAAATATTTTTTGGTCTTTGTTTCCTGGAATATTTTTTAATATATTTCTATATGCTCTTTCTGAATGTCCCATTTTTCCTAATATTCTTCCGTCTTTGCTTGTTATTCCTTCTATTGCATATATTGAGTTATTTGGGTTGTATGCTATATCATAAGTTGCATTTCCTTCAAAGTCTACATATTGTGTAGCTATTTGTCCGTTTTTTATAAGTTCTGATACAACTTCTTTACTTGCCATAAATCTTCCTTCTCCGTGAGATATTGGAACTATAAATTCATCGCCTAAATTTACTTTGTTAAACCAAGGAGAAAGTTTTGACACTACTTTTGTTTTTACCATCATAGATTGGTGTCTTGCTATTGTGTTAAATGTTAGAGTTGGCATATTTTCATTTGGCTTTACTATGTCACCAAATGGTACAAGTCCTAGTTTTATTAAAGCTTGGAATCCATTACATATACCTAACATTAGTCCGTCTTGTTCATATAAATGTTTATGTATAGCTTCTTTGATTTTTTGATTTCTAAATACAACACCTATAAATTTACCAGATCCATCTGGTTCATCTCCAGCACTAAATCCTCCGAGGTATCATTATTATTTGCGCTTTTTTAATTTCTTCAGCTATTTTTTCTATTGATTCTTCTATGTTTTCTGGTTTTAAATTTTTAAATACTGTAGAAGAGATAATTCCTCCTGCATCTTCAAATGCTTTTGCAGAGTCGTATTCGCAGTTTGTTCCAGGGAAAGTTGGTATATATACTCTTGGTTTTGCAAACTTTGTATGTGCTACTATATTGCAAGTATTTTTGCTCAATACATTTTCTATTTCAGTAAATGCAGATTCCGCCTTTGTTGGGAATACTTTTTCTAGTGGTGCTTTCCATATTTCAATTAACTCTTCTAAATCTAATGTGTTTCCCTTTACAACTATTTGCTTTTGACTAGTAGTATTTCCTAAATTTACTAGCTTTGGTTCATTTACTTCTTCTTTTAATTCAATTATAAAGCTTCCATACATTGGGCTAAATAACTCTATATCATTATTTGTGAATTCAAAACCTATTTTATTTCCCATACACATTTTTGTAATTGTTTCAGATATTCCCCCAGGTTTTACCACTGAAACTGCTAAAACTTTTTTATTCATTACTAATTTATGTATTATTTCAAAATTTTCTTTTAAATCTTCAAAATCTGGTAAAAATTCGTCTGTCATTTTAGTGTTTAATATCATAACTTTTGAAGAATTGTTTTTAAATTCATTAGATACTACATTTTTAGTGTCTATTGTTCCTAAACAGAAGGATACAAGTGTTGGTGGCACATCTAATTCGTTATAACTTCCAGACATACTGTCTTTTCCACCTATTGCTGCAATTTCTAATTTTTCTTGAGCATAGTATGCTCCAAGTAGTGCAGCCATTGGTTTACCCCATCTTGTTGGATCATTTTTTAGTTTTTCAAAATACTCTTGTAGAGTTAGCCAAGCTTTTTTATAGTCTCCACCTACTGCAACATATTTTGATACAGATTCTACTATTGCCATTACTGCTCCGTGGAATGGACTCCAACTAGATATAAATGGATTATATCCATAAGACATAACTGTTCCTGAATCCGTATAACCTTTTAATGTTGGTATTGTTGCTACCATTGCATCTGTTGGTGTTAATTGATACTTACCACCAAATGGCATCATTACAGTTCCTGCTCCGATTGTACTATCAAATCTTTCTACTAATCCTTTTTGTGAACACACATTTAAGTTTGATAATGTTTGTTTCCAAGCCTTAACAACATCTTTTGTATGTTCTCTCATTTCCTCATTATCTTTCTTTAAAGCTTCGAAATCTGGAGAAACTATTTCTACTTTTGCATTTTTTGTTGCTCCATTCGTATCTAAGAATTCACGGCTTATATCAACTATTTTTTCCCCGTTCCAATACATTGTTACTCTAGGATTTTCTACTACTTTTGCAACTATTGTTGATTCTATATTCTCATCTTCTGCAAATTTTATAAACTTATCTACATTTTCTTTTGCTACAACAACGGCCATTCTTTCTTGTGATTCTGATATTGCAAGTTCTGTTCCATCTAATCCTTCATATTTTTTTGGCACCGCATCTAGGTTTATTTCTAATCCATCTGCTAATTCTCCTATTGCAACAGATACTCCACCTGCACCAAAGTCATTACATCTTTTAATTAGTTTTGTAACTTCTTCGTTTCTAAATAATCTTTGTATTTTTCTTTCCTCTAAAGCATTACCTTTTTGCACTTCTGCTCCGCAAGAGCTTAAAGAATTGCTATCGTGTGCTTTAGATGAACCAGTTGCTCCTCCACAACCATCTCTACCAGTTTTTCCTCCAAGTAAAACTACAATATCTCCCGGAATTGGTCTTTCTCTTACTACGTTCTTGCTTGGTGCTGCACCTACTAATGCACCGATTTCAAGTCTTTTTGCTACATAACCTGGATGATAAATTTCTGCAACTTGACCTGTTGCTAATCCTATTTGATTTCCATATGAACTATATCCACGTGCTGCTTCATTTGTTAATTTTCTTTGTGGCAATTTATTTGGCATTGTTTTTTCTACAGGAACTGTTGGGTCTCCACAACCTGTTACTCTCATTGCTTGGTATACATATACTCTACCAGATAATGGATCACGAATCGCTCCACCTAAACAAGTAGCTGCTCCACCAAATGGCTCTATTTCTGTTGGGTGATTATGTGTTTCATTCTTGAACATTATTAAATATTCTTCTTCAATTCCTCCAACCAATATATTTGCTTTTATACTACAAGCATTTATTTCTTCAGACTCATCTAAATCTTTTAAAAATCCTCTTTTTTTCAATTCTTTTGCAGCTATTGTTGCAACATCCATTAAGCATATATTTTTATCCCTATCTTCATATACAAATTTTCTTGAAGTTATGTAATCTTCATATACTTTTTTTAGTAAATCCCATTTTATATCTAACACTTCTAATTTTGTTAAAAATGTTGTATGACGGCAATGGTCTGACCAATATGTATCTATCATTTTCATTTCTGTAATAGTTGGATCTCTTTTTTCTGTATCTCTAAAATATTTTTGGCAGAATTCTAAATCTTCTAAATCCATGGCAAAGCCATATCTTTTATAGAATTTTTCTGCATCTTCTTTTGTCATACTAATAAATCCATCTATTGTAGCAACTTTCTCTGGAACATTTACAGTTTGTTCTAGAGTTGTAAACTTTTCTAGTGTACATTCTCTTGAATCTACAGGATTTATTAAATATGCTTTTATTTTATCTATTTCATCATTGCTTAAATTTCCTTTTAATACATATATTTTAGCAGTTTTAGCTATAGGTCTTGTACCAGATGTTATGATTTGTAAACATTCAGATAATGAATTTGCTCTTTGGTCAAATTGTCCTGGTAAATATTCTATTCCGAATACAGTATCATTTTTTTCGAAAGGATACTCTTCATCAAAGCAAATATCAACTTGTGGCTCTGAAAAAATTGTTGTTTTAGCTTTTTTGTAATCTTCATCAGATATCCCAGATACATCGTATCTGTTTAATATGATAACATTTTCTAAATTATTTATTAAAAGATTTTCTTTTAAATCTGCTAACATTCCTTTTGCTTCTATATCAAATCCTTCTCTTTTTTGTACATAAATTCTTTTTACAGACATATGTTTACCTCCTAATATTTTTATTTTCCTAGGGTATTCCTTTGGAGTGTGGAACGACGAGGGCGTCGTTCCCTACAGTGTTTGCAATACATTTAATAGTGGAAAAAGAAACAAGTATTGCAAGGCAAAATTTGGTTAAAATACCGGAATCGTACGAGGGTACGATGAGGATTTTTAATCCGAATTTTAACACAGCAAGACGCCGTTTATTTTTTCACTACAATATGTTTATTTCTTTATTTCCCTCTATAACCTCACCAATTTCGTAAGCTGTCTCTCCCTCATCTTTTAATATTTGTAGTGTTTTTTCTACATCTTCTGCTGGCACTATTAAAGCCATTCCTATTCCCATATTAAATGTGTTGTACATATCTCTTTCTGGTATATTGCCCGTGCTTTGTAATAGCTTAAATATTGCTGGTACTTCATAAGAGTTTTTGTTTATGTTTAGAGCAAC
Organism: uncultured Eubacteriales bacterium; assembly: GCA_949840345.1. GTDB lineage: Bacteria > Bacillota > Clostridia > TANB77 > CAG-508 > CAKPQL01. The sequence goes on from CATKWX010000001.1 coordinate 67,707, forward strand.
TTTATCGTTTAGCATTCTTGGTAAATTCTCATAGAAACCTCCACCTGTTACATGAGATATACCTTTTACATTAACTTGCTCTAGTACTTTTAAAACTGGTTTTACATATATTTTAGTTGGTGCAAGTAAACTCTCTCCTAGTGTCTTTCCTAATTCTTCTCTATATTCATTTAAATTTTCTTTGTTTACATCAAATATTTTTCTAACTAGTGAAAATCCATTTGAATGAACTCCAGATGACGCAATTCCTATAACTTTATCTCCTACATTTATGCTATCGCTATTTATTATCTTTTCCTTATCTACTATTCCTACACAAAAGCCTGCCAAATCATATTCATCTATTGGGTAAAATCCTGGCATTTCTGCTGTTTCTCCACCAACTAATGCACATCCTGCCATTTTACATCCATCTGTAACACCTTTTACTATTGTTGCAACTACTTCTGGAACATTTTTTCCTAATGCAACATAGTCTAAGAAAAATAGCGGTGTTGCTCCACAACATATTATATCGTTTGCACACATTGCAACACAATCTTGCCCTATTGTATCGTGTTTATCAAGTAAAAAAGCCAATTTTAGTTTTGTTCCTACTCCATCAGTTCCAGAAACTAAAATTGGTTCTTTCATGTTCTTTATATTAGGTGCAAAAAGTCCTCCAAATCCACCTAAATCTGATATAACTCCATCTGTATATGTGCTTTGTACACACTTTTTAATAAGTTCTACAGACTTGTAGCCTGCTGTAACATCAACTCCTGCATTTTTGTAACTTTCACTAAAACTCTTTTCCATAACAGAATTTCTCCTCTCAATTTTCAATATAATTATAATACTATATTTTACTTTAAATAGCAATATGTGACAAGAATTTTTTTGTTATACTTTTGCAAACAATTTTGTATTGAATAATTATGCAAAAAATGATATAATATATTTATAACTTTTTGGAGGTGAATTTATGGATCGTGAATGTAGCGGAATGTCTTGTGAGCGGATCATGTGCTGTGGTATTTGTGAAAAAAAATTCACTTGTGCAAAGGCTTGCAAAACTTGCGTATCATCTCATGTAACAGCAGCCACTGAGTCTAACACTGATACTCATGCTGAAGATTCTTCAGATGAGGACTAAACAGATTCCCCAACATCTTAAAATATAGATGTTGGGGATTTGTTTTATTATATAATTTTGAAATATATTTAATTTACACTTTTTCTTCTACTTTTTCTTCTTTTGCTGACTTATCTACATTTTCTGTTATTTCTTCTTTTTCTGCTGGTAATAATAAATTAATTAAAATTCCAATTATTGCAGCTAAGCTCATTCCTGAAATTGTTACTGCCAAATCTCCACTAACTATTGAAATAGCTGCTCCTCCAAGTCCAAGAACTAACATCGCAGATGCTACAATTACATTTTTTGTTTTTCCAAAATCAACTTGGTTTTGAATTAATACTTTTAATCCATTAACAGCAATAAAACCATAAAGAAGTAAAGATACTCCTCCAAGTACTGCACTTGGTATTGTTGAAACTAATGCTGTAAATTTTCCTAAAAATCCTAAACAGATTGCAAAAATTGCAGCTAAGCCAATTACCCAAATTGATGCAATTTTTGTCATACCTACAACTGATGTATTTTCTCCATAAGTTGTGTTTGCTGGTCCTCCAAGTAATCCTGCAACAAATGTTGCAATACCGTCTCCTAATAATGTTCTATCTAATCCTGGTTCTTTTAATAAATCTTTTCCTATAATTGTGCTAAGTGCAGTATGATCTCCAATGTGCTCTGCCATTGTTACTAGTGCAATTGGTGCAATGGTTAGTATTGCTCCAAAGTTTGGTGTGTAACTTACAAATGGAATTGCAAATTGTGGTACACTAAAGAATGCTGCTTCTGCTATTGGTGTAAAATCAACTAGTCCTACACATATTGCTGCAATATATCCAGAAATAATTCCTATTAAAAATGGAATTATTTTTAAGAATCCCTTTCCTCTAACAGCTACTATCGCTGTTACTAAAAACGCAACAACTGCAACAAAAATCGTTTTCCATTCTAATTCTCCTCCAGCTGCAAGTCCCATTTGTGAAATTGCTGATGGTGCAAGTCCTAATCCTATAATCATTATCATTGGTCCTATTACTACTGGTGGCAATAATTTGTCTATCCAACCTTTTCCTATGAATTTAATTAATGTTGCAAATACTATGTATACAAGTCCTACTACCATAACTCCTGTCATAGCTCCTGATAATCCGCCTTTTAAATATGCAGCTGCAAGTGGTGCAATAAAGGCAAATGAACTACCTAAATATACTGGTGATTTTCCCTTTGTACAAAGTATATAAAGTAATGTTCCTATACCAGATGTTACTAATGCAACTGGTATTGTAAGTACTGTTTCTCCCGCTTGTGCATTTACTAAAATTGGAACTAAAATTGTTGCTCCAAACATTGCAAAAACGTGTTGAAATGCTAAAATTATCCATTTAGCAATAGGTGGTTTTTCGTTTACGTCTAAAACCATTTTACTTTTTTCCATAAGTTTTTTCCTCCTTTAAAATTTGTGAATTTCTTCGAAGTACTGGCGATTAAAATCGCCCCTACAATTCACTGTTCACTATTAATTTAGTGTGTTTGTGAGTTAGACACCAATGTAGCTTCTATAGCGTGTAATACAAAAAAATCACTAAAAATAATTTTAGTGATTTAATAAATATATATAAATGAAATATATTAGAATAAATGCAAAAGTAAGCAAATTGTCTTTGCTTTTTATTAATATATTTTCTTTTGATTTTTCGATAAAATATTTCATTTTCTTACACCCTTAACAATATTACTATATGTTTTATAAAAATACAAGTACTTTTTTGTTATTTTTTATTCTTATATTGTTTGACATAATAGGTTTAAAATGATACAATGTCGATGTAATCTTTATTTTAAATTTTGGTATGAAATTTTATAACCAAAAAAGGAGCTGTTATTATTGAAAAATACAATTAAAACCTTTAGCATCTTTGTAAAACCCGATGTTTCTGACAAAACAAAATTAGACGAAAAAAGCAGCAAAATAGCAGATTCAATACGGAAATTCAATTTTGCTTCTCAAAAACCTTTAGAAGAAATACCTAATGGCAACAGTGATTTAATCATTGCCGTTGGTGGAGATGGAACATTTCTTCATAGCGTAACTTCAACTGATTTTTGCAAAACAAAAGTTTATGCTGGAGTTCATACTGGTACACTTGGTTTTCTTCAGAATATATCTCCTGATGAAGTATTTGCTCTCATCAAGTATATTCACTATGAAAAGGAAATACCCACAAGGAAAGTATTAGTTTCTTCTGTAACAGTTAATTTGACTACTGGCACCCCTCTTCATTATCATTCACTAAACGAAGTTTTAATCGCTGGCAGAGACTATTCTAAAATTTCGTTTGCAGAATATATTAATGGAGAACTTTTGCAAAATGTTAGTGGAAATGGAATTACAATTGCAACGAACACTGGTGATACAGCATATTCAATGAATTCTGGTGGAGCAATCGACTTTAGCAACCACTTTCAACTGGTTTGCACATTGTTAACACCAATTCTAAACGCAAGTTATGAGCGCTTTATTCAAAACCCCATTATCTGCTCAAAGGTTTCTATTGTGCCTACTTCTTCTGATAAACTTAGCATAATTATTGATGGAATACCTAAAGACATTGATTCCACGCAAATAGAAAGTGTGGACGTTTCAATGGTTGACGGTTCAAACTACATTAATAAATTTGAATTGGAAACATATTCAAAGGCTACAGTTATAAGAAAGAAAATTTTAGGCTACGATTCTTAGCATGTTACCTTAAAACAAAAAAGCTTTGCGAGATGTACTATCTTGCAAAGCTTTTTTTATTACACAAAATTAATATCATTAAAATCATTTTTTATTTTATTTATGGAATAAAATATTGTTTAAATTTTAGGAGGTGCTACATATGAATTTTGATGAAGTATTAATGAATAGACGCTCTGCTAGAGAATTCACTAGTGAAAATATTAATAAAAATAATTTATATAAAATTTTATCTAGTGCTAGTCTTGCCCCATCTGCTAGAAATAGGCAGCCTTGGAAATTTTATATTCTAAATAACGAGCAAAAAAAGCATATTATGAATATGCTTTTTGAATGGGATAAATTGAATCCCAAAGCAAAAACCAGTGTAAAAGGCTCTGCACAGCAAATTAAACAAGCTAATAAAATGTTAATGATTTATAGTGATAATTATAGTTCTTCTTCAAAAATGACAAATTACAAAAAACCTGATTATTTATCTATTCGGATGTGCAATAGAAAATATGAGTTTACAAGCTGTTGATTTAGGTCTTGGAAGTTGCATTTTATGTGATACATTATATATTGAAAATGAAATAAACGAATATTTAGGGATAAAAAATTTTGAACAAATATGTGGATTTATTATAGGCAAACCAATATATAACTATCCAATGAAGCAAAAAAAAGAGCTAGAAAATTTATTATTAAATTAAGCAGAAGGTATTACCTCCTGCTTGACATTTGCGGAAATTTTAGTGTTTATCACACTCGCATCTACTTGCCCACATTTCTTCGATTATTTGCTTACGATAAATTGGATCCCAATTGCAGTAAAAATCTTTATAAAATTTCATCAACCTTTCTTTACAATTGTCGCAAGTTTTAGGAAATTGCATAATACCTTTGGTAAAGGTATTTTCCCTATTTCCCCACCACGCAATGGTAAACCTATCCAAATAATCCTTAGGAATTTTGTGAAGAAGCTCAACAAATTCCCATGACGAAATTTGGTCATATAAACCTCTCTCTTGCCAAAGTTTTAGCATTGTATTGTTCTTAATGTTTATTGGGAACAATACAACAATGGTATCTTTAGGCATCTCCTCGTAAACGAACTTAAGCGAATTTATGCAATCTTGAATTTGTTCTTCACGCGTAAGAAAAGGCGCTCCTAAGAGCACATTAATTTGCAGTGCAATTCTGTACTTTTCACACAGTCTCGTTACCTCAAGGTATTTGTTAATATCAATATCCTTGTTGTATATCTTTCTTACCCTTTCACTTGCCGATTCGAAGCCCAATTCAAAACTGATTACTTGCTCTTCACCCAAAATACTCCTAATTGTCTGAAGTTTTTCCTCTGTAATCGTAGTATAGTGCGTTTCCATTGTTATTACAGGAATGCCCCTATGTGCTACAAAACGCAATACCTCAGTAAATAAATCGTAAGGTATTTCCCTTTCAGAAAGAAAAGACCCATTTGCTTCAAGTTCGAGCTCACGAATATCGAAATCTTCTAGCCTTATCTTTTGAAGCTCCGGCATAACCATATCTAAAGTAAGGTTATAGTCAAAGCCGTAATTGCAATATGTGCAAGCTTTATCGCAACCACAAGACATAAACAGAAGTTGATAATTCCTGTTCTCAACCTTGGTAAGAGCAACAACTGGAGTACCCAATTTGGTTTTTATTTTTTTCCGCATATTCCAGATTTGCCGTGTCAAAAAATCATTCATCACGTTACCTCCTAAAAATAAGTTAATGTAACTACATTGCTACCACTTTATTATAGTTTTATTTGCAAAAAAATAAGTAACCTTTTTAACACTAAAAAAGTTACTTTATTGGTATATATAATTTAAAATTATTGTTAGGTAGATATTCTTCTATATCTGGCAAATCTTGTAACTCATACCCAGAATCAGGAATAATAGTTCTATAAATTTTTCGAACAAGTTTATCTAATTCAGTAGAATTCAAATACTTAAATTCGAATACTAAATAGTTGCTTTTATCTATATTTATTTGTTTAGAACTATCAAATTTTTCTTTAGAAGCTATATAATATGTGGCATCACCAATATTAGAAGTTTTATCATACATAAGCAGTCCATATTCGCTTTTTCCAACTAGCAATTTATGATTTTCTTTCCAAAACAATGGAGCAGTATTGTGGCAATCTCTAACTTTAGTTTTCATAGAAATAGCATAAAAATTAAATTCAAGATTTTTTTCAATATGATAATTAAATTCATCCTCTATATCTTCATTTTGTATTTCATATTGCGAAAAAAACTTTATGTTCTTTTTATTATTGTTTATTTCACTTGGGAGAAAACCCATCATTGATTTAAAAGCTCTTGAAAAAGCTTGAGAGGATTCGTAATTATATTTTATTGCAATATCTATTACTCTTTCTTTTCCTTCAATTAAATCTAGTGCAGACATACTTAATCTTCTTTTCCTTATATATTCTGCTAGATTATAATTAGTTACAAATAAAAATATTCTATGCATTGTATACTCATTTACCCCAAGTATTTGAGAACACTTTTTATAACTAATCTCTTCTAAAAGATTATCTTCTATATATTTAATTAAATCGTTAAATCTTTCATTACTTGCTTTATTCATACTTTTTTCCTCTTAAAATAAAAAGCTATACATTGTTTATTATTGTATAACTTTTCATAATTATTGTCAAAATATTAATCACTTTTGTATAAGCTACAGATATTTAATAAATGCTTTATTTTCATTTTGACTATATCCCATTTTCTCATAAAATGCATGTGCACCTTTTCTGTTTATTCCTGAGGTAAAATAAATAAGTTCACAATTATTTTCTTTTGCAATAGTTTCGATTGTTTGAAATAATTTTGTTGCTACTCCCATTCTTCTATAATCTGGATGTGTACACACATACCATAACGTCATAAATGGATGATTAGCATCAAATAAATTGAAAGCTATTATGCAAGATGTATATCCTACTATTTTTCCATCTAGCTTTGCCACTAGAAATCTATACATTTCTTTACTATTGCTATACTTTTTATATAGTTCTTTTATTTCTTCTATATCTCTATTTTCCTTAAAAATTTCCATATTCATTTTATAGCATTCTTCTATATCTTCATATTTTAAGTCTTCTACTTTTATATTCATTTACTATATCTCCAATTTATTTTAACTAATAATGAATAATGAAATTTACAAAGTCGCCTTTAGGTTACGTTCTTAGAATACATTAAATATTTTTCACTATTCACTCTTATCTTTTAACTCGCGCGAAAGCGAGTTTGGAGCAGGTAGCGAGAATCGAACTCGCGCGACCAGGTCGGAAGCATGGCATTCTACCACTAAATTATACCTGCGTTTTTATTGTTTCTACTTTATTATTTTACATCAAATTGCTATAAAATTGCAATAGTTCATCATAATTTATATAAATTAATTTATTGCTTAATACTTTTAGTACTATGTATTCTACAAATAATATTAATATTGCCAATATGTCGAATTATATTTTCTATTAAAAATATATATTGTTTTTTGTCGATATTCTATTGACAAGTTTTACTCATTATAATATTATAATGTATATTAAAGGGAGGTATTTAAAAATGGAAAACAATGAAGAAAATTTAGGTTCTCAAGAACCAGTTGCAGAAGCAACAACAAATTCAACTCCTGTTAAAGCAGGAAACACAAAATTAATTGGTATTATAGCTGTTGCCATAGTAATTATTTTAGCAGCATTCTTTATGTTCTTTACAAGAAGTGCTAAATCTACAGTTAAAGATTATATAAAGGCATTTAATAGTTCTAATGGAGGAAAAGTTGTAGCTCTTATGGATTTCGAAGGAGTTTCAGCATTTGAATCTACTAGCAAAGATCTTTCTAAGTTTGATGAAACATACGAAGAAATGATAAAGAAAGTAAAAGAATTAGATAAAGATGAGAAAAAACAATATGAAGAAATAAAAGATACAACAAAAGAAACAATACAAGCTGGTTTAGATATAATAAAGGAAGCAAAAATTAAATATTCTGTATCTAATATAAAAACTGAAAAAGTTGATGGATCTAAGAAATTAACAAAAGTTACTTGTACTATAAAAGCAAAAAATGGAGATGAAGAATTAGAACGTGATGCTACATTCTATACAGTTAAAAAAGGATTAAAAAATTACTTAGTATCTTCAGGTATGTAATATATATTTATAGAGGTTGCGCATGCAACCTCTATTTTTTTGTACAAAAAAACAAGTGATATATTATATCACTTGTTTTTATGGAGCAGGTAGTGGGAATCGAACCCACGTAGCCAGCTTGGAAGGCTGGGGTTCTACCATTGAACTACACCTGCATTACCTCTGACATTTACAAATTATAATATATGGTTATTGTTTTGTCAATATATTTTTAAAATTTTTTATAAAATATTTTTTAAACAGAAAACTCACTACTATAAAAGTAATGAGTTTTCTTATGGTTTAGCTATTTTTTAGCCTTTCCCTTAGAACGTCTCTTCTCTTCCCGTATCTCATAGTTTGAAACATTAAGTCCCTGTTGTTTTGCCCTATCGCCAAGCTTACCATCCTCTTTGCTTTCGAAATGCATCTCGGTAACTCCACCAGGCTTTCCGTCGCTAACTAAGAGGATTATTTTGCTCCCATTGTCTGCCATAAGAAGAAAACCTCCTTTATAAAGTTTATACATATACTATAACACTTATTTTATGTAATGTAAAGTAATATAATTTATATATTGAAAATGCCTTAGAATATTTTGTTAATTATTATGATCATCCACAGCCTTATTAATTAATGAATATAAAACTAAAAAACAAAAATACCTCTACTGTTCGTTATTTTAAACGATTTGTAGCGGTATTTTTATTTTTTAATTCTTACGCACTCTTTAATTCTAGTCTTAATTTATCAGCTATCATTGCGATAAATTCACTATTTGTTGGCTTTCCTTTACTTGCTGATACAGTATAACCAAATATACTTTCTACTGTTTCATTTTGTCCTCTTGCCCAAGCCACTTCTATTGCATGACGTATTGCTCTTTCTACTCTACTTGGTGTTGTATGGTATTTTTCTGCAATTTCAGGATAAAGCATTTTTGTTATTTGGTTTATCATTTCAATATCTCCAATTACCATCATTATTGCTTCTCTTAAATATTGGTAACCTTTTATATGGGCTGGTACTCCAACTTCATGTATTACATTTGTAACTAATGCTTCTAGTGCTCCCTCTTTTTTCTTATCCGTATTACTTATGTCTATGTATGGTGCTCTTATTTCTTTATTAATAAATGTTGTCTTTGCTTGACTTGGTTGATAATATTTAATTTCATTCATTCTTTGAATTAATATTTCAATGTCAAATGGTTTTACCACATAATATTCTGCACCTAAATTTATAGCTTTTTGTGTTATTTTATCTTGACCAACCGCAGATAGCATTATAAATGTTGGTTGTTTTGCCATACCCGCTTTTCCTACTTTTTCTAATACACCTAGTCCATCTAAATGTGGCATTATTACATCTAATAATACTATGTCTGGTTGTGTGTTTATAATCATGTCATAAGCTTCTTCTCCATCTTTTGCTAAAGCAATTACCTCCATATTCTCTTCTTTTTCTAAATGACCTACAAGTGTGTTTGCAAATTCTTTGTTATCGTCCGCAATTAAAACTGTTATTTTTTCTTTCAAAACAATTCCTCCTCTAATGTGTAATTTTTGTAAAAATTTTACAATTCGAATTATAGTACAAAATTAATACTATTGCAATACTTTTTTGGAAAATTTTTCTATTTTTTTATATTTTCCTTTATATTTCAATGTTTTTCTCTTCTAAAATTTTATATTTTATTATTTTAAAGTTAATATTTTTGGAATTATTTGTAAATTCTTCTAGAATTTCTTTTCTCATTTCTACTGTTAAAATAACATTTTCCGTATATTTACTGTCTATTATTTTCATATTTTTTTGTTTTATATAATATTTTATTTTGTCTAAATCGTTATACTCTATTTCTATTTCAACAACATATCCTATAGATTTTTCAACAACTTCAGCTAATTTTAGTGCTTCTTTTGTTGCTTCTGAATATGCCCTAACTAGCCCACCAGTACCAAGTAGTATTCCTCCAAAATATCTTGTAATTATAACTAACACATTTGATAATCCTTCATTTGCAATTATATTTAACATTGGAGCACCTGCTGTTCCACTTGGCTCTCCATCATCATTATATTTTACAAGCAAATTCTCTTCCCCTGTTTCTAATATGTATGCAAAACAGTTATGCCTTGCATCATGATATTTCTTTTTTGTTTCTTTTATTATTCTATCCGCTTCCTCAATACTTTCTATATAAAACATATTTGCAATAAATTTTGACTTTTTCTCTACAATTTGTGCTGTTACATTTTCTTTTATTGTTTTAAATTTAAACTCCATAAATATTTAATATTCCTTTCAAATATATAAGAAAAGTGGCTTCGCCACATGTGCATTTTGCTTCGCAAATATGCACGAATCAAGGAAACTTAACCTTGTTGCTCCGGAAAAATCTGTCGATTTTTCCTATGCAATAAAAAAACTGGCAACGCTTAGGCGGAACGACTTTGGAAGTCGTTCCCTACAATTAATTCTTCACTATTCACTCGGCGCCTTCTTTGCAGCTGTTCTCCCGCTTGTGCCCCTACGTAGCTAATCTCCCGCCTGCGGTGTACCCAGTTGAATATGCTATTTGTAAATTAAATCCACCCGTATATGCATCTACATCAATTATTTCTCCTGCAAAATGCAAGTTTTTTATTAATTTTGATTCCATTGTTTTTGGATTTATTTGCTTTATATCAATTCCTCCTGCTGTTATTATAGCTTCTTCTATTGGTCTAAATGATTTTATTGTAATTTCAAAATTTTTTAATAATTTTACAAGTTTTAATCTTTCTTCTTTTGTAATTTCATTAACTTTTTTGTTTTCATTTATTTTGCTTAAATTTATTACTGTTTCTATCATTTTTTGAGGCAATAGTTTATCTAAACTATTTTTAAATTGCTTATTTTTTACTTCTTCAAAATCTCTTCTTATTCTTAAATCTAACTGTTCTTCTGTAAGAGCAGGTTTTAAATCTAAACACAGTTTTATTTTTTGTTTTTTTAATAATTCACCAATATTTTTATATCTTAAAATGATAGCTGAAGAACTTAATATAGTTGGTCCTGATATTCCGAAATGTGTAAATATCATTTCTCCAAAGTCTTCATAAATTACTTTATTTTTTTCTATGTCCTTTACTTTTATTGCTATATTTTTTAAACTTAATCCTTGAAGGCTTTTGCATAAATTTATTTCATACGTTTCTAATGGCACTAATGATGCCTTTAAATCTGTAATAGTATGTCCACATTGCTTTGCAATTTCATAGCCATCTCCTGTTGAACCAGTTGCAGGATAACTTTTGCCACCAGTAGCAAGTATTATTTTATCTGCATACACTATTCCTATATTAGTTTCTACACCTATAGCAACATTATCTTGTACAATAATTTTATTTACTTTTGTATTTGTTTTTATTGTTACCTTTAATTTTTTTAATATTTTTAATAATGCATTTAATACATCTTGAGATTTATCTGATACAGGAAATATTCTATTTCCTCTTTCATTTTTTGTTTTTACTCCTTCTGCTTCTAGCATTTGTATAATATCTGTATTGGTAAAGTTTCCAAATGCACTATATAAAAACCTACCATTCCCTGGTATATTTTTTATAAATTCTTCCATAGATAAGCTACTCGTTATATTGCATCTTCCCTTACCTGTTATAAGTAACTTTCTTCCACAGCTATTCATTTTTTCTAGGATAGTAACATTGTCTCCCTGCTTTGCAGCACTAATTCCCGCAAGCATTCCGTGAAGGTCCTCCACCTATTATCACAACATCCATTTTTATCTCCTACATTAAAATTATTCATTATTATGGGCACAGTGGTGTCTGCGGAACGACGAGGGCGTCGTTCCCTACATACTATTATTCACTATTCACTATTAATTCTTCACTCTTGCCGTAAGGCAAGCCGTCCGCCCCTACAGTATAATATTCTGTATTGCCTTCAATACCCCCAATTTTCCATATTCATAGGTTAATCCACCTTGCAAAAATGCTACATATGGTGGTCTTATTGGCGCATCACAACTAAGTTCTATTGATGAACCTGAAGTAAATGCTCCTGCTGCCATTATAACTTTATCTGTATAACCTGGCATATCCCATGGTTCTGGAATTGATGAAGAGTCTATTGGAGACCCCATTTGTATTCCCTGACAGAACTTTATTAATTTTTCTTCATTTCCAAATTCTATTGTTTGAACTATATCTGCTCTTTTTTCATTATATAGTGGGTCTGGTTTATATCCTAGTTTTTCTACCATTCTACTTGCAAATATCGCTGTTTTTAAGCTACTTGCAACAACACTCGGTGCCATAAAAAGTCCTTGTAAAATATTTTTATTTATTCCTAGAGTTGGGCCAACTTCTTTTCCAAGTCCCGGTGCTGTTAACCTTTCAGCAACTAATTCTATTAAGTCTTTTTTTCCTGCAACATAAGCACCATTTGGAGCAATTCCTCCACCTAAATTTTTTATTAATGAACCTACTATTAAATCTGCACCAACTTCTAATGGCTCCATTTCTCCTACAAATTCCCCATAGCAATTGTCTACCATTATTATTGCAGTTTTGTTTACCTCTCTTATTGCTTTTATAACTTGTCCTATATCTTCTACCTGTAAGCTTTTTCTTAAAGCATATCCTCGAGAACGTTGTATTTCTATTAGTTTTATATCGTTTTTTGAAACTCTTTTAACTATTTGCTCTATATCAAATTTACTATCTATTAAATCTATTTGCTCGTAATTTACATTATGTGCCTTTAGGGAGCTTTTATTTTCTACTAATCCTATTACTTCATCTAATGTATCGTATGGCTTTCCTGTTATGCTTAAAAGCGTATCTCCTGGTCTTAACATTGCAAATAATGTAACAGTTAATGCATGTGTTCCTGATATAAATTGATTTCTAACTAATGCATCTTCTGCATTTAATACTTTTGCAAATATTTTCTCTATTGTATCTCTTCCAATGTCTCCATATCCATACCCCGTGCTTGTTCCAAAATGCATTTCTGAAATATTATATTCTTGAAATGCATTTAACACCTTCATACTATTTATTTCGCATTGTTTATTTATATTTTTAAATATATCAGTTAATTCATTTTCTACTTCCATTGATAATTTTTCTACTTTTTCATCTATTTTAAATTTCTCGTACATGATTTTGTCTCCTTTTATTGCGGGCGATTAAAATCGCCCCTACAAATAATTCTTCACTATTCATTAACGGAATGACGAGGGCGTCGTTCCCTACACGTGTATTCCCGCAAACGGTGCCCTACAAATAATTATTCATTAACGGAACGACTTTGGTCTAGTTCCCTACAATATTTGCAATACATTGTTGCAAGTTTATGTATCACCACTTCACTATTCATTAAAATAGGGCGCTAGTTGCGCCCTTTATTACTAGTCTCTGTTTCTTCCCATTATTGATAGTATTCTTATAAATATGTTTATGAAGTCTAAATATAATTCCATTGCACCATATATGTGAAGTTTGCTTTGATCTAAATCTGGCTCTTCTTGTAATTGTTTTATTTTATTCATATCGTATACTGTTAATCCAAAGAATACAAATAAAATTACCCAATCTAGTATTATATCTATCATTTCATTTCCTAAAAATAAATTAATTAAACTTACAATTACTCCTATTATTAATGTTGTGTATAATACTGTTCTCCAATTGCTTATATCTTTATCTGTCTTATATCCATATAAAGCTAATACTCCAAATAGCCCTGCTGTTGCAAGAAATGCAAATCCTATTGTTGAAATATCAAATGCTGCAAATATTACAGATAGTGATAATCCGTTAATCATTGCATATACAAAGTATAATATTCCGAACTACTGTTGGTGGTAGTTTCCTAAATAAAAATGAGAATAATAGCACAACGACCACTTCTACAATTAAAATTACAGGCCAAGCATCCATTTGTATTATATCAATTAATAAATCTGTTGAATATGTATACCATGCAACTATTGCTGTTCCAAGTAATCCTAGAAACATCCAAAAGAAAGTTTTTGTTATAAGGTTATTTTCTTTCATGATTCTCCTCCTTAAAATTTGATGTAATTATTATATAATATATGCAATAAATAATCAATATAAGTTATTTACTTTTATTTTATTTTTTGGTATTATATTTAAAGATGATTTTTAACGGACGACCAATGGTCGCCCCTACAATTTGCAATATATTTTATGCAGTGCATTAATTGAATTTATGGGGGAAATTTAATGGAAGGAATTTGTGAAAAAAATAATAAAAAAGTTAGATTATCAAAATTTGAAAGTTATTTATTATATTTCTTTATATATGCATTTATTGGATGGTTTTTTGAAACTTTATATGCCATTTATAATACAGGTCATTTTGTTAAAAGAGGTTTCTTATTTGGTCCAATTTGTCCTATTTATGGATATGGTGCACTTATTTTATTACTATTTCTTAGAGGATATAAAAAGAATTCCATAAAGTTATTCTTTATGTCTGCACTTATATTTTCTGCATTAGAATATTTTGTTAGTTTTGCAATGGAAGGCGCTTTTATGTCTCATTGGTGGGATTACACAGATAGTTTTTTCAACTTAAATGGCAGAATATCTATTGCCTATTCGTTTGTTTGGGGAATTGCTGCGATTTTATTTATAAATCATTTACATCCTTTTATAAAAAAACAATTAAACAAGAGAATTATTAAAAAAATTCCTGTTAATATACAGTCTCTTATTATAAAAGTTATATTTTCAATTTATGCTGTTGATACAGTTTTATCTTGGGTTGCACATATACCCGGAAAATAAGATTGTTATTTTAGAATACAATGAGAGGGCACAGTGGTGTCACGTCTCACGGGTATTCCCACAAACGGTGCCCCTACAAGCAAAATGAGATAGATAATATCTATCTCATTTTGCTTATTGCTAGCCCATCTCCTACTTCTAAAATTTGAGTTTCTATGTTTTCATTTTCTGTTACTTCTTTTATGTATTCTCTTAAATTTCTCACTGCTGTACGTTGTTTGTGCTTGTTGTAGTCACCCATTACATATCCTTTATATAACACATTATCTGCTATTATTATTCCGTTTTTATTAATCATTCTTATTGCTTCTTTTAAGAAAAATGGATATTTACCTTTTGCAGCATCAATAAATACTATATCATATTTTTCGTTTAAAGTTGGAAGTATTTCTACTGCATCTCCTTCGTAAATGTTTATTTTATCTTCAACATCAGTTAATTTAATATTTTCCTTTGCTTGCTTTACTCTATCTGTTTCTCTTTCTATTGTGTCTATTTTCCCAGACTCACTTAAAAATTCACTAAAGCATATTGCAGAATATCCTACAGCAGTACCTATTTCTAATATTTTATTAGGCTTTGCTTCTATTAGTATTTTTTGTATTACTTCTAGTGTATCATCCATTATTATTGGTATGTGTTCTTCTAGTGCCTTCTCCTTTATTTTTTGTAATTCTATTTTATTCATATTATCTTCTTGCCATTCTTTCTCTTGTTTTTGTATCTAATATTTTCTTTCTTAACCTAATATTTTTTGGTGTTACTTCTACTAATTCGTCATCGTTTATAAACTCTATTGCCTTTTCTAATGAGAATTGTAATGGTGGCACTAAACGTAATGCATCATCTGAACCTGAAGCTCTTGTATTTGTTAAATGTTTTTCTTTACATACATTTATTGCTAAATCTTCTGATCTTGAATTTAGCCCAACTATCATACCTTCATAAACATCAACACCTGGTCCTATTAATAATTCACCTTTATCTTGTGCATTATATAAACCATATGTTACAGACGTTCCCTTTTCAAATGCAACTATTGTTCCTCTTGTTCTTGCAGATATATCTCCTTTGTATTCTTCGTATCCTTCAAATACGCTGTTCATTGTACCATTTCCTTTTGTATCCGTCATAAATTCTGTTCTATATCCAATAAGTCCTCTTGCTGGAATTTTAAATTCTACCTTTGTATGTCCATCTCCTGTTGGCTCCATACTAAGCATTTCGCCTTTTCTTTTACCTAACTTCTCTATTACATTTCCTAAGAATTCTTCTGGAACACTTACAACTAATCTTTCCATTGGCTCTAATTTTTGTCCATTTTCTTCTTTGAATATAACTTTTGGGCGAGATACTAATAGTTCAAATCCTTCTCTTCTCATTGTTTCTATTAATACAGATAAGTGTAATTCTCCACGTCCTGAGACTTCAAAACTTTCTGCTCTATCTGTTTCTTTTACTCTTAAACTAACATTTCTATCTAATTCTTTAAATAATCTATCTCTTAAATGTCTTGATGTAACAAATTGTCCTTCTTGTCCTGCAAAAGGTCCATCATTTACACTAAATGTCATTGATACTGTAGGCTCATCTATATCTACGAAATCTATCTTTTCTGGATTATTTATATCACAAATTGTATCTCCTATATTTATATCTGGAACACCTGCAAGTTCTACTATATCTCCTGCTTTTGCTTCTTCTACTTCTACTTTTTTAAGTCCTACATAAGTATATAATTTTGTTATTTTTGAATTTTCTGTTTTATCTTTTTTGCATACTGCTATAGGCATACCATTTTTTATTATTCCTCTTTCAATTCTTCCTATTGCAATTCTTCCAACATATTCGTCATAATCGATATTTGATACTAGCATTTGCATTGGACCATCTTGGTCGCAAGCTGGTGGCTCTATTGTGTTTATTATTGTTTCAAATAGGCATTTTAAATCTACTGCTTCTCCATCTAAGTCTAGTTTTGCAACACCTTGTTTTCCTGATGCGTATACAACTGGAAAATCTAATTGATCATCGTTTGCACCTAATTCTATAAATAGTTCTAAAACTTCGTCTATTACTTTTAATGGTCTAGCACCTGGTCTATCTATTTTATTTATTACAACTATAGGTTTTAAATTTAATGCTAATGATTTTTTTAGTACTTCTCTTGTTTGAGGCATAGCTCCTTCAAAAGCATCAACTAATAGTACAACACCATCAACCATTTTTAATACTCTTTCAACTTCTCCTCCAAAGTCAGCATGTCCTGGTGTATCTACTATATTTATTTTTATATCTCCATACATTACAGATGTATTTTTTGCAAGTATTGTAATTCCTCTTTCTCTCTCTAAATCGTTTGAGTCCATTACTCTTTCTTCTACTTGTTCGTTTTCTCTAAATGTTCCACTTTGTTTTAATAAAGCATCTACTAATGTTGTTTTTCCATGGTCAACGTGTGCTATTATTGCTACGTTTCTAATGTTTTTGTTATTCATTTTTCTTACCCCTTTTTTATTTTTTTCGTATGAGCATACGGACGACCAATGGTCGCCCCTACAAGCTTCCTACTAATTTTATAAATTATTTAATAATATTTTTACAATGTTTAATGATGAGGGTTTGCCTCATCATTAACAACAACGATATATTATATAATATTTGTATTACTTTGTCAAATATAATAATTTTGCAAATTATGTAAATTTGTGTTATACTAAATATGTACATTTATTGTATAATTATTTGTTTGGAGGTTTTTTCTATGACTTACGAAGAATTTTGCAAGCGAATTGAAGAAGAACTGTCAACTGAAGGTACCACACGGTTCATAGTGTCCAATGTGACTCTCTCTTCTCTTCTGTCGAATGAAACAAAGATAACTGTTAGACATAGGTCTATCTATTTGAATCTTGAAAGTGAAGAGAAATTGTATGAGCTTATGGCAGTTGGTGATCCTACTTTACTTGACGGAATTACACACCTTACACTAAGCGACGAAACACCAAATAATTGGTTCATCAATAATTATGGATCAAAGTATCATGCCTCAGAGCACTTTTTGGCAAGGTGGTCAATGGGCATGGAAACTCCGGATCTTCGCACAGTGACACTCTAACAGATTTGGGGAAATATATGCTTAATCACATATTATTTCCCCTTTTCTATTTTGTCAAACTAATTATAGTATCCATTAAATCTTGTGTTAATTTATCTATTTCTTCTTTATCTTGCTGATTTATTTTAGTTTTATCGTAGTATATTGGCTCTCCATAGGTCATTGTGACTCTTCTAAATATTTTATAATCTCCTTTTATTCCTGCTGGTATTATTGGTGCACCTGATTTTATTGCCATTAGTACAGCACCATTTTTTACTTTTTCTCCTTTTTGCATTCCATTTCTTGTTCCTTCTGGAAATATTCCTAAAATTTCTCCATTTTTTAGAATTTTTAAAGAATGTTTTACTGTTTCTATATCTTTTCCATCTCTATCAACTAAAAGTGCTCCAAATGTTTTACAAAGCCAAGCCATTATTGGATTTTTTAGTAAATCTTTTTTTGCTATCATATTTACATGTCTTTTATTAAATGCAACTAGCATTGGTGGGTCGTAGTAACTCTTATGATTTGAGCAGATTATACATGCTCCTTCGTTTGGTATATTCTCTTTGCCTATTATTTTTATTCTAAAAAATACTTTCATTAAAAAACCAATAACACCTTTAACTATTTTTCTTTTCATATATTTTAATTCCTTTCTTTGCGGTAATTTCTTCGAAAAACGGGCGGACTTAGAGGCCCGCCCCTACAAGCCGATGAAACCCCTACAACGTTTGCAATATGTTTTTTCGGAACGACGAGGGCGTCGTTCCCTACAATGTTTGCAATATATTTATAATTTTTTCATTTTCTCTTCTATTATTTTTGTTAATTTTTCTACTGATTGCTCAATTTCTAAACCTGTTGTATCTACAACAATGCTATCTTCGGCAACCTTTAGTGAACCTATTTCTTTATGTTTATCGTTTTCATCACGTAATTTTATATTTTCTAGAACTTCTTCATAAGACGTATTAATGCCCTTTTGTTTGTTTTCTTCATATCTTCTCCTTGCTCTTTCTTCTAATGAAGCCTTTAGATATATTTTTATGTCTGCATTTGGGAATACATATGTGCAAATATCTCTCCCCTCCATTATTACATTTTTACCTTCAGCTAACTTTCTCTGCAATTCTACCATAACTAATCTTACTTCTTTTATTGAAGATACTTGAGAAACTATAGCTGTAACTTCTTTTGATCTTATATCCTTTGTTACGTCTTTTCCATTTAGGAAAACTTTATCTATATTATCTTCATTTTTTATTTGTATGTCGATATTTTTTGCTAAATCTATTATCTTATCTTTTTCATCTAAATTAATACCATTATCTAACACAGCTTTAGCGTGTACTCTATAAGTAATTCCTGTATCTATATGTATTAAATTGAATTTTCTTGCTAATATTTTAGTCATTGTTCCTTTTCCGCTTCCAGCTGGTCCATCTATTCCTATAACAAAAGACATATGTATCTCTCCTTTTCTGTGGTATTTTTTAAACGGGTCGTCGAGACGCCGCCCCCTACATTATTTTGTAATTATATCATATAAATATAAAAAAGTACAATACATATTATAAAAGGGCACACCAACGGTGTGCCCATACAAATAATTATTCACTATTAATTATTAACTCTTCACTTTTGCCGTTAGGCAAATCTGTGCCCCTAAAAATAAATGCTTATGCTGTTTTATCATCTTTTTTCTCTGTTGAAGATAATTTTTTCTTTTTTATCGTGTCTTTTGGTTTTTTGCTTTCATTTATTGTTAATTCTGGTCCTTCTGTACCTTCAACTGTTTTTCTTGTTATTACGCATTTTTCTATTTTGCTGTTTCCTGGTATTTCGAACATTATATCTCTCATTGTATCTTCTATTATTGACCTTAATCCTCTAGCACCAGTATTTCTTTCTATTGCTTTTTCTACTATTAATTCTAATGCACCTTGTTCAAATTCAAGTTCTACATCATCTAATTCAAGTAGCTTTTTATATTGCTTTATTAAAGCATTTTTTGGTTTTGTTACAATTTCAATTAAAGCATTTTTGTCTAATTCTTCTAATGTTGCTATTATTGGTAATCTACCAATAAATTCTGGTATCATACCAAATTTTAATAAGTCTTGTGGCAACATATCTGCAAGTATTTTATATTTATTTATATCTTTTTTGCTTTCTATTGATGCACCAAATCCAATTGACTTTTTACCTGTTCTGTTTTTAATTATAGTGTCTAATCCTTCAAAAGCTCCACCACAAATAAATAAGATATTACTTGTATTTATTTGTATTAATTCTTGGTGAGGATGTTTTCTTCCACCTTGTGGTGGAACTGATGCAACTGTTCCTTCTATTATTTTAAGTAATGCTTGTTGCACTCCTTCTCCACTAACATCTCTAGTTATTGATGGGTTTTCTGATTTTCTTGATATTTTGTCTATTTCATCTATATATATAATACCTTTTTCTGCTTTTTCTATGTCATTATCTGCTGCTTGAATAAGCTTTAATAAAATGTTTTCTACATCTTCTCCAACATATCCTGCTTCTGTAAGTGTTGTTGCATCTGCAATAGCAAAAGGTACATTTAATATTCTAGCTAAAGTTTTTGCAAGCTCTGTTTTTCCACAACCTGTAGGTCCAATAAGCAACACATTGCTTTTTTGAATTTCTACATCTTCTATAGCTTCTTCATTATTTATTCTTTTATAGTGATTATATACAGCTACTGATAATGTTTTTTTTGCGTTTTCTTGACCTATAACATATTCATCTAATATCCTTTTTATTTCTGCAGGTGTTGGTATCTTTTCTTTTTTTACATCTTCATATTCAACATCTTCAAAAGTTTCATTTTCTAATATGCTATTACACACTTCTATACATTCATCACATATATATACACTTGGTCCTGCAACAATTCTTTTAACTAATTCTTGACTTTTTCCACAAAAAGAACATCTTATACCTTGGGAAATTTCTTTTTTGTTTGCCATTAATTTAACATTCCTTTCTTATTTAAGACGAAATCTTTCGCCCTACACTTTTTCTTTTGAATTACATTCTTTTATCCATTATTCCATCAATTAGTCCATATTCTAAAGCTTGCTCAGCTGTCATAAAATTATCTCTTTCTGTGTCTTTCTCAATTTGTTCTAATGGTTTTCCTGTTTTTTCACTTAATATTCTATTTAATTTTTCTCTAGTTCTTACCATGTGTTCAGCATGAATTTTTATTTCTGTTGTTTGACCAGTGATTCCGCCTCCACCGATTAATGGTTGATGTATCATTATTTCTGCATTAGGTGTCGCAAATCTTTTTCCTTTTTCTCCAGCTGATAAAAGGAATGCTCCCATGCTTGCTGCCATACCTACACATATTGTAGATACTGGGCATTTTATATAGTTCATTGTATCATATATTGCCATTCCATCTGTTATTGAGCCACCTGGGCTATTTATATAGAAATGTATTTCTTTATCTGGATCTTCAGACTCTAAAAATAACATTTGTGCAACTACTAAGCTAGCTGTTGCTTGGTTTACATCTTCACTTAAAAATATAATTCTGTCCTTTAATAATCTAGAGAATATATCATAAGATCTTTCTCCTCTACTTGTTTGTTCAATTACATAAGGTACTAAACTATTGTTTATCATTGGTTTTCCTCCTTCAAAATTTGTGAAGTAAATTTTGTACTCTTCACTTTTAACTTTTCACTATTCACTGTTAATTGCTCATTAAGATATGCCTTCGGAGCACGGATGAGCTTTTGCAAAGCCCCTACATCAAATCTCGAAGAGATTTGTACTCTTCACTATTCGTTATTAACTATTCATTAACGGGTCGTCAGGGACGCCGACCCCTACAAGCCGATTACACTCCTACAACGTTTGCAATGTATTTGTTATAGCTCTATTTTGCCTTTTTGAATTTTGCATTGTCTACTAAGAATGCTATTGTTTTATCTACTTTACTATTTTGTTTTATGTAGTTTCTTAATTGCTCATTGTCTTTTAATTCTTCTTCTTTTTTACCATACTTTTCTGCCATTTCTTTTATTTTGGCATCAATGTCTGCATCTTCAACTTCTATATTTTCTGCAATTGCTACTGCATCTAATACTAATCTTTGTTTAACTGTAGTTTCAGCTTGTGGTTTATATTCGTTTTTAAATTCCTCCATTGTTTTTCCCATCATAGATAAGTATTGGTCTAATGTTGCACCCTGATAACTTAATCTACCTTCTACATCTTTTATGTTGTTTTCTATTTCTGTATCTATCATTCCAGATGGAATATCAATTTCAGTATTTTCTGCTACTGCTTTTATAATTGCATCTTCTGTTTCGTATTTTGCACGTGTTTCATTTTCTTTTTCTATTTTTGCTTTTATATCTGCTTTTAATTCTGCTAATGTATCAAATTCACTTACATCTTTTGCAAGTTCATCATCTATTGGTGGTAATTCTTTTTTCTTTATTTCGTGTAATTTTACTTTAAATACAGCATCTTTTCCAGCTAATTCCTCTGAAAAATATTTTTCTGGGAATGTAACTTTTATGTCTCTTTCTTCTTCTATTTTCATTCCAATAATTTGGTCTTCAAATCCTGGAATAAATGTGTTACTTCCTATTGTTAATTCATGTCCTTCAGCTTTTCCTCCTTCAAATGGAACGCCATCAACAGAACCCTCAAAATCTATAACTGTAATATCTCCACTTTCAACTGGTCTATCTTCTACAGTAATTAGTCTTGCATTTTTTTCTGCCATATGTCCTAGTTCGTGTTCAACATCTTCGTCAGATACATTATACTCAACTTTTTCTACTTCTATACCTTTATATTTTCCTAAATTTACCTCTGGTTTTGTTTGAACAATTGCTGTAAATATTAAGTCTTTTCCTTTTTCCATTTGTACTATATCTATTTGTGGTTTACTTACTACTTCTAAGTTATTTTCTTTAACTTCTTTATCGAATATTTCTGGAACTACTTCATTGAAAGCATCTTCATAAAATATTTCTTTTCCGTAGTACTTTTCTACTATATTCATTGGTGCTTTACCTTTTCTAAATCCAGGTATATTAAAGTATTTAGCATTTTTGTTATAAACTGTTTTTATTGCATTATTAAAAATTTCAGCCTCTATGCTAAATTCTAATTTTACTTCATTTTTTTGTTCTGTTTTTTCAATCTTTAAACTCATTTATTATTCTTCCCTTCTTTTTCATATTGCTAAAAAGCCTTTATATTATATCACATTATGTATATTTTGCAACACCCTTTTGCCATTTTCTAGTTAAAATTTGCTATTTTACTAAATTTATTATATAATTTAATTATAACTTTTGAAAGGATGTGTTTTTAGTGAACGCAGAAACACGGCAAAAACTTGAACAACTTGAGAAACAAAAAGAAGAAATTCAAAAGTCTTTAAAAGAAATCTCTTCAAAGATTTGCTGTATCCGACCTAACTACTTTGGGTTATGGGTATTTCCAAATCCAATTCTTGAGCAATATGAATATCAACAGATGACTCTTTATTACCGTCTTTATGATATTCAAGCCGAGATTGATAGGCTGAAGACAAATGGCTAAATCACACCCATCTACAAACAAAAACGTTGGATTTAACTAATCTGACGTTTTTTGTTTGGCTGTATTATTTGATATTATTTTATTTTTATGGTATAATTTATATATTAACTTTTGAAAGGATGTGTTTTCTTGAAACCGAAAACATCTTATGCTGATTTAGTCAGTGTTGCAACACAGGAAATTCAGCAAATTAACTTGCATATTCTCACAATAGGCAAGCACTGTTCAAATTCAGACGCTCAAAATAAGCTTTCCGAGCTGAAATCAAAGCAGGCTGAATTACATCAGCAAATGACGACACTAAAACATCAAATACCCATGAAAAGGTTTTAAACCTTTATAGCACACCCTGTAACAATGAAAATGCTGGATTTTAATTAATCTAGCATTTTTATTGGGTTTTTGCTGTGTTTAATGAAGCTATTAGCATTTTTCTTATTTCTTCTGCCTTGTATAATAACTCCTCTGCTTCTTCCCTTTCTATCAATTTAGTATTTTTTAATAATTTTATCCAATAAATTGATTCTCCTGTTTCTTTTAAAGAAATGTGTAGTTTAGATATAAAATCATATTTACTGTTGCCATATTGTGCTTCACTTATATTTGCACCTATACTTGTTGCACTCCTAAGTAATTGTTTAGATAATGTATTGTCTTTATGTTTCTTTGAATAATTTTGATAAAGCAATACTATGTTTGACGCAAATTCAAACGCCTTTTGTTGTAATATGCTTTCTTTCATAGAAAAACTCCTTAGAATAAAAAGATTAAAAAAATTAGAAAAAATTTAGAAAAAAATTTTAATGAATAATGAAGAATTAATAGTGAATAGTGAATAATACAAACTCGCTTTAGGTATTTCCCTTAAATTAATAACATACTCTTAACTTTTCACTATTATCTCTTAACTCTCGCGTAAGCGAGTTTGGCTGGGGTGGGAGGATTCGAACCGCCGAAATGCCAGAGTCAAAGTCTGGTGCCTTACCGCTTGGCTACACCCCAATATATTTAGTTTGTGGGGTGGAAGATGGGACTCGAACCCACGGCCTCTAGTGCCACAAACTAGCGCTCTAACCAACTGAGCTACATCCACCATTAAATTACTGTTTGACTTTTAAATCAAACAGTAATTTATATTTTAATCTATATTATTTATTTTGTCAAGTATTTTTAATTAGCTCTTGCTAAAATTATTGTTCTTTTTGAACTATCGTTTTGTACACAAGTTGTTAATGTTATTTCTGGAACTCCACCTGTATCTCTTTTATAGAATGATGTGTCTTCTGCTGTTGCTTGGAAATTGCTATATACTGTGTATGTTAATTTTCTTCCACTTTCATCTGTTATATATATTTTATCCCCTTCTTTTAAAGTTTTATTCTTTGAAAAGAAAGTACTATTTCTATAATTGTGTCCTGCTATTACAACATTGCCTGCTTCATTAAGTTTTGGATTTTCAGGATACAATAATACAACTGATGTTTCTAATGATTTTTTTGAAACTTTTTCTAATATAGGGTATTTTGCTCCTGTTTTTGGTATATCTATATATCCTACCATTACAAAGCCTTTGTAATATGATTTTCCATCTGAATTACCACTTGATGAACTTCCACTATTTCCTGAACCATCTCCTGTAGGTGGTATTATTATTGGTGTTTCTCCCGGGTCATCTGTACTTGGAGTTTCTTCCGGAGTTGGTGTTTCTTTATTACCAATTCCGTGGTTTCTATCAAATTCTTCTATTGCAGATGATGTCTCTTTGTCTGCCTTATCTTTTTCTATTTTTTTATGTACAAAAAGTATTACTATTCCAATTACTGCTATTATTGCAATTACTAATAATACTGTTAAAACTTTTCCATATTTTCTATCAAACATACGCTAGCACCTCCGAAATCAATATATATTAATTATAACATATTTGTTAAATTTAGTCTAGTAATTTAACCTACATTGTTAATGCTAATTTTTTTCCACCTAATATATGAAAATGTATGTGTTTTACAGTTTGTCCTGCATTTTCTCCACAGTTTGTAACAACTCTAAATCCTTCTTTTTCCACACCTAGTTCTACTGCTAGTTTTTGTATTACAGAATATATCTTTCCAATTAATGCTTTATCTTCTTCTTTTAAATCCATTACTGATGATATGTGTTTTTTGGGTACAACTAGTACGTGTACTGGTGCTACTGGTTGTATGTCTTTAAATGCTATTATTTCATCATCTTCATATATGATTTCTGATGGGATTTGTTTGTTTATTATTTTACAAAATATACAATCTTCCATAAATATCTCCTTTTCTTTTGGGGTATTTCGTTGGAGTGCGGAACGGCGAGGGCGCCGTTCCCTACAGTGCTTGCATTGTGTTTTGTTTTTGCGGGTCGATGTGGGCATCGACCCCTACAGATATTTTTCATTGCTAATTAAAGCGGGCACAGTGGTGTCATAACCTAATGGGTATTCCCACAAACGGTGCCCCTACAATTATTTTTCAAATTTATCGAATTAGTATTGCTTTTATTCTTCTTACTCCTGCTGAGCTTGCTTCTTCTTTTTTTATTTGGAATTTTCCTAATTCTCCTGTGTGTTCTACATGTGGTCCACCACATATTTCTTTGCTGAAGTCGCCTATTGTGTATACTTTTACTTTGTCTCCGTATTTGTTTTCGAATAGTCCTATTGCTCCGCTTTTTTTAGCTTCTTCTAATGTCATTTCTTCACATACTACTTTTAAATCTCTTCCAATTTGTTCGTTTACTATGTCTTCTACTTTTTTTAGTTCTTCTGGTGTTACTTTTTGTGGATGTGAGAAGTCGAATCTTAATCTTTCTGTTGTTATGTTTGAACCTTTTTGTGCAACGTGGTCTCCTAACACTATTCTTAATGCTTTGTGTAGAAGGTGTGTTGCTGTATGGTAGCATATTGTTTCTTCGTTTTTTTCAGCTAGTCCACCTTTGAATTTTTGTTCTGCACCAAGTCTTGATTTTTCTTGGTGCTCTTTATATAGTTTTTGTACTTCTTCGCTATTTATTTTAAAGCCTTGCTCCTTTGCTAGTTCTTCTGTTATTTCTATAGGAAATCCATAAGTTTCATATAGTTTAAAGGCAGATACTGGGTCTATTGTATCGCTTCCTTGTTGTTTTAATTTGTTAGCAATTTTTTCGAATTCTTTTTCTCCGTTTTCTAATGTTTTTATAAATTTATTTTTTTCTGCATCTAATGTGCCTAGTATTTCATTTTGTTTTTCATCTAATTCTGGGTACATATTTTTTATTGTTTCTATGTTTAGTTTTGCTATGTTTCTTAATTCAGATACATCTATTCCTAGTTTTCTTAAGTGCCTTATTACTCTTCTTATTAATCTTCTTAAGATATATCCTTGTTCTATGTTGCTTGGTTTTACTCCATCTGATATTAACATTATGCTTGCTCTTAAATGGTCTGCTATTATTCTATAGCTTTCGTCAAATTTATTTACTGCAAGCTTGTCTAATGCATCTATTATTGGTTTAAATATTTCTATTTCAAATACGTTTTCTTTTCCTTGCAATATAAAAGTTGTTCTTTCAAGTCCTAAACCTGTATCAACATTTTTTTGCTTTAATTCTTCATATTTACCATCTTCTGTTTTGTTGTATTGCATAAATACATTGTTCCAAATTTCTAAATATTTTCCACATCCACAAGATGGATTACATTCACTACAACATTTTTCTTTTCCAGTGTCATAGAAAATTTCTGTATCTGGTCCGCAAGGTCCGTGTGTTCCAGCTGGCCCCCACCAGTTTTCTTTTTTACCAAAGAAATATATTCTTTCCTTTGGAATTCCTACACTTTTCCAAATTGAAGCAGCTTCTTCGTCTCTTGGGCAGTCCTTATCTCCTGCAAAACATGTTACAGATATTTTTTCGCTTGGTATTCCTAATTCTTTTGTCAAGAATTCGTAACTCATATTTATTGATTCTTTTTTAAAGTAGTCTCCTAATGACCAATTTCCCATCATTTCGAAGTATGTTAAGTGTCCTGTATCTCCTACTTCTTCTATATCGTCTGTACGTAGACATTTTTGATAATCTGTAAGTCTATGTCCTCCCGGGTGTGCTTCTCCTAAAAGATATGGTACTAACGGGTGCATTCCAGCTGTTGTGAATAGTACAGATGGGTCGTTTTCTGGTATTAATGAACTGCTTGGAATTATAGTGTGTCCTTTGCTTTTGAAAAAATTTAAATATTTGTTTCTTAATTCTATTGCTTGCATTTTTTATTTGCCTCCTGATTTTTATTTTTATTTTTATTTTTTTGCGGAACGACGAGGGCGTCGTTCCCTACAATGTTTGCAATGTGATATTTGTATGTTTATTTGCAAAACGGCATTAGTTTGTTTCATAGATATTATACACGCATTTTACTGTTTTTTACAAGTATTTTGTAAAAATTTTTGTTCCGTTTTTTGTAAATTTTGCGTATAAAAAGTTTTTTTATAGCAATACTATTGATAAACACAAAAATTAGTGTAATTTGGTTCAAATAGCATTTTTTATTACATTAATGTTTGAACCTGAATATAAAGGAGGGAATAAAGTTGAAGGCAACTGGCGTAGTTAGAAGAATAGACGATTTAGGAAGAATTGTTATTCCTAAAGAAATACGTAGAACTTTACACATAAAAGAAGGTGACCCTTTAGAGATTTTTACAGATAAAGAAGGAGAAGTTATTTTGAAGAAGTATTCTCCTATTGGCGAGCTTTCTGAATTTGCTAGTGGATATGCAGAAACTTTATCTAAAACAACAGGTCATATTGCTTGTATAACAGATAAAGATACTGTTATTGCAGTTTCTGGTGGTTCTAAAAAAGAATTTTTAGAACAAAATTTAAGTAATGAACTTGAAAGAGTTTTAGAAAATAAAGAAGTTTATACTAGCAAGGAAAATAATGAAATTGCTTTACCTATAACTCAAAATGATAATAAGGAAAGAAAGTATAATTCTCAAGTTATATACCCTATTGTGTCTGATGGAGATGTAATTGGTAGTGTTATTTTACTTTCTAAAGAACAAAATGCTAAAATGGGAGAAACAGAGTTAAAAGTTGTTCAGTCTGCTGCAGGATTTTTAAGCAGTCAAATGGATATATAGTTTGAATAGAAGGGCTCAACGCCATTCGGAACGACGAGGGCGTCGTTCCCTACATTGTGCAATATATCAACGAAAATTTTAATTTTTCCTATACTACAACAAACGGACGATTTTAATCGCCCGTTTGTTGTTATCCTTCTTGTTTGTTTTTCTCTCCAAAGTAATTTGTTGTTGTATATTGATTATATTTTTCTCTTCCTATTGCTTTATAATATGCGTCTTGTTTATTACCAACTAAATTTTCCGGATATAAATTTCCATATTCGTCTCTGAAGTTCTTGCTATCAGAATCATAGTGTCCACCTACTATACAGTAATAACAAGCTCCTTCTCGATGCCTATAATAAGTTTGCTTTGTAGTTTCTCCACCATTTGAAATTTTTACAGTAAATTTTTGAAAATTGTAGTTTGAAAATCCTGTTATTTTATCACTATTTTGATTTAAATATGGACAATCAATTTTATGATAAGATCTTGTTTTTTCATCTTCAGCATAATCTATATAATATATGTTTTCTGGGTCTACGAAGAATTTATTTGTTGCACTTTGTACAATTGAATAATTGTTATAATATCTTGTTCCAACTGGCATACCTTGAACAAATGCAACCATACATATATTAGAAGAAATTGTAATCCATTCGTCTGGATTTATTTGCGGTAATCTAAAATTGTATTTTGTATCTTCGTTTGCTCCAGCTGAAGCTGCATATGCTGATATAGAATAATTTAGATTATCTTGTATGCTATTTTTTATAACTTCCATCCTATGTTGATTAAAGCGAGAGTTTATGTCTTCTGGGTTATTATTTGAACCTATATCAAATATTTTTGTATTATCATCCTCTTCAAAAATATGAGCTCCGTTTCTCATTGCATGTCTAGCTTCTATATCCTTTAAATTCTCATTTACCCAATTTGTAAAAGTACTTGCTTCTGCGTAATATTTTTTTGCGCTATTAGGGTTTATATAATATAACTCATTTCTTTCATATAAGTATTCTCCACCTTTTGGTGTTTCTTGATTATATATATCAAGAGTAACATTACGTGCTCTAATATTTACCTCGTTTGTTGCTACATTTGCAACAGGAACATATTCTTCTATTGTATTTTCTTCACCTACTGATATATCCTCAGCAATTAAATAACCAGACCTTACTTCGTATTCATTACCTTTCTTTAAATAAACAACAATATAATTATCTAATGTATAGTTAACTACTGCGTATGTACTACCTCTTTTATATGTTACAGAATAATAATTATATGGTTGTAATGTATATGCAAATCCATTATTTTCTGTTAATGTAGGTGCATATATATAATATCCATCGTACAAAGTAAATAGCATTGCTGGAATGTATGGTTTTATGTATCTATCTGTACCACCCGGAACTCCCATACTTGCTGAAAAAGAGGTCATAAATGTAGAAATAGCAGCATTTATATCGTCACGTACTGTATCTGCTACGTTTGATAAATCGTTGTTCATTGTGTTTATGTCAAAGGCTTTTATTGCATCATATGAGGCGTCCATTAGTTTTGCATCGTACGAGTTTTGTAATACCAAGGTGTCTATTTGGGCTTGCGTGTATGCAGATATTATTAATGATATTGGTAACATTATTATTATAAATATAATTGATAAATGCTGTAATTTCATTTTTTCACCTACTCTTATGTGTGTTTTTTTGTTTTCGGAACGACGAGGGCGTCGTTCCCTACGGTGTTTGCAATTTGTTTTTTGTATTTATTATCTAAACAAAGGGCGTATGCAATACGCCCCTATTTTTTATTGTTTTTATTAATGTGCATTTGCCGTTACTACTCTTGAATGGCTTGCAGCTATTTGATATGCATCAGAACCGCTTATACTATAAAAGAAACTTCTTAACATTTGCGCAATTGTTCTATTTTTGTTTTTTACTTGAACAGAAACCATATCTCCTTGCTTTAATTTAATAGAACCATCTTTATCTAATTGGTCTATTACTTGTGTTGTATATTCTGAATAATATAAGTTTTCACCAATTCTATCTGATGAGCCCCAAGCTGATTTTTTGCTAGGGTTTTCATCTAATCTTTTTATTTCCAATTCAACATCATAGTAATTACCTGTTGCAGCTAATGTTTGTGTAAATCTATTATAATTTTCGTATGTCATTTTTCCAGTTGTACTAACATTATCTACAAATTCAGCTGTTGCTGTTTGTACAGATAATTGTGCAATGTCGTCGTTTCTTTCAGATACTGACATTAACGGAAATATAAACATTAATATTGCTGCTAAAAATATAGCAATTACTGTTATTAGTGAATCTCCCATATTACCCCCTTCTTTCTATTATGTTTTTGTAAAAGTCATATTTATTTTTGTAGTACCAGATTCTTCTGTAACATATGTTCCATCGTAATCTGGATCGTTAGGATTTGTAAAACTATATCTTGTTCCTGTTTTTGTTATTTCAAATTTTTGACGATAGGTATCTCCAAAATTGAAATAATTATTGTGCTCAATAGTTTCATTATTTATTGTTATTCCATTTCTATCTCCAGATACATATCCATCAACTCTTAATTTTGCATCTGTATTTGTTTTTGAACCAATCCAATATATACCACTTGGATATAATTTACCATAAGTAGTAGGTCCTTTATACTGTTCATCTTTTTTGACTTTACCATCACGATATCTTTGTTCTGTATCTAAATCAAATACATTTTCAATTCTTCCAGAACTACTAGCTATTTCTATAGAATATTTTTCTTTATAATACCTATATAAGTTTGGAATAACTGTTTCAGCACCTACTGTTCTTCCATAGTTTTCTTGATTAACTATTTCAGCTTCTGTGTAAGATTCCACATAGGTTCTATCATTTGAAGAAACTACAATGTCTGCTACACGTTTTGACTGGTTAAATGTAGTAAATGCTAAACCTATTGCTATTATAAAGGCAAATACTGAAAATGCCATTTTTAAAGCTTCTGCTGCATCTTCCATAATTTATCTTCCTTTATTTAGATTTTATCCACCTGTTGAAGTTCTTTTTGGTTTCCCTATTGTTATTACATTTATATAACCAGCATCATCTTTCTCTACTGCTACTGAATATCTTGATGTTGATCTAATTTTATTTTGGTCTACTCCATCATAGTTTATAGTTAAATCTAAGTCTGGATCGTTTCTTTTCTTTAAATCAACTTTATCAATTAAATCTAATACCTTATCTCCTGTAACATTATCTCCTATCGCAGCTTTAAATTGACCATTAAATGATTCTACAGTCATTTCATTCATTTGATCATCTTGTTGTCCTTGTATTCCTCCAGTTCCTCTTAATAATGTTATTCCCATTGTTACTAATAATATAGATACTAAAATTGCTCCTGCTATAATTAATGCTTTTGTTGCGTTCTCCATAAAATTTCCTCCTTTGAATATTTATTATTATTTTATTTTAAACTTAGATTACTTTTTAATCTAAAACTAAAAACTTAAATTATTCTTCTACTTGAGTAAATACTATTTTGCTTACTCTACCAGTTTCTTTGTGATATTCTATATATGTACATTCAAATTCTATTACATTAAAGTTTTTTACAAATTCTGTTATGCCTGCTTTATACATTTGCTCCATTTGATATGTTTTTTCTATTGTTATCATATTTAGTTCTACTTTTATACAGTATTTCCCATCGTTTATGTACATTCCGTTTTCGTCTTTTTGTATTTTATGTTTTTCGTTATTATCTATTGCTTTATACATTATACTTGTTACGTCTGTTCCATAAACTTGTTTGTTTAAGTATTGTTCATATTCTAAATTTATAGTTTTTAAAGACTTTTTGTCGTCTTCTTTTGCTTTTAAAATTATAGTTAACATAGACATTATTACTATGAATATTATAATAATTATAGCAAAATTCTTTTTCATAAGTTAGTCTCCTTCTTTTATTATAATATATATATCTACATTTTGCAACATTTTGTATGAATTTTTTTCATATTATGGTATTTCTTTTATATCTATTCTATTTACTATATCACTATTTGAACTACTATGTTGAGTTGTCATTGCATATTTTAGTTTACTTGAATTTGCAGTATTTAAAAATTTTACCCACTCTTCTTCGTTCCAACCATTTATTGATTTTGTGTTCTTATAAAAAACTTCTATAATTTCTTTATTGTATTTATTATTATAATCTTTTGCTAAATTTACTATAGTTCTTACATCTTGTGCTGTTATATAGTTTTTTTCATCATCACTTGCACCTTGTGGATTGAATTCGTATTTTTTAAATTTTACATTAAATTCTTCTAATTGCCTAGTTCTTGTACTTTGCGCATTTTCTGCAGAAAAATTTGAAAAGTTTCTCCATAATGCAACACCTATTGAAAGCAATATTATTCCTATTAGTACTGCGCCAGCTATTATTAGTGCTTTAGTTGCATTCTCCATTTATATTACCTCCATTAATTTACTTTAGGTGTATTTTTATATCTTCATTTCAGGTTTAACATGAAATTCCGTGAAAACAATTTTACATACTCTGCCACTACTAGGATGTTTTTCTATTCCAGTGCAAGTAAAATATCTTAATTTAAAATCTTCGTCCTTGCTATATTTCTCTACACGTACATAGGTAGACCCTTTTTTGGTTTCTGTTACTTTTACAGCATCATCTTTAACAATGTTTAATAATTTTTCTTGATATTGCCTTGGATTTGATAGCATATACCAAGTATTTTCATATAAAAATGGCTCATCATCATATTTTTTAGTTTCTGTAGTTTCATTGTCTTTAGTTCTAGTATACGTTATTGAATACCCCTGAACATTACTTTCAAGTATAAATTGCACATCTATAAAATAAGGATCACTTGGGTCATATGTTATTCCATATTTTTCGTTACTAGCCATTGCTTTATTTAAAACTGTTATTACATCTGTTCCATATAAATTTTGTTTATTATATGACTCAAATTCTTTATTAAATTCAACTTCTTGAGATATTTTTTCGTTGTCAGCCTTTGCTTGTGGCAGAATTCCCCATTGTTGGAAAGAATACCATAGAGTTGCAATTACTATTATTGCTATTAATACTCCTCCAGCTATGGTTAATGCTTTTGCCGCATTTTCCATTGTTTAATCACCTCTTTACAGTTACATCATACCTGTCATTGTGTTAAATGAACTTGACATACTTGAGAAGCCTATTACTACCATTGGTACTATTAAGAATCCTACGAATAAGCATACCATTGGTGCAAATCCAAGTACTTTTCCTATAAGTGCTTTTTTAGATATAAGTCTATCGTTTGCTTCTTTTCTTTTTTCTTGATAGTATGCTCTTTCTGTATCTAATTCGTCAAAAGCATCTACTATTGGTATTTTTTCTACTGCAGCTTGTAAGCTTTCAATTATTTGTTCCATTTGCTTAAATGATATATCGTTTTTCAATTCTTCTAATGCTTCCCAAGCACCTGCTTCATAGTTGTTTACACATTTTGATATTGGTTCTCTGAAAATGTTTGAGTATCTTTCCATCCACTCTAATATCATTTCTACATTTACTCTTTCTATTTTCATAAGCATCATTATTATGGTATGGAACTGCATTACTTCGTTTTCCATTTCAAGTTGTCTCATTTTCTTTTGGAATACTAATAACCACATTGGTACATAGTATGCAACTGCTGCAAATAGGAAAGCCATAAGTAATTCGAACCATTGCATATACTCACTATTTACAATTGTTAATTTTCCAAAAATTCTCTCTGCTGCCTCGGCTCTTTCTGATTCCTTTTTGTCTTTATATTCTTTAGAATATTTTAAATCCTGTTCTATTAGTTCTTGTGTTATATCTGTTCTACCTTTGTATTTATCTAGATATACGTTATCTGATAGAGTTAGCTCCATCGCCTTTTTATTATCTCCACCTTGCGCACTTATCAGATCGTAATCTGTTGTAGGCTGTTCGTATACGTAATTTATAGCAACTTTATGTATTTGTTCAAATAAGAATAATGCTACAAAAAATGTTCCTATGCATATTAAAATTCTATTTATATATAAAGATTCCATTTTTTGCTTAGTTGCAGCATCTTTCATTAATTGTATATTTTTTCTGTATTCTTTTGTTCCTTGTTTTGGTATAAATAGGTTTACTATTTTTTTAACTAATGGATTTCTATATGCTTTTGCTTGCCAAGTTTGATTTGGGTCTTTATATGCATCTTTAATGCTTCCATTGTCTTTTACTTTTCTTATTAATATGTAACATAAAAATGACAATACTAATAATATTATTTGTGTTATTAATCCTCCTTTTCCATCATAAAAGTTTGATGTAAAAGAGAAGGAACTAACAGCCCATTTTTTTAATGGCTCTATACATAATACTGGTAAGGCTGCAATGATTGATAAACTTTGGAATACATAGTCTATCTTATCTCTTTTTAATATTTCTAGTTGCATTTCTTGTGTTATGTTGTTTAAGTTTTTTAAATATAGAGAACCTGTATCTACTTTTCTATCTCCAAATTCTCTTGTTAAATATGATATTCCTGCAAA
This sequence comes from uncultured Eubacteriales bacterium, assembly GCA_949840345.1. Classification (GTDB taxonomy): domain Bacteria; phylum Bacillota; class Clostridia; order TANB77; family CAG-508; genus CAKPQL01. Next base: position 103,001 of record CATKWX010000001.1, read on the forward strand.
TTCTTTTAAAAAGCTATTTGGTGCAACATCATAATATTTTTCTAGCTCCATTTCTGGATCGTCTGACTGTAATATTTCATATATTTTTTCAGCTTGTCTTGATACTTCTAGTTCATCGTTTTGAGCAGCTTCATATATTGCCTCTTCTACCATATTGTATTCGTGATATGCATGTCTAACTTCAGCAAAGAAGTCTATTTGTTGTTTTAAAAGTTTTGTATCTATTTTGTCTACCATACCACTCATTCTAGATTCAATTAATATTCCTTCAAAGAATAACAATATTGTCATAAGCAGTGGATTAGTTTTAGCTGTAGCTATTATTACAATTGTAAGAGGTAGAACTATTGCTAGTCCTTTTGTAATTATTTTTGCTGTTTGAATTCTTGTGGTGTATTCGTCTTCTAGGTTTATTATTTCTAGTCTTCTTCTCATTTTGTTAACATATCTATTTAAAAATGGTATTTTTTTGTAGTATAAATACAATTTTTGATATGTAACTTCAGATTTATTACTTTTTTGCTTTGCGCCTTCTTTTAATTGCTTTATATGTTTTGCTTGCTTGTCTGTTTTTTTCATAATAATTACATAAGCAATTACAACTAAAATAAATAGTCCTCCGGCATATAAACATTAATGTTTTTATAAAATCTTGTGACATTTTGTGGTATTACACCTCTTTTCTGCTCTTTAGTTTATTTATTTGCTAGTGGTTTTCTTCCTCTTTTTTTAGGTCCTATTGATACGTTTTCTTCTTTATCTGAATCGTATATCATTGTTGCTTTTAGTGCATCTTTTCCCCAGTGTTTTTCTATAAATTTATTGAATTCTTCTGCATCTGTGTCGTCCATATTTGCTCTCATTTCTCTTAAGTTGTAGTCAGATATTTTATTTGTTACTACATATTCTCCATCCACATATTCTAGTATGTTTACATATTTATATGATTCCTTATTAGTTACTTTTGAGAAATATTGTGTTGCATTATCCATAAATTTGTCTATTTTTCCTTCTAAGGTTTTTTCTTTTCTATGGTCGTAAGTATATTCATTTTTATCTTCTATTGGAATACATTCTGTTATTCTTTCTATGTATCTTCTTCCTCTAAAGTCTTTTACTTGGTGAATATCGAAGTTTAAAACTTGCACAACTTGCTCTTCTGCAGTTTTTTCGTCTGTGAATACTCCTGTTCTTAACATTGAGTTTCTTAAGGCTGTAACTAAGTTTGGAAATGTTTTTGCATGGTGAGTAAATAATGTGAATTTAGATGCAACCTGTGCTGCTTGTATCATCCAAGATGCTACGGGGTCTGTTGCAACCTCACCTATGATGTTAACAGAACCGTCCGTTTTCTTTTGAACGTCTAATCCCATTTGTCCTGATATTGTTTCTGTTTCTCTAAATGATAATATGTTTCTTGTTGGATATATTTTTCTTAAGTGTAACTCGAATGCAGTTTCTTGAACCCTTATGTTCATTGTTTCGTATATGTTTTCTATCATACCCATAAGTGTTGTTGTTTTTCCGGCAACCTTGCTCTCCTGTGATTGCTGTAATTCTTGCACCTTTTACTAAGAATTTTAAAAGATCTATTGCATCTTCTTTTCCTGGTAATGTTATTAATTGTTCTAGTGTTGCTCTTTTTACGTCGAACTTTCTTACGAAGAATGCCCAAGTTTCTGAAAAGCTTGGTCTTACAACAACAACACGTGAACCATCTTTCATTTCGTTAATTTTAAATCCATTTGTGTCTGATAATTGTCCCGGATTGTTATATTTATATATGTTTTGACATACTCTTTTTAATTCTGCTTCTGTACCAAATGAAAGGAAAGCTAATCTTATAGATTTTCCTTGGAAGAATATCCATATTGAGTCACATGCACGTGGTACTTTTCTTTCTGTTATTTGTGTTAAATAATCTCCATCTGTTTGTGCAACTTGGCTTAAGAATGATTCTGGAAGTCCAGATACACCACCAGATACACCATCTATGTTCATATCTCTAACTTCGTCTATACTACTGTATCCTTTATAGTGTTGATAAATTCTTTGTGTTATTACGTTTAATTTGTCTTCTAATGATAATGCAAAGTTTTCTTTTTCGTAGATATTGCTTATTTCATCTTCTGTGATAACATATGATGGTTTTGATTCTCCTGCTATGTATTTTAATACTGCTAAATCATATTTTTTTATTAATTGTGTTAATGCCTCATAACCAAATTCTTTTTTATACATATATATTAATATGTCGAATTTATCTTGTGCTGTTAATAGAGATGGTACATCAAAAGGTATAGCTCTAGATATGTTTGTTTCATCAACACCATATTCTTTTAATAAAAGGTCATATATAATTTCTTTTACATATTTTTTATCGTTTACGTCTCCATATGTACAACCTTTTAAAGCTTTTTTCAATTCATATTTTTTGTTCTTTCTTCTTTTTAATTCTTCTTCTGAAAGACCAATATCGTATAAATTTACTTTTGTTATTTCATCTATTCTTCTTTTTACGAATGTTGTCATTCTTTCTAATGAATATGTTTGGTCATCCTTTGCATATTGTTCTTCTTCTTTTTGGCTTTGTCTTTTTCTAATAAAGTATCTTAAAAGTATATATACAATTAAAATAACCAATAATGTTAATAACATATTACTCATTTTATCTTAAGCCTCCCTTTTGTTTTATCTGCTAGTAACTTATATTCTCTTTCCGGCTAACCTTAATCTTTCTTTTATTGTTGCTACTGTTTTCTTTATTTCTTCTATAAATAATGCATTTCTATCTGTTGGATTTAAGTTTCTAAATCTTAAGAAGTAGTCTGCTACTTTTCCTTCATTACATGCTTCAAAAAATAATGTGTTATATGGTATAACAGATACTTCTCCTTTATATCCTAAAGTTCTTGCTATGTTTTTTGCATTATATTTTGAGAATTTATCGTATCTTCCTACTAAAACTATTGAATTTCCCTTTTTGAATATCATATTTTCGTCTCTTATTTTTTCGAATTCTTTTAATAGTTTTAACCTTTGTGTAATATTAACTACTATTAAATCTGACATATTTAATATGCCTTTTATATAATCGTTATCTAATCCTTTATTTAAATCTACAAATACTAAATCGTAAAATTGATTTGCAGCTTGTATAACTTCTCCATAGGTTTGTCTTACTTTTTCGTATTCTTGATAAGTTTCAGCTTTTGAACCTGATAGAACTTCTAATCTATTTTCCGGGAAAACAAGTCTAGTATAATTAGTTACAGCTTCTGGTGTTAGTTTATTGCTTAAGGTTAGTTTAACTAATCCATCTATTCCAGCTGATACATCTTTTTTATCTCCAGCAATTTCTTTTAGTAATTCTTCGTTTTTTGGTTCCCAATAGCAAGTTTCTAATGTATCGTCGTTAAATACTGTTGATACTACAAGTATTTTATAGTTGTGTTCAACTGCCATATGTGTTGCAATTGCTGCTATTGATAATGTTTTTGCTGTTTCTTCTTTTCCATTGCTCCAGAATGTAACTATTGCCATTTTTTTCATTCCCTTCTTCTTTTGTTATTAAGATATTCCTTCGAAGTGCGGAACGACGAGGGCGTCGTTCCCTACGGTGTTTACAATTTGTCTGTATTTATTATACTTAATTTAGTATTCCTTCGAAGTGTAGAACGACGTTGGTCTGTTCCCTACGGTGTTTGCAATAAATTTGTTAAAAAGTTTATCCTTTTTCTATTAGTTTGTAGACTTTTTTTAAATCGTACATACTTACTCCTGTAATTTCTTGAGCTAACATAGAAAATCCGTTAAGATATTCTGGTGTTAAGTTTTTTAATTTTATTCTTGATACTCTTTGGTTTTCTATTATTGTACTCATATCCCCTTGCTCGAATGGGAAGTATATTATTTCTTCATTCCATACAATTTTATAATTAGAGGATAAGAAGTTTAAATAATCGTCTTCTTCTCTATCTTGATTTCTTGAGAATAATACTTTTTTCATTTTTATTGTTTCTCTTAATCCACTTAAAATTTCTAATCCTTTTTTTAGTGAATACAAATCAAATGAAGTAACGAAGTAATTTCTTTGTGCAGTATACATATCAAATTTTTCAAAAACTTTGCTTGAATCTGTATCTATTAGGGCAATATCATATAAGCTTTCTATTTTTTCTATTCCTAAATAGTCTTCAATTTCTTCAAAGTCTACAAATCCTACTGCTACGTCAAAATCTTCATATTGTGTTACATATGATTTGGTTGGATTTATTACTGGAACTATATATTTCGCTTTTTGATTAAGGGTAGAGTCAATTACAATTACTCTTTTACCCAAAACTGTTAGTATTTTTGCTATATATATTATAAAGTCTGTTTTATCGTAAGCTCCTACGAAACCAAATTTCTCCATTATAGTTCCCCCATTTTTCTTTAGTTTACTCCATATAGGAATTCTTCTCTAGCTTGTTTTGCCTTTTCTCTAGCTTCTTCCATTTGTGCTTGGATATTGTCTATTGCTTGATCTGAATATTTATTTAATTCAGTTTGTATATTATTTCTTAATGCTGATTCATTAGTATATCTAGTAACTAGACTATCTTTTGCTTCTTTAACTATATTAGGATTTTGTTGTATTAAATATGCTACTTCTTGTGATGGCACATATGTAATTGATGCTGCTGTTTGCATTCCAGGTTCAACATATTTTGTTACATATATGTTCGATGCAGGTGCTATATATGATTCTACCATTGCATTACTCATTAATAATATTTCTTCTTCTGCTAATTGTAACCATATTGTATCTGCTGTTATATCTTTAACTTCTTTATGTGATACAACAATATAGTCTTGTCCATTAGGCATATGTAACCTTATATCTACATATTCTCCAGGATCTAATTGAATTGGTAATTGTAGCATATTATATTCTTGTATTCTTTCACTCGCTTGTAATGCTTTATCTTCATATAACATGCTATCGCTTAAAATTGTACCCTCATCTAAATCTATTTTACTTTTGTATCCAGAATATGAGAAAGATTTATCTACCCAATTATCTTTTCCATCTTTTGTTACTTTAGTTTTTGAAGCAAATGCTCCTTTAGGCGCTGCTTCTGAAGCAACTAATACACTAGTAACTTTAGAGCTTGTTATTTCTTCTCCTGATTTAACAGATGTATTTAATCTATATACATATGTTTGAGCAGCTGCTTGCTCCTCTTGTTTTTTCTCATCTTTCTTTAGTAAAAAGAACATTGCCGCCATTGCCACTGCTGCTATTATTAACATTAATAACATTCCTAATAAAAACGAATTTCTTGATTTTTTTTGCATTGGATTAGATGCCATATTTATTTCCCCCTTAAAAATAATTCTTCATTAGATTACATTTTACTTTATTATACAATAATCTTCATTATAAAAACAATAACAGTGCCTAATATGACACAAAAATAATACATTTGTAATATATTTGTAATATTACTGTAATATTTTTTCTATAGCCTCTGCTACTCCATTAGAATTATGGTCTGCAACTACCATATTTCCTATATGTTTTGCAGCTAATGCGCTGTTTCCCATAACAGCACCTAGACCTGCGTGTTCTATCATTTCTTTATCGTTTATATTATCTCCTATTGCCATTATATATTTTTTATTTATTCCTAATTTTTTGCTAACGCATTTTATTGCTGACCATTTGTTAATATTTTTTCTTGTTATTTCTGTATAATAATATTGCATTATCATTTCTTCATTATTTATTTTTAGCATTTTTTTTGTTGAATGTTCAACTTCTATAACATCTACGTTTTTTATATGTTTTAGTTTTTTTATTATGTTGCTGAATATACTTTTGTCTGCATCTTGTATTGATATTTTTAAGTATTTCTCTCTATTATTTGTTTTAACATATTCATATAAATTTGGTATTACATTTATACTTGTTTTTTTGTCTTCTGGTTTTGATAAATTTTCGCTATGATATACTAATGGACTGTAGTTTAGCGATTTTGTTAATATGCTAGATTTCGTATGTAAGCTATAAAATATGCTATTTTGTTCGCATATTTCTAGTATTTTTAATACATCTTTCTTTTTTATTGATTTATCGTATATATCTTTGTTTTTTTGTATATCATAAGCTAGAGCACCATTTCCCGCAATTAGATATTTATTTGAATTAATTTCTGATGCAAAATTTTTTATTGAATCTTTTGACCTTCCTGACGCTAAGATTACTTCAATTCCTTGCTCTTGTGCTTTTTTTATAGCGTTTTTATTTTCTTCACTTATTAATCCCTTTGAATTTAATAATGTTCCATCTAAATCAATTGCTATTAATTTATACATAACATACCTCTTTTTTGTAAATAATTCATATTATATCATTATTACTTTTTTTTACAATATGTTACAAAAATTTTTTACAAAAATTTCTAGTTTAAAAAAGCATTTATTGCACATCATATATATTGAAAAAGCACAAAGTTGTTTTTTCAATAATAGATAAATATTTCATATCCTAGGAGGTGAAACGATAATGGCAAGCACAAACAATAATAAAAAATTAGTTCCAGAAGCTATGGATTCTTTAGACAGATTCAAATATGAAGTAGCTAGTGAAGTTGGTGTTAATTTAAAAAACGGTTACAATGGTGATATATCAGCTAAAGACGCTGGTAAAATAGGTGGTAACATGGTTAAGAAAATGATCCAACAAGCTGAAAATTCTATGATAGGTAGATAGTTTTTACTAAAATATTAGTTTTAGGCAGGATAGTTTAAGGTTGTTGCTTTTATGAATACATAAAGGCAGGAGCTTTAGCTCCTGCCTTTAATATTAATTAAATTAATTCTCTTTTTACATATTTTGAAGTCATTAAACTTAATACACCACCATATGTTAGTTTGAATTTTATTTCATCCCCTACTTTAAAATCTTCCTTACAGTCTGATATGTCTAATATAATATGGTCACTGCTACCACCTAGTACAATTATCTCGTTAATTTCTGGTATTAATGTATCTAATCTTACATCTTGTTTTCCTAGTGCTATAATTGCTTTTTTTCTAATTCCCCTATCTACAAATGTTGGTATTCTTCCAAAAGAATCTACATAATGCTTTCCGCCTTGGAACTGATGCTTTTTCTTTTAATTCTATTATTTGAGTTTTTAAAATGAAGTTATTTCTATTAAACTCTAAAATTGGTTCTTCAAAACAAGGTACATTTCCTAAAAATATAGATTCGCCTACTCTTAAATTATTTATTCTGCTAGGTAGTTCACCATTTTTTAACATCTTAAATGAACTTGAATTTCCACCAGAAATTAATTCAAATTTAAAGTTAAATTTCTTTTCTAGCTCTTCTACTACACAAACCAATTCATTCATATTTTCATTAGTAGGAATTGTTGCTCCATAACAGCTTAAATTTGTACCTAAACCATATAATTTTATATTTGATAATTCTAAAATTTGTGGTATTATTTTTTCTAATTCCTCTTTTGAACAGCCTTCTCTTAAGTCTCCTAGCTCGTACATTAATATAATTTTATGAATTTTGTTTTGTTTTATAGCAGCTTCGTTTAACGCTTTTATTACATCTAATTCACTATTTAAGCTAACATCGCTATATTTTACGACATCTTGAGTTTCACAAAGCATTGGTATTCTTATTAACCATTTTTCTGCTTTTATATCTTCATAGCTTATTAGATTTTCTATTCTAGATTCTCCTATACAATTTACTCCATTATCTACTAATGCTTTTACAATTTCTTTATTGTCTGATACTACTTTAGTTACTAAACAGTAAGTTTTGTTTTGGCTTTCGCAAATTTTTTTCATTGATTTAGCATTTTCAATAATTTTACTTAAATTTATCTCAACCGCTGGATACACTTTATTATTCTTCCTTTCTCTTGTTTTCAATAAATTTCTTTATACATTCCATGGAATTTAATTCTATTTCAAATTCTTCTTTTTCTATAGCGTTTTCTATTTCTTCTCCTTTATTTGCCATAGCCAATTTTACAAGTTTTTCTGTATACCATGGGTTTTTTACAAGTACTGGACCTAATGCATTTGTAAATATTACATTTTTATATTTTGCACCTTCTGAATTTCCATCATTATTTCCCATACCATATATAACTTTCCCTAAAGCTATGTCTGAATTTAGTTTTGTATCTATTAATTGTATTTGATTTGCCATAATTTCAGTATTTTCTTCTCCTATAGTAAAATGCAAGTCATTTCCATATACATCTTTTCTTTCTGTACATATCATATCTAATACGCCTAAGCCTTTAAACTTAGTTCCATCTGCCCTTAAAGTTTCTTTAGCCATAATGCAACCAGTTGTACCTATTAATATTATTATTTTTCCAGCTTCTATATATTCCATTAGTTCTTTTTCTTGTGCTTCTAATGCATATACAAGTGTTGGCATTACTTTTACTTCTCCTACATTGAATAGGATTATATCTGTATTCTTGAAATCTATTTTTTCATTATATTTTTCTATTTTTGTTACTTTTGTTTCTATGCCTAATAGTTTTGCCACTCTTTCTAGCGCAAATAAGTTTCCTCTATCTCCGTGCAAATTTAATATATCAGGATATGCCCAAACTATGTTTAACATTTTCTTGCCCCCTATTTTAATTTTTCCATATGTCTTTCTAATGCTTCATATGCGTGTAACCAAGTTATTAAGTATACATTTTTTGTATCGTATTTATCTAATTCTTCTAAAATATCTACAATTTCTTCTGTTGGAAGTACTTTAATCTTGTCCTTTTCTACTCCTGCATATATTAATATATTTGCACTATCATATGCAACAGCTTCTGAAAAACATATATATTTGTCGATATTAGAATTTATTAATTCTTTATAATCACAATCAAATCCATAAAATGTGTTTGTATAATATGGTTTAAAGTCTTTTAATTCTTCTAGCCCTATGGCTAATATTTTATTTGTTTTATCTAATGAAACATAGTCTAATGCAGATTGTAAAGTCTCTGGGTTTTCTTGTTTTATACGTATATATTTTATTTCTTTATCTTTATATTTTATTGTTTCTAATCTTCCACCTATATTTTTAAAGGTATTAAATGATTCTTGTATTTTTTCTTCAGAAATCCCGAAGTTTTTGCATATAGCAATACATAGAACATAATTGTATAAGAAAAATGGTTGTGTATAATTCATTGTATATTTTGTATTTCCGCATTCAAAAGTATTATCTTCATAATTAATATTTTTCGCAAAATATTCAATATCATCTTCACTTTTGAAACCACAATTTACACATTTAAATTTTCCTACATTATCTATATTGTAATATTGAAATTTTACTTTATCATTGCATTTTGGACAAGGCAAAGTGACATCATAAAAATCATTTTTTTCAAATGATTTATCATTTCTTTCTATTCCATAATATACTACCTTACATCCAATATCTTCGAAAGATTTTACTCTTGGCTCTTCGTTATTTACATATATAGTCATATCTTTATTTAAAACTGCTTTGATTTTTTGATAGATGAAATCTGGCTCTCCATTTCTTTGTACTTGGTCTTTTTGTAGGTTTGTTATACATATATTTTTTGCTGGTAATTGATCAAAGGTTTGCTTCAAATATCTTTCATCTGTTTCAAATATCATATACTCTGTTTTTATTTTTCCCGTTATTGTAGAATTTTTTATCATTGCTGTAGCAATTCCTGTAATTAAGTTTGCTCCTTCTAGATTTGTTGTAACAGTTTTTCCTGCAGTTTTTAAAGCATTTATTATCATATTGTTTGTTGTTGATTTTCCGTTTGTTCCTGTAATAAATACTACTTTGCTATAATCTATATTTTTAAATTCTTTTATGAAATTCTTACAAATTTTATATGCATATTTTCCAGAAAGATTTGTACCTCTTCCTTTAGCTATTATATTAACAATGAAAGCTATTGTTTTTCCTACTATTAGTGCTATATGAAATTTTATTTTTTTCATTTTCTAAACAACCCTTTCTATGATTATGGACGGTATAATTTGCCCCCATACAATTAACGGAACGGCGAGGGCGCCGTTCCCTACAATTTAATTATTCATTTGGGCACAGTGGTGTCATAACCTAACGGGTATTCCCACAAACGGTGCCCCTACAATTCGTTTATGCTTCTGGTTCTACTATTCCGTAGTTTTTTCCGTCTTTAATTTTATATATTACATTAACTTTTCCTGTTTCTATGTTTATAAATGGTAAGAATAAATTAGCTGGTTTTTCTTGTAATTTTAATTTTGCATCTTCTGGTGTCATTGGTTTTATTTCATAATATAATGTTTTTATTATTTCATTTTCTATTTCTGCTTCTTTGCCTCCAAATCCAACTGTTTCCATTTGTCTTATAGAACCTTCTTTATTAGCCCTATCTTTTTGTGTTTTCCATTTTCTAATTTGCCCTTCTAATATGTCTATGTCTTTATCTATTGAAGCATATAAATCTCTATGTGCTGTAACTGCTCTAAATGTATTTGAAGCTACTTTAACTGAAATTTCTGCTATTTGTTCAGATTTTTCTGTTTTTATTGTAACTGTTGTATCAAGCTCCTCTTCGAAGTATTTTTCTATTCTTTCTAATTTCTTATCAACATAATCCTTAATTGCATCTGTTGCCTTTAACTCTTTTCCTGTAATTTTTGTACTCATATAAATTCCTCCTTTTAATGTTTTCTTTATTATATATTAACTTATTATTTTTTTCAAACCTTTTTTGTATATTTTTTAGTTTTTCGAATTAAGTTTACTAATATTCTAAACATTTTTCTTCCAATAATGGAAAATTACAGCATCTATTTAGGATATTAGGATATAATCTTCCACTTCTATATTGATTTTGAAATCTAATTGTTTTCTTATATAATATTTCTCTTTTTGCATTAATGTAACTTAATTGGTTCTCTAATAATGTCTTATATTTTTTATCTGTAACTATTGGAATTGCTTCAGTTAAAACCTCTATTGGACAAGGTATCATATTATTAAGGTTAACCACTCCTAATTTTCCTTCATCTATTTTAAATACATCAATAACATTATTATTCATTGAAATATGTTTTGATTTAGGAGAGCTAAGTGGTGCGAAGTAGTTAAAATTATTATATGTATAAACTATTCCTATATATGGTCTATTAGGGATTTTATTGTAAGCAACCTTGTTATCAAATTTTCTCAAATATTCAATATACTTACTGTCTATAAAATAAATTTTTAGTTTTTGCATAATTAATAAATCCTCCTTTGATTTTGCGGACGACTTTCTCGTCGCCCCTACAATTATTATAAATTTATGCTATATATAAAAGGGCAACACAATAAAATGTTGCCCCCCTATTTTTTTATTCCCACTATGGCTTGGGTACTCCAACTTTTTTCATTCCCACTACGGCTTGGGTACTCCAACTTTTTTCATTCCCACTACGGCTTGGGTACTCCAACTTTTTAAAGTAATATTTCTATTACTTTATTTAGTATATTCATTTTAGCATAAATGTTTCTATTTTTCAATAATAAATTTACAATTTATATTCTTTTTCTAGTTTTTCTGTTAGATACAGTTTTGATACTATTTCTAATTCTCTTTTTGCTTCTTCATTTATTTCGAAGCTGTATATTTTTTTTGCATCTGATAGTACTATGTACCTTATTGCATCTTTTGTTGTTTCTGAAATTTGTACAGCACTTTTATCAAGTTTCCCACAATTTGTACATTTGAAGCCGTTATCTAATAAACTAAAGTAACTTATATTTTCTTTTTCTCCACAATTTGTACATTTATCAATATTAGGTCTAAAGCCTATTATTGACATTAATCTTATTCTAAATATCGATAATACTAGACTTAAATCTTTTTCTGTTTTTGATATAACATATAGTGTGTTTAAAAATAATTGCAATATTTTATAGCTATTTTGATTTTCTGTTGTTACATCATTTATTATTTTTGTTATATATACTGCATATTTTAGTTTATCTAAATCTATTCTTATATCGTAAAACATTTCTATAGTTTCGCACGAATTTATATTATATGTATTGTTTCCTTTATATAGAATGTATTCTCCAAAACATAAAAATTGGGTGCCTGACATAAGGAGGCTTTTCGGTCTTCTTGCCCCCTTTGCAGCACACCCAATTTTACCGTAATCCTGGTGTTAGCATTGTTAACATTTTATCAAAATCTCCATTATTGTTTTCAGCAATTATTATTCCCTTTGTTTTTATAGTTCCCATTTTCTTCAATCCTTATATTGTTTTCTGCATCTTTTAATTGTGTATATTCTAAAAATGTATCTATATTTCCAGTATTTTTAAAGGTATTCCAAGCTATTTGTTTTATCATTGGCTACACTCCTCTCTGAAGTTACCTTTAATTTTATCTTTTGTATTTTCTTTAAATTTATGCAGTATTTTTATATTTTGTATTATATTGCATTTGCGTTTTACGGAACGACGTTGGTCTGTTCCCTACAATAATTATTCACTATTCATTATTAACTATTCACTCTTGCCGTTAGGCAAGCAACGCCCCTACAACGTTTGCAATTTGTATTTTATTGTTTTGTTGTATCGAATTTTTTTACAATACTGTCTTTGTCTTGCCAGTCTTCTTTTACTTTTACCCATAGCTTCAGATTTACTTTTGTCTCTAAAAGTTTTTCAAGTTCTATTCTTGCAGTTTGACCTATTCTTTTTAGCATTTCTCCATTTTTTCCTATTATTATTCCTTTATGCGAGTTTCTTAAGCAATATATAGTTCCTTCTATATCAAATATGTCTTCATTTTTAGTTGTTTTTCTGCTTACATATTTTTCAATTTCTACATATATTCCATGTGGTACTTCTTCATTTAGAAACATTAATGCCTTTTCTCTAATTATTTCTTCTGCAATTTGTCTCATTGTTTGGTCTGTGTATTCTTCTATATCATAATATGCAGGACCACTTGGCAAAAGTGATATGATTTTTTGAAGTATTAATTCTATACCATCTTTTTTTAGCGCTGAAATTGGTATTATTTCTTCAAAGCTATATGCCTCACTGTATAGCTTCATTATTTCTAACAGCTTTTCTTTTTTTACTAAATCTATTTTATTTATTATTAATATTGTTTTACATTTTTTTATGTTTATTCTTTCTAGTATTTCACTTTCTGCTTTCCCTATATAGGCTTTGGTTGCATCTATCAAGAACAGTATTACATCTACGTCTTGTATTGTTTCATAAGCTGTATTTAACATTAATTCATTTAATTTTGTTTTTGGTTTATGAATTCCGTGGTGTATCTATAAATACTATTTGTGCATTTTCTTTATTTACTATTCCCTTTATTGCTGTTCTTGTTGTTTGGGTTTTGTTTGCCATTATTGCTATTTTTTCGCCTACAAGTGCGTTTAGTAAAGTAGATTTTCCTACATTAGTTTTTCCAATAATTGAAACAAAACCTGATTTGAAATTTTCCATATTATTCCTTTCTTCAAAATTCGAAGAATTTTGTACTCTTCATTATTCACTTTTAACTATTCACTTTTCATTGGGCGCAATCATGCTCCCCTACGCTCCTGCAATGATTATTCATTAACGGGTCGTCGAGGACGCCGACCCCTACAACGTTTGCATTGTGTTTATTACGAGCAAATAAATATATTTTAAAAAAATCGAACTCCGCTTCTACTGATTAGAACTGCTTTCTACCGTTATTATCGTAGCAATGTATTATTTTTATTTCACATTATGCCGCGTTTAAGGAGTGGCAGATTTTTTTAAAATTATATTTATTTGCATAATAAAATACCATTTTATATTAAGTAAAAATTTAATTTTTCCTATGCAATAAAATAGCAATTTTTATTTGCTAAAACTTACTTGTGCATTTATTGGACATATTTGTACAAATGTATTTCCATCGTTTACTTTTATTTCGTTCCCTTGTGAATCTTTATATATTGTTTTTGACTTTCTATCTGCTTTTTCACAAGTTATTTCTATTGCTTTACCATTTGTTATATAATATCCTTTTAGTTTTCCTATATTTTTAACTTCTTGTAATACACTTCCACTTTCTACTGGGTGGTTTTCAGCAAATGTTATTATTATGTTTTTAGTTGTTATATCTTCTCCAGTATTCCAATCTGTTTGTTTTCTTCCTTTTGAAGTTCTTGTATACTTTTGGGTTTCTGCATTATAGTTATATTCAACTGTATTATATGTACTATATGGTATTTTTACATATGTTGCATCTGTTCCATCTTCTAATATAACTTCGTCCGTTGTGTAATTTAGTACACTTTTTTGGTCTGATGTTGTTCTATATCCTTTTTTATTTGCTGATTCTAATATTTTTTTCGTGCTAGTTGTTGCATTATGTGGAGCCTTTCTTGAAGTATCCCTTTTATATGTTGTTCCATCTTCTAACATTCCATTTATGTTATTTATTCCTAAACTAGGTATTTGCTCATCTGCTATGTAGCTAGCTCCAAAGTGAGCATACATTGCATCATTTTCCATTACGTAATCTAAAAAGTAGTGTCTTGAACTTCTTACAGGTCCAACTTTTTCTATGTCTTTGTTTTTAAACAATGCCATTAATCTTGATTCTCCGCCTTCTACTATTATTTCATATACCATATATGCATCATTTATTGCGGCTTGTGGCCATGCATTTGTGTTGTTATCTATCATTACTGCAATTGGTCTATCTGTTCCAGAATATATTTGTACCTTTTTTTCTGGTGCAGGTGTTTCAGTTACTGCATTGTCTTCATTAGCACCTGCCACAGTTTGCTTATCTTTACCTTTCATCATTAGTAAAGTAGCACCAGCTGCTATTGCAATTATTAATATTGCAACAATTACAAATAAAACTTTAGAATTACTTCTTCCTTTTCTACTCATATTGGTTTCCTCCTTCAAAATTTGTGAAGCAAATTTTGTACTCTTCACTATTAACTTTTCACTCTTCACTTTTCATTAAGCAAAGCCTTCGTAGAATGGAACGGCGAGGGCGCCGTTCCCTACAGCGTTTGCCATATGCTTTATAAAATATTATTATCTTGTTATTTTTAGTTTGTTTAATATTGTCTCTTCTTTTTCTCTCATCTCTTTTTTATCACCTTCTTCAATATGGTCGTATCCCATTAAGTGATAGAATCCATGAACAACCATATAAGATAATTCTCTTGTGAATGTATGCCCATAGTCTGATGCTTGTTCTTGTACTCTTTCTATTGAAATAATAATATCTCCTAAAGCTTCTTTTATTCCTGTGTGTATTTTAAACATTTCCCCTTTTTCAAACATAGGAAATGATAATACATCTGTTTCTTTATCTAGTTTTCTATATTGTCTGTTTATTGCTTTTATATTGGTTGGTGTTGTTAGTATTATATTTACATATAAATTTTCGCTATTTAATTTTTCTTCACTAAAACAAGCTTGTACTACTTGTTCTATTGTTTTTTGGTATTCTGGATTTTCTTCTAATCCATCGTAATTTATTTGTACTATGTTTTGCAATTTATTATCTCCTATTTTTATTATTTATATAAGTATTCCCTTCGTAGAACGGGTCGATGTGGGCATCGACCCCTACAAATGATTATTCACTATTCATTATTCATTGGGCATTTGCTCCGTAGCACGTAACGCCTAAGGGCGTCGTTCCCTACAGTATTTACAATGTATTTTACAATGTTTGCAATACGTTTCGAATTTTACCTTTATATGTATTATTTTGAATTGTTCTTGGTTTGTTTTTAATTTGTTTCATAACACCTAGTTCTACTAGTCTATTTTTGTATATACTGATTATTTCATTATAATCATTTTTGCTCTTGTTTAATTCTATTAAATCATTCTTTATAAATAGTATTTCTTTTTGTTCTCTTTTTTGTGTTTCATTTTGCATATTTTGTATATTGTTATATTTGTTCCAGAATTCTTTATAATTATCTTTTTGTTCAGGCTTGTCCCAATATACTTTTGTTGATAATAATTTTAAATTATATTCTTCTATTAGTTTTATTAATAAATTATATGCATTATTATATTTATTGCTTCCGTTATATTTAACTAATAAATTTCTAGCATCTTTTAATAATTTTATGTAGCACATTTCTGCTGTTGCAAGCGGCAAGCTATGTGTAAATAATATTCTGCTAATTGCAAGTAATATTGTACTTTTTTCTATAATATCTATACTATCTAACTTTCCTGCTAAAAATCTTTGGTATGTATCATATTCTTCTACTAATTCTTTATTTTTCTTCTGCTCTTCTTCTTGCATTTTTATTGGTAATATACTTGTAACATATTCTTCTATAGTATCAAATATTTTCTGATATATTTCATTTTTGTTTTCGTATTTATTTGTGTTATCAACTAATTGAACTGAATAATTTTTTATTATTCCTTTATATAGTGAATCCATTTTTTCAACATAGAAAGGATTCATTTTATTTAAAGTTGCAGTTTTATGCCCTGCAGATACTCCTTGGTATTCCAACTCTAATAAATATTTTTGTTTTCTGTATTTGTATTCTGTATAATATTTATCCTTCAAATTTACAATCGTGTAATAACTAGATAATGCATCTTTTTCAAAATTGCTTGCTAAATCGTTTTTTACTTTTTTATATAAAGATTCCATTATGTATTTATCTATTGATTCTAGATATAAAGCATAAGTTTCTTCATACTTTTGAGCTAAACTTTCCTCCCTTTCTGTATCGTTTTGTTTTAAAATTTCTTTATAATTGTAATACGCTTTTAGTACATTGCTTCTCTTTATTGAAATCATAATATTGTTTATACCAAATTTTGTAGGCATTAATAATTTAGTTAACTTATTGGAAATCTTAACAAAAAATGTTTTGTCTGTGTTGTATAATTTTAAACTTCTCTCTTGCATATTATTCACATCCCCTTCTAGAATATTATTTTTTCTTCAGTTCCAATCTTTTCAATAACTTCATATATGACTTCTACTTCTATATAACCCTCATTTCCGTATGTATTAACTTGTTTATTTACTATTTTGTTTGTATCTTCAATTTCACTATTCAATTCCTCTTCTAGCTTAGATACTGTCATATTTACAAGTTCTTCTTCCGTATAGGTTACTTGTTTTTGCTCGTACTCATAGTTCGTTGTTTTTTTCAACTCGATTGGTAAGTAAAAATTAGAAAATAATTTTACTTTTTTACTCTCATTTATTGTATCATAATTTTCAAAATTTGAAACCCTTTTATAGAAATTTATTTTAAAATTATTAAAATTTATACTATACTTGTTTTCCTTATTACCCGTAGGTACTGATATGACTTGATTATAATATGCCTTTTCTTTTTTTGTATGCCAAACTTTAGCTTCAATATCTGCTCTTGCATGTACATACCTTATTCCCGTATACTTTCCTTCTAGCCATCCTGATACTAATGGTGTACCAACCCTTACTAAATCTCCAACGTTTACAGCCAATGTTCCATTTTGAGCATTTATTTTTGTTATTATTCCTTCCTTATCTGATACAATACTACAATATTCATCTTCCGCTACAATTTGCGGTTTTTCTGTGCTTTTAATAATTTCAACTTTAGCATTAGTTCCTTCTATATTTATTCCAATCCAAGCTATATCACTTCTGTTTAATCGTATATTATTTATCACTCTTTTAGTATCTATTTTTCCTTTTAATTTGCCAATCCCTAGTCCTTCCTGTTCTAACATACTTATAATTTCGTCCTCATTTATTGTGCCATCCGAAATTATTTCTATATTCCAAATGTAGTTTGATGTTATTGTTAACATTAATACTATTGATAATAAACATATTGCGAAGATTTTTCTTTTTTTATATTTATTTAAAAAGAATGGTAAACCTTTTTTTTCTTCTATTTCTAATCTACATTTTATGGTTTTAGCAACATCTCTTAAATTTTTAAATTCGTTTATCCTAACTCTTGCATACATAATTGTAGATTTATCTCTTTTTACTTTCCACAAAAATATCTTTTTATTATTACAAATATTTATAAATCTCTCTATGTAGTATCCTTCTACTTTTATTTTTACATAACCTAGTATGTAGCTTAATATTACTTTTAGAAACAATTTTACTCCTCCTCATCTATGTTTAGCTCTAAAGTTATACTATCTATTTTCCCTTTTACCGAGATGTCATCTTCCGAAATCTGCTCTAAATTTAAGTTAAATCCATTTATATTTATTATTCCAATATGTGTGTTAATACGTATGTATATTTCTTCATATTCTAGTATTCCCTTGTAATTTTCTATTAGCATTTCATTAAAACCTATAAGTGTAATCTTAGGCTCATTACTGACAATTTCTGTAGGCATTTCTAGCCATCTATCTATTCTTCTTCTACCATTGTTTTTCTTTTTCACCTTAATCACCTATTCAATTTATATGCTTTTATTAAATATATTATGACGCTCTTTGAAGAGCAGGCAATTAAAATCGTTCCCATATATTATTGCATGTTTTAGGGGCTTTGCATTGGTCGTCCGTTCATATTGCATATTTTATTTTTTTAATATATAATAATTTTATGAAAAAGTTAGTTGTTGATAAAAAATATGATAATAAGAAATTGAATACATTTTTGTTAGATAAATTTTCTGGTTTGAAACCTAGTACTATATTTAAGGCTTTAAGGAAAAAGGATATTATAGTAAATAATATAAGAGTTACTGAGAATACTGTTATTCACACAAATGACGAAATTATAATTTATATTAAAGACGAATTTTTGTATAACAAAATAAATTATTCTATTGTGTATGAGGATGAAAACGTATTAATTGTAAACAAACCAGTAGGTATTTCTGTTACAGACGATTCAAATAATGAAAAGTCTTTAACTGATTTATTATCTAATGATTTACAATTAAAAGTATACCCCTGTCACAGATTAGATAGAAATACTTTAGGGTTAGTAGTTTTTGCAAAAAACACTGAAACTTTAGACATTTTATTAGAAAAGTTCAAAAACAAAGAAATTGAAAAACATTATCTTTGTTATGTTTACGGCATTTTAGAAAAAAAGCAAAACACTTTAGAAGATTATTTATTTAAGGATAACAAGAAATCTATTGTATATATATCTAACACTCCAAAAGTAGGATATAAAAAAATAATAACCTCATATAAGGTTATACAAGAATTTAAAGATAAAAATATATCTTGTTTAGATGTTAATTTAAAAACTGGTAGAACTCATCAAATAAGAGCTCATTTAGCCTTTGTTGGTCACCCATTAATTGGAGACCGGAAAATATGGTTTAAATGAAATTAACAAAAAATTTAAAGTTTCAACACAAATGTTATGTGCTTATAAATTAAAATTTAATTTTAATACAAATTCTGGCGTTTTAGATTATTTAAAGAACAAAGAATTTGAGATTGAAAACCCATTTAGAATATAATGAACATGGAACACAGTAGTGTGAGCGGAACGACGAGGGCGTCGTTCCCTACATATCATTATTCACTATTCATTATTCACTGAGCGCCGTATAGGCGCTCATCTGTTATCTATCATTACCTGGTACTTCTGAACTAGGCATAAATGATTTTGAAATTTGTATACGTGTCAAGTCTGCTTCTGTTGATGGAGCAATATAATCTTCTACTGGTGAGTATTTGTAAAAATCAGCTTGAGCCCTTCTAAATTCTTCTGATTTACTTGCTTTATTTTGTTTTTCCATGCAATAACCTCTCCTTTATTTACATAATATATTTTATTTTATCACATTTGGAAGAAACTGTCAAATTCTTCGCTTGATATTATTTCTTTTTCTAATAGTTTTTGTGCTACAGCATGTAATTTATCCATATTTGCTAATAATATTTGTTGAGCTCTTACATAAGATAATTCTATCATTTCTTTTACTTCTTTTCCTATTTGATCTTCTAGTTCATCTCCAAAAGGTTGTGGATCATATGGTTCTTCTCTTTTTAATGATATTGGTCCTATTTTATCACTCATTCCATATACTGTTACCATATCTTTTGCAATTTTAGTTGCAACTTCTATATCATTACTTGCTCCTGTTGATATATCGTTTAAAGCAACTTTTTCTGCCGCTCTTCCACCTAGTAATGCTACTAATTTTTCTTCCATTTCAGTTTTTGATATATAATATTTATCTTCATCTGTTTTATACATTGTGTATCCGCCAGCAAGTCCTCTAGGTATTATTGATACTTCTTTTACATCTAATTGTGTGGATAAAAATTTGCTTACTATTGCATGTCCCGCTTCGTGATATGCTGTTAGCTTTTTATCTTTATCTGAAATTACTCTACTATGTTTTTCTAATCCTACTGTAACCTTTTTTACAGCTTCTTCTATATCTTCTTTTTGGATATTTTCGTGTTTATTTATTGTTGCAATTATTGCTGCTTCATTTAAAACATTTGCAAGTTCTGCACCAGTAAAACCTGCTGTATCTTCTGCTATACTTTTTAAAGAAACATCCTCTGCCATTTTTTTGTCTTTTGCATGTATTTTTAATATTTCTTCTCTTCCTTTTACATCAGGAGCAGCAACTGTTATTTGTCTATCAAATCTTCCTGGTCTTAATAATGCTTTATCTAACATTTCTGGTCTATTAGTTGCAGCTAAAACTATAACCGTTTCATTTGTTTCAAATCCATCCATTTCAACTAATAATTGATTTAATGTTTGGTTATTTTCAGTTTCTGCACCATTTCCACTACTTCTTCTTGAACCAATTGCATCTATCTCATCTATAAATATTATACATGGAGATACTTTTTTTGCCTTTTCAAATAGTTTTCTTACACGCGATGCTCCAAGTCCTGCAAACATTTCTATAAATTCAGAACCACTCATTGATATAAATGGGACCCCTGCTTCTCCTGCTATTGCTTTTGCAATTAATGTTTTTCCTGTTCCTGGCTTTCCACATAAAAGTATTCCTCTTGGAATTTTTGCTCCCATATCATTAAATTTTTTAGGATTCTTTAAAAATTCTACTATTTCTATCATCTCTGTTTTTTCTTCTTCAAGTCCTGCTACATCATCAAAAGTTATGTTTGTATTGTTTCCTTCTTCTCCATATACTTTTCCTTTATCTCCTAATCCTTGCATTTTTAATATCACAATAAATAATGCAACAATCATAATTGTTGGTAATAATGAAAATAGTATATCTGCAATTTTTAGTATTATATTAGGTTGCTTTTGATTTAATTTAAAGCTATTGTTTCCACTAGCAATTTCTCCTTGAACATATTCTACGAAAGCTTGAGTATTTGGAATTATTGTTGTTTTTTCTTCTTCAACATCACGTTGTTTTACTTTTAGAGTTGTACTTCCAACTGTCATTTCTATTTCTTCAATTTTTTGTTCTTTTATTTGAACTAATAATTCGTCATAAGCTAGTTCCTTTTCATCTTTGTTGTCGTCTCTATTATTCATAAACATTAATACTAGAGTAGTTGCTAATAACACGACTACTGCTACTACTAATATTATTTTTATAACTTTATTTTTAGGTTGTTTCTCTTTCATAGAATTTCCTTTCTTTAATTTGCAAAAGCAAATTTTATTATTTATTATTTTTTTAGGTATTCCTAACGGGTCAGGGCGTAATTGGGTCATTCCTTCGTAGAGCGGGCAGGCTTTAACCCTGCCCCTACAATTCATTATTCGTTCGGCAATTGCTTCGTAGCTAATCCTCCATCTGGTTCTTCTGTCGGATTTTCTTCTGGCTTTTTGTCTTCTTCATCTTTTGGTTCTTCATCTGGAGTTTCATTATCATTTTGTTCATGTTCTCTTCTTACTTTTTCTTGTTCATTTATTATTTTTATCAATTCTCTTTGTCTTTCTATAAAATCTGTTTTTATCAATAATATTGCTGTAACTAAATAAATATATGCTATTATATTGTATACTATTGAAAAATAATCTATAGTAAATCCAGTAAATGTGTGTGCTATTACATATATACAATTTAAAATTATTGGTAGAGTTAGCGCATATATGGACATTACATATATCGGTTTATATTTTAACCTTATTCTTGTTATTCTAGATATTATAATTCCTACAATACAAACCAGTAATGCGTCAAGCAAACCTACTGCAAATTGTGCAAGAAATACATATCCAGTCACACTTAATGTTAGTAATGCATAGAATTGAAAATTATTATTATTTTTAACATAACTTATAACATCATCCATAAGTTTTAAATCCATACCAGTATCTGCTAATTCATTATAAGTTATCTGCAATTGTTCTTCATTATTTATTACTGTAGAAAATTTATAAGTAAATGTTATGGCAACAATTAAAGAAAATATTACCATTAGTTTTGCAAAATATTTAATAGCAATATCTATCTTTTCTACAGCAAAATCTGAATAGCTTTCAAAATCTATAACTGCTTTTTTTAGTCTCTTGAAAAATGGTATTTTTGTGCTTTCCATTTTTTCCTCCTCTATTCTATACTGTTAAAGTATTTCTCTAGGTTTTCTTGCTGTATTTGTTCTGTGTCATTTTCAAATTTTATAATTTTTATATTTTGAGTTTTTTCTTGTACTTCATCTGCTAATTTTAAGTATTCTCTTTGTTGCATTATACTACTTTCTACATTAAACTTTTGGTATTCGTGTTTATCTCTTTTTATTCTTTGCTCATACTTATTTTCATCTTTTAAATATAGTATAACCAAATATATATCGTATTTCTCTATATTTTTTAAAGTATCTAGCTTTTTCAAAAGTTCATTATATGTTTTTGAAAAATCATAATTTTGGTAACCTAGTCTTGAATACACTTCATTTGTAAAAAATGTTCTATCAAAAATCATGTTTATATCTTCACAATTTTCCATATATTCCAATAATTTTTCGTATTTCAATTTAATTTTAGCATGTCCTGCCTCTGTTTTATCTTTTATTCCAGATAATCTGTAAAGGTCTGTAGCTTTCATTTTTTCTCTTAATAAATTTGTAAAAGTTGTTTTTCCTACACCTTGTGGTCCTTCTACTATTATTATTTTATCTTTCATTTTCTACCTCTTATATATAATATTTTTGGCATTTTTTAGTTAGGGCACAGTGGTGTCATACCTTACGGGTATTCCCACAAACGGTGCCCCTACAATTAATTATTCATTGTTCGGAACGACGTTGGTCTAGTTCCCTACGGCGTTTGCAATATATTTTTTATTGTATTCTTGTAAATAATGGCTCTATGTTTGTTAAACTAATATTATCTGTTATTTCTACATATTCCCATTTTGGATTTGGTAGTTTTAAGTAAGTTCTTATTTTTTCACATGCCTCTGGCATAAATGGTTCAAATAAATTTGAAAGATTAGCAATTATATTTGCACAAGTATATATTGTATTATTAAATTCTTCTATATTTTCCTTTTTTAGAACCCAAGGTTGTTTCTCATCATAATATTTGTTTGCATATTCCACAAGTTGCATTACTTTATCTGATGCAAGTTTAAACTCCAAATCTTCAATTGCTATTGCAACTTCTTTATATGTTTTTTCTATTTCATTTTTTACCTCTTCATCCATTTTCGCAATTGGTAATTCTTCTAATCCCTTAAATCTTAATGTTCTATTTACTAGATTTCCAAATTTATTTAGTATTTCACTATTATGTGTCGTTTCAAAACCTTCAATTGTGAAGTTTGTATCTTTTTTCTCTGGTCCATTATTTATAATATGAAATCTTAAGGAATCTGAATTATATTTATCTAGCATTTCTAATGCAGTTATTCCATTTCCCTTACTTTTTGATATTTTCTCATCATTTATATTTAAATATTCTGTTGATACAATAACATCTACCATATGGAAATTCTCTTTTTGTCCTAATAATAATCCATTTAGTATTATACTATGGAAAACTATATTATCTTTTCCATGCACCATATATATTTTATTATTGCGTCCTTCTTTCCAAAAATCCTCCCAAGATGTACCGTTTTCCTCGCACACTTTCATTGTGTCAGTTAAATATCCAAGTACAGCATCAATCCATACATACATTTTTTTGTCTTCATATCCTGGTAGCGGAATATCTATACCCCAATCTAAATCTCTTGTAACCGCTCTATCTACTAAACCTTGTTTTAGGTATTTTTCTGTTTCGTTTTGTGCATTTATTCTCCATTTATTTTTATTTCTGTTTGTATTCTTTTCTATATCTTCTTGGAATTTTGAAAGTGCAAAATATAAGTTTTTATTATCTTTTTGTACAGCTTTTGTTCCACATTCTAAACATACACCATCTGATAATTCTTCCACTGTTGGCACATGTGAACATACATCACATTGGTCTGCTTTTGTAACATTTCCGCACTCTGGGCAAGTTATTTGTATATCTCTATCTTGTAAAAATTTATTGCATTTTGGGCAATATGCTTGTGGCTCTATTCTTTCATATATATATCCATTGTCATACAATTTTTTAAATATTTCTTTTACTTTTTTAGCATGATATTCAGTATCTGTTTTTGAATATAAATCATAAGAAAAGTTCATTTTTTCAAAAGTTTTTCTAAACTCTTCGTCATAATATTCACATATTTCCTTTGGAGATTTTCCCTCTTTTTTTGCTCTTTGTGTAATTGGTGTACCATGACAGTCTGTTCCAGATACATACATTACATTGTCGCCTTTTAGCCTATGATATCTAGCTAAAACATCTCCTGAAATTAGTCCTGCTAAATGTCCTAAATGCAATGAATTATTTGCATATGGCCAAGCTCCACCTATTACAATATTTTGTTTTCCCATATTAAAAATCCTCCTTATCTTCTTTGTCTTGCATAGGCATCTCCCCAAGGAGTTCTGCCTTCATCCTCGTCATCGTTTCCACGCTCATCATTCGGAACGACGGATGCTTCGTTCTCTACATCTTTTTCATTCTTATCTTTTTCAATTTCATATTTTATTGATGTTTCTATTTCTTTTATATTATCTTTTCCCTCGTCATCGAAGGTATACATTTGTGTTTCGTTTCCTGAAGTAACAATTACTATTCCATTTTTTGAATCATGTTCTCTAACTACAACATAACTACTTTTTGGGTCTTCTGTTCTTATTGTTGTTAAATCTCCTGATTTTATTTTTTGAGATTTGCTTGTTTTATCTAAATTTAATTGTTCTAATACTTCTAAATTGAATTCATTGCTTTCTAATCCTTCAAGCTCTGTTAATTTCCCTTTTGAATTCATTTGCATTATTTTTGTTTTATTATTACCGTATCTTACAATATATGCATCTGCGTGCAATTTCTTGTTTATTGCTTGTCCAAAAGTTTCTCTATCTTCTATTTTTATCATAGCTATTATTGCTGTTTCATCAGTATTCAAAGCTTCTGCTGCTTTTTGTTTTTCTGTATCTTTCGGACGAGCATCGGACGACCAATGGTCGCCCCTACAAGCCTCTACGTTTTTTTCGTTGTTATTCGGAACGACGAGGGCGTCGTTCCCTACGGTTTTTTCGTTTGTTTTGTATTCTTCTAAAATATATTCTTTTTCAAAGTCATATCTCTTTTTTTGCTCTGGTGTTTGTTCCACTGGTTTTCCAATAAACTGCTGCCATTTTTCAATTTCTTTTTCTGATAATTTAATTCTTCCATCTTTGTCTATATCTGCAACTTTATTTGCTTCTTTATCTATTATAATATGTGTAATTTCTTTATTTTTATTTTGTACTTTTACTGCAAATACAGAATTTCTATTTAGGTCTCCTCCTAAATTTATAGTATCTACAAACTCTACATCTATTATCTTTTGGTCTTCTGTTAATTCTAGTTTTTCTTCTAAATGTTTAATTATACTTGTTATATCTTGTGCTTTTTGTTTTGTTTCGTTGTTTTTAGGCATTTTCTACCTCCTCAAAAATCGAAGATTTTTGTACTCTTCACTATTAATTATTCGTTCTTCACTATTCACTTTTGTATGCCTTCATAGCACGGGCAGACAGAAGTGTCCGCCCCTACAAAGTTTGCAATGTATTTATTTGCGGAACGACTTTGGAAGTCGTTCCCTACGGTGTTTACAATTATTTATTCATCAACAGAACGAAAATATTTGCAACATATTTTATTGCAATTCTTGTTCTATTAATTTTGCTATTTCTTGTGCCTTTTTTGTTATGTATTCTTGATTTTCCCCTTCTATCATAACTCTTACTAATGGTTCTGTTCCAGATGGTCTTACTAATACTCTTCCGTTTCCAGCAAATTCTTTTTCTAGCTCTTCTATAGCTGATTTTACTTTAACATTTTCTTGATAATCGTATTTCTTCTCTGAATTTACTTTAGCATTTACTAAGACTTGAGGATATAGTTTTATTGTGTTTCTTAATTCAGATGCTTTCTTTTTGTTTTCTAACATTACTTGTATTAACATTAATGAAGTTAGTATTCCATCTCCTGTAGGATTATAATCTAATAATATTATGTGTCCAGATTGTTCTCCTCCTAGGTTATATCCTTCTTTTTGCATCTTCTCTAAAACATACCTATCTCCAACTTTTGTTTGCTCTAAGTTCATATTATTATTTTTAGCAAATTTATTTAAACCTAAGTTACTCATAACTGTCGCAACTATTGTATCTTTATTTAATTTTCCTTTTTGTCTTAAATACCCAGATATTATTGCAAGCATAATGTCTCCATCTATTTCGTTACCATTTTCGTCCACTGCAAGGCATCTATCTCCGTCTCCATCATATGCAATTCCAAGATTTAATTTGTTTTCTAATACAAATTTTTTAAGTCCTTCTAAATGAGTAGAGCCACAATTTTCATTTATATTTATTCCATTAGGATTATTATTTATTATTTTGTACTTTATACCTAATGTTTTAAATACTTTTTCTGCAACTTTATATGTAGCACCATTCGCAACATCTATACCTACAACAAAATCATCTGTTATATTTGCTTCTATATTGTCATCAAATGTTTTTCTAAAGAAATAAACATATTCATCTATTAAATCTTCTCTAATTTCTGATACTCCAATTTTATCGCTTATTGCTGTTAGTTCATCTAATTTTCCTGAATCCATTATTTCTTCTATTTCTAATTCTAATTCATCTGGTATTTTAGTTCCTTTATTGCTAAAATATTTTACACCATTGAATTCAAATGTATTATGTGAAGCTGAAATAACAACACTTGCATCTGCATTTAACTTTCTTGTTAAATAAGCAACTGCTGGTGTCGGTATCACTCCTAATAATTTAACATTTGCTCCATAACTTAAAAATCCTGCAGTCATTGCGCTTTCTATTAGAGTTCCTGAAAGTCTAGTATCCCTTCCTATAAGTATTGTTGGTGCGTGATCTGTATGTTTTGATAAGACATATGCCCCTGCTTTTGCAACTTTATATACAAGTGATGGTGTAAGTTCTGTGTTTGCAATTCTTCTAATACCATCTGTTCCAAAGTATTTTCTCATTAATTTTGCCTCCTAATAAAAATATAATGGATTTTACATTTTAAATCCATTATATTATATCCAATTTGCCTTTTCTTGGCAATACATTTACTTAAAAATATGATAAAAATTGTATAATTCAAATTTCTAATTTTTATATTATTGTTTTAATTTTAATAGATTTTTTTGGAAATTATATTACCGAATGGTAATTGGTTGAAAAAAATTATAACAAATTGTTATTTATGTAATTTCTGCCACCATAATACATATGAGCAATATGTACTACTTTGTTTTTTTCATCTATAGTATAAAGAATAACATATTTTTTATAACTACTCTTCTATAATATCTTTTTAATGCATCTGTTTTTTCTATTTGCATATATATTTTCGGGGCATATTTTAATTTTTGAATTGCAACTTCGATTTTCTGCATTATATCTTTTGCGGCATTTTTAGCATATAAGTCTTCAGATATGTAATCATATATTTTATTGATTTCCTTAAATGCTGTTGGAGTAATAATTATTTTATATTGTTCAATATCCATATTTCTGTCTCAACTCCTTAAATGCAATGTCTGCTTCAATCCCTTCTCCTTTTTCTATTTCTTCTTCTGATTTTTTTAATATTTCTATTAGATTTTCTTTCATATCATCCATAACATAATTTTTAGTGTTCATAATTATATTACTTGTTTTTTGCATATAAATTCACCTCATTTTTATTATATTTATAGTATATCATAAATTTTTTTATTGTTAAATATATTTTTATTTATTATTTGCTTTTTTGGAAAATTATATTACCGAATGGTAATTGGTTGAAAAAAAATAAGGGCACTGTTTATTTGCGGGTCGACTTAGAGGTCGACCCCTACAATGTTTGCAATGTGTTTTCTATTTGTTTGAATTTAATTTATACTCATTTTCTATTATTGACATTATTATTTGTACTGTTTTTTCTAAATTATTATTTTTTAATACATAATCATACATACTTATTTTTGATTCTTCATAATCAAATCTATTTAATCTTAGTTCTATTTCTTTTATGCTTGGCTTGTCTATTCTGTTCTCTAACCTATTCCTTAGCTCCTCCTTTGGAACTCTTAAGAATATTGTAACTATTTTTACATCATCTTTTAATAAATCAATTAGAGCTTGTGTCCCATTAACTTCTATATCTTTTACTATTATTTTGCCACTGTTTATTTTATCGTTTAATAGTTTTTTTGATGTTCCATAATAGTGATTATGGTGCACAGAATATTCATATAATTCATTATCCTTAATCATTCTTTCGAATTCTTGTGTTGTAACGAAGTTATATGTTTGTCCTGCAACATCTCCATCTCTAGGAGGTCTGTCTGTATAAGAAGGCAATGTTTCTACATTATCCATTCTTTTTAACAGTTCCTTTTTTATTGTATCCTTTCCAGCTCCTGCTACTCCTGACAAAATTACTAACATACTGTCACCTTACCTTCTGCAATTTCATTTGCAGCTAAAGTAACTGGAGATTCCTCCTTAACTTCTGTTAGCACTTCACTTCCTAATGCTATTTGTCTTGCTCTTTTTGCTGTAACTATTACTAGTCTAAATCTGTTATCTACTACATCTAATAAACTCGTTACTGTTGGTAATACCATCATTTTAAATCACATTCCCTTCATTTTACTATTTATATTTGTTTCTTCATCTGCGCCAGTACATCTTCCTGCTATTGTTTCCGGTTGTATTGAAGATAAAACTACATGACCAGAATCCATCATTATTACTGCTCTTGTACGTCTTCCTAATGTTGCGTCTATTGTCATTTTGTTATCTTTTGCCTCTTGTATAATTCTTTTTATAGGTGCCGATTCAGGACTTACTATTGATATAACTCTACTTGCAGACACCATATTTCCAAAACCAATATTTATAAGTTGCATAAATACTCCCTTCCCTTTCGTTATTCTATATTCTGTATCTGTTCTCTTATATTTTCAAGTTCTGTTTTTACTTCTACTACTAAATTCGTTATATCTAAACAATTAGCTTTTGACCCTATTGTATTTGTTTCTCTATTCATTTCTTGTAAAAGAAAATCTATTTTCTTTCCTATTGCCCCATCTGTATTTAACATTTCTATAAACTGATTAATATGACTTTTTAATCTTGTTATTTCTTCTTCTACTGAACATTTATCTGCATATATTACTACTTCCTGTGCCAACCTATTTTCATCAACTACATCTGTGTTTAAATATTCTTTTACCCTATTTGTTAATTTTACTACATAATCTTCAACAAGTCTAGTAGAAAATTCACAAATTTTATTTACATTACCAGAAATTTGGTTTATTCTATTCAATAAATCTTTGCTAATCTTTTCTCCCTCTGTTTGTCTCATAGAAATAAATTCCTTAATTGCTTCTGATAACGCCACTTGCAATTCAGACCATATTAATTCTTCATTTTCATCATTTTGAATTGTTAGTACATCTGGCATTTTTGAAATATCCATAACATTTATATTATTTTCAATACCAGTTTCATCACATATTTTTCTTAACTCAGAAATATACATGTTTGCAAGCTCACTATTTATTTTCACTTCTCTTCCTATGTTGCTATTATTTATAAAGCTAACATATACATCTACTTTTCCTCTTGTTATTGTTTTACATATTTCTTTTTTTATGTGTTCTTCTAAATATGTTATACTCCTTGGCATTTTTATTGTTATATCACTATATTTATGATTTACAGATTTTATTTCTACTATGTATTCTCTTGAGTCTTTTTCATATTTTCCTCTACCAAATCCAGTCATACTCTTTATCATGATTTATTCCTCCTCAAAATTCGAAGAATTTTGTACTCTTCACTATTCACTTTTCACTGGGCAAAATCTGTCGCCCCTACATTCATTATTCATTATATGGAACGACTTTGGAAGTCGTTCCATACAGCGTTTGCAATACATTTTTACAAAATTAACAAATAACTATTCATTGTATTTACGTTTTACTATTTCTTT
Source organism: uncultured Eubacteriales bacterium (assembly GCA_949840345.1). GTDB lineage: Bacteria > Bacillota > Clostridia > TANB77 > CAG-508 > CAKPQL01. The sequence goes on from CATKWX010000001.1 coordinate 133,579, forward strand.
TATGTCATTTGAATTTCTTTTATATTCATTTTTTATTTTTCTAATTCCTATTAATGCTTTTAAGAAAAAGTATATATTATACACAATTGCAAATATAGGAATTGCTAATCTATATTTGGGCAAAAAATAAAGTGCACAATATTCTAATAACATTGTAATTATTGCTACTATTAATATTTCTATCCCCATACATATTTTTTTATTATTTTTATTGCTATAACCTTTTTCTAGAAACACAATTGCTAATACTGCAAAGCTTACTGAAAATACTTTTAAATCTGTTACATATATATTATTATGTATATTTTTTGCACCTAACTCTAAAAATATAAAATATGCATATACTATAATAGAAGATACTGTACTTTCGACTATTTGACTTATTATTTTGCTTTTTACATCTTCAGGAAATTTCTTTTTTTCTTTTATTTGATTTATTATTTCACTTTCTTCCACTAAAATTTTCTCCTTATTTTATTTATTAATTTTATACTATTATATTTTATTGTGTCAAATGTTATTAACCTAAATCTCCTAATTCGTACATTAATATACTTGTAACTGTTATTGCTACTGTTTCTGTTCGTAATATCCTATTTCCTAATGTTATTATTTTTGCCCCATTTTCTTTTAATTTGTTTACTTCTGATTCTTCTAAACCACCTTCTGGGCCTATTACTAATGCTATTTTTACATTTTTACTTTTTATTTTTTTTAATTCATTTTTTAAAGTATTTTTATCTTCATTTTCATATGCTACAAGTATTAAATCATACCCTTTTAATAAATCTAATATTGTGTTTATATTATGTAGATTATTTACTTTAGGTATAATATCTCTACCGCATTGTTTTGCTGCAACTTCAGCTTGTTTTTGCCATCTTCCAATTTTTTTGAACTCGTCTTTTGAATCTATTTTTACAATACATCTTTTTAGTACCAATGGAGTAAATTCTTTTACACCTAGTTCTGTACCTTTTTGTATAATTAATTCCATCTTATCTGCCTTAGGAAGTCCTTGAATAATATTTATATGTACATCAGATTCTTTGTTATTTTCTAATTCTTCTAAGATTATAGTATCTACATTTTCCTCTATATTAGAAATTTCACATAAGTATGCAATATTTGTTTGTTTACTACATATTTCTATATGCTCACCAGTTTTACATCTTAATACATTTTTTATATGGTTTACATCTTCACCTATTATTTGTATATTTTTTTCTTGTATATTAATTTGATTTTCTTCTACGAAAAATCTTTGCATTTAAACCTCCATTTAATTGTTTTATACAAACCCTCCGGCACTTCGTGCCACCTCCCTTATTCAAGGGAGCTGTCTGCGTTAGCAGACTAAGGGTTTTTATTTTTTTCTACGTAAAATATAATCTTTTTCTACCTTAATTGGTATTTTTATTTTTACCTTTTGTTCTGCTTTTCCGAGGATTTACGAACTGAATTTCCTCATCTGTTTCTATATCCCATAATTTTTCTATTTTAAATTTATAACTTTCAATTTCACCTGGTATAATAACCTCTAGTTCATCCCCTATTTTTAATCTATTTCGTATTTCTATAATTGTTTTTTCTTCATCATAAGCTTCAACAATTCCTCCAAATTCATAATTTGGATTGTATTGTTTTCCTTCATACTCTTGAAAATCTTTGTTATCTCTACTATTAAAGTAAAAAGTTGTAAGCCCTCTAGTTTTTGTTTTTTCTAGTTCGTTTAAATATTTTGTGTAATCAAATTTATTTGGGTTTGACATATAATCATCTATTGCACATCTATATGTATTTATTACTGTTGCTAAATAATATTCTGTTTTTAATCTTCCTTCTATTTTTAAACTATCGATTCCCATTTCTACAATTTCAGGTATTTCTTTTATCAAGCATAAATCTTTTGAAGAAAAGATGTATGTTCCTTTGTCATCATGCTCTACCGGCATTAAGTTACCTGGCTTGTTCGTTTCTTCAACATATACATTATATGCCCATCTACAACTTTGAGCACAATCTCCTAAGTTTGCACTTCTTCCAGACAAAAAGTCACTTAAAAAACATCTACCAGAATATCCAAAACAAATAGCACCATGTATAAACATTTCTGTTTCCAAATCTTTAGGTTTGTTTTTTATCAATTCTTTTATCTGTTCTTTATTCAACTCTCTTGCAAGTATTACTCTTTTTGCTCCATTTTTATACCAAAAGTTGCTTGTATGATAACTTACGATATTTGCTTGTGTACTTATGTGTATATCAACATCTGGTGCCTCTTGTTTTATTAAGTCTATAATTCCACCATCTGCAACAATAATTCCATCAACCTTTAATTTATTTAAAATTCTTGCTTGTTCTTTAATTTCATCATATCTATCATCCCAAGCAAATATATTTATTGTGACATAAACCTTTTTTCCAATTTTATGTGCATACTCTATAGTTTTATATAAATCTTCATTTTCCATATCAGCTCTTGTTCTTAAAGATAATGAAGATGTTCCGACAATATATTGCATCTGCGCCATAAAGAAACGCTACCTTCGCCTTTTCAAAAGAGCCCGCTGGAGCTAATAATTCTGGTTTTTTCATTGTTTTTACACCTCGCATTATAATATATCATAAAATTCGTCTAAAATCTACTAATTTTTTATATTTATTATAATAGCTAATGGTACCGTGCTATAGGCGGAACGACGTTGGTCTGTTTTCTACAGTATGCAATATATTTTTTGTACAAATTATAAAATATAATAAAAAATAAAATTACGAATGCAAATGGAAAAATTTTAGAAATTCTTATGCAGATTTTATGGAAAGAGTTCGCGCTTGTCGCGGAAGGGTGCCATAAAATCAAATTAGAATTTCTTATATTTTGTAATGTGGCCGAGAAATTTTATTTTTTATTATATTTTATATGTTATACTTCTATCTTTTTCGGAACGACTTTGGAAGTCGTTTCCTACAATTTTACAATGCGAAATTTATACCTCTTGCTACTACAGAACTCATATTTTCTATTAAATCGTCTATTTCTTTTGGAGTTACTATCATATTGTAATTTACTGGTATTAATGCATTTTTTATATCCTCATAATTGTCTTCTTCTTTTAGCTTGTTTAAATAATCATTAGATTTTGCTTCTTGTTGTAATTTTTCAATAAATAAATCTAAACAGTCATTAGTAATTGTTGCCATCTCCACAACCATAGGAACTCCAATAGCTATTACTGGTATTCCTAAAGTTGCCTGACTCAATTCTTTTCTAGTATTACCTACACCTGCACCTGGTGTTATTCCTGTGTCTGCAATTTGTATTGTACTACTTATTCTCTCTATACTTTTAGAAGCCAAGCTATCTATTACTATTAGCATTTTGGGTTTTATATTATCTACTATACCTTTTATTATTTCTAAAGTCTCTATACCTGTTGTTCCTAAAACACCCGGAGATATTGCACTCACAGGACGGGTTCCTTCTTCTAAATATTGTGGCGCATATTTTAACAAATGTCTTGTTACATCTATATATGATATTACTTTTGGTCCTAATGAATCTGGTGTAACATAAACATTTCCAAGTCCTACTACTAATATATCATCTTCTTTTCCTATATGTGTTCCTATTAATTCCTTTAGTTCGTTGCTTACTACTTCAGATGCTTTTTGAATTTCTTCTTCCTGTGCTATTTTTAAATTTTTAACATCTATTGTTATATACATTCCTTTTGGTTTTCCTAATGCTTGTTCTCCTTCTTCATTTAATATTTTTACTTTTGACGTCTTTATATTCTCACCGTTTTCTGAACTTTCAGTCTCTATTCCTGGAATTTCCTCTTCTAACTTATTTGCTTTTCTATACATGTCACGTCTTTCATCTGCTAAATCTGTTCTAAAATCAATCATCGTTTTCCTCCTCAAAATTCGAAGAATTTTGTACTCTTCACTATTCATTGGGCGCAATCATGCGCCCCTACAAATAATTATTCACTATTCACTCTTCACTATTCATTCGGCAACCGCTTCGTAGCTAATCTCCCATCCGCCCCTACAACGTTTGCAATGTGTTTTGTTATATTTGTTATTATTTATTTTTTGAAATTTTTTATTTTTTATTCAATTTTTACTTTTATTTTTCTACATTATGTGATAAAATATTTTTGTTTGAAAGTACGAAGGAGGATTTGTATTATGGAATTAAAAAGATGTAATCGTTGTGGTTGTTTTTATGACTCAAATTTAAATATTTGCTCTAACTGTGAACCAAAAGATAATTTAGAAATTGCAAAATTAAATAATTATATTGAGAAATATGGAAATAGTTATTCTTTAGATGAAATTTCTGTTTCTACTGGAATTTCATTAAGAAATTTGAATAGATACATTAATGATAATGGAATTGATATATCTTTATAAGAAAAGTGGCTTCGCCACATGTACAGGTTGCTTCGCAACCGCACGAATCAAGGGAACTTAACCTTGAAGCTCTAAGAAAAATCTTGCGATTTTTCCTATGCAATAATTAAAAAATACCCACTTTATGTGGGTATTTTTTAACGTCCTTCATCAGTTGGAGAGTCTGGGGTTGGTTTTGGTTTTAGCTTTTCTTCTTCAAGCAACTTTTCTAATATTATTGCTACTTCTACATTAGCTTTTGCCTCTTCGTTCCAATGAGCTTGCATATCTGTTAATTGCTTTTCTGGTGCCCCTTCTCTCTTATATCCTTCCTCTATTGTTTCATTTGTTAAATATCCTTTTAATTTACTTGCCTCTATTACAGTTCCATCTGTCATTCCTGAAACATACTCTAGTGCTACGGCAGCAGCTAATATCCCTTCATGATCATTTTTCCTTCTATTTGCTAATTCATTTGCATATGCAATTTTCTCTCCTCTGTTAGCAAATCCTTTAGGATATCTTTTGTCAATATTTGCTTTTACTTCCATAATTTTTTCATAATATTCTTGTCCTAATATCTCATTATCTTCTGGCTTTTTATTTTCTAATGCTGCTTCTACATCTCGTATTGCTATATCTAATCCAGCATTTAATGCATTTTGCAATATTTCTTCTGTTCTTTGAGGCTGAGATTTAAATAATTTTATAAAATTATGACATACTTTTCTTTCATATTTATATTTTTCCTCAGCACTTGCTTTATATTTTAATAGTGGATTTAAGCTTTTACGTCCTGTTATATCTTTTTTATCTGTATGTTCTCTATCAAAATCTTTTATTTCCAAATCTTGTGTTAATCCATATTTAGATCTTGCTTCTTTTTCTTCTGCAGTTAATTCAAATGGTTCAACTTCTCCATATTCTTCATCTCTTCTTCTACTCATAAATTCACGAATTATTCCAGTTTCTAATAATGCATTTTTCAAATCCGAGTGTATCTTTAATTCCGCTTGTGGCAATAATTCTTTTTCAAATCTTCTTCTTGTATATTTTACTATTTGCTCTAAATTTTCATTTCTTATTCCGAAAAAAGCTTTAGCAATAGCTGGAGATATTCCTACATATTCTTTTCCTGTGCTATACTCTATTAAGTCTTCTACACATACATCCTTTATCATGTTTACTACTCTTTCTGCTCTTTTTTCTACTGGAATATCTTCAACATAAAGTCTTCCACATTCAGTTGTGGCTCTCATTACATCTCTACTTAAAGTTTTTATTTCAGAATAATCTTTTATTGTTTTTATGCATTCTTCTGGCTCAATTTCTGTTTTTGTTCTAATATCAAAAACTGTTCTTTTAGTTACCTGTTCTGGTTCACTTATACTTATACCTACATCTTTTAGTTCACTTTGCATATCTGCTAATTGTTTTTCTAATTCTTCTTCTTTGTTAAATATTTTTTGTGCTAATTCATATAATTTTGGTTTTTTTGTTTTAGCTGCAAGTATTCCTATATACCTTAAATAATTATCATTAAACTCTGTTAATATTCCTAGGTTTACACCATCTTGTATATCTGTTCTTATATAACAAAGCTTATCTGCCCAAGCAATTATAGCTCCTTCTTTCGTTGCTGAACGTATTTTTCTATCATATCCAGATTCTGTATAACACTTATTTTTATCATTTTTTATGTCTTCAACTGTTTTACTTGGATTATAATATATTATCCTATCTTTTCCTTCTCCATTGTGTGAAATTGCAATATCAAATATATACCATATATCTTTTATTATTTCATCTTTTCTTTCTTGTGTCATATTAGGTTCTTTCTTTTTTAGTGCCGCAAGTACTTTATTTATTATGTCTTCACTTATTAACATATCTGCACTTAATGCATTATGCACAATATATCCACAATTATTTAACTTACCTATTGTTGTTGCAATTCTTTCTCCTGTATGTCCGCTATTTGTATGTCCATCGTCATGATGTTTACCGCCAATTCTAGCTAATTCTACATTCAAACCCAGTGCACTTGCAAGTTCAGCAGATAAATCTGAAACTTGTTGTTGGTGTATTCCTCTTGAGGTTAAATGTGCCTCAGAAGCTGAATTTCCAATCCCTGTTTGTGCTATCGGAGTCATCATTGGCTTATCATTACTTCTCTTTGCAACTTTGGTCTCATTAAAAATTCTTTCTATTTGCTCCATATACGGATCTATACTTAAATTTTTTATATGTTTTGTATCCTTATTTATCATTCTATTTATATCATCATCTGATAACTCCAACCCTGTTAGAGCTTTTATACTTTCTCTTATTTCGTTTATTCTTTGTTTTTCTATTTTTCTATTTTTATGTACCATTCTTTGTGGTGAGTTTAATGCTATATCAAATTTATTTTGTATTTCACTTGTTTTTTTGTTACTGTAAAAATCACCTAATATTTCTTCAATTATTTTATAACTTTCTTCAACTGTACGTATATTTTCTTCCATAAACATTCCCCCTAACATCTAGGCTACATAATATAATTATACTATTTTTTGGGAATTATGTAAATAGCATGCATTAAAAAAGGACGACATAATTCGTCCATAAAATTTTATTCATTTGCTCCAATATGTTTTCTTGTCATTTCTAAAAGATTTAATTTAGTAAATCCTACTACTTGTGTTTTACTTCTATCTTTTTTTAATTCATCTTCAAGTAACTTCTCTATTTTGTTTTTATTCTCATTTAGTTTCATATCTATATAGTCTATTACTACTATTCCACCAATATCTCTTAATCTTAATTGCTTTGCTATTTCTTTGGTTGCTTCTTTATTTACTGTATATACTGTCTGTTCCAAATCTTTTGTACCTATGTATTTTCCTGAGTTTACATCTATTGCAGTAAGTGCCTCAGTTTTGTCTATTGTTATAAAGCCCCCACATTTTAACCAAACTTTTCTGTTCGAAATTTTTTCTATTTGTGAAGTTAAGTAATATTCTTCTATTAAATCTACATTCTCTTTCAATTTAACTTCTATATGTACGTTATCTATACTTTTCAAAATATCTACTACCTCTTCATAGATATTTTTTTCATTAACTGTAATTTGCTCTATTTCCTTCTCTATCATATCTATAAATAATTTTTTTAGTATTCCATCATTTTTGTATATTAATTTTGGATATTCATTTATATTATCTTTTTCGTTACTTATATGATTCCATTGTTCTACTAAATTTTCTATATCTTTTCTTATTGTTCCTTCATCTTTATTTTCACTAGAAGTTCTAATTATTGCTCCGCTTCCACTGGGTAATAAATTTTTAACAATATTTATTAATCTTTGTTTTTCCGCTTCTTCTTCAATTTTTTGTGACACTGTTATAAACTCTGCATTTGGCATTAGCACTATGTATTTTCCGAGGTAAACTTATATGCGTTGAAACTCTTGCCCCTTTTTTATTTGTACTATCTTTTTTTACTTGTACTAATATTGGCATACCTACATTTATTAGTTTTTTTATATTTTGTTTTTCTAGATTTAAATCTGATGTATCTGGATTTATAGCCTTTGTATCGACTTTAGGTAATAAATCTTTTAAATGTATAAATGTGTTTTTTCTTTCCCCTATATCTACGAAAGCTGCTTGCATACCTGGTAAAATATTTTGTACTTTACCTAAATATATGTTTCCTTCTGTTCTAGTAGTCTCGTCATTTTCTTCATATTTTTCAATTATAACTTTATTTTCTAATAGCATTATTGTTTTTGTATTTTCTTGCTTGTTAACTATTATTTCGTACATTTTGTGTTTTGTCCTTTCTTGGATTATAGTTAAATTTTATTTTTACATATATAATAAAGGGCATAGTGGTGTCTACGGAACGACGTTGGTCTGTTCCCTACAACATTTGAAATATGTTTTATCTGTATAGACAATTATAATATATTCGTTATCTTAATTATATTTGTTCATTGCAATATCTAATCCATTTTTCATAATTTCAGTTATTGCTAAAGTTGCCTTTTCTACTCCTTCATTTAGTAATTGCTTATCTTCTTCATCTATTGGTCCTATAACGTGTTCCATTAGTGATACATCTAATTTAGGTTGACTTATTCCTACTCTTATTCTTGCAAAATCAGTTGTTGCAAGGCAATGTATAACAGATTTTAATCCATTATGAGTCCCTGCGCTTCCTTTTTTTCTTATCCTTATTTTTCCGAGCCTCTGTATCTATATCATCACATATTACCAAAATATCTTCTATATCTATTTTATAGAAATTCTTTACCTCTAATATGCTTTCTCCACTTAAGTTCATAAAAGTTTGCGGCTTTAATAGAATTACCTTTTCTCCTTCTATAATGCCTGTACCATATAAACCTTTAAAATTGTTTTTTATAACCTCTATTTCATATTTTTTTGCTAATTCATTTATTACATCAAAACCCATATTGTGCCTTGTGTTTGCATAATCTTTTTCTGGATTTCCTAGTCCTACTATTAAATACATTTTAATCATCCTTTGTTTTTTATTATAGATTTTTATTAATTTATTTGTACAAATCAGAAAATATAATCAAAAAATAAAATTACGAATGCAAATGGAAAAATTTTAGAAATTCTTATGCAGATTTTATGGAAAGAGTTCGCGCTCGTCGCGGAAGGGTGCCATAAAATCAAATTAGAATTTCTTTGATTTTGTAATGCAGCTGAGAAATTTTATTTTTTATTATATTTTCAGTATTATAAAATCAAGTTTTTATTTATATAAATAATTTTGTGGATTTAATACTGTTCCATTTCTTCTTATTTCCAAATGCAAATGTGGTCCTGTTGAATTTCCGGTTGAACCCATAGCTGCAATTACAGTATCCTTTGTAACGGTATCTCCTACAGATACATATATTTTACTACAATGTCCATAATATGTTTTTACACCATTTCCGTGATTTACTATAACCAAATTACCATAACCGTAATACCATCCAGTAAACTCAACAGTTCCTTTACTGCAAGAATATATTGGAGTTCCAGTATTTGATGCTATATCTATTCCTGTATGAGATCTTCCCCATCTAGGTCCAAATCTTGAAGATATTATTCCCGTAGTTGGCTTAGATAATATTATACCATTAATTGCACTATTTGAACCGTCTATTATTTCATTATCTAAATTAGCTTTTGCAACCTTTGTATCAATAGAAGTTATATCTTCTATATTTGATGTATAGATTTCTTCCATATTTATTTTTAAGTCTACCATTCCATCAAATTTCTGTTTTAATTCTTCAATTACTTCTTCTGCCTCTTCTGCTGTTGATACATATGCTTGACTCTCCTCTCCAACTTTAATTGCATATAGCTTATATGTTACAACAGATGTGTCTTTTACAGCTTTTAATACTTCACTTGTTGAATCCTCTTTATTCCAAGGCACTAAATTAAGTTCATATTTTGGCATATTCTCTATATCTATAAATGCTATATTTCCTTCTTTTGTGTTTTTATAGTTGTTTATAATTTCCTCTACTTCTTTTTTACTTGTAATGTATCCTAAAGTTTCTCCTGCCATTGTTACTTTATACATTGGCTTGTATTTAGATATGAATATTATAAATATTAAAATTGTTGCAACAACTGTCATCTTTAGTGTGTTTTTAATATAATAAATTGTTGCTCTTCTTAAAATAAATATCCTCTCCTTATATATTTTTTACATCACATTTGTATATTATATCATACTTTTTATGTTAAGGCAAATTTTGTATTTTCTTTAATAAAAATACAGTTGTATAAGTTCATCAAATACATATAGTAATGCAGAATAAATATATATTATTTTTTACGAGTTCGACCTTGAGTCATTTTGTCTTTAACTATTTTAGAGTGTGTCACGATATTTTGTTAAGCCGTATCTTAAACGCCTTGGAGAACGGAATAAAAAATAATATATATTTATTCTATGCGTTCTATTGCAAAAAAACTTTCATATAATCTTATTCGCATAGTTTGTACTTAAGACCAGTATTTCTCTTCTTGCTATCAGTATTACCTATCATAAACTCTATAACTTTATTACTTCCAATCACTATTAACATTTTTTTAGCCCTCGTTATTCCTGTGTATAATAAGTTTCTTGTTAACAGCATTGGAGCTGATTGTGGCAATACTATTAATACTACATCGAACTCACTTCCTTGAGATTTGTGTATAGTTATTGCATAGGCATGTTCTAACTGATCTAAATCAGAATAAGGATACCACGCCACTTTTTCATCGTCAAAAATTACCTTAATTTGTTTTTCTTCTTCGTTAATATTACTTATTATTCCAAATTCTCCATTAAATATACCTGTTCCAAACTTGCTCTCTCCATACTTTTTCTCCCACATAATATCGTAATTATTCTTTATTTGCATTATTCTATCGCCAATTCTAAATATTCTATCTCCCATTTGCTTTTGCTTAGAATTAATTTTTTCTGGATTTAATGATTGTTGTAATATCTTGTTTAATTCTTTTGTTCCAAGTGCACCTTTTTTAGTCGGAGTTAATACTTGAATATCAGAAAAGAAATTATAATCTCCATAATTTTTTAGCCTTTCTTTACATAAGGATACTACATTATATTGTATTCTTTCTTGATTTATTTCGTTTATGTAAAAAAAGTCATTATTCAAATTGTCCCATTCCTCTTTATCTATTTCTTGCTTATTTACAAATCCTTTTCCATTATTTACATTATGTGCATTTAATACTATTTTGCTTTGTGCAGCTTGTCTAAAAATTTTATTTAAAGTAATTGTTGGAATTTGCTCTGATTCTATTATATCCTCTAAAATATTTCCGTGGTCCTACTGATGGTAATTGATTACTATCTCCAACTAGTATTAGCTTTGTTCCTAAATATACACCCTTAAGTACATAATTCATTATAAATAAATCTACCATAGACATTTCATCTATTATTATTACATCTGCATCTATTGGTGCAATATTATAATCTACATTAGCAATTTTTCCTTCTTCTTCTATTTTTCCTATTTCTAATAACCTATGTATTGTTTTAGCTTCTTCTCCAGAGGCTTCTGTCATTCTTTTTGCTGCTCTACCTGTTGGTGCGCATAGAACTACCTTCATCTTTTTTGCTTTATACATTTCTATTATAAATTTAATTATTGTTGTTTTTCCTGTTCCGAGGTCCTCCAGTAATTACTGAAACATTATTTTCATTTACTTGTTCTATTGCCTCTTTTTGCTTGTCTGAAAGCTCTATTTTTGAAATTCTTTCTTGTATTTTTAACTCTTGTTTTAGATGTTCTATTCTTTTTATGTTTTTTGTCTGATTTAATATTATTAGTTTTTCTGCAATATTTTTTTCTGCTTTGTAGAATGGATATAAATATACCCACTCCTCTTCTTCTCTTTTTTCTACTGCTATTTCTTCTCTTCCTTTTAGATTTATTATACAATTTTCTATATTCGAAGTATCTGAATTTATAAGAGATTTTACATGCATTATAAGATTTTCTTTTATTACACAAGTATTTCCATTATAACTTGCTGTAACTAAGCTATACTTTATTGCACTTTCTATTCTTTTATCAAAATCTTGAGGTAGCCCTAAATCCATTGCCATTTTATCTATTTGTTTAAAATCTACACCATAAGTTATATCTAGTAATACATAAGGATTTCTTTCGATTTCTTCTATCGCATTTACTCCTAATTTTTTGTATACTTTTTGACTGTTTGCTGCACTAATTCCAAATCTCTCTAAAAAGCCTACAATTTGCCACATTTCCCATTTTTCATTAAACTCCTCTGCAATTTCTATTGCTTTTGTCTTAGATATTCCCTTTACTTTCGATAATTTATCTGGCTCATATTTGAATATTGCAATTGTTTCTTCTCCAAATGTATCAACTATTTTCTTTGCTGTTGCTGGTCCTATTCCTTTTATTATTCCACCTGATAAGTATTTCTCTAGTGCTCCTAATGTTTTTGGCATAATCTTTTCAAATGTATCTATTTTAAACTGTGTTCCGTAATCTGGATGCTCTACATATTTTCCATATAGCTTTAGGCTATCCCCTATATCTATAAAAGGCAAATAGCCAACAATAGTCATTTCTTCTTGATTTTCTGTTTGTATAACTGCTATTGTGTAGCTATTTACATCGTTCTTATATATTACTTCTACAATTTGTCCTTCTAATTCCAATATTTTTCCTCTTTTCTTTTTTTAGAATTATATCATATATATTTTTTAGTGTAAATGTGATTTTTTTATTGTTTATTGCATTTTTTTGTAATATAATGTTATTGAATTTTTATTTTTATGGAGGTAATTTTATTATGAAAAAACATGTTGATGTTGCTATTATAATGGGCAGTGATTCTGATTTACCTATTATGAAGGATGCTGCAAAATTTTTAGATGATTTTGGTATAAGCTATGAGGTAACTGTTCTTTCTGTTCATAGATGCCCTAGCGAGGCTTTTGAATACGCGAATGAATTGAAGGAAAACGATGTTAAAGTTATTATTGCTGGTGCTGGTGGAGCGGCTCACTTACCTGGTATTTTTGCAGCGCTTGTTCCTGTTCCTGTAATAGGTGTACCAATTAAATCTAAAACTTTAGATGGTGTTGATTCTTTATATTCTATAGTTCAAATGCCATCTGGAATACCTGTTGCTACAGTTGCTATAAATGGTGCTAAAAATGCTGCAATTCTTGCAAGTTCTATTTTAGGTACTGCAAATCCAGAATTAAAAAATAAATTAATTGATTATAAAGCAAGTATGAAAAAGGCTGTATTAGATAAGAACAATAAATTACAAGAATTAGGTTATGAGGAATATTTAAAACAAATGTAGATTTGATAATATTAACATTAAATTTTTAAAAATGCTCGTTCGAGCTAATTCTCGTAGAACTTTTGGGGACGGTTCCAAAAGTCCCACAATTGTAGGGGCTTTGCAAAAGCTCGTCCGTTCCTGTGAGGAATACGCAAGTTAAAAGTGAAAAGTGAAAAGTGAAAAGTGAAGAGTACAAATCTCTTCGAGATTTGAAGGAGGAATTGTTATGAAAAAGATTAGTAGTGGAAAAGTTAGAGAAATTTATGAAGTAGATGAAGATAAACTTATGTTAGTTGTATCTGATAGAATTTCTGCTTTTGATGTTATATTGCCAAGTATGGTAACAAATAAAGGAAAAGTTTTAAATAAAATTTCTGCATTTTGGTTTGATTATATAAAAGATATTATACCAAATCACGTTATTTCAACTGATTTAAAAGATTTTCCAGAAGAATTTCAAACACCTGAATTTGAAGGAAGAAGTATGATTGTAAGAAAGCTTAAAATGCTTCCTATTGAATGTATTGTTAGAGGATATATTACAGGTTCTGGTTGGTCAAATTACAAACAAACAGGTACAGTTTGTGGAATTAAATTACCAGATGGTTTACAAGAATCTCAAAAACTACCTGAACCAATATTTACACCAACAACAAAAGCAGCTGAAGGTCACGACGAAAATATTAGTTTTGAAGAAGTTTGCAATTTAATTGGAACAGATTTAGCAAATGAAGTTAAAAATAAAACTATAGAAATATACAAAAAATGTGCAGAATATGCTTTATCTAAAGGAATAATTATTGCGGATACAAAATTCGAATTTGGATTAGATGAAAATAATAATTTGGTTATTGGAGATGAGGTTTTAACACCAGATTCTAGTAGATTTTGGCCAGCAGATGAATATGAAGTTGGTAAATCTCAAAAGAGCTTCGATAAGCAATATTTGCGTGATTGGTTAAAAGCAAATAACTGGTCTAAAGAAAGTGGTATTCCAATTCCACAAGATGTAATTGATACTACTGTTGCAAAATACATAGAAGCATATGAACGTATTACTGGAAAGAAATTTTAGAAAAAATGGCTTCGCCTAGTCTTGGCTCCCTTATTCAAGGGAGCTGTCTGCGTTAGCAGACTGAGGGTTCTTATATTATTTATTAAAACCCTCCGGCACTACGTGCCACCTCCCTTAGGTAAGGGAGGCAAGGTTTATCGAAAACACCTATTTATCAACAAAAAAATCGATTTCTTATTCAGCTCTTGCTAAAATTATTGTTCTCTTATTGTTATCGTTAGCTACACAAGTTGTTAATGTTATTTCTGGAACTCCTCCTGTGTCTCTTGAATAAAATGATGCATCCTCTCCTGTTGCTTGAAAATTACTATATACAGTATATGCTAATTTTCTTCCACTTTCATCTGTTATATATATTTTGTCCCCTTCTTTTAAAGTTTTATTTTTGGAAAAGAAAGTGCTGTTTCTGTAATTATGTCCTGCTATTACAACATTGCCTGGCTCATTAAGTTTTGCATTTGCAGGATATAATAATACAACTGCTGCACTTAATGATTTTATAGTAACTTTTTCTAATATAGGATATTTTGCTCCTGTTTTTGGTATATCAACATACCCTATCATTACAAAACCTTTGTAATATGATTTTCCATCCGAAATAGTACTTGAAGAGCCTCCGCTACTTTCACTTCCTGAACTACCTCCCGTAGGTGGTACTACTGTTGGAGTTCCTCCTGGTTCTTCTAAACTTGGAATTTCTTCCGGAGCTTTAGTTGCTTCTGTGCCAACACCATGAACTCTGTCAAATTCTTCTATTGCAGCTAGTGCATCCTTTTCTGTTTTATCTTTTTCAATTTGTTCATATATTAAAAATGCTATTAAGCTAATAATTGCAATTATTGCAATTATTAATACTACCGTTAAAACCTTTTTATATTTATTATTATGCATATTTAATTACACTTCCTTCCACCGCACAAAATCTTAGCCTCTTTGTTTTACTGCTTCATATATTACAATTCCTGCTGATACTGATGCATTTAATGAAGTTATTTTTCCTCTCATTGGTATTTTTATTAATAAATCACAGTTTTCTTTTACAAGTTTGCTTATACCAAATCCCTCACTACCTATTACAATACATATTGGTCCTTTTAAATCTTGATTATAGTATTCTGTATTTGTTTGCATATCTGTTCCTATAACCCATAATCCTTGTTCTTTTAAGTATTTTATTGTTTCGTTTAGGTTGTTTACTCTTGCGATATTCATATGTTCTACTGCCCCTGCTGAGGTTTTGCTTACTGTTGCATTAACACTTGCAGCTCTTCTTTTAGGTATTATTATTCCATGAACTCCTGCAGTTTCAGCTGTTCTAATTATTGAACCTAAATTGTGTGGGTCTTCTATTCCATCTAGCATTACTATGAATGCGTCTTCTTGTTTTTCTTTTGCTAAATTTAATATGTCTTCTACTTCACAATAATCAAAAGGTGGAACTATTGCAATAACTCCTTGATGATTTTTTGTTTCAGACATCATATCTAGTTTAGATTTTTCTGTTTCTACTATAACTATTCTTTTTTCTTTTGCTACTGCAATTATTTTATTTATTGAGCCATGTTTTTCTCCTTTTTGTATAAGGATTTTATTTATATCTCTATCTGATGAAAGTAATTCTAATACTGAATTTCTTCCTTCTACTATGTCTTCATATGTTTTAGGTTCTTGTTCTTTTTTTTGTTCATATTGTTTTTTAAATGGTTTGTTTTGTTTTTTATTGTTAAAATTTTTGTTCATTTTTTGTTCTCCTTATTTAACGGGTCGGTCAAGACCGACCCCTACAAATATTATTCATTAACGGAACGGCGAGGGCGCCGTTCCCTACGATAATTATTCACATTATTTTTCAATTTGCAAATGAAGTTTGGAAAAGAATTAGTATAGTGCTAGGCATTTTAAATGAAAAATACCGGAAGCGTACTGGTGTACGCTGAGGATTTTCTCATTTAAAATAACGACGCAATATGCTGATTATTTTTCAAACTCTTAATAGCCTGGTTTTTCTAATAAAGTAAACATATTTCTTTTATACTCTTCCACTCCTGGTTGATTAAATGGGTTTACTCCTAAAATATTACCTGATATTGCACAAGCCTTTTCGAAGAAATATATTAACTCTCCTATTGTTGTTTCAGTTAACGAGTCTAACGTTATCATTATATTTGGAACTCCACCAGATACGTGGGCTTTAATAGTTCCTTCCATTGCTTTTTTATTAACATAATCTAATGTTTTGCCTGCTAAGTAGTTTAGTCCATCTAGATTATCTTCATCTGCTTTTATTGTCATATCAGTTCTTGGCTTTTCTATATTTAATACTGTTTCAAATAGACATCTTCTTCCATCTTGTATATATTGACCTAATGAATGTAAATCTGTTGTAAACTCAACTCCTGCTGGGAATATTCCTTTATTGTCTTTTCCTTCACTTTCTCCATATAATTGTTTCCACCACTCTATCATATAATGCATTTTTGGTTCATAGCTAACTAGTATCTCAATATTTTTGTCATTACCATATAAAATATTTCTTGCTACTGCATATTTATAACATTCATTATATTTTATTGAATCATCTGCATATTTATCTTGTGCATCTTTTGCTCCTTGCATTAATTTATCTATGTCTATTCCTGCAACAGCTATTGGAAGTAACCCTACCGCTGTTAATACAGAATATCTTCCACCAATATTGTCCGGTATAACAAAAGTTTCGTATCCTTCTTCATTTGATAAACTTTTTAATGCTCCTCTAAATTTATCTGTTGTTACATATATTCTTTTTCTTGCTTCTTCAACTCCATATTTTGTTTCTAATAATTCTCTAAATATTCTAAATGCAATTGCTGGTTCTGTTGTTGTTCCAGATTTCGATATTACATTTATAGAAATATCTTTATCTCCAATGTATTCTATCATTTCATTTATATAGCTTGGACTCATATTATTTCCAACATAAAGTATTTCTGGTTTTTTACTTCCAAATGTATTTGTAAGAGCTTCTATTACAGCTCTTGCTCCTAAATATGAACCTCCTATTCCAATACTTACAAAAACTTCTGAATCATTTTTTATTTTTTCTGCTGATTTTTTTATTCTTGCAAATTCTTCTTTATTGTAGTTTGTTGGCAATTCTATCCACCCTAAAAACTCATTTTCGTCATTTGCTTGTGCATGTATATTGTTATGTATATCTTTTACTTGTTCTGCATATTTTAAAATTTCTTCTTCTTTTATTCCAGTACTGTCTAAATTTAATTTTAACATAATAATACCTTCTTTCTTTTGAATTTGGTTTCATTATATATTATTAATGTCTTTTTATCAATATTTTAATACAAATTATTAATTTGTATAAATTCATCATATTTGATTAAACTATTTTTAGGAGAATTGTGCTTATGAATCAAATTTTGTTTTCTAAATTTAATAAAGACTTAGAAAAGGAAAAGAATAATCAAATAATTAAAAAAAATAAAAAACAAAAGAAATTAATAGTTGTTTTTAGATTTCAACTTGTAATTTCTATTCTCGTTATTCTAAGCTGTTTTTCATATTATATGTATAATTTATACTCTACAAAACAAAAAGAAAGCATTTCTAAACAATTGCTTTCTAATTTTAATATTAATTTACTTTATTCTGATACTTCTAAATATACTACTAGTATTGTTGATGTTGAAGAAAGTAATAACAGTTCATTCATTATTGGTTTAATTGAAATTAAAAAACTAAAAATAGTATATCCTATTCTTTCTGAAGTTAGCGACGATTTGCTAGAAATTGCTACTTGTCGTTTCTATGGTCCTATGCCAAATGAAGTTGGAAATTTATGTATTGCTGCACATAATTATAATGATTATAGGTTTTTTAGTAGAATAAAACAGTTAGTTGTAGGCGATTCTATTAATATTTATGATGCTGATGGAAATGCACTAGAATATCACGTAACAGATAAATACACTATTCCTTCAACTGATTCAAGTTGTATTAGTCAAGATACTAATGGAGAAAAACAAATAACCCTTCTTACATGTAATAATATGACAGGTTATAGATTAGTAGTTAAAGCTACTGCAGTTGATTAAAGTATTTTTATCATTTCTTCTATATTTTTGCCTGCTACTTTTGGAATGTTTACTATTTCAAAAGTAGATGTTTTATCTCCAAATTGTATTTGAACTTTATCTCCTACTTTTACTTCGAAACTAGGTTTTACTACTTTTCCATTTACCATAACTCTACCTGCATCTGCTACTTCGTTTGCTACAGTTCTTCTTTTTATTACTCTGCTTATTTTTAAAAATTTATCCAGTCTCATTTTTTCTCTCCTATTTTTTGTATATTAAATCGGACGACCAATGGTCGCCCCTACATCAAATCTCGAAGAGATTTGTACTCTTCACTCTTAACTCTTAACTATTCTCTATTCATTAGCGGAACGGCTTTGGAAGCCGTTCCCTACGTTTATTATTCATTATGAGCGCCTCTTCTGCGCTCATACATTATAAGCTTAATCCGTATAGTTGCATTAGGTATTTATTTACATCAAATGCTTCCTGTCTTTTAGGTTCCCCGTAATTGACTCCTTTTTTATCTACTGTCATTTTTGTTATTTTTGGGTTTTTAGTTGTATCTTTTTTATCTTCCTCTGTTTTATTTGTTGTATCTTCTTTTTCTTGAATTGATTCTACTTTTGCTATTTCATCTATTACATCCATTCCATTACCAAGTACTTTTCCGAATGCTGCATAATATCCATTTACGTTTGTGTTGTTATCTGTCATTATAAAAAATTGTGAATATGCTGAATTATATCCTTCTGTTGTTTTTCCTAAGCTACTGTAGTCTGATCTTGCCATTGATATAACTCCCCTATCATGTCTTAATGTATTCTTTTCATATCCATTTGCAATAAATTCACCTTTTATTGTTTGTTCTACTTTTCCGCTTCCTGTTCCTTCTTTATCTCCACCTTGTACCATAAATCCTTCTACTGCTCTATGGAAAGTTAGTCCATCATAATATCCTGATTCTATTAAATTAATAAAGTTTGCTACTGTGTTAGGTGCCATATCTGGGTATAATTCTATTTGTACTATTCCATAGTTTTCAATTTCCATTGTTACTATTGGATTTTCTACTTTTCTTGTAGCAGCAATTACATTACTTGTAATAACATATCCTATTAATACTAAAATTAATATTATTGCTATTATTAAACCTATGTTTTTCTTCATAATTTTCTCTCCTTTGTATGTTGTTTATTGTCTCCATATTTTATACGGGTCGTCGGGGACGCCGACCCCTACAGTATATAATATAAATTTTATTTATATTATACATTATAACATTAAATTGTCAAATATAAATTGTTCTTTCATTCTTTTTAAAGATTGTTTTATTGTTCTTGCTCTTACTTCTCCAATTCCTTCTACATCATCTAGTTTTTCTATATCTGCAACTAGAATATGTTGGAAGGATTTAAAAGATTTTACTAAATTATTCACTATGTTTGTAGGCATTCTAGGTATTTTGTTTAATATTCTATATCCTTTTGGATACACTGCAACATCTTCGTAACTATCAAATATTTCATACCCTAACAATTTTGCAACTTCTGATGTTTCTGGGAATTCATCCCTACACGTAGTTGCAATATATTCTATTACTTTTTCAGGTTGTCTTTTTTTACCTGGTGCAATATAGTCTTTTATTATTAACAATTCTTCAAGTTCAAGACCACCAACAAGTTCTTCTAATTGCATCTTTATAAGTAGTCCATCTTCTCCTAATTCATATATAAATCTTTTTATTTTGTCTGCAATTTTCATAACCATTTCTGTTCTTTGAATACAAGTTATAACATTATCTAGTGTAACAATATCATTGAATTCATATTCATTTAACATACCCATTTTTGTATCTAATACTTTTTTATATTTTTCTAATGTTTGTAATGCTTGATTTGCTTCTGTTATTATTTTAGAAGTTTCTTCTATTGTATATCTAAAGTTTCCTTGAAATACAGTTATTATATTTCTTCTTTGTGATATACTTATTACAATTTCTCCTGTTTGTTTTGCTGTACGTTCTGCTGTTCTATGTCTTGTTCCCGTTTCCTTGGTTGGAATACTTGAAGATGGAATTATCTGAGCATTTGCATATAGAATTTTTTTCAAATCTTTACTTAAAACTATTGCTCCATCCATTTTTGCAAGTTCATATAATTTAGAAGGAGTATATTCTTCGTTAATAAAAAAGCCACCATCAACTAAATCTAATACCTCTTTTGAATCTCCAATTACTATTAAAGCACCTGTTTTAGATTTTAACACATTGTCTAATCCTTTTCTTAAATCAGTTCCTGGTGCAATTAACTTTAATATTTCTATTAAAGTATCATCTTTTTTTACATTTTCTGCCACGGATTTCCCTACTTTCATCATACTTAAAACTTATTTTAATCCTAAGTGTTTCATTGCTTCTGTTATATTTTTCACACCTATTATATCTAATTTATAATTATCTTTCAATAGTTTTTTGTTACTTTCTGGAATTATACAAACTTTAAATCCTAACTTTTCAGATTCTTTTAATCTTTTTTCTATCATATTTACTGCTCTTACTTCTCCAGTTAAACCGACTTCTCCTATTGCAACTACTTCTTTTGGTATACTAATATTTTTAAAACTAGAAGCAGTTGCAAGAACGATTCCTAAATCTAGTGCTGGTTCATTTACTTTTATTCCACCAACTAAGTTTAAGTATACATCTTGATTTCCAAGCATTAATCCACTTCTTTTTTCTAAAACTGCCACTAATAGAGTTAATCTATTATAATCTATTCCGTTTGCATTTCTTCTAGGTATTCCAAAAACGCTTTGACTAGTTAGTGCTTGTAGTTCTATTAGTAATGGCCTTGTTCCTTCCATACTTGCAACTATAACAGAGCCCGATATTTTATCTTCTCTTTCTGATATTAGTATAGATGATGGATTTTTTATTTCAACCATACCTTCATTTTGCATTTCAAACATACCTATTTCATTAGTAGATCCAAATCTATTTTTTACTCCTCTTAATATTCTATATGAAAAATATCTTTCCCCTTCTAAATACAATACTGTATCTACCATATGCTCTAGTACTCTTGGTCCTGCAATATTTCCATCCTTTGTAACATGTCCTATTATAATTGTTGTAATATATGCCTGTTTACATATCTTCATTATTCTTGCTGTTATTTCTCTTACCTGACTTACGCTTCCTGCCGCTGATGTAACATCTTCTGAGTACATAGTTTGAATTGAATCTATTATAACTAGTTTGGGATTTACACTGTTTATTGCATTTTCTATAATATCTATGTTTGTTTCTCCTAAAAATAAAAGATTATCATTATTTATACCTAATCTATCTGCTCTAATCTTTATTTGCTCTGCTGATTCTTCTCCTGATATGTATAATACTTTTCCATCAGTTTTTAGTTTATCACATATTTGTAAAATTAATGTGGATTTTCCAATCCCTGGCTCTCCTCCAAGTAAAACTAAAGAACCTGTTACAAATCCACCGCCAAGTACCCTATCTAATTCTTCAAAGTTTGTTTTCATCCTAGTGGTTTCTTTTTTTTCAACATCTTTTAAAAGAGTTGGTGTAACATTTCTTACTGGTGCAGATTTTGAATCTGTACTTTTTACCATTTTTTCTTCTACAAAGCTACTCCATGTACCACAACTTGGGCACTTACCTAGCCATTTTGCAGATTCATATCCACATTCATTACATACAAATACTGTTTTAATTTTTGCCATAATACCATCCTTTATCAAAAATCTTTGATTTTTGTACTATTGGGCACAGTGGTGTAGCAAGATACGGGTATTCCCATAAACGGTGCCCCTACACTATTCATTATTAATTTTTCACTTTAATATAATATATCAATATAATAAATTTTTCAATATTTTTTAATTTAAATTGGAAATTTGTAGGCAGAACTGCCTTAAGAAATTTATTAGAAATTATTTATAAATTTGTCCTCTATTGTTTGCCTACCTCATTAAATGTCAACCCCTCTCTTTTTAAAATTTCTTCAAGAGAAATAGCTCCTTCATTTTCTTCTTTTTTTGTACTTTCATTTTCTTTAAGATAATCTAAATACATTACTTTTTCTGTAATATCCATATTCTCTAGAATTACTGTTGGCTCTAACTTTAGAAGTTCTGATTCAATTGCTTTTTCCATTAAAATTCTAATAGAGTTTAGGCATTCAATATTTAACCTTGGAGTCATTTTAATTACATCTTTAATTGCTTGTAATTGTGATTCACTCATATTTATATTCTCCTTTTCTTTTTGTATATTATATCTTTTTGTCAAACAAATTGCAATAAAAATTCTAAAAAAAATAGTGTAAGCGGAACGGCGAGGGCGCCGTTCCCTACAATGTTTGCAATATGTTTTGTGTTAGTCATTATATCTATCAATAATTTTATTTGTATAATTTATTTAATACAATTACAAATAGTGCGTGTGCCCAACCTAAACCTATTACCCAAGCTGGTTTCATTGTTTGGTTGTCTATTTGTTCTGCTATAAATCCATGCTCTGTTGCAGAGTTTACTACATAACTAAAGCATTCTTTTGCTTTTTTCTTTTCTCCTGCTTCTATATAATAGTTTGCAAGCCAAAGGTTTGCTATTGTCCAAGGATTTCCTCCCATATAGTTATCGTTTTCATATCTTAAGTATCCTCCTGTATATGTTCTTAAAGTCATATTTATTCTTTCTACTGTATTTAATATTTTCTTTTCTTTTGGCTCAAATACTTTAAATGGAGTTACTGTTCCAAGTAAACTTATATCTATTTTTCCATCTTTATTTCTTATTAAAGTTTTCTTATCATTATCATATAAATTCTTTAATATATATCCTTTTAATTCTCTTAATAATTTTTCTAATTCTATAGTTCTTTTTTCTATCTGCTCTAGCTTTATCCTGTTTTCTTTGTATTCTGGTTTTACTACTTCATAAATCTTTATAAATGCATCAAATGCTGCAAATATTGTTGCTAATGAATATGTATGTATTCCCTCATTTTCTTCCCATATATCGTAGCTTAAAAATTCTTCTGCTTTTCCTTCTAGCATATTTGATACATATTTTTCTAAATAGTGTACAGCCTTTTCGCACATTTTTAAATTATCTTTTAAAAACTTTATTTCTTTTTGTTTTAAGTAATGATTATATACTCCATATACTACAGCGGCTGTCTCGTCTATTTGGTAGCCCCAGCAAGGTGCTAATGTTCCATCTGTATAGAAACGTTGCTCCCATCTTCCACTTTTACTTTGTGTATTTTTACAGAAGCTTTTGTAGAATTTTTCTGTTTCTTTTTTCATATTTAATAAATCCATTGCTTCTGTTATAAATATTGCATCTCTAGGCCAACAATATGAATATCTTCCACAGTTTGTTCTATTTTCATCTACCTCTACTGCAGCTGATATTCCACCAGTTTGATTATTTGTTAATAGTGCATATAATAAAATTGTTCTTCTATATATTTTTTGTATTCTTATATTTTTCTCTGTTATTGGTAAGTTTAAGTCTAATCCATCATGCTCTCTTACATATTTCTTCCAATATTTTCTTGTTTGCTCTTCTTCTTTTTCTAAATCTAGTTTCTTTATTCTTGCTATATTAGTTGAAATTAAAGATTTATTTTTTGCTTCTTCTATATAAATAAATAAATTAATTTCCTTAGTTTCACCTGGTTTTAATGTTCCTAAATTATAGCTAATACTTGAATCGCTAGACATCCCAATATAATCTTTTCCACCAATTGAACCTTCTTGTATGTTTGCTTCTGTATTATTTATTTGTGTAGTTGATATTTTATTGTTTGAAAAACAAGCAAATGTGTAGTCATGCATATATTGTAATAATACGTCATCCTTTTTATATCCACTTACTTGATTATTATCATCTGTTAATAATTTAGAATGAACTAATACATTTAATTCTAAATCTATTGTATTTTCATTTTTAAATTTATATCTTTTAACTAATACATTTTCTTTTATTGGGCAGAAATCCGTTTGCTCTAATTTTAATCTAAAATATGTATTAAATATTTCTGTTTTTAATATGTTTGTATCCTCTATATAATATTGGTTATATGCATTATTTACATCTTTATGTGTATATATAATATTTGAATCATTTACTTTTATTCCTACATTAAAAAAGTCTATGAATTGTCTATAATCTATGTT
The DNA here is from genome assembly GCA_949840345.1 of uncultured Eubacteriales bacterium. Classification (GTDB taxonomy): domain Bacteria; phylum Bacillota; class Clostridia; order TANB77; family CAG-508; genus CAKPQL01. The sequence goes on from CATKWX010000001.1 coordinate 158,216, forward strand.
TGGATAGTATAGCCTTAATAATTCTCCTCTTTTTGTATAACTAGCACTTATTGTTCCATTTCCTATTACTGCATCATTAAAATATTTATTCATATGTATTTCTTCTCCTTCAAAATTTGTGAAGCAAATTTTGTATTCTTCACTATTCATTATTCACTATTCATTGGGCGCAATCATGCGCCCCTACGCCCCTACAGTGTTTGCAATAACTAATTTAATTCATTATATTACTTATTTGTTCTTCTAGTTGTTTTATTTTATTGTTCAGTTTTGCAATTTCTTCGTCTTGTACATTTTCTGTTAGTTTTTCTTCTTTTATCACAGCTTCCATACCCTCTATATCTTCTCTTAATGCTTCTAATCTTTCTAATATTTCTAATCTTACATATTTGTATTTATCTTTTACGTCCACTCTTGATACCATTTCAATATTATCGTCTATTTTATATGTTTCTCCTAAATTTGGTATAGATACTGGAATACCAGTTTCAGCTAATATTTTATCTCTTAAAACTAATTGTCCTTCTGGTTCTCCATGCACTAAAAATATATGTTTTGGTTTCTTTATAAAGGAATATATAAAATTCATTAACCACTCTTGGTCTGCATGTCCTGAATATCCTTCTATGTACTCTATTCTAGCATTAACCGCAATTTCTTCTCCAAATACTTTTACTTTTTTGGCACCTTCTACTATACTTCTTCCTAATGTTCCAGGTGCTTGATATCCTACAAATAGTATTGTGCTATTTGGATTCCATAAATTGTGTTTTAAATGATGCTTTATACGTCCAACCTCACACATACCACTTGCTGATATTATTATTGAAGATTCATTACTTTCATTTAATGCCTTTGATTCATCTGCTGTTCTTGTAAATTTTAATCCTGGAAACTCTAATGGATTATTTCCATTTTGAATTCTTTCCTTAACTTCCTCCTCAAACAAATCCATATTTTCTCTAAAGATTTCTGTAGCAGATATTGCTAGTGGGCTATCTACATATACTGGTGCTTTCATTAATTTATTATATTGTCTATAGAATTCCTCTGTTTGCCCTTCTGTATCTTTTAATTTGTCTAGTTCAAATAGTATTTCTTGTGTTCTACCAACTGCAAATGATGGTATTACAACTGTTCCTCCTTTATCTAGAGTTTCTGAAACTATTTTTAGGAATAAAGATGCCTTATCATCATTTCTTAAATGTAATCTTCCTCCATATGTTGATTCCATTACTAAATAATCTGTATCTTCTATCATTGTAGGTGAATCTAGTAATGGTATATCATTGTTTCCTATGTCTCCTGTAAAAACTGTTTTCCTTGTAACTCCATCTTCTGTTATCCATACTTCTATTATTGCAGAACCTAACATATGTCCTGCATCATTAAATCTAACTTTTATAGCTTCGTCTATATCTATTATCTCATCATACTTAACTGGAACAAATAATTCCATACATTTTTCAGCATCTTCTGCTGTATATAATGGTGGTAATTCTGTTTTTCCTTCTCTTAATCTTTTTCTATTTTTCCACTCTATTTCAACTTCTTGTATATGTCCGCTATCTGGAAGCATTATAGAGCATAAATCGCAAGTAGCTTTTGTAGCTATTATTTTATTTCTATATCCTTCTTTATATAATTTAGGAATTCTCCCTGAATGGTCAATATGTGCATGTGTAAGTAACACAAAATCTATTTCGTTTATGTCAAAAGCAAAATCTGCTTCATTTTGTATTTCTTCTCTAGCTTGTCCTTGATACATTCCGGCAGTCTACTAAGAATTTTTTTCCAGCTCCTTCTACCAAAAAGTTAGAACCTGTTACAGTTTTGGTTGCCCCTAGAAATGTTATATTCATATATTCCTCCTTAAAAATCGAAGATTTTTGTATTCTTCACTATTCATTTTTCATTATGGTATGCCTTCGAAGAACGGAACGGCGAGGGCGCCGTTCCCTACAATGTTTGCAATATGTTTCATTATTATTTTATAAATAGTCTAAACTTCTTACCCATCCTAGCCGTAAGTCCTTCTATCGTATCATAATGTATTGTTTTTTCTATGGTATCTTCATCAAAAATTCTAAGCATTATTTGATAGTTTTCAGCTTTAAATTGTAATTCTATATTTTCCAACTCTATTATGTTAGTCTCTAAAATTGTTCTTATAACTTCACTATTTATAGTCTCATTAATGCTGATTGGATTTAATACATTCATTTTGCAAGCTAGATTATATATTATTTCTTGTGTTTTATATATACCTGTTTTTATATCTTCTACATCTCTTATTTGTTTATCCTTATAAGGTAGGAATAAATAATATCTAATTTTGTATATTATTTCCATTATATCACTTCGGGTTTTAGCTTTTATTATTTTTTCTTGTATTCCTTCTATAAATCTTTTTTGTAATTCTAATATATAATAATAAATATCTTTTTTATCTTCTAATACTTCTAGTATTAGAAGATTTTCTTTTAATACTTCTTTTTCCTTTAAATATGATTTTGGTAACATTTTGTCATTATAATCTTTTAATTTTATAAGTAAATTATTTTTTTCTAATTGTATCTGTTCTTCAAAATCACTAATACTAAATATTTTTCTATCTTCTTCTAATTCTTTATTTGTTTTTATAAATTCTCTTTTTAAGCATTTAACATCTGTTAAACATTTATCTATTGTTCTTATTCTCGTTTCTACTGCTTTTCTTTTAAAAGTAATGTCTTTTAAATATTTAGCTTTATCTTCCATCTCTTCTAATTGTTTTTTAAAATTTAATTTTTTTTCTTTATATTTTTTTATTTCATTTTTATGATTATTTATATATATTAATAACGCTATTCTACATATTAATCTATATATAATTTTTGCTTTTTCGCTTTCATAAATTTGTTGTAATTTTTGTTTTAATTGTTCTTCAGTTCTTATATTATTTCCTAGTAACATTAATATGTTTTGAAATACTAAATTACACTCTATACTTTCTATTAGTTTTGCTTCGATGTGCCAAGCCCATCCGTCAAAATCTCTTATTACTTCTTTTGCATTTATATTGTTTCCATATTGAAATAACTCTTTTAAGGGTTTTCCTACTATTTCATTATCAAATTTATACTCTAAATTTCTTAAACTTAATATAGCAAAAAGTAAAGCTTGTTCATTATATAATGAAATAATGTTTTTCTTTTCTTTATCTACTATACATTTTTCCTTTTGTGATATAAATTTATTGTATCTTTCATCTGATGGTTTTACCAATTCTATACTTTCACAATTATCTCTTAAAGCTTTTATTATATCTTCTATAAATTCTCCCTTAGTTTGTTTTATATTCTTTACTCTGTAATAATCATTATAGGATACTTCAATTTTATATAATATTGTAAGAAGAAAGTTTTTGGTTTCACTAGAAAAATTCTTTGTTTCTAGTATTTCTTCTAGCTGATTATTGTAGTCTTTTATATTAAGTTTACCAAATATATCTTCTTTTTTTGTCATCTCGTTTCCTTTCTCAAAACTCGAAGAGTTTTGTACTCTTCACTATTAACTATTCATTATTCACTATTCAATTTTACTATGGTATGCCTTCGTAGCACGGAACGACGAGGGCGTCGTTCCCTACAATTAATTATTCATTTTCTTCTGGTTGTGGTGGAATATCAGTTGTATCAATATTATCATTATTTTGCTGAGGTTCTGATGGTTCTATTGGTTTTGCCATTTTTAGTTCAGCTAATTTTTCTTTGGTTAATAATACTTCTCTTGGTTTACTTCCTTGATATCCTGATATTACTCCTCTTTGCTCCATTTGATCCATTATTCTTCCTGCTCTTGCATAACCTACTTTAAATCTTCTTTGTATAAATGATGTTGAAGCTTGTCTTGTTTCTACAACTAAGTCTATAGCCTCCATTAAAAATGGATCTGTATCATCTTCCTCTGCAGCTTCGTCTATTTCTTTATCTGTGCTATTTGCTTTTTCTATTTTTTCTAATATGTCATCACTATATGTTGGTTCAAAATTAGATTTTAAAAATTCGACTATGCTTTCTACTTCTTTATCTGATACAAATGCGCCTTGAATTCTAGTAGGTTTTGATGAACCTATTGGGCAAAATAGCATATCTCCTTTTCCTAATAGTTTTTCTGCTCCAACAGAATCTAATATTGTTCTTGAATCTACTTGTGAAGATACGGCAAACGCTATTCTTGATGGTACATTGGCTTTAATTATACCTGTAATTACATCTACAGATGGTCTTTGTGTAGCTATTACTAAATGCATTCCTGCTGCTCTTGCCATTTGTGCTAATCTACAGATTGCATCTTCTACATCCTTTGCTGCAACCATCATTAAATCTGCCAACTCGTCTATTATTATTACTATTTGTGGTAGTTTTTCTCCGCCACCTTCTTTTTCTAATGCTTCATTATATCCTTTTATATCTCTAACACTTTTATCTGCAAATAATTTGTATCTATTAACCATTTCTTGCACAGCCCATGCTAATGCTCCTGCTGCTTTTTTAGGGTCTGTTACAACTGGAATTAATAGATGTGGTATTCCATTATAAACCGATAATTCAACTACTTTAGGGTCTACCATTACAAGTTTTACTTCGCTTGGTTTTGCTTTATATAAAATACTTGTTATTAATGTATTTATACATACACTCTTACCAGAACCTGTAGAGCCAGCAATTAACACGTGTGGCATTTTTGCAATATCTGTGACAATTTCTTCACCACTTACATCTTTTCCTAATGCAAATGCTAATTTTGATTTTTCATTTTTGAATTTATCTGTATCTATTATGTCTCTTAAGTGTACAACTTGTTTTTCCTTGTTTGGTACTTCTATTCCAACAGCTTGTTTCCCTGGTATTGGAGCTTCTATTCTTATACTTTCTGCTGCTAAGTTTAGGGCAATATCATCTGCTAAATTAGCAATTTTGCTAACTCTTACCCCTTCTGCTGGTTTTAATTCATATCTAGTTATTGCAGGTCCAACTGATACTTTTTCTACTTTTGCAGACACTCCAAAACTATATAATGTTTTATTTAGTCTGTTTGCTGTTTCAGCTAAAGTTTGTTTTTCTGTAGTATTTCTATTTTCTCCAACTTGCATTAAATCTATAGGAGGAAATTCATAGTTTTCATCTTCTACAGTTAATGTATGTTCTAAAACTAATACTTGTTTTGTTTTATCTTCTTTAACCTCTTGTTCTTGTTTGAAGAAATTTTCTTCATCTGTGGGTTTTGTAGCTTGTTCTATATTTTGTTGTTCTATTGGTAAGTCCATATCTGGTCCAATATCTGGCACTATAGATTTTCGTTTTTGTTTAAGATTTTCTACACCAAGTGTATTTAAGTCGTCTGGTCCATGCTCATATTTTTTCATACTTCTTTTATCATTCATATTTATTGTTATTTCATCTTCTAATAAATCTTGTAGTTCAGAAATAGTCTTTGTTGACTTTCCTTCTCTTTTCTTTTCTATTCTTTCTTGCCTAATTTTTTCTCTGTTTTGCCTATTTTCTTCTCTATTATCTTTTGTTTTTTCTACTGCGTCTGCAAGCATTGCTGATGGCTTTAGTCCCATAACAAAAACCGCCATCGCAATTCCTACGCCTATTATTAGTATTATTGTGCAAGGTACTCCTATTAATTTTACTAATGGTGCTGCAAGCATTGTACCATATGCTCCTCCACCTTTATTTTGAGTCCCTAATATATATCCATCTGTTATTGTATCCCAATATTCACCATTACTTAATTTTTCTTTTGGCATTCCTATTATGCTCATTATAATTGCAATACAAGTTAAAATTAATACTATTTGTAAAAATTTCTTTAGCATATATTCTTTATCTTCACACACCAAATAAATAGCCATTAAAAATAATGCTACAGGTACTAAATATTTTATCCATCCTATAACTCCCCCTAGGAAGCTACTTAGTGATTGTCCAATATTTCCTTGATTTCCATATATTAATATTGCTGAAATTATACTTGAAATTATTAAAATAACTACTTCTAAATCTATACTTGCTACTTTATTCTTTTTTTTGCTTTTTCTTCTTTTTGCCATTTTGTATTTCATTCCTTTCATCAAAAATCGAAGATTTTTGTACTCTTCACTATTAACTATTAACTATTAACTAGGTCATTCCTTTGGGGTTCGGAACGACGAGGGCGTCGTTCCCTACATACCATTATTCACTATTCATTATTCACTGGGCGCATGCTTGCGCCCCTACGCCCCTACATACCATTATTCATTAATGCATTTTAGGGTATTCCTTCGGAGCACGGAACGACGTTGGTCTGTTCCCTACAGTTTTTGCAATACATTTGTTATAAATTTAAAAAATCAGGAATTTGGAAATCATATTTGATTTTTGTGACTTCCAAATTCCTGACTTCCAGAAAAATTATTTCAATTCGTTTCTATCTTTTTTTATTTTCTTTATTGTTTCTTCTAACATTACTTCTATTTCTGAAACTGTTCCTACTAATGTATTTCCTACTTCTTTTACTCTTTCTTCAACAGTTCCTAAAATATCATCTGCATACTCTTTTGTTCCTCTATTTATTTCTCTTGCCATTTCGTTTGCAGTTTCTATAATTTGAGCTTTTTGTTCATATGCCTTTCTTGTTATTTCGTGCTCATCTATCATTGAAATTATTCTATTTTCTGCTTCTTTAACAATGTCATCAGCTTCTTTTTGTGCTTCTTCTAGAATTCTTACTCTTTCCTCTTTTACCCATTTTGCTTGTTTTAATTCATCTGGGAGTTTTAGCCTTATTTCTTTAATTAATTCTAAAATTTCTTCTTTATCTACAATTCCTTTACTAGAGAATGGTACTGTTTTACTTCTTTCTAGTATATCCTCTAAAGTTTCTAATAATGTGAATATTTCCATTGTTTTACCCCTTTCGATTTAAAAACATAAGCTTTACTCTTCCATATTTTCTTATATCATTTATATTTATATCTATTTGTTCTATATATTTTGTTTCTCGTTGTTCGTCTTCTGTTTCTATTATAATAAGTCCATCTTTTGAAATTAAATCTAATGCAACAATTCTTTTTATCGCATCTACTGCAAAGTTTGTTTTATATGGTGGGTCTAAAAATATCAAATCAAATTTCATATCTTTATTCTTCAATATTTGTAAACATTTTGTATAATTATCATTTATTACAATAGTCTTGTCCATCATTTTTGTTTTTTCTATATTTTGATTAATTATTTTTATTGCTTCAATATTATTATCACAAAGTATAGCTGTTTTTGCTCCTCTACTTATTGCTTCTAACCCTAATGCTCCACTACCAGAAAACAAATCTAAAACATTTGCATCTAGTATCTTGTTTTGTATAATACTAAATAAAGCTTCTTTTACTCTATCTAGAGTAGGTCTTGTTTTTTCGCCTTGTAAAGTAACTAATTTTGTTCCTCTAGCAGTTCCACTTATAATCCTCATATATATCCTCTTTGCTATATATATTTTATTCTATAAATTATATATGTCAATATTCTTAACAGAATTGTAACAAATATATAATATTGTTGTAATAAAACAATATTGCAATTATACACTATCTTTTGTCTTTTTTCAATAGTATATGTGTATTACATCATTTTTTTCAAAATCAAGCTTATTTTCTAAAACTAATCATCTATTTCAATTCATATTCTATTACATTATAGAAATTATAAAACTCATATCCATTTTCTCTAAAGTAATCTATTACTTCTTGTAATGTTTCATACGTTAGTATTTTATCTCCTGCATCATGCATTAAAACCACGACACTATTTTTATTTGCAGAATATTTTTTAATAAATTCTACTAATTGTTCTTTTGTTCTATTTCCAGAGGAATCTTCATTTAAACAGTTCCAGTCTACATAGAAAACATTTTGTTCTCCTAATATTTTTTTATATTCTCTTTTTACTTTATCATATTTTCCACCAGTTGAGCCACCCGGAAATCTAAATAAATGTGAAGAGTATTCTGGAATTCCTATAGCATTTCTTATTGCATCTTCTGTTTTATTATACTCATCTAATAAACTTTCTTTACTACTATATATACTTGAATACACATGAGAATACCCATGATTTGCAATATAATGTCCTTCTTGATATTCTCTTTTTACAATTTCAGGATTTTGATTAACCCTACTTCCTAATGTAAAAAACGTAGCTTTGATGTTATTTTCTTTTAATAAATCTAATATTAATGGAGTTATATTACTAGAAGGTCCATCATCAAACGTTAAAAATACCCTTTTATTTTCCTTAGTAGATGTATATACATTCTTCATATTTTCTCTACCTAATTCTGTATATATTGGTATTTTATTTTTCATTTCTTTTGTTTCTTCTATTTCTTTATTTGGTTCATTTATATCTGTAACATTATCACTTTCATTTGCTTTTATGGCACATCTTATTCCTAAAACTGTACTTAAAGCTACTACAATTACTAAAACTATTAAAAATATAACTAATCCTTTGTTATTCTTCTTATTATTAGAATTCTCTACTTTTATCATATAAAACTCTTCTATTTTCTTTTGCATATTTTTCATCCTTTTTAAACATTATTAGACAATCATTACTATTATACTACATTATGTATTAATTTAAAACAATATTTTTAATATTTCCTAGTTTTATTATATTTTGCAGAATTTAAGAAAAGTGGCAATGCCACACGGAACGGCGAGGGCGCCGTTCCCTACAATGTTTGCAATATGTTGATTACAAGCAATAAAATAAGAACGACTTTTGTCGTTCTTATTTTATTATTTTAAATTCTCACTACATCTATGGCATATTGTAGGATTTTCTTTATCCTCTCCTACAGTTTCAGAATACATCCAGCATCTTTCACATTTCCCACCTTTTGCAACTTCTATAGCTATATTCTTTGTACCTTCTATTATTTCTAAATCTGATACTATAAATACTGCAACTAATTCTTTTTCTACACTTTTTAGGAAATTATATTCATCGCCCTCAGCAGTTAATATAACTTTCGCATTTAAAGAATGTCCTATTATTTTTCCTGCTCTTGCTTCTTCTAGCTTCTTAGCGACTTCTTCTTTTAAAGAAACTATTTTTTCCCATTTTGCTTTTAATTCTTTATTGTCATATTTAGAGTTTTCATCAGGCCATTTTGCAAGCATTACACTTTCAAAATTTTCGTTATTTTTATGTGGCATAAAACTCCATATTTCTTCTGATGTAAAGCATACAAGTGGTGTAAGCATAACTACTAATGCTTGTAGTATTTCATACATTGTAGTTTGTGCTGCTCTTCTCTTTATAGAATCTGGCTTTGAAGTATATAGTCTATCTTTTATTATGTCTAAATAAAAATTACTCATATCTACAACACAGAATTCGTTTATATCGTGATATACTGTATGGAACTCATATTCATTGTATCCATTTGTTACTTTCTTTATCAACTCATTTAATTTTAATAGTGCAAATTTATCTATTTCTTCTAAATCTTCATAAGCAACTGGATTATTTACATTAAAATCGTTTATATTTCCTAAAATATATCTGCAAGTATTTCTTATCTTTCTATATACTTCTGTTATTTGTTTTAATATATCTTTAGATAAGCTTATTTCATTTTTGTAATCTGATGATAAAACCCATAGTCTTAATATGTCTGCTCCGTATTCTTTTATTATATCTTGAGGGCTTATACCATTTCCAGAAGATTTAGACATTTTCTTTCCATGTTCATCTATTACAAATCCATGTGTTAGAACTTCTTTATATGGTGCAACACCTTTTGTTGCAACAGATGTAAGTATTGATGATTGGAACCATCCTCTGTATTGATCGTTTCCTTCTAGATACATATTTGCAGGTGGTAAACCACGCTCTGCTAAAACTGCTTCGTGTGTTGAACCAGAATCAAACCAAACATCCATTATATCTGTTTCTTTTCTAAAATGATTGTTCCCACATTCACACTTTGCATTTTCTGGCATTAGTTCTTCTACGCTTAAATCATGCCAAGCATTTGAACCTTTCTCTCTAAATATTTTTTGTATTTTTGCAATGCTTTCATCTGTTATATATTCTTTTCCACAGTCTTCACAATAAAATATTGGTATTGGTAGTCCCCAAGTACGTTGTCTTGATATACACCAATCTGCTCTGTCTTTTACCATTGCTGTAATTCTATCTTCTCCCCAAGCTGGAATCCATTTTACTTTTTTAATTTCTTCTAGAGTTTTTTCTCTAAAGCCTTCAACAGATGCAAACCATTGGTCTGTTGCTCTAAATATTATTGGATTTTTACATCTCCAACAATGTGGGTATGAATGGTTTATTACTTGTTTATGTAGAAGATAATTATTTTCTTCTAACCATTCTATTATTTTATCGTTTGATTTATCATATCTTAAATCCGCAGCGATTCCTGCTTCTTCTGTTTGGAATCCTTTTCCATCAACTGTTACAACTATATCTAATCCGTTTTTTAATCCGCAAAGATAATCCTCTTTACCATATCCAGGAGCTGTATGTACTGCACCAGTACCTGTATCTAATTCAACAAGTATTGTATCATCACTACCTAGAACAACTCTTGATAATCTATCTATAAATGGATGTTTACACATTACGCCTTCTAAGTCTGTTCCTTTAAATTGTTTTTCTGTTTTGTAATCTTCAATTCCCGCTTGGCTCATTACGCTATCAACTAAAGCAGTTGCCATAATGTATTTTTCTTTTCCTACATTTACTATACTATAATCATAATCTCCACCTATTGTTATTCCTACGTTTCCAGGTAATGTCCAAGGTGTTGTTGTCCAAATTACAAAATATGTATTTTCTTTATCAAATAATCCCTTAGAATCTTCTACTGCAAATTTTACAAATATTGATGTTGTTTTATGGTCTGCATATTCTATTTCTGCTTCTGCTAAAGCTGTTTCACAATCTGTACACCAATATACTGGCTTTAGTCCTTTATATATGTATCCTTTTTTATACATCTGGCCAAATACACCAATTTGTCTTGCTTCAAATTCTGGTTGTAATGTAATATATGGATGTTCCCAGTCTCCAAGCACACCTAGTCTTTTAAAGCCTTCTGTTTGTTTTTCTACAAAGCTTAAAGCAAAGTCACGGCAAGTATTTCTAAATTTAGATACACCTATTTCGTCTTTATTTAAACCTAATGCTTGTATTGCCCTTTTTTCTGTAGGTAATCCGTGTGTATCAAATCCCGGCACATATGGAGTATAGTATCCTCTTAAGTTTTTGTATCTTACTACAGTATCTTTTAATACTTTATTTAGGGCATGACCAATATGTATTTCTCCGTTTGCATATGGAGGTCCATCGTGTAATACATAAGGCTCATTTCCTTCGTTTTTCTTTAATATTTTTTGATATAAACCATTTTCAAATACTTTTTCTTGTATTTTTGGTTCATTCTCTGGTAGACTTGCTCTCATAGGGAAGTCTGTTTTTGGTAAATTTAATGTTTTTCCATAGTCTTTCTTTTCTTCTGACATAATTTTTTCCTCCTTCAAAATTTGCGAAGAGCAAATTTTGTATTATTCACTATTCACTCTTCATTATTCACTATTCATTACAATCTGTTTATAGAAATATAAATTTTAAATTACGTTCCTCGGCTACATTACGAAATTTAAGAAATTCTAAATTCGTTTTATGGCACCCTTCCACGCATAGCGTGAACTCTTTCCATAAAACTTCATAAGAATTTCTAACATTTCTTCATTTGCATTCGTCACTTAATTTAAAATTTAATTTCTATAATTAAATTTGCATATGAAAACAAAAAATCCCTCATCCATAATAGGACGAAGGATTATAAAATCAACCGTGGTACCACCTAAATTAACTTAAAAATTATAAGTTCACTCTCATTCATTTAACGCATGGATTACGGCTTAACTTACTACAATTTTCACTTAAGCAACTAAAAGGTGATAATAAATAAATTATTATTCTACCAAAATTTCAGCATACATTTGGCTCTCTAAAGATTTTACTTTATTTACCGTGTCCTTTATTATTGTTTTTAAATTATAGATTATATTGTACCACGTTTTATTTTTGTTGGCAAGAGATAATTGTTAGATTTTTATAACTTATTAAATTTCACTACCCTTGCTGGAATTCCTACTACTGTTACATTATCTTCTATATCTTTTAGTACTACAGCACTTGCACCTATTTTTACATTGTTTCCAATGTTTATTGGCCCTAATACCCTTGCACCTGTTCCTACCATTACATTGTTTCCGAGCGTTGGATGTCTTTTATATTTATCTTTTCCAGTTCCACCTAGTGTAACTTGATGATATATTGTGCAATCATTTCCGTACAACTGCAGTTTCTCCTATTACTATTCCCATACCATGGTCTATAAATAATCTATTCCCTATTTGTGCACCCGGATGAATTTCTATTCCTGTAATAAATCTTGAAATTTGTGATATTAATCTAGCTATAAATTTTAATTTTATTTTATAAAAAGTATGTGCAATTCTATGAAAAAATAGAGCATGAAAACCCGGATACAAAAATATTACTTCTAAAATATTTTTTGTAGCAGGGTCCTTTTCTTTTATATTCTTTGCATCTAAATATAAGTTTTTTATTCCAGAAAACATAAAATTACACCTCTATACATTATATTACTAATATATTTTAAGGTGCAAAACAAAGGACGAATTCCTTCGCCCCCATAATTACAATATATTTTGTTTTTCAGTTTCTCTTGCATTTCCTTTTACCACTCTTTTAATATAGTGAACAAATTTCCTCCAAATTGATATTTTATCTACTACTGTTAAATCTGTTATTTGAGATAACTGCTCTTCATATTTATTTTCTTTTTTATTTAATATTCCTTCTGTATTTATATTATTTATAGAAAAATTCAAATCATTTCCTTTTGTAATATCTAGCTCTACTAAAAAACCATCTAGCGTTTCCATAACATTTACCTTGCTAGTATTCTTTGTTACAAAAGATGGATTTTCTTTAAATATTTTTCCCTTATATTCAATTTGTAGTTTATTATTTTTTAAAGTTGTATTTATTGAATAATCTAAATTATCAATACCTTTCATCTTCCGTTTCTCCCATTTTTCTACATTTTTCTAATTATACTATATACTTAAACTTCATTTTTGGCAAGCATTTTTTAGAAATTTTATAGAAAAGGGCACAGTGGTATGGCGAGTCACGGGTACTCCCGCAAACGGTGCCCCTACAATATTTGCAATATGTTTTGTAGGGGCGGACGAATCACTCCTCCCGCATTATATCAAGCAAACAGTCTATTTTCATATACTGCAAAAAAGCACTCTTTTTGGGTTCACTTGAGTGAATAAAAGGGTGCTTATTGTTTTTATATCAATAATTATTTTTTGAATTGAATTTATTTTGATTTTGCTAGGTCTTCTTCGGATATTCCTGTTGTTTTTGATATGATTTTTATGTCTATTCCTTCGCTTAATAATTGCTTTGCTACTTTTTGCATTCCGAGCTTTTATCCCTTTGTGGTAACCAGCCTGTTCTATTGCCTTTTGGTCCATTATGTATTTTTGCCTTAAGAATGCTAGGTATCTTTCGTGTTCGTCTTCGCTTATTTCTTTTAATACTTCTTTTGCTTTTTCTATTGCTACTGTATTTTCTTTGCTCATTTCTACCACTTCCTTTGGATTTTCCAAAAAGGCTATCCACGGTTTTAATGCTTGCTCTGTTTTTATTGTGTTCTTCTTTGCCTTTGGTAATTCTATTATACATATTTCTAATATATCTGTCAATATGACAGTAGAATATTCTTCTTCTCGTATTTGCCATTTTGTGAAACTTTTTGGTATTTTCTTTAGGTTTTCTAGTTCGTAATCTACTATTAACACTACTATTGTTTTGTTCAATTTCATATAGTCTTCTCCTGCTTTTATTTGTTTTGTATATAGCATACTCCAGTAATACATTATTCTTTTTTCTGCATTGTGCCTATCTACTATTTGCATTTCTATATCTATATCCATTTCTTTGTTTATTTTTGCGTGTATGTCTATTATTCCTAGTTTATCATCCATTAAGTCTTTTTCTAATATTGGGTTTTCGTCTACTGTTATTTCGTTTATTTTTTCTTTTATTATGGTGTCTAATAATTGTTTCGTTATTTTTTCGTTTCCGGCTCGTCCGAATATTCTTTTAAATACATAATCGTTTTTTGGATCTAATAATTCTGTTTCTATAAGCATCACTTCTTTCGTTTTTTGATTTTTTGTTGCAAATGTTTATATAGGGTAGTGTTTACAATTTTGTTTTTTTGGAAAAAATTTAGGCAGATTTGCCTTTAGATAATAATTTATTGATATTAAAAACTGATTTATTTATATAATATTATTTCGGTTTTGTCAATATGTATTTTGTATGTATTTGTTTGCAATATGTTCATATAAATAGAAAATATAATAAAAGAATAAAATGACGAATGCAAATCGAAAAATTTTAGAAATTCTTATGCGGATTTTATGGAAAATGTTCAAGCTTGCCTTGAAAGGGTGCCATAAAATCGAATTAGAATTTCTTATATTTTGTAATGCAGCCGAGGAATTTTATTCTTTTATTATATTTTTGTATTTCATTATATATGAAACAATAATTTTATCTTTTAAATTCGTCTAATGATTTAAACTCATACCCACTTTTCTTAATCTCCTTTATGCAATAATCTAATGTATTTGCATTATCTTTTGAATTCCCGTGTAATAATATTACAGCTCCATTATGGGTATTTCCTAATATTTTTTGTTTAGCATAATCTTCCCTATCTTGCTTCTTTTCATCCCAATCATCATATGCAAAACTCCACATTACAGTTGTATATCCTAAAGACTGAATTTTACTTAAAGTTCTCTCACTATATTCTCCCATCGGTGGTCTTAAATATTTCATTTCATATCCAAACTTATTGTATACTGCTGTATGTAAATCTTGTATTTCCGATTTTATTTTATCATCTGTTAAATCTGGCATACTATAATGATTTACTGTATGATTTCCTATTATATGTCCTTCATCTATCATTCTTTTTACTAAATCTGGCTGACTATTTACGTAATGCGCAGTTATAAAAAATGTTGCTTTTACTTCATTTTCCTTTAATGTATCTAGAATTTTAGATGTATATCCTGCTTCATATCCTTCGTCAAAAGTTAAATATACTATTTTTTCTTCACTATTTCCTATAGCAATTCCATTGTATTTATCAATAAGCTGTTTATTATTTGCACCTAAATCTGGTTGAGAATGTGTGTCGTTTCTTTTTATTCCCCAACCTATTTTTTTATTACTTAAATCGCTACTTTCATTTACTGCTACTCCACTTGTTTGCACAGTTTTCATATCTTTTGAATTTATTATACTAACTGTAAATATTATTGTAATTATCCCTAATGCAACTGCAATAATAGAACGAACAGATTTTATCTTCATAAACATCCTCCTTATATTGTCTCTTTTTAACATTCTATTATTGTTTTATTTAAATTATTACTAAAAAAGGTGGCAACGCCTAAACGGAACGACATTGGTCTGTTCCCTACAATGTTTGAAATGTTTTTGTATATATCACACAAATTCTTCCCATACTAAGTTTGCAAAGTCTATTCCTTTTGCAGTTAATTTTATATTGTCTCCATCTATTTCTAACAATTCGCTTTCTGTTAACTTTTCTATTTCTTTTCTATATGTGTACAAAGGATTTTCTTGAAACTTTGCTTTATATTCTTTTATCTCTACACCAGCTATTGTTCTTAATTTTAATATCATATATTCTTTTGCTTTACTTATCTTTGTTTGAATTTCATTTACTTGCTTAATTTTGTTATATTCTTCATTTTCTATATTCTTAATATATTGACTTAAATCTTCTATATTTGAATATCTTACATTATTAATATATGAATGAGCAGCTACCCCAAACCCATAATATTCTTGTTGATTCCAGCAATTACTATTATGCTTAGATTCATAACTTTCCTTTGCGAAGTTAGATATCTCATAATGTATATATCCGTTATTTTCTAATACTTCTTTTGTTTTCCAGTACATTTTACGTTCTATATCGTCTGATGGCAAGTCTAGTACTTTTTTATTTATTAAATCTTCTAACTTTGTTCCTTCTTCTAATATAAGAGAATATACAGATATGTGAGTTGGCTTTAAATTCATAACTTGTTTTAAGCTTCTATCTAAATCTTCTAAAGTTTGATTTGGTAACGCTAACATTAAGTCCACATTTATATTTGTAAATCCAACTTGTTGTATTAATTTATATGCCTCTTCAAATTGTTTATATGTATGTATTCTTCCTATGCTCTTAAGTATAGTATCGTTAGTAGTTTGCAAGCCTAAACTTATTCTATTTATTTTCGCCCTTTTATAATCTTCTATTTTTTCTTTATCTACTGTCCCCGGATTTACTTCTATTGTTACTTCTCTTGTTTTGTCAAACCCAACTATACTATAAATTTCTTCTAAAACTTCTACTATATATTTGCTATTAATTACTGATGGTGTACCACCACCTATATATATAGTATCTATTTTGTCTTTGCCATTTAATTTATATTTAATTTCCTTTTTCAAAGCATTTATATACTGTTCTATCATTTCTTCTTTTTTAGCAAACGATACAAAATCGCAATAATAACATTTTTGTTTACAAAACGGTATGTGTATGTATATTCCGAAAGAATTTCTAAAAATGTCTTCTGTTTCTTTAGCATTCATATTTTACTCTCCTAGTATTTTATTTAAAAAACTTATTCATTTTTTGAAATATCAGATTCATTCCTTCTTCTCCTTGAAAAAAAGTCTTTTTCTAGTACTTCTTTCTGTTGTTCTGATGTCAAATTATTAAAATAATATGGATTTTCATAAAATACAATTCTATTAGCATCTATACCTCTACATCTATCGGCATCTATACCCTCTAAATAACTTTTTCTATTTCTCAAATATGTAGCTCCCCTTACCAAATATGGTGGTATAACACTTTGCCCCACACCTTTATATATAATATCCTCATTAAAATTTTTGTAAAACTCTTTAGATTTATCAGATATGCTTACATACGGAAATTCATTTGAAAAATTTTCTGCTTTTTTTCTTTCATAATCTGTTATAAAATTTTTTTGTGCATCTCTATCTAAAATCAATTCTCTCTTGATTGAAAATGGAGATAAAAAATTATGTGTAGAACCAGCTCGATACCTATTAATTTTTTCTTCGTCAGTAAAGAATCGTGATAAAAATTCTATTGGAAGTTGTAGTATTACGCTCACACTTCCAGCCATATTACGCTTATCTGGGTCAATATAAGCTCTTGTGCATACTTCTTTGGCATTATCTGGAGACGAATAGGTGGCATAAGTTTGACCAGTACAAATAATTCCATTTAAAAAAATCTTTCCAGCTTTTTCAATGTCTGTTCCGTGAGAAGCAACTGCCCCATCCTTTTTAATAATTTCTCTAATTAATTCTAAAACTTCATTTCCCTCTAATACTTTCTTACAATCTTTTTGTATATCTATTCCTTTAATAAAATTATAATCTCTCATCCACAAACTCATAATTACATATCTCCTCTTACTATTTTATATTATATATAAATATCTCATATTTTCACTACTTTCTTAGACTTTCTGCTATTTCGTGTAATTTCTTTAATCTATGGTTCACACCAGATTTGCCTATTGGAGTGGTTAAGCTTAAACCTAATTCCTCTAATGTTAATTCTGGATTTTCTTCTCGAGCTTGTGCAATTTCTTTTAGTCCCTTTGGTAAATCATCAAACTTTTTTAGCCTTCTAATTAGCTTTATATCTTCTATTTGCATTACTGATGCATTTACTGTTTTATTTAAATTTGCTGTTTCGCAATTTACAAGCCTATTTATATTGTTTTTAGTTTCCTTTATAACCCTTATTTCTTCAAATTTCAACATAGCTGCATTTGCACCAATAAAAGCTAAAAATTTAGATATTTCCTCTCCATCTTTTATGTATATCATATAGCTTTTATTCTTTGTTATAATTTTTGCATTTATGTAATATCTGTTTAAAATTTCTATTATTTCTTCTGCCTTATCTTGTGTTTTAAACAATATTTCTAAATGATAATCTTTATTTGGGTTATTTATAAAACCTGTTTTTATAAAAGCTTCTCTTACGCAAATTCTGTCTATTTGCTCACTTTGCTTCATACTGCTTTTTGCGTCCCATACCTTTTGATTTAACAATTCCTCTTTTAAATCTGTTGAAAAAGACATATGTTTCTCCTTTCAAAAATCGAAGATTTTTGTACTGTTCGCTCTTCACTATTCACTTTTCATTATTCATTAGTGAGTCGATTAAGGTCTCGACCCTTACAGCGTTTGCAATATGTTTTTTTAGTAGCTGGTGCGTAATTTGTCGTCCATTGCATTTTGCAATTATTTTATCATAAATTATTGTATGTTTCAATTAAATATAGAGGATGCTACTTATTTAAAGTCTCATCCTCCATTTACTTTGCTTTAACTAGCCATTCTGTCAGGCAGTGGGCAGTCTTCTTCATAACACACAACCAACGGCATGGTAATGTAGAGAAATCTGCATTCAATATTCTCCATGTAGTGAATTCCTTTGTAGTTAGCAATCCTAGAAGTCCCATCTTTCCATTTAAACAGTATGTAGCATACTTTTTCTGTATCTAGCTTATTGCGAAGATCTATAATATCTTCCCATATATCACCATTAGAGATTCTTTGTGCCCATACCAATGCCAATTCAACCCAATTGGCGACATGGTCTCCCAATTTTCTAGCCAATTTGTACAGATCTTGAAGATCTGTGCTCTCCCATGTTTTTTTTGGAACCATAACTTTAAATGGCTTTGCATATTCTTCTGGATGCTTGTCTACTTCGTCAAATGCCTCAAGAATAAATTGCCTCGTCCATTCTTGCTCTTTATCCTCTCTCTTTTCTTGGAAAAGACTCCGGTCAATAGAGCTCGGTATTACGTCAAAGTATTTGCCTTTTGCTTGTGTCTTCGTAGGTTTGGTTTTTTTGTCCTCCGTCTGTACACCTTTAGTTGTTTGTGCTTCTGTCTTGCTTGTTTTGTCGCCGAAATGCTCCTCAAGAATAGCTATAAGCTCTTCTTCTGAAAAAGTCATTTCCCGTCCATTTACTTGCAAAGTTATTTTCATGTCCGTTTTCCTCCTGCTTTCTAAAATTTAGAGCAAATTGCTCATAGTTGTAATTTTATCATAGTTTTACATAATTTGCAAATATTGTACAGCTATGAAAACGGGCGGACACAAGGCCCGCCCCTACAACGTTTGCAATATGCTTTCTGTATGTTATTTACCATAGGGAACGGCGAGGGCGCCGTTCCCTACAATACGCAATGTTTTATGTTATATGAAATATATATAAAAATAAAATTCCGAATGCAAATAGAGAAATTTTAGAAATTCTTATGCAGATTTTATGGAAAATGTTCGCGCAAGGCGTGAAAGGGTGCCATAAAATCAAATTAGAATTTCTTATATTTTGTAATGTAGCCGAGGAGTTTTATTTTAATATATATTTCATAGTAAATCATAATTTAACATTGCACACAACTACCCTATCATTCCCAGCCAAATCTTTTTTACAATATATATTATCATATTGCGTTTTGAATATATCTGTAACGCTTTTTCCTTGGTTATAGCCTATCTCCAATGCAATTATCCCATTTTCTTTTAAATATTTTTTTGAGTTTTTTAATATATCTCTGTAAAAATCTAACCCGTCAAGTCCGCCATCTAGTGCGATTTTAGGTTCATTTTGCACTTGCACATCCAAAGTATCAATTGTTTTTGTTTCTATGTATGGCGGGTTTGAAACTATTATATCAAATTTTTTATTAATATCTATATTTTCAAACATATTTGAATTAATAAATTCAATTTTTTCATATACTTCATTTTTTATTGCATTTTTCTTTGCAACCTCTAACGCACTTTTGCTTATATCAACTGCATATACTTTACAATTATTAGTATTTTTTGCAATAGATACTGCAATTGCTCCACTTCCTGTGCATATATCTAATACACTTAAATTTTCTTGTTTTCCAATTAAATTTAACACTTCTTCTACTAATATTTCTGTGTCAGGTCTTGGTATTAAAACATTTTCGTCTACAAAAAACTCCATTCCCATAAACTCTTGTATATGTGTAATATATTGCAAAGGAATTCCCTTTTGTAACTTTTGGGTTTTTTCTATAAATTCATTATAAACCTCGTTTTGTAAAACTTCATTTTCGTTTATTAGAAGATACTCTTTTTCTTTTTGCAATACACTCGCAAGTACTATTTTTGCTTGTTGTATTGGATTTTCTATATTTGATTTTTTAAGTAAATTTATTGCTTTAGTTAAAGCTTCTTTTATTGTCATTGTTTCACTCCTTTTTTCGGACGAGCAATGCTCGCCCCTACGTTTTGCAATATATTTTGTGTATGTTATTTACCATAGGAGACGGTGAATGCGTCGTTCCCTACGTTTTGCAACTATTTTATCATAAATTATTATGTATTTCAATTAAATATGGAGGATGCTACTTATTAAAGTTTCATCCTCCATTTACTTTGCTTTGGTCGTGGCTTTAACTAGCCATTCTTTCGGGTACTAGGAATCCTTCCTCGCAACAACCGCCGGCACAGTAAGGGTGATAGGGAAGTAATCAAGGAAATCTTCAATTCGCATATTTGACGCCGCACGATTCTCGCCGTCGTATAATGAACCACCAACGACCTTGCATGAACCGTTTTTCCCTTTAATCAGTAGATAGTTCTTTTCTGTATCTGGCTTATTGCAAATATCTACCCATGTCTCTCCATTGGAAATTCTTTGTGCCAAAAATAATGCCCATTCAACCCAATTGGCAATACGGTCTCCCAATTTTTCTGCCAATTTTTTAAGCTCTCCAACTGTTTTACAACTCCACGTTTTTTTGGGAATTATAAATTTAAATGGCTTTGCATATTTTTCTGGGTGCTTATCTACTTCGTCAAATGCCTCCAGAATAATTTGCCTTGTCCCTTCTTGATACTTATACGTTCTCTTCTCTTGGAAAAGACTTCGGTCAATAGAGCTCGGTATTACGTCAAAGTATTTACCTCTCTTTTTTTGTGTTACGATTAAATGCTCTTCAAGAATAGCTACAAGCTCTTCTTCTGAATAAGTCATTTTCATTCCATCTACCCACAAAGTTATTTCTTTCATGTCCATTTTCCTCCTGCTTTCTAAAATTTAGAGCAAATTGCTCATACTAGTAATTTTATCATAATTTTACATAATTTGCAAATATTACAGAACTTTGAAAACGGAACGACGAGGGCGTCGTTCCCTACGTACCATTATTCACTATTCATTCTTGCCGTAAGGCAAGTTGCCCCTACAGCATTTGCAATATGTTTTTTGTAGGGGCGGGCCCCGTGTCCGCTCGTATTATATTAACAAAAAAGTCGAACTTTCCTTATGCATAAAAATAGCGTAACCTTTATTAATTGGTTACGCATATAAAATTTTATTTATTCAAATATAAATTTGGATCTACATTTTCCTCATTTTCTAACATTTCAAAATGTAAATGATATTCGTCTAATATCTCAAATGTTGCTGTATTTCCTACTGTTCCTAATGTTTGTCCTGCTTCTACTGCTTGCCCTATTGTTACATATTCTGCAGTTAGAAGATTAGAATATATTGTTTTAAATCCTTTTGTATGTTCTATTACTACAGTTAAGCCATATCTAGGGTCATTTTTAATTGCAGTTACAGTTCCTGCAGCTGAAGCCTTTACTACTGCTGTTTTTTCTGCTTTTATATCTATTCCTAAATGTGTAACCCATTCATCTAAAGTTTGAGAAAATAGTAAGTTTTCTTTTGCATATTCCCTTGTTATCTCTCCTTCTACTGGCATTACAAATACCGGCATTGGTTCTTCTACTACAACTGGTGTAGGTGCTGGACTTGGTGCTATAACTGTTGGTATAGGTGTAGGAGTTTCCTTTTCTGTTATTTCAGGTGTATTATTCATACTTTCTTCTATAGATTTTCCAATTTGTGAAGAAGCATCTTCTAACATATTATCAGAATTTTCATTTGCTATCATATCTGCTAAATCATTAGCCTTTAACAAACTATTTTGTAAATTTTCTTTTACTTTTTTATTATATGAATTATATGCAATAACAAATGTTATTACTGCAACTAATAAAGTTATTAAAGAAGCTATTATTAGTTTTTTTAAATTATTTGTTCTTCTGTAATTTCTTCTTGACATAAAAATCATTCCTTTCAAACCTCTCGGTCTTTTTCTTTAGTTAAATTATTTCCCTTTTTTAGAAAAATATACATTTATTTTATATATTTCACAAACATTTATAATAATATTTTTTACGAGCTCGACCATGAATCATTTTGTCTTCTTCTAGGTAGACTGTGCCACTAAAAAGTGTTCAGCTAACGGAACGACGGGGGCGTCGTTCCCTACGATACACAAAATTTTATGTTATGCGAATTTTTAGTCTTTCATATATCTATAATCTCCACTCCCACATAAAAATGCTTTATAATATCCTCACAATTGCTACCTTGCTTTGCTAATGCATCTGCTCCTGTTTGGCTCATTCCAACACCGTGTCCATATCCTATTACTGCAAATTTAATCTTTTCTTCTAATATTTCTACAGTAAAATTAGCAGAACGGAGCCCAAAAATTGTTCTAGCTTCAACACCAGATAAATTCACATTTCCAAATTTAACAGTTCTTATCCTACCACTTTCAGTACGTTCTAATATTTGAATTGCATTTTCTTGAGAAAAATCAATTTCAATTTCACTATGTACAGCCTTTATTTTTTCTATTACTTCTGCTTTTGTTAATTCAACCTCTGAATTATATTGTGAATATGCATCTTCTCCAACAGTTTGAACTACTTGCAAATATGGATATCCGCTTCCTCCCCACACATTTAATGGAACTTCTGTGGCTCCTCCGCTATTAGAATGAAAAAATGCATTTATTGGTTTACCCTCGTATGTAATTATTTTCCCAGCTGTACTATCAACTGCAGTTACTATTCTATTCCAATAGTCCTCTCTTACATCTTCTTCCCATCTAGCTAATCTATCCTCTTTAGTTATCCATGCTTGACAACATGCTGAATTGTCACATATATCTGCTCCTTCGTGTTTTCCTTGATTATTTATTATTTTATAAATTGTATAGGTTCTAGCAACTATTGCTTGTGCCTTCAATGCTTCTAATCCAAAATATGCTGGCATTTCTGCTGAAACTACACCATATAAATATTTATCTATTTCTAATTCTTCAACCTCTCCTGTTTTTTCGTGGAATAATTTTATTGTGCCATATTCTTTGTAATTATATTCCTGTATTTCTGGAGATGCTTGTTCTACTATAGGTGATTGTTCTGCATTTACGTCATTTGCATTTGCTACATTTATATTTGAAATATTAAATTGCATTGTAAATAATATGGGAATTAAAAATACAGATAAAATAATTAAAAATAAATATATTATTATTTTTCTCATATGCTTTCTCCTTCGAACAAACGGGCGATTAAAATCGCCCCTACAACGACAAATCGGAACGACGTTGGTCTGTTCCCTACAATGTTTGTAATATACATTATATTTTAGTATAGGTAATTATAATGGCAAACTAAAACAAGTTGGAAAAGAATTAAATTTTGGCAAGGAAAATTTTATTTAAAAGGCAAGGGCGCATATATGATATATGTAACCGCGTTTTAAATGAAATTTGACATAGCCAAAATTGTAATTATTTTTCAACTTCTATGATGCTAGTTTTTGCTTCATAAAATCTAGTACCCTTCTTTCAATTCTTGAAACCTGAACTTGTGTTATTCCAAGCATTTTTGATACTTGAGTTTGAGTTTTTCCTCTATAATACCTAAGTAATATTATTTGTTTTTCTCTTTCTTTTAAACTTCCTATTAAATCTTTTAAAGCTATTTTATCTATTATATTTGCCATCTCGTCTTTCTTGTTTTCTATTTGCTCTATTTTAGAAACATTATTTTTGTCTCCATCATTGTAACTTTCCTCATTAATTGATTCTATTGGTCTTGTAGCCTCTAGTGCCAAATTTATATCTTCTATTGTTACACCTAAAATTTCTGCCATTTTATTTATTGTAAGTTCTTCTTTTTCTTTATATTGATTTTGTAGTTCTCTTATTTTTATCGATAGTTCTTTTATACTTCTACTTACTTTTATCATTCCATCATCTCTTATAAATCTTTTTATTTCTCCTAGTATGTATGGTACTGCATATGTAGATATTTTAGTTTCGAAAGTTACGTCATATCTTTGAATTGCTTTTACAAATCCTAAGCAACCAATTTGATATAAGTCCTCTTTTTCATACCCACGCCCTATAAATCTTTTTACTATGCTCCAAACCAGTCCAGAGTTTTTTTCTACTATATCATTCAGGGCTTGCATATCTTTGTTTTGGGCTTTGAGTATATCGTCTACACTTGTTTCATACATATATACACCTCTCAAAAATCGAAGATTTTTGTACTCTTCACTATTCATTATTCACTATTCTCTATTCTCTATTCTCTAGGGTCAAACCCTTAAAGTACGGACGAGCTTTTGCAAAGCCCCTACGTTTTATTAGAGTATTCCTTCGAGGTACGGGTCGCCTAAGGACGCCGCCCCTACACATCATTATTCACTGGGCGCAAACATGCGTCCCTACGATAATCTTCCGTTTGATCCCTACAATAATTATTTCTCTCATTCTGTTGTATTGGTGCATAGCTCGTCTTTGCATCTTATTAGTTTTTTCATAGTAACTTTTGTTCCTAACCCGACAATAGATTCTACTTGCATATCGTCCATAAAGCTTTCCATTATAGTAAATCCCATTCCAGACCTTTCTAAATTTGGTTTTGTTGTAAAAAGTGGAGCCTTTGCTTCTTCTATATCTTTTATTCCTTTTCCATTATCAGATATTTCTATATGTACACTTCCCGCAAAAATTTTGCATTTAATTTTTATTATTCCTTGTGTATCTTCATATCCGTGTATTATGCAATTTGTTACAGCTTCAGAAACTGCTGTTTTTATATCTGATAGTTCTTCTATTGTTGGGTCTAGTTGAGATACAAAAGCAGCTACCGTAACCCTTGCAAATGCTTCATTATTTGACTTGCTTAAAAACTCTAAGCTCATTTCATTTTCAGTTATATCTTTCATCTTCTTCCTCCTACAAAAAATTAGGGCACAGTGGTGTCGCAAGTCACGGGTATTCCCCCAAACGGTGCCCCTACACTTCTTCTAAATTTTATTTTATGCACATTCTTCTATTGGAATAATCTTCAATATTCCAGACATTTCAAATACCTTCTTCACACTTGGCTTTACATTAATCATTGATACCTTCCCTCCAAGCATTGATACCATTTTATATCTTCCTATTACCATTCCTATTCCTGCACTATCCATAAAAGTGACACCATTAAAATCAAATATAGCTTTTCTAGGCATATGTCTTTGAATTTCATAATCTGCTCTCCTCCTTATTTTTTCTGTAGAATGATGGTCTATTTCCTCTGTTAGCTCTAAAACAAGGAGCTTGTCCTCTGTATTGTATTTTACGTTCACCTTAAAAATTCCTCCTTTGTATTATTCTATATAGTTTTATTCTGTTTTTACCATTTTTTTCCTTCGAAGAAAAAGCAGAAGTTTTGCCGATTTTTAAGAAGTTTTCGACATATTTCGTAAATCAACACTATTTACATTTTATGTAAAGTGTAGTATAATTTTTGTGGTTGCTTTATTATACAAATTATTTGTAAATAATTTAAAAGGAGGCTAAAGTTAAAAGCAACACTAAAATACAAACTTTTACTTTATAAGGAGGCTTTTTTATGTATTTAACAGAAGAACAAGTTTTTGGGTTATTAAAAACCTATGGCAGTCCGCTCTATGTTTATGACAAGAGCACAATCGTTGAGCGGTGTCAGCAGTTAAGTATCTTTGCTAAACGCTTATCAGACGCTGTCGACCGTGCAGTTCATATGCACTATTCCACAAAAGCAAATTCCAATGTGGAAATTTTGCGCTTAATCAAGTCTAATGGAATTTGGGCTGACTGTATGTCGCCTAAGGAACTAAAATTGGACTTAAAAGCAGGATTTAGTCCTAAAGAGTTGTTGTATGTTTGCAACAATATTCGTGAAGAAGAGATGGATCTCGTTAAAAGCAAAGACGTTCTTATCTGCTTAGACTCTGTTTCTCAGGTAGAGACTTGGGCACACAAATCTCACGGAACTAAAATTATGGTTCGCATTAATCCTGGAACCGTAGGCGTTGGACATTCTCATAAAGTTATAACTTCAGGCCCTGACACAAAATTCGGCATTTCAGAGGCTAACTTGCCGCAACTTCTTCAATTGGCAGACCTTTACAGCCTTGAAATCGTAGGTGCTCATCAGCATTTGGGCAGTCTTTTCTTAAACGACAAGATTGACCATTATGTTGCTGGGGTTTCCGCTTTTTTAGACATAATTAAGCGAAACTTTAAAAATTTGAGCATCGTTGATTTAGGTGGCGGCTTCGGTGTTCCTTATGCACCCGAAGAGGAGCCTTTGAATTTCGATATTTTATATCGGAAGTTGGTTCCTGTTCTTAAGAACTTCGTTGAGGAATACCCAAGTGTTAAGGAATTTAAGTTCGAACCCGGTAGGTTCATTCCTTGCGAGGCAGGTTTACTTTTAGGAACCGTAACTTCAATAAAGGAAGAATTTGACACAAGATGGATTGGTACCGATATTGGAATGGGTACTCTTGTACGCCCTTCTATGTACGGTTCATACCATAAAATCGAAGTTATTGAAAGAGATCCTAGTGGAATTATGGTTCAGGCTAACATCTGTGGTAATGTCTGTGAAAGCGGTGACATTTTGGGCAAAAGAAGAATCGTCGATTGCCCTACAGTTAATGATGCTGTTGTAGTCCATAATGCAGGAGCATATGGATACTCAATGTCTTCTAACTACACTGGCAGACCTCGTCCGGCTGAAGTTATGATGACCGAAAAAGACTGCTGTCGTCTTATAAGACCTGCTCAATCACTTGATGACTTTTAATTTAAAACAAAATTTTAGCCAAACCAAGACCAGACGCATAAACTTATGCGCCTGGTCTTTCCTATATATGCTGATTATTTTCTATACACAAAGTTTTAAAAAGAATTAGTATATGGCTCAAGCATTTTTATTTAAAATACCGGAAGCGTACTGTTTGTATGCCGAGGATTTTTTGAATAAAAATAACGACGCAATATGCTGATTCTTTTTAAAACTTTTATCTTCACCTTATTATGTATATCAACATATTATATTATATCTATTTCTTTTATGGGAAGGATGTGTATGTTAATATGAAAAACATAATCTTTAAAGGCTGTGGAACAGCTATTGTAACTCCGTTTGATGATAATGGAATTAATTTTTCTGAGTTTAAAAAGTTAATTGAATTTCAAATAGAAAATAAGGTTGACGCAATTATAGTTTGTGGAACAACTGGAGAATCCTCTACAATGAGTTTAGAAGAAAAAAAACAAGCAATAAAGTTCTGTGTTGATACTGTAGATGGTAGAGTTCCAGTTATAGCTGGAACTGGTGGAAATTGCACAGAATCTGCCATACTTTTAAGCAAATATGCTGAAAGTGTTAAAGCAGATGCGCTTTTACTCGTTACTCCATATTATAATAAAACTACTCAAGCCCGGTTTAATAGAGCACTTTAAGGCAATTTCTGGTAGTGTGAATTTACCTATTATTTTATATAATATACCTAGCAGAACTGGCCTTAATATTTCGCCTGAAACTTGTTTAGAACTATCTAAAATAAAAAATATTGTTGCAATTAAAGAGGCTTCACGGTAATCTTTCTCAAGTAGCTAAAATTGCAAACTTATGCGGAGATTCTCTTAAGATTTACTCTGGAAATGATGACCAAATACTACCTATTCTATCCTTAGGTGGAATTGGTGTTATTTCAGTTCTATCTAATATTATGCCTGAATATACTAGTAATATAGTTCATAGCTTTTTTAATGGTGATATAGATAAATCTATAAAACTACAAATAGATGCAATACCATTAATAAATGCTTTATTTTGTGAGGTTAATCCAATTCCAGTTAAAGCAGCTCTTAATGAAATGAACTTTAATGTAGGAATTCCAAGATTACCTTTAGTTGAACTTACTTGTTTAAACAAAGAAAAATTATTCAGAGAAATGAGAAAATTTAATATTTTATAGTTTACAAATTAATTTTTGTGATATAATTAATTTATAGTACTTAAGGAAACTTAGCCTTGTTATTAAAATAATAAATTATTTTTAGGATAGATGCATATGAAAAAAGATGAAAATATTATAGATGAATTTAATTTAACAATTACAGATATAGTAAACAATGATACAGTAAATCTTATGAAAAACTTTAGACAACATTATGACACAAGTTGTTTTGAACACTGCAAAAATGTTGCTTTTTATAGTTATTTAATTTGTAGAAAACTTAACTTAGACTATGAAGCTGCCGCCCGTGCTGGCATGCTTCATGACTTATTTTTATATGACTGGAGAAGGAAGACTGGAGACAGAAAAGGCTGGCATGGCTTTAGACACCCAAGAATTGCTCTAAATAATTCAAGCAAATTATTTGTTTTATCTAAAAAAGAACAAGATATTATTTTAAAGCATATGTGGCCATTAACTATTGTTCTTCCTAAATATAAAGAAAGCTTTATAGTTTCTTGCGTAGATAAGTTTTGTGCAATTAAGGAGTCTTATGAACATTATAAAGAAAATCGTAAGCTACAAAAAGCATATAGGTATGCATATGTATTCTTAAGTTTAGTAATCTTTAAAATTGTATAACAATACTTGTTTCTTTTCCACACTATTTTAATAAAATTAAAATAAGATATATATATAATTTTTAAACGAACGGATGTGGGGACCGACAAATTACAGACTGTAGAAGAAATTACGAAAGTAAATTTCGGCATACAGTCTGTTATGCAGTTGGGAGTGAATTTAAAAAATTATATATATATCTTATTTAATATCATTTCTTCTAAACTCATATATATTAATTCCTATATTATTTTTGTAATTATCAAAATACATTTAATGCATATTTTCATAATTTTCAAAATATATTTTATTGAAAGGAAAAGCTTATGATTAATGTTTTATTAAATGGATGTAATGGAAATATGGGAAAAGAAATTAAAAAGTACATAGATAATATCGAAAATTTTTCTATTATTTGTGGTTTTGATAGAATTGATAGTGGAGACAATGATTTTCCAGTTTATACAGATACTAATAGCATTATAGAAACTCCAGATATTATAATAGATTTTTCTGTTCCAACTGCTAGTATTAATATTCTAAATTATGCAGTTTCAAAAAAGATCCCCATAGTTATAGCAACTACGGGATTTTCAAATGAGCAATTATATGTACTACAAGAAGCTTCAAAATCTATTCCTATTTTTAAGTCTTCTAATATGTCTTTAGAAATTAATATTATGAATATTTTAGTTTCTAAACTCTCTAAATTATTAACCGATTGCGATATTGAAATTATAGAAACACATCATAAAAACAAAATTGACGCACCAAGCGGTACAGCATTAATGCTTGCAGATTCTATAAATTCTTCCCTAAATGATAGTATGACATATACATATGATAGAACTAGCTCTAGAGAAAGAAGAAAATCAAATGAAATTGGCATCCACTCTGTAAGAGGTGGAACAGAAGTTGGCAAACATACTGTATTATTTTTAGGAGATAATGAAAGTTTTGAAATCACACATACAGTTTCTTCTAGAAAAATATTTGCAATTGGCGCAATTAAAGCTAGTGAATTTATTATTAATAAGCAAAATGGATTATATGGAATGGAAAATTTAGTAAACTTTAACTAAAGTATGTTCTTTAGTGCTAATTTTTCTCTATCTTTTATATGTTCTAATAAGTAACTAGATTTTTCAAGTTCTTTTATTGCTTCACTATATTCATTTTCTTCTATGCAAGTTTTCATACTTACTATTGCCAATTCTATTAAGTCTAATTCGTTATGCATTACCATTATAGACCAATTCTTTTCTATTTTTTCCCATTTATCATATATATCTTTAGCTAACTCTTCACTATTATTTTGCTCAGAATTCTGAGCCTTTTTTATTTCTTCTCTTAATATTTCTATATCGTTAGTTAGCTCATCACTAGTTTGATTTAAATAGCCTTGTGATATGTTTGCTCCAACAATTACGATTAATATAGAAATTACTATAATTAATATTTCCTTCATAATATATCTCCTTATATTATAATTGACTTTATATATAATTATTCTTTCTTTTGGCAGAATATTTGTCCCTTCCCATCATATGTTACAATTAGCGCTTCTTCTGGCTTTATCTTAAACTTTTCTACTTGTTTTTTTAACCAATTATAATCTTTTCCAATTACTTGCAAATTATCTGACATTACTTTCCCATCTAAAACTAAATCATAAGGCAGTCCTTCATACTCAGGAGTAATTTGTAAATCTTCTGGTATAACTGTTCTTTTTTCTGGTTTTTGTATCACTGTTAATTGTCCACTTGTTTCTAATATCGCATACTCTACATCTCCTAATGAAAATGTTCCATTTTGTCTTAATCTTTCTTGCAATTCATTTAATGTTATTTTTTCTTTTTTTAATGATTTTTCGTCTATCTTACCTCTATATATCAATATTGTAGGTTTCCCTGATATAATGCTTCTTAAAACCAGACTTCTCATATTTATAAAAGATATTAGCATTTGCATTATAAGTAATCCTATTATTGGTATAATTCCGTTAAATATTGGTATTCCTGTATCAGACATTGGAACAGAAGCTAAATCTGCTATCATTATTGCTATTGCAAGTTCAAATGGTTGAAGCTGTCCAATTTCTCTTTTCCCCATTAGTCGCATCGTTAGTAGTACTAATATGTATATTATTATTGTTCTTATAAGTGTAGCTAACATAAAAAACTCCTTATTATAATTTTTAGAATAAAATATATTAAATTAAAAAAAGCGCATTGAAAGTAATTTGAAGTTAGAAATTCTTATATTTATTTTATGGAAAGAGTTCACGCTTGCCTAGGATCGGTGCCATAAAATAAATTTAGAATTTCTACGAAAATTAGCTTGAACGAGCATTTTTGAAAATTTAATATATTTTATTTAAAAATCGAATATATTTTAAAACTTTCTTTTATATATTTTTTTGTTTTTTTAATAAAAATATACATTGTTTTAGAATATTTTTTTTATTTCTGTTAATAATATTTTTGAAAACACTTACTTGAAAAAGCAATTTTTTTAAATATATATATTTAAAAAGGAGGTTTCATTATGAGCGACAATAATCAAACATCAACAAATACTAATTCTGGTGTTAGTACAGCTTGGCAAATAATTGGAAGATTAGTAGCTGCTGGTGTAGTTTTAGCTATTACTGCATTTTTTACTCCAGGTTTTGAAATAAGCAACTTTTGGGCTTTAGCAATAGCAGCCGTTGTTCTTACAATTATAGATTATCTAATTGTTAAATTTACTGGATTACATGCTAGTCCATTTGGAAAAGGTTTTGTTGGTTTCGTATTATCTGTAGTAGTATTATATGTAACTCAATACTTCGTTGCAGGATATACAATATCTTGGATGGCAGCAATTATTGGTGCAATAATTTATGGTATAGTTGATTACTTTATACCTGGCGAACAACAAATGTAGATTGTAAAAAGAAATGTTGACAAAGGGGACGGAGCATTTTGGCAATTTTAAAATTGCCAAAATGCTCCGTCCCCTTTGTCAACATTTCTTTTTTTCTTTAATCTTTCCTATTCCAGTCTTCTTTGTTTGTTTGTCTTTGTCTTGCTATTGCTAATGCATAATCTGGTACATCATCTGTTATTGTTGAACCTGCAGCCACAAATGTATTGTTGCCCAATGTTACTGGTGCTACTAAATTTGTGTTTGAGCCTATAAAAGAATTATCTCCTATTATAGTTTTACTCTTATTAAATCCATCATAGTTGCAAGTAATTGTACCACATCCAATATTTGTTTTTGAGCCTATTTCACAATCTCCCATGTATGATAAATGAGGCACTTTTGTTCCTTCTGCAATTTTTGCTTTTTTAATTTCTACAAAGCTTCCTATCTTTACTTTATTTGCCAAATCGCATCCTTCTCTTATATAAGCATTTGGTCCTATTTCACAGTCTTCTCCTATTTTTACTCCTGATTTTATTGTAGTATTTGGATGAATTACTGTATCCGCTCCTATTTCTACATCGTCGTATATGTAGGTTGTATTTATATCTTCTATTGTCACACCATTTCTCATATGTTCAGTATTAATTCTTACTCTTAACACTCTTGTTAATAACTCTAGTTGAACTTTATCATTTACACCTAATATTTCTGTATTATCTTCTACTATAACTGCACCTGTTTTTAAGCCTTTATCATTCATTATCTTAATAACATCTGTTAAATAGTATTCTCCTTGCGCATTGTCTGATGTAATTGAATCTAATGCATCCAATAATTCCTTTATATCAAAGCAATAAATTCCTGCATTTATTTCTTTTATTTCTTTTTGCATTTCTGTTGCATCTTTATCTTCTATTATTGCTTTTACATTTCCACCTTCGTCACGAATAATTCTTCCATATCCAGATGGATTATCATATATAGCAGTTAGAAGAGTAGCATATTCTTTTCTTTCTATACTTTTTTCTACTAAAGACTGTATTGTTGTAGGTCTTAATATAGGAACATCTCCACTTAGTATTACAACTTTTCCTTTTTTTCCTTTTAGATATTTTTTTGCTTGCATTACTGCATGACCAGTTCCAAGCATTTCTTCTTGTATAGCGTATTTTACAGTATCTCCTAAAACTGCTTGCACTTGTTCTTTTTGATATCCTACAACTGTTATAACATCATTTATACCAGCTTTTCTTGCATTTTCTACAGCTCTTTTTACAAGCTCTTTTCCATAAATTTGATGTACTAATTTTGATTTTTTAGATTTCATTCTAGTTCCTTTTCCTGCCGCCATAACTATAGCAATTGTTTCTTCCATTTTTACATCCTCCTTCAAAATTTGTGAAGCAAATTTTGTACTCTTCACTATTCATTATTCACTAAGCACCCGCTTCGTAGCACAGGCGATTAAAATCGCCCCTACAGATAATTATTCACTATTAATTATTAACTCTTCACTCTTGCCGTTAGGCAAGCGATGCCCCTACAGCGTTTGCAATTCATTTCACCTGTTAATCTTTTGCTATTGTTAACACGTCTACTAATTTTGCTCCGTTTTGTTTTAAAACTTTAGAACATTCATTTACTGTACTGCCAGTTGTATATATATCGTCTATTAACAATATATTTTTGTCTTTTATTATTTGTGAATTTATTACTTTATATATTCCTAACACATTCTTTTCCCTTTGGTGCTGATTTAAAGTGCTTTGTGGTACAGTATCAACTGTTTTTATTAATACATCTTTACTGTACTCTACATTTATATTTTTAGAAATTTCTTTTGAAATTAATTCAGATTGATTATACCCTCTTTTAGATTTCCTTTTTTTATGTATTGGAACTGGAAGTATTATATCATAGTTATTTTTCAAATTACAATTATTTATTATAATTTCTGAAAAAAATTTATATAAATATGAATAATCTCTAAATTTATATTTCAATAATTTGTCTCTAATTCCTTCTTCATACTTGAATAAGTAAGTATGAGAATTAAAGCATTTATCTTTATATTTAGTAGTATTTAATTTTAGTAAATTCTTTATTTTTAATTTACATTTACTACATAAATATGAATTTGATATTTCTTCACACATACCACAAGTTTTTGGGTATATAAGCTCTAGTATATTCAAATTTACCACCTCAATTTTGGAAATATTTATAGAATTAAAATCTTAGAAAAAAATTATATATATTATATGTTTAATAACTGTACTTGTCAATTTTTGCAATTTACTAAAATTGTATATAGGCACGCGTGCCTCACAAAGTATATAAATACCACTGACAACTGTTGATATTTAGGCAATATTATGTTATTATATTAATGTTAAAACTTTTTTATTTCCTCAAGGTGAGGCAACTAGTTTTAACTACTAATAATTTAGGAGGAATAAAATATGGGTGAACACAATCGGATGAAAGTTTATATGGAGGATGGTGCAGTATTCTACTTCATGAGAGTCTGTGGTCCTAACGATGAGGCACTTTACTATGCGGATATTCCAAATAGTGAACGTGACACGAATGATGTTAAGATATCTAGCATACATTGCGTCATAGGAGAGCCTTTAACCTTTAAAAAATCTCTGTGCGGTCATCATGCTGATTACAAATATGACTGTAAGGTTGAGAGCATCGAATATGATATAATGCCAGACGGACAGCCTTGTGCTTAAGTCCACGCCCACACGAAAATTCAATTCGTGATTAGAGGAGCCATTTGGCTCCTCTTTTTTAATTTAATGCTTGTTTTATATTTTCTAAGTTCTCTCTCATTATAGATACATAAGTTGCTCCATTTTCTAACTCGCTACTTGTTACATTATGTGCTGTATGAAATACAAGAGTTTGTGAATTTGTTTCATCTGCTATCATTTTTGCAATTTTTCCTTCAGACAATTCTTGATAGAATATTATTGGAATTTCTTCATTATTTATAGTATCTATTATTTCTTTTATTTGTTTAGCACTTGGCTCCGCACCTTCTCCACATCCTTGATATGCTGTTGCATATTCCAAATTGTATCTATCTAAAAAATAAATATATGCGAATTCCCCTCCAAAAACTAATTTGTTTCTTTTTGAGTTTTTAACTGTTTCTTCTATTTCTGTGTCTAGTTTTTTTAATTCTTCTATATACGCATTTGCGTTATTTCTAAAATACTCTGCATTTTCTGGTGAAATGGTGCAAAGCTTGTCTGTTATATTTTCTATCATTTTTATTGCATTATTAGGATTTAACCATATATGTGCATCAGCTGTATGTTCGTCATGGTCTTTTGCTTCTTCATGGTCATGTTCTATTTCTATTAAATTTATATCTTGTCCTGCTTGTAAAATGATAGTATCTTTTGAATCTATGCTTTCTGCAATTTTTTCTGCCCAAGGCTCCATCTGATTACTTGTATATATAAACATATCTGCCTCATTTATACTTACAATATCTTTTGGGGTTGGCTCATAAGTATGGCTTTCGGTTCCGGGTGGAAGTAAAATCTTTACATCTACCTTGTCTTTTCCAATTTGTTTTACAAAGTCATATTCTGGAAATAGAGATGTTACAATTGTTATTTTTTCCGTTTGTTGATTGTTTTTGTTAACATTTCCCAAAGCTACAAATATAGCACCTATTATTAGGAAAAATGTTAAAAGTACAGCTATTATTTTTTTCATATGTTTTAACCTAACCTTTCTTTTAGCATTTCTAATGCCTTACGTCTACTGCTAATTGTGTTTTTTTCATCTGCTGATAATTCTGCCTGCGTCCTTCCATCTTCTAGTTCAAATATTACATCAAATCCAAATCCATTTTCTCCCCTTGGGGCATCTGCAATGTGTCCTATATTTTCTGCTTGTACTACTATTTCTTTACCTGATAACTCTACATAAGCTATACTTACACAATGTCTAGCTATTCTTTTTTCTTTTGGTAAATCCTTCATTTTATTTAATATGTACTCATTTTTTTCTTCCCAAGTTACACCTTCTCCTAGAAATCTATCTGTTATTACTCCTGGCCAACCGTCAAATTCGTCTATACATAGTCCGCTATCGTCTGCTATACAATTCATATTTGTTGCCTTTGATATTTCTATTGCTTTTTTAAGTGCATTTTCTTTAAAAGTTTTGCCATCTTCTAACACATCTATTTTGCAGTTTATATCTTCTAAAGACACTATTTCAAAATCTGTTAATATTTCTTTTATTTCACGTAGTTTTCCTTTGTTTGTTGTTGCTACAAGTATTTTCTCCATAATTTATTCTCCTCCTTGGAGTACGGACGAGCAATGCTCGCCCCTACAATTTTTACGTTTTTAATATAATTTAAAAAAGAATTAGTATATTGCTAGGCATTTTAAATCAAAAAAGCGGAAGTGTACGTTGGTACATTGAGCATTTTTTGATTTAAAATAACGACGCAAGATGCTGATTATTTTTTAAATTAGACCTTCTAGTTCTTTAATCTTATCCCTTAATTCTGCCGCCTTTTCAAATTCCATTTGTGTTGCACATTTTAACATTTCGTCTGTTAATTTATTTATTATATCTTCTATAGACTCGTTTTTATCTATATCGTATTTTGCTCCGATATCTTCTACAACTGTTGCTTTTATTACATCTCTTATTGATTTCTTAATTGTTTTAGGTGTTATATTATGCTCCTTATTGTATTCCTCTTGAATTTGTCTTCTTCTATTTGTTTCTGTTATTGCTTTTTCCATTGATTCTGTTAGTTCGTCTGCATACATTATAACTTTACCATCTGAATTCCTTGCAGCACGTCCTATTGTTTGAATTAGTGACCTTTCAGAACGTAAGAACCCTTCTTTATCTGCATCTAGTATTGCAACTAAAGACACCTCTGGTATATCTAGTCCCTCTCTTAAAAGATTAATTCCGAACTAATACATCAAATTCTCCAAGTCTTAAATTTCTTATTATTTCCATTCTTTCTAATGCTTTTATATCTGAATGCATATAGTTTACTTTTATATCTATATTTTTTAAATATGCTGTTAAATCTTCCGCCATTTTCTTTGTTAGAGTTGTAACTAATACTCTTTCATTTTTTTCTACTCTTTTTCTTATTTCTATTATTAAGTCATCAACCTGATTTTCTATTGGCTTTACTTCAATTTTAGGGTCTAAAAGTCCTGTTGGTCTTATAATTTGCTCTACTACCTCTCCTTTAGAATGCTCTTTTTCATAGTCTGCTGGTGTTGCACTAACAAATATACATTGATTAATTCTTTCTTCAAATTCTTCAAATTTTAAAGGTCTATTGTCATATGCAGAAGGTAATCTAAAACCATAATTTACAAGTGAATCTTTTCTTGCTCTATCTCCATTATACATTCCTCTAACTTGTGGAAGTGTAACGTGTGACTCATCTACTACAAGCAAAAAGTCGTCTGGAAAATAATCAAATAATGTATAAGGTGCACTTCCAGCAGGTCTACCACTAATGTGTCTTGAATAGTTTTCTATGCCTTGACAAAATCCAGTTTCTTTTAACATTTCAATATCGAAATTTGTTCTTTCCTCTATTCTTTGAGCTTCAATATATTTGTTTTGAGATTTAAAGTATGCTACTCTTTCTTCCATTTCTTTTTCTATAGTTTCTATTGCCTTATCCCTTTTATCGTCTGTTGTAACATAGTGTGAATTTGGAAATATCATAACATGATTTCTTAGTCCAATAGCTTTTCCTGTTAATGGATTTATTTCAGATATTTTATCTATTTCGTCTCCAAAAAACTCTACTCTTATTGCTTTTTCATTTTCACCAGACGGATAAATTTCAACTATATCTCCTTTTGCTCTAAAGGTTCCTCTTTTAAAATCCATTTCGTTTCTTGAATATTGCATTTTTACTAGCTTTTTTAATACTTCATCTCTTGATTTTTCCATTCCCGGACGCAAAGATATTATTAAGTTTTCGTAATCTATAGGGTCTCCTAAACCATATATGCAAGAAACAGAAGCTACTACTATTACGTTTTTTGTTTCAAACAATGCTGCTGTTGCAGAGTGACGTAGCTTGTCTATTTCATCATTTATAGATGCGTCCTTTTCTATATAAGTATCTGACTTTGCTATATACGCTTCCGGTTGGTAATAATCATAATAAGAAACAAAATATTCAACTTGATTTTCTGGAAAGAACTCTTTGAATTCGGAATAAAGTTGTCCTGCTAATGTTTTATTATGTGCTAAAACTAGTGTTGGTTTTTGCACTTTTTCTATTACATTAGCTATTGTAAAAGTTTTTCCGTGAGCCTGTAACTCCTAGAAGTGTTTGGAATTTCTTACCCTCTTCTATTCCTTTAGATAAATATTCAATTGCTTGTGGTTGGTCGCCTGTCGGCTTATATTCTGAATGTAATTTAAACATATTTCCTCCTATAATGCTTTTTTAAATAAATCGTCATTTTCTCCTATATGCATATCTATTTCCAATTTTTCTATTTGTTTATATCCATTATTAAAATAAAATCTATGTGCTTTTTCTAGTACATTTCCACATGCTAAATATAATGTTTTTATTCCAACTTCTATGCTGTATGTTTCTAATATTTGATATAAGTTTGTACCAATTTTTTTATTTTGATAGTCTTCTTGAACATAAAATCTTCTTACTATACCTACATCTTCTCTCTTTTCTAGTCCAATTGTTCCTATGATTTTGTTAGAAATTGTATCAATAGCAATCCAGAAGTTCCCACCATTTTTAATGTAGTGTTCTTTAATATTAGAAACATCTTCTCTTACCTTATAAGGTCTATTAATGAATTTGTGCATACTTTCATTAATAAACTCATTTATCTCTTCTAAATATATATTAGTATATTCTACATATTTTATTGTTTCCATTTTTTTAGCTCCCTAAATTATTTATTCTTAAAATTATATCATTATTTACTATGCTTCACAACTAGTCTTCATTTAAAAAATTCATTACTAAATCTATTATTTCATTTTTTTCTTTGTTCATAACAAGAACCTCCATTCAATAATATTTTAAGGCCCCTTTTTATATGTTTTACATTATATCATATAGTACAAATGTTTGCAATATAAATTTTTAAAAATTGCTTGATAATTCCCAGTTTTATTGCATTTTACATAAATCTGTGCTATTATAATAAATAGTTTTGCTAAGTGCAATATATTAGTTGTTAGAGGTCAGCTATCAGCTAATAATCCGTTATTTGGGTTATTATACTAATAAAACGGATTAGAATTAATCTGTTGCAAAACTGGTGAGTTTAAATATTTTTGATGTTTATCTAGGAGATAAGATTATGTCAGAATTTTACGACTATGGCGCACGGAATGGCTTGTCCATTGTAACTGACAGTGGACGAGTTACCCAAATCAGATTTGTAGACACTAACAAGGAAACGGTTATCTTAAAACGAGGTATTGCCAATTCAAAAAGTTTTCTGTCTACACTCGAGTCTTTTATGATCAATCATGCAGAGCATCGCCCCCACAAATTCAACGAACTTTTTTTCAGCTTGACAGATGATGAGGAGGCACTCAAACTGGCAAAAAATGTCTATGACTTGCATATGGACAAGAGATTTTATCCTTTAGAGGATATTAAAGCACTTATGAGTGAGCAAGTAACCCCATTTACAACAGAAGAACTTGACTACTACGGTACGGCTAACCTCCATCGTGTAGGTCTTAAGAATGGAATTGTTGTCACAATTTACAATGGCAATCAAGTCAACAGGAAAGATCCTGAATTTATTTCAACAATAACATCATTTTTAATGAATTTTGTTGAAATGAGACCGAAAGAATTTATGGAACTCTATGACGCAATAGAAAATGACAAAATTTGCTTTAAAATTGCAGATGGTATCCGTAAAGAAACGGCAAGAAAATGGAACACCCTATTTCGTTTCAAAGAGGAAGGTAGTTCTACATCTAACACAGTAAGGCAAAGTTTTTCATGTGAACCAATATTCTCTTCTGACAGCGTACTAGTTCTTGATGGAATTATTACTGGTATCAGTAAAGGAAACGACTACATAGCAAGGGATAATGCTACATTCTATGATGTTCTAACTAAAACCTTGAGGGCTATGTCCTATTCCTATCAAGGTAATCTTGAAAAGTTGTGCGATTCAATACGTTCCGACGAAACTTATTATAGTTTAGCTCGTGGAATTTTGGATAGCACTCGTGAAAAAATGGCTCAACTTGAACTTGAAACCACTCATTGTTATCCACACCAGTCATTGTTTTGACAACTGACCAAATTATATGGTTTCTCTATAACAGAAACTCTAAAAAACTTCAACTCTATACGAGTTGAAGTTTTTGCTTTATAATAGTTATTTAATTTTATAAACATATGTAGCTTCATCTATGTATTCACTGCCAATAAAGTCTCTTTCTAATTCAATATCATATTCTAAATCAGAAATATTTTCTATTCTCATAACTATATTATCATTATTTAATTGTATAGTTGCTTTTCGATAGTAATGTTCTCCGTCATCTTGTTTTGCATTATAATTTTTGTCATTATATCCTTGATAGTAAAATACAGCTTTATTATTTTTCATAGGTATTGTAACATAATCCATCCTTGCTATTCTATATTGAATCCAAGAGAATGTGAATAAGTTATTCCCAATATTTAACACTTCAAGTGTACTCTCTCCATTATTATAGTCTTTCCAAGCTCCAAAATATTTACTATAATAATCTTTGTTATTTTCTTCATAATTTTCGTTATTATTAGTGTCTGCGTTTTCTTCATAATTTTTGTTACTGTTAGCGTCTGCGTTTTCTTTAATTTCGTTTATATTATTTCCTACTTTGTCATCTTTGCTTATTTCTATTTTATTAGAATTTTGTATTTGTTTTTCAAGATTTTCAATTTTTTGATTTGCATCATTTTGATTTTTAATTATAAAAAATGTTTCAATTCCTATTATTAATAGCACTACTACAACTAATAATATTAAAATCACTTTGCTTGATTTTTTCAAAATAAATTACTCCCCTCTCTAAAAAATATTTTTATATTTTCTGTATTTTATATATGTAAATATTGATATTCCTATAATAATTATTAATAATATTCCAGATATTTCATTCAAACCTGTTTGTGGTAACTTTTCTTCTTGTGAATTATTCGGAGTTTTCGTTGGATTTTCAATAACTTTTTCTGCTGGTTCTACTTTTATGCTATACGTCGCTGTAGCCAAAAATTCGTCAGTTGACATTAATTCTGCATATATAACAGCCTCTCCTTCCCCTATTGCTGTAACTAATCCATTATTATCAACTTTTGCAACTTTTTCATTACTACTTGACCATACGGCGTGCCAAGGTT
Source organism: uncultured Eubacteriales bacterium (assembly GCA_949840345.1). Lineage (GTDB taxonomy): Bacteria > Bacillota > Clostridia > TANB77 > CAG-508 > CAKPQL01. The sequence continues at coordinate 199,650 of CATKWX010000001.1, forward strand.
TATTTGTTTCTGTTGTTGCAGGAGTGTAAATCACATTTAATTTAACTGTATCGTTTACTTTTATACTACTAATATCCTTTTCCGGAACAATTTCTATTTTACCTTTTACTTCTATATCATATGTTGCTGTAATAATTTCGTCTTCACAATTTACTTTTGCCGTTATAACAGCCTTTCCTTCTCCCATTGCTCTTATTACTGGATTCCATCCATCTTGATCAAGTTCTACTACTTTTACTACATTTTCGTTGCTACTTGACCATTCAATTGTCCATCGTAGTGGTTTTTCTGGCATTGTATGTCCATCGTAATAGTATAAAGATGTAAATAATTGATGAGTGTTATTCTCTAGTATGCTACCATGATCAAAATCACCTGAAATAACTAGTTTAAATAATGAATTGTAAACACTAAAAGTATGAGCGGCAAAATAAGTCTTTCCTTTATAATTTAAAGTAGCTTCTATTCTACTACTTCCCTCTTTTAACCCTTCTATTTCTACATAAGTTTGAGAATTATCTATTTTTATATCTTGCACTTTTGCAATACTACTATCTGCTATGGTTACTTTTATATTATTTTTTTCTGCATCTGGTATATTTTCAAATTCTATATAAAATCTTCTAAGACCTCCTACTATTACAGGTCTTCCTAAAAAAGATGATTCCTGTTTATCAATTATTGAAATATGAGGTGCTTCAGGATCGTAACCTCTTACTACTTCAATTTGCTTTGTGGCAGTATATCCAGAAGGAATACTAGCAGTAATCGTTACATACCCATTTTTTATTCCTGTTACTTTACCATTATTATCAACTGTTGCAATACTACTATCACTGCTTGACCAAGTTAGTCCATTTAAGTCAATTTCTTTAACATACCAATTCAAGCCAGATTGATTTTCTGAATTTTCTTCGCTATTACCTTGTTTAATAAATGCATATAATTGATAAGTTTGCCCAATTACAACGCTCGTTAGATCAGTTAATACTACTTTATCTCCTTTCGCATAATGATTAAATGATATTTCTAATTGTTGTGGTTCTATAGTAGTTGTATCACCACTTACAGCATATGAATTAAAATTAAAAGAACATATTGATATTAAAACTATTAATATCACAATAAATACTTTATTTTTTAGCATTTGTACCCCCTCCATTTTTTAACATAATATTACAAATTTATATTTATAGTATAATACAAGTTTTCCTGTTTGTAAAGTAGTACTTGTTAATATATTACAATAAAGTAGTGTTTATATTACAATTCTTATAAATACAGTAAAAAGGGGTATATTATGTCAAAAGAAAATATTAATCCTATTGTTCAGGAAATAGAATACGGCTCTATTAAAGTTAACTTAGATAAACTAATGAAAATCAAAAATATATCAACTTATCAATTGAATACAAAAGCTAACATTAGATTCCAAACAGTTCAAGCCTTAAGAGATAATACCTCATCAAGAATTGATTTTGAAGTTCTTGCAAAAATCTGCTATGCTTTAAATTGTAAAGTTAGTGATATAATAGAATATGTACCAAAATCGAGTAGAGAATAAATAATTGGCAAAGGGGATGGATGTGTTATAGTATTTTTTACGCACCCCGCTTACATTGCACAACTAATTTTTCCTCCACCAAGAACTATGTCATCTATATAAAATACTGCAGATTGTCCCGGTGTTACTGCTCTTTGTGGTTCGTCAAATACTACTTTTATGTAGTTATCTATTTGTGTTATTTTTGCTTTTGCCTCATTGCTTGAGTATCTTGTTTTTACTAGTACTTCTGTTTCTCTATCTATTTTATCTACTAATAATAGGTTTATATCTGTAACTATAATTTCTTTTTTATATAATTCAACTTCTTCTCCAACTATTACCTCATTTTTTTCTTTGTTAAAGCCAAGTACAAATAAAGGCACTGCATTAGAAATTCCAAGACCTTTTCTTTGCCCTATTGTATAATTATAAAGTCCTGTATGTTTTCCTAAAATTTCTCCTTTTGAATTTACTATGTTTCCAATTTTAGGTTTTAAACAAGAATTTTCTTCTAAAAATCTTTTATAGTTTCCATCTGGCACAAAGCAAATATCCTCACTATCTGGCTTATTTGCTACTTTTAAGTTACGCTTTCTTGCAATTTCCCTTATTTGTTCTTTATTCTCAAATTCAGCTAATGGAAATAAAACGTGCTCAATTAAATCTTTTGGTATGCTCCATAAAACATAGCTTTGGTCTTTTTTTCCAGCATTTGATTTTTTTAGTACCCATCTTTTGTAGTTTTTGTTATACTCTGTTTTTGCATAATGACCAGTTGCAATATAGTTACATCCTAAAGCTTTAGCTTTTTCATACATAAGTCCAAATTTCATATATTTGTTACATTCTATACAAGGGTTTGGAGTTTTACAATTTGAATAACATTCTATAAAATCTCCTATAACATATTTTTTAAATTCATTTTTATAATTATATGTAAAGTGTGGTATACCTATAGAATTACATACATTTTTTGCATCTATATATGTGTTTGTATTACAACAGCTACTGCCTGTAAATAATTCTAATGTTGTTCCTATTACCTCGTAGCCTTGGTCTTGTAATAAAAGTGCTGATACACTGCTATCTACACCACCACTCATACCGATTAATACCTTTTTATTCTCCATTTTTTTATCCTTTCTTTTTAGTATGCCTTCGGAGCACGGACGAGCAATGCTCGCCCCTACGTTTTTATGTGCTTCTTTGTAAGGCGGGCTGTCGAGGACGCCAGCCCCTACGATGATTATTCACTATTCATTATTAACTATTCACTCGGCACCTTCTTCGTAGATAATCTTCCGTCCGCCCCTACAATTTATTTTTCCAACATACCTTCTATCGTGTGCCATGCAAGAAGCGCACACTTAACCCTTGCAGGCATATTTGATACATTTTTAAAAGCTATTGCATCTTCTAGTTTTTTTAATTCTTCTTCGTCTGTAATTTCTCTTTTTATCATACCAATAAATGTTTTTATTATTTCTTTTGCTTCTTCAATTGTTTTTCCTTTTAGAGTATCTATCATTATTGATGTTGAGCTTTGAGAAATTGCGCAACCGTGTCCGGAAAATGCCATATCCTCTATTGTATTTCCATTTAGTTTTATTTCTAATGTTATTTCATCTCCACAATTTGGATTATGTCCAATTTCTGAACAAGTTGCATTGTCTAGTTTCTTTTTATTGTATGAATTCATGCTGTGTTCCATTATTAATTCATTATATACATCTGTTAAATCTTCCATGCTTTATCCTTTCATCCGGGTCGGTCAAGACCGACCCATACATTTTTATATATTTTACATAACAAAGGCACAGTGGTGTCTGCGGAACGACGTTGGTCTAGTTCCCTACATATTGATATATTTCTTGAACATATCATATGCTTTATTTAATCCGCCAATCAACCTATCTACATCTTCTTTTGTGTTGTAGAAATAAAAGCTTGCTCTACAAGTAGAGTCAATTCCTAAATACCTCATAAGTGGTTGTGCACAATGATTTCCGTGAGCGAACACAAACTCCATTTGCATCTAATATACTTGCTACATCATGTGGGTGAACACCTTTTATATTAAATGAAATGACTCCAGAATGATTTTTACTGTTTGGTGTTAAGTATAACTCTATATAATCTAATTTTTTTAGTTCTTGTGTAGCATAAGAAACTACTTCTTTTTCTATTTTTTTAATATTATCATATCCTATATGTTCAATATAATGTATTGCTGCACCTAGTCCTATTACTCCTTCTACATTTTGTGTTCCTGCCTCAAATTTATTTGGAAGTGGAGCAAAAGTTGTTTTATCCTCATATACATATTCTATCATATCTCCACCCATTAAAAAAGGAGTCATTTTATTTAATAATTCTTTCTTTCCATATAGTACTCCTATCCCTAATGGTGCTAACATTTTATGTCCTGAAAATACCAAAAAATCTACATCTAAATCTTGTACATCAATTTTCATATGAGGTATACTTTGTGATGCATCAACAATGACTATTGCACCAACCTTATGTGCTTGTTTTATTATTTTTTCTATATTGTTTATAGTACCTAAAACATTTGAAACATGAGTAATTCCAACTATTTTTGTTTTATCTGTAATTTTATTTTTTATTTCTTCATCTGATATTTCAAATTCGTTATTTATATACATATAATTTAATTTCGCACCAGTAGTCTTTGCAACTTTTTGCCAAGGAACTAAGTTTGAATGATGCTCCATAATGGAAATAACTATTTCGTCATTTTTATTTAAGTATTCCATACCATAAGAATATGCAAGTAAATTTAAGCTCTCTGTTGCATTTTTTGAAAATATAATTTCTTCTTTGTGTTTTGCATTTATAAACTTTGCAATTTTTTCTCTAGTTTCTTCATACACATTAGTTGCTTCAACACTTAAAGAATATGCCCCTCTATGTGGATTTGCATTGTACTTTTCATAGAATTCATTTATTGCATTTATTACTTGTATTGGTTTTTGTGTTGTAGCGCCACTATCTAAATATGTTATATTTTTATTTTTAAACATTGGAAAATCTTTTTTAATTGCATAGGAAAAATCACTAGATTTTTCCGGAGCAACAAGGTTAAGTTTCCTTGATTCGTGCGGTTGCGAAGCAACCTGTACATCTGGCGAAGCCACTTTTCTTATTTCTTCTATATTCATTTTGAATTCCTTTCTTGATTTATTTGCGGGTCGATGTGGGCATCGACCCCTACAGCGTTTGCAATATGTTTATTATGGAATTGAGAACCGTCCCTTTTTTTGATAATTTTGAAAAGAAACAAGTATTACTAGGCAAAATCTAGTTAAAATACCGGAGGCGTACGTGTGTACGCCGAGGATTTTTAATCTAGATTTTAACGACGTAAGACGAAGTTTATTTTCGAAATTAATCTAAGCGTTTGTCTATTTCATACACAATCTCATTTACTAATTCTTCACTATCTATGCTTTCTAGTATTTTGTTAAATTTTGCTTTTACCATTAGTTTCATTGCTTCTTTTAAGCTAAAGCCTCTACTCATAATATAGAATAATTCTTTTTCTCCTATTTTTCCAGCTGAGCTTGCATGGTTTCCTTCTACGTCTTCTTCTGAACACAATAGCATTGGTAGTCCTAAAGATTTTGCTTTATCAGATAATAAAAAACAGAATTCATTTTCATTTCCTTTTGATTTTTTTGAGCCTTTTTTAAAGTCTATTGTTCCTTTAAAATGCTTTATTGCATTATCATTTAAAGCCCCTTGTACCTCCATATTTATATTTGACTTAACTCCTCTTAATTCTGCTATATAGTTTATATCAAATAATTGATTTTCTTTTCCTAAATAAATTGTATTTATATTATTTTCAGAGCTATCTCCTTTTAGGTTAGAATAATAATTTGTAATGCTGTTTTCGCCTCCAAAATCAACTATTGTATAATCTACTTTTGCATTTTCTTCTAACTCATTTTCTATGCTTATGAAATTATTAGATTTTGTATTTAATAAATTTACAACAATTATTTTTACATTTGAATTTTTATGTGCATATATTTTTATAATTCCATTATGATAACATTGAATATTAGATTTTGTATTGTATTTTACAATGATGGTTCCTGTACAATTTTCATTTACTATAATTTCTATATTATCAATTAAAATGTTATTGTTTTCGTCAAAATTAAATTCTACTAGAGTATTTTCATTTTTCTTATTGTCTACTACTATTTTTAAATTCTTATTTGAATTATTTTTTATTTGGTCTATTAAAACATTTCCTAAGCCATAAGTTAACTCACAATTGTTAGCTGTTACTTCTTGTACATTTGTAGTTGTTTTTATATTGTTAAATTTGCTTATGTTCTTTGGAATATCAATATTTTCTAATTTTATATTGTTTATATTAAAATTCCTTGAAGTTCTAATAGGTGTTTCATTTAATTTTAAATTTCCCATATTTTTCCTCACTTTTAATTTTTATAACACATTTAGGTATGCATATATGATTTTTTCAATTGCCCCTCAAGCGATTGGAGAGCTCCTAGGGACTCCGCTGCCGTTCAGGCTCAATTTCAAAAATAATATATGATACCCAAATTATATAATTTTAAAAATCTATCCAATGCTTCCTTCTAATTCTAAATTGATTAAATTATTCATTTCTACTGCATATTCTACTGGTAATTCTTTTGATATTGGATATGCAAATCCTCTAACTATCATTGCTTTTGCATCTTCTTCAGAAAGTCCTCTGCTCATTAAATAGAATATTGTTTTATCACTAATTTTTCCTATTTTAGCTTCGTGAGAAAATTCTATTTCATCTGTTCTTATTTCATTTGTAGGTATTGTATCTGACCTAGATATATCATCTAACATAAGAGATTCACATGATACAGTACATTTAGAGTTTTTTGCATTTTCATTTACTCTAACAAGTGACCTATATGTGCATATTCCACCATTTTTAGAAATTGATTTCGCATTTACAACACTTGATGTATTCTTTGCATTATGAACAACTTTAAATCCATTATCTAAATTTTGTCCAGCTCCTGCAAACGAAATTCCTGTATATTCGGTTTTTGCTCCATCTCCATTTAATATACTCATTGGATATAACATTGATATTTTAGAGCCAAATGAGCCACTTACCCAATCCATTCCTGCATTTTTTCCAACTATTGCTTTTTTAGTATTTAAGTTAAGCATATTCTTAGACCAATTTTCTATTGTTGAATATCTTAAATATGCATTATCCTTTACATATAGCTCCACACAACCTGCATGTAAATTTACTTTATTATATTTCGGTGCAGAACATCCTTCTATAAAATGCAAACTTGCGCCCTCATCTACTATTATTAATGTATGTTCAAATTGACCTGATTCTGGTGAGTTTAACCTAAAATATGACTGCAAAGGTATGTCCACTTTTACATTTTTTGGAACATATACAAAAGATCCACCAGACCAAACAGCTCCGTGTAAAGCAACAAATTTATGGTCATGTACTGGAACACATTTCATAAAGTGCTCCTTAACTAAATCTGGATAATCTCTAAGCGCAGTTTCCATGTCTGTATATATTACACCTTGTTTTATTAGGTCTTCCTTCATGCTATGGTATACAACTTCAGAATCATACTGTGCCCCCACTCCTGCAAGTGAAGCCTTTTCAGCTTCCGGAATTCCTAATCTATCAAATGTATTTTTTATATCTTCTGGTACATCCTCCCAAGAATTATTTAGTTTAGTTTTAGGTCTAACATATGTAGCGATCTCACTCATATCAAGCTCTGATAAGTCTGGACCCCAAGTAGGTAATTCTAGCCTATTGTATACCTCTAGTGCTTTTAATCTAAATTCTCTCATCCAGTCTGGGTCACTTTTTTGGTTTGATATTTCATTTATAATTTCAGGTGTTAAACCCTTTTTTATTTTAAAATCATATTCATCTTTATTTTTTATATCGTATATATTTCTATTTATTTCATTAATTTGTGATTTCATAATATGTCCCCTTTTATTTTGTATAATAATTCATGGGCACAGTGGTGCCTGCGGAACGACGAGGGCGTCGTTCCCTACACGGGCATTCCCATAAACGGTGCCCCTACAAATATTGGCAAATATCTACGTATATTATTTGTATTGACTGTATCCGTTTTCTTCAATTTCTCTTGCTAATTCTTGTCCACCTGTTTTTACAATTTTTCCATCCACTAAAACATGCACGTAGTCTACTTTTAAACTATGTAATATTTTTGTGTTATGTGTAATTATAAGTACTGCATTTTCATCATTTTTAAACATTTCTATACCTTTTGATACTGTTTTTATTGCATCAACATCTAGCCCTGAATCTGTTTCATCTAATATTGCAAGTTTTGGATTTAATACAAGCATTTGTAAAATCTCATTTTTCTTTTTTTCTCCACCAGAAAATCCTACATTTAAGCTTCTTTCCATATATGTAGAATTAATATTTAATTCTTCCATATAATTTTTTATTTCGTCCTTAAACTCAAATATTTTAACCGGCTTTCCTGTTATTTTATTTTTTGCATATTTTAAGAAATTTGTAACAGAAACTCCTGGTATTTCTTCTGGTAATTGAAAAGACATAAATATACCCTTTCTTGCAATTTCATCTGTTTTTAAACTTGTTATATCCTCTTCTTCAAAAAGAATGCTTCCATTAATTTTAGAGTACATAGGATTGTTTAATATAGCATTTGCAGTAGTTGTTTTTCCGTGAACCATTAGGTCCCATTATTACATGTATCTCTCCTTTATTTATCTCCAAATTTATTCCTTTTAAAATTTCTTTTTCTTCTACATTTACACATAAATCTTTTATTTCTAATAATTTGTTATTCATAATTTACATTCCTTTCTTTTGGGTCTTTCTCATTGGCATAACCTAAGTAGTCCTTCGAAGTAGGGGCGGACACAAGGCCCGCCCCTACAAGCCAATTACGTCCCTACAGTGTTTGCAATATGTTTTTTGTAGGGACGAGCATTGCTCGTCCGAAACCTACATTATATAAATCAAACTTTCTTTCTTCTTAAACAACTTCTGCACTTCTCCCTATTAACATCATAATCACAGTCTAAATTATTCAAATCTAAAACTTTGTGAACATATTTAGCGAGTTTATTTATTGTGTCATCAGATATTACAGATTTAATATTTTCGGCTTCAACTTCTGCTTTAGTTTCTTCTAAATTAAGTACATCTTTTAAGAACAGATAAACTATATCATATGCTTCTATTATTTTCTTTGCTAATTCTTCTCCACTTCCCGTAAGCTCAATTGTACCATATGATTCATAGTTTACTAAATTATTATCTTTTAAACTGTGCAAAGCTTTATTTACACTAGGCTTTGTACAATTCATTTTATTTGCAATATCAGTAACTCTTACATTGCCATTTTGCTTTTTTAATATATACATTGTTTTTATGTATTCTTCTAATGATTTTGATATCATAAAATACCTCTCTTATATAATGTTAACCATAGTTAACATTATATAACGCTACACATTGTTTGTCAAGGTTAACATTTAGTATGTACAAATTTTTTTTTGATATACAGCAAGAAGGTCACGCCATTGGCGTGACCCTACAGTAATTTTATTTCATTCTCATAATTAATTTATCTATTAGTGATAAATATATTTCCTCTTGATTATTTATTTCTATTAACTTATCTTCTAAAACTAATTTTGGATTTATTGTTGTAATTTGCTCTAATTGTTCTGTACCAATAAACTTTTCTACTTGAAACAATATTTTTGGAATTTTATTATATATAGTATTTTTTCTATGTACATCTGTACCTAAAAAATGAATCATATTATTTTTTAGAAGTTTTTTAATTATAATTTGTGCTCTTTCTCCATATTGTCCTACAAAACTTCCATAATTACCTTGCATCAATACTCCCTTTTCTATTAATTCATTTATTATTTTAGGGTTTTGTTGAACAAATTCATATCTTTCTGGATGTGCTAATATTGGAATATATCCGTTTTGTAATATGTCATATATAACTTCATATAAATTTATAGGTTTTACATTAAATGGTAACTCAAATAAAATATATCTTGTATTATTTATTGTACATGCTTTTTTATTTCTTATTAACTTATTGATATTATCTGAAATATAAATTTCATTTCCTAAAACTACATCTATATCTATTTGATTTTTTTCCAAAATAGATTTAATTGAATTCATTAATTCTATTCTTTTATCTGCATTTGCTTCATAATAGTTTTCCATATAATGAGATGTTAATATTACAGTTTTAAATCCAGCACTTCTTGCCTCTTTTAACAAAGTTATTGTTTCATTAATACAACTTGAACCATCATCTATATTAGGTAATATATGTGTATGAAAATCTATCATTTTAATTCTCCTCATCTATTAATTCTATACTATCTGGTTTAGTAAAGTCTTCATTTATATTTTCAGTCATATTTAATTCTAACATCTCTGTTTCCCTTTCTCTTCCTGGAGTTGATCCATAATAGTATGATTGTTCATATTTCTTGGCTGGAACTGGAACCTTATTTAAAACAACTCCAAATATCTTCCCTCCAATGTTGTTTATTCCTGTAATTACTCGCTTTAAGTCCTTTTTCTTGGTTGATTTGTGTGCAGCAACAACAATTGTCGAATCCACAATTCTTGCAAGTAACAAAGAATCAGTAACTAATTGGCAAGGTGTTCCATCTATAATTACAATATCATATAATTTTTTTATGTCCTCTAGTAAATCGAACATATGAGTTGAATTTAAAAGTTCTGATGGATTTGGCGGCACACTTCCTGCTACCATCACATCTAAATTTGATATACCAGTTTTCTGAATATATCTATTTAATATTACCTTTTCTTTACCATTTATATGTACAGCTGATAAATAATTTGAAAGTCCAGGTTTTGGCCATACATCTAAAATTGAATACTGTCTTCCTTTTCTCATATCAGAATCTATTAATATAATTTTCTTTCCAGTTTTAGCAAAAGTTGCTGCCAAGTTGGCAGATACCCAGCTTTTTCCTTCCTTTGGAAATGTTGATGTTACTAATATTGTTTTTGAATTTTGAGTAACATTCATAAATTGTATATTTGTTCTTAATGTTCTAAAAATTTCAGAAACAGGAGACTTAGGGTCATTATCAATAATTAATTCTCTTTTCATTATCTCTTGCCTCCTTTTTTCTTATTTTTACCCTCTTGTTCGTATACTGGTATAGAAGCTAAAACAGGCACTTGATAAATATTTTCTATGTCTTCTGCTGATTTTATTGTTGTATCTAACATATTTTCAAGCAATACATAAAAAGCTGAAATAACTATACCAACTATAATATAAATTGCAATATCTCTTTTATAATTTATATTGGAAGGTTCACTTGATATTTCTGCTTCATCCACAACTTGAATATTCTCTATATTATATATGTTTTTTACTTTCTCCATAAAAACTTGTGCAATTTCATTTGCAATTCTTCTTGCGTTATATTTATTTTCATTTGTTACTGTTATTTCGATTAATTCTGTATTTTTTACTGAACTAACATTTATATTTTTTCTAAGCTCATCTTCTTTTATATCTATGTTTAAGTTATTTATAACAGTTCTTAAAACATTTTTACTCTTTACTAATTCGCTATATGTTGATATTAATTTTGAATTTACATTTAAATCTGTTGCTGTTATTGAGCTATCTTTTGATGTTAAGTTGGTAGCTAGAACTAATGTTGTAGAAGAACTATACATTGGCGTTACAAAAAAAATTGAGTAAATCATACCAACTATAACAAATAGTATTACTATTAATATAATTCGGAATTTTCTATTCCAAAACATCTTAAACAATTCTTTTAAATCTAACTCTTCCATTTGTTCTCCTCATATAAAATTAATTTTACTTTATCTTTTTGTGTTAATAGTATAATTTTACTAAATATGCCATTTTTCCCAATTCTATATAATTATAGCACAATTAATTGACAATGTAAACCTATTTTATGTAAATTAATAATAAGGAATATTTAAAACACATGTTCCTGTATGCTTTGAATATTCCTTATTATTAATTTGGTCTATATTCTATGTACTCTATATTGCTGTTTTTACTTCTTTCTACCATAGCATTATATACTCTATTTCTTAAGTCCTGTTTTCTTTCCTTAATTGGTAATTCCTCATTTGAAAAAAATGGTCCATCTACATATGTTACAATTTGAATTTTATCATTATTTTTACCATAACTTTGGTATGTATTTGTTACACAAAATGCTGGAACATTTAATTCTATTGGGTATTTAAAAGATACATCTTTAAATGGTCTAATTTTTGTATAATATGGCCAAATATGTGCTTCAGGAAATATTGTAACAGAATATCCTTTTTTTATTTTTGCATTTATGCTTTCTAAGAAATTTTTCATTGCTTTTTTCTTGGTTGGAATTGGTATTGCTCCAAGCATTTGAACAATGTTTCCTAAAAATCTCATTGAAACATTTTCAGGATTTACTATCAAAAAATTTCTTTTAGGAAATATTGTGTTAGTTATTATAAATGTATCTGCAAAACTTTGAGTATGATTCCCATATACAAAATAACCTTGTTTTTTATATAGTTTTAATTTTTCTTTTCCAACGTATTTTATTTTAAATTTTGCCTTTACGTAAATGAATTTTATTGGAACACTTAAAACATTTTGAACTAGCCATCCAAAAGCTCTCCAAAATATGTTTTTATGCTCATATTTATAATTTTCGTCTATTTCCCTTGGCTCTATTTTTGCGGTTGAAAATTCATCATTTAATTCATCTTTATAATAAATTATTCTCTTTTCCATAATATAATCCTTTTTTAGGGTATTCCTCTGGAGTACGGGTCGTCGGGGACGCCGACCCCTACAAATTAATTATTCATTATTCGTTTATACATTACTAGGGTATTTCTCTGGAGAACGGAACGACGAGGGCGTCGTTCCCTACAAATTAACTCTTCACTGCGTTAGCTTTTGTGGTGTATTCTAATGGAATTCCATAAAATTTCTCATATATATTTTTCCAAATATTAAAATTTTGTTCCTTCATTAATTCAATATTTTGTCTGCTTTGCATATCAACTCTTGGATATATCGGTTCTTCTATATGTACAAAATATTCCTTTATTGGGAATCCATCAACTCCTATAGTTTCAGTATCTTTCATAGTTATAAACATTGGAATTACTGGCACATTACTTTTAGTTGCCATTTTGAAAGCTCCACTTTTTAGTGGCTTTGGCTTTTTATAATTCCACCATAAACTTTGTTCTGGATATATTAATATAAAATTTCCCTTTCTTAAAATTGTATCTACCGCTTCTAAAAATTTTACCATAGTTCTCTTATTTGAGCTTAATGGCAATGTATCACAATTTCTAAATAAGAAACCATAAAATCCTGGAAAGTTGGTATAATTACCTTCTCTTATAACTTTATATAATTTTCTTTCTTTATCTTGACCAGATTCTCTAAAAACTTTTTCAACAGTAAACACATCCATTGGATTAAAATGATTACAAGTTATAACAGCACCTGTTTTTACTTTTTGTAAATTTTGGATACCATTTATTTCTTTTATAATTAACTTATTATTTTTTAGTAATTCGTTTAAAAATACTTTTCCAACACTATTTGCAAAACTTGCCTTTAACTTATTTCTTCCCTTTTTTTTCAAATAATCTATATTATCTGGTGTAAGCACAATAGTAGGAGGGTCATTTTCTGCATCTTCATCAAAACGACCTTCTAATTCTAATCTTTCAATTTTTTCTAATACTTCCAGTCTATACTTATCTTTCTCTATAACTTGTTCTTTCATTTATAGCAACTTTCCTTTCCCATCTAAAAGTATATAACTAGAGTTTGTAAAAGAATTAGTATATTGCAAGGCAATTCAAATCAAAAAAGCGGAAATGTACGATTGTACTTCTAAGCATTTTTTGATTTGAATTAATGCAAGCAAGATGCTTATTATTTTACAAACTCCTATAGTTTCTGTCGTCTCCTACACAACTATTCTCCTTAATCGCAAGCTCTACTAAAGATTTTTCTGCTTCTCTATCTTTAAATTTTTCTTCTTCTGTGTAACTATTTCTTATTTCTAAAATTTCCTCATAAAACTCTGTTTCTTTAGCATATTTCCAAAAGTATTCACTATATATAATATCTTCAAAATGCCAAGGTTTGTATGCAAAATTATAATGTATTAGTTTAATATCCTCTTCTTTGGTTTCATTATTTACATATGGCATTACATCCCAGTCGTGGCTAACAATAGTTGTTCTTCCCTTGCATAATCTATTTAAATAATCTTGGTCTTGTGCTACTGAAAATTTTACTTTCCCTAATAAGTATAAAAACTTCTCTTGAAATTTAAATTTTCTTAACTCATCTAAATTCATCAACAATACACCAGCATTAAAATAATGTTGATATTTTGCAACTCCTACTACTAATTCTGCATAATCTTGAAAAACTTTATTTGTTTGTATTATATCATCTGGTGCTGCTGCAACTAAATTTGTTCCCATATCTGTATTATATAATTCAGATATATCTCCTACAACTATAATATCGCTATCTAAATACAATACTTTGTCATATTGCGGATATAGTTCTGGTAAGAATAATCTAAAATATGTTGTATTTGTGTAATAATCGCGAGTATATAATTTATCTTGAACTTTTTCTATATAATAACTTAAGTCTACAAATTCCACATTTACATTTTCACATTCGAATTTCTTTATTTGGTTTTTATGAGCTTCTTCTACATTTGTATGTAAAACTTTTATGCTGTAATTATAGTCTTTACTTGCATTAACTAATAGTGACTTTAATGCTACTGCTAAAAATGGTGTATACCCGTCATCTATAGCAAAAAATATTGGTATTTCTTTATTATTATTCATTTAAATTCTCTCCTCTATTTTATTTTCAAATTTTTGTTTTAGTTTTACATACTCTTCTAGATCCTTATCAAATGAATGACATTTTAGTACAGTATGTACTTCATGTATATTCCATTGTTTATAATTTTCTGTATGTGGATATGGTCTAAACATAAGTCTTTTACAAAAATGACAAATTACAGTATCTTTTCTATTAAATTTAGACTGTTCATTAAACTTCCTTGGCAATAGCAATTTCTTTTTAGTGTTCCAATAAATTGCACTTTGGTCTGCAAATAATAATTTTTTTCTTTTTAATAATTCTCTTGCTTTTTCTAAAAGCTTGGTTTGTTTTATTTTTTTCATATTTAATAACAGCATACCTGCATTTATATAATCTGGTCTAATTAGCCAACATCCATATTTTTCTTTTACAGCAGCATATTCATATTCATCTATGTTTATATTATATAACTTTGTAATATCATCTCCCACCATTATATCTATATCTAAATATAATAGTTTATCTGGAATCTCAGGAATTTTATCTGCAAGTAATCTTAATAGTGTATATGGAGTACAATATGCATCTTCATTAGCCGAATTCATAAATTCTTCTTCATAGAGACTTGTAACATCAATTTTTATTACTTGGTTATTTGGATTTTTTGATTTTACAACTTCATTTAGAAACTCTACTTGCTCATCTGTAATGCATACATATTCCGGCTTTATTCTTGAAACATCCATAGTAAAAATATAACAATTAATTGCTTCTTTTGTTCTATTAGTAATTGATATTAATTGCGTGAGTGCACCATCAAAAACCTTTTTATTGCCACACAAAAGTAAATTTACCATTTTTACTCCTTTACTTTTATTCTTTTTATCTCTATTTAGTATCTTATCATAAAAAATGACATTAATCAACAAATTATTTATTAATTATTTTTCCTTATTTTAGCAACAAAAAATCCCTCATATAATTCATTTGGTGCTACGCATACTGTACCTTCTATTGTTACTGGCAACATTGGAACATCTATTAAGCTTTCTTTATCTATTGGAACTATAGTTGCATTCTCCTTTTGTAATACTCTATTTAATAAATTTTCATTTTCATCTTTTAATATAGAACAAGTTGAATATACCATTTCACTCCCTGGTTTTAATATTTTTAGAGCCTTTTTTAATAATTCTTCTTGTGTTTTTATAGACCTTTTAACTAATTCTTCTGTAAAATTATTTTCTTTCATATTTATAATATTTAACGTTCCGCTTCCGCTACAAGGAGCATCTAGTAATATTTTATCAAAGGAAAAAAAGTCACTTAATTTTCTTGCATCCTCCATCATCACATTTATGCCCTTTGCACCTTGTCTTTCTATATTATACTTTAGTCTATCCACTCTTATTCTATTTTTTTCACAAGCTGTAATCATTGCTTTGTTTTGAGACTCCATTGCCATCTGCGTAGTTTTTCCGCCGTGGAGCTGAAGCCATATCTAATATGTTTTCTTTTTCTCTTGGCGATAATATAATTGGAGGTATCATTGAAGATAAACTCTGTAAATATATTTCTCCATTTTCATACATCTCTAATTTTCGTATGTCATATTCTTTTGCATTTTCTATAATTAAAGCATTTTTATACCAGCTTACATCTCTATATGTAATACCAGCTTCCGTAAGTTTTTTCTTTATATCGTCTACGTTAGTTTTTATTGTATTTACTCTTAAAGTTACTAATCTTTCTTTTGAATATCCGTCGATTATTTTATTTGTAAGTTCATTACCATATTGTTCTATTAACATTTCATATAGAAATTTAAGGATTTTATCTTGCATACATATTTCTCCTTTTTATATTAAAGGACGAGTTTTTGCTCGTCCATATTATTTTCTTAACCTCAAAGCATTTAATATTACAGTTATACTACTTAACACCATTGCTAAACTTGCAATCATTGGGTTTATTGAAATTCCAATAGGCTTTAATATTCCAATTGCAACTGGTATCATTAAACAGTTATAAAAAAATGCCCAAAATAGGTTTTGCTTAATATTTCTTACTGTTTTTTTACTAATATTAATTAAATTCACAATACTTCTTAAGTCATTTTTAGTTAATATTACATCTGATGAATCCATTGCTATATCTGTTCCACTATTTACGCTAACCCCAATATCAGCACTTGCAAGTGCTGGGCTATCATTTATTCCATCTCCACACATCATTACAAATTTATTTTCACTCTTTAAGTTTTTAATTGTATCTGCTTTTCCAGAAGGTAACACATTTGAAATTACTTTTGTAATTCCAACTTCCTTTGCGATTTTTTCTGCAGTTTCAGTATTATCTCCAGTTAGCATAATCGTATCTACTTTAGCTTTAGTAAATTCTCCTATTACCTCTTTTGCTTCTTCTCTTACAATATCATTTACACCAATTATTGCAATTATCTGTTTATTTTTTACTACATACACAATACTGTTTTTCTTCTCTGCTAATACTTTTTCATCCTCTAAATGATTATTTTGAATTTCATATTTAGAAAGCATTTTTGAATTTCCAAGTAATATTTCTTCACCTTCTATTACCCCTACAATACCTAAACCTGCTATATTTTCAAAATTTTGCACATCCAAATTTTTAAGTTTTCTTTCTTCTAAATAATCTGTAAATGCTTTTCCTATTGGGTGTGTCGATTTGCTCTCTAAGCTTCCAACTAATTGCATTAATTTATCATCTTCAAGCGAGCTATAATTTATTATCTCTGAAATTTTTAATTTTCCATAAGTTAAAGTTCCTGTTTTATCAAACACTATTGTATCTATTTTCCTAGCATTTTCTAAAATCTCACTTTTCTTTATCAGTATCCCATTTGTTGCACATACACCTTCACTTATGATTATTGCAAGAGGTGTCGCTAACCCTAAACTACAAGGACACGCTACAACCAATATTGTAACAAATGTTGTTATGGCTAGGCTTAAACCTTGACCCAAACTTAAGTATATAATAAATGTAATTATTGCTATAATAATTACAGCTGGTACAAATATTCCTGATACTTTATCTGCAATTTTTGCAATTGGTGCTTTTGTATTACTTGCTTCAACCACAAGTCTTACAATTTCAGATACAGTTGATTCTTTTCCTATTTTTTCTGCCTTATATTCTATGTAGCCATCATAATTCATACTTCCCGCAATTACTTTGTTTCCAATTTCTTTTGATACTGGCTTACTTTCTCCTGTAATAAATGATTCATCTAAATGTGCATTACCACTAACAACTTCTCCATCTACTGCAATTTTCTCTCCTGGTTTTGCAACTACAATATCTCCCTTTCGAATCTCATCTAATGTAACTCTTTTTTCTACACCATCTACTTTTATAACTGCAGTATTTGGCGTAATACTTACTAACTTTTGTATTGCTTCTTTAGTTTTATTTTTGCTTACCCCATCAATGTATCTTCCGAAGTTTTATAAAATAAATTACTATTGAAGCGGATTCAAAATATAAATCCATTACTAAATGACGATTTCCCATAAATACTAAATACATATTGTATAAACTGTATATTACACTTGCAACTACACCAATTCCTACTAATGTATCCATATTAGGTGTTTTATGAATTAAATTCTTGTAACCATTTTTTAAAATATCAAAACCATAAACAATAAAGCATATTGTTAATAAAAATAAAGAAATTGTATAATTAGCACTATTTAAATGCGGGTCAAGGAAAGGAACTGTAGGTAAGTTTATCATATCCCCCATTGAAATATACATTAGTACTACTGCTAAAACAGAAAAAATTATAAATTTAATTTTTTCTGTTTTGCTTTTTTCTTCAAATTTTATCTCTTTAAACTCTCCTAAACTTTTAAAACCAGCTTGCTTTACAAATTCCTCTATTTTTTCTTGATTCAGAATTTTTTCATCATATTCAACAGTAGCATTTGCCATAACTAAATTAACTGTTGCATTATTAATCCCACTTTGTTTATTTAAGTATTTTTCTAAACCATTAGAGCAAGCACTACAAGTCATTCCATCAATGGATAAAATTATTTTTTTCATAAATTAATCCTATTCCTCTCTGATATCAAAACCTATATCTTCAATTCTTTCCTTTATAACGTTTTCTACTACTTCATCACTTGATGTTACTACTACCATTCCTGTAGTATGGTCTGCTGTTACGTTTGTTACTCCTTCAATAGCTCCTACAGCATTTTTAACTCTGTTTTCACAACCTCCACATACCATACCTTCTACTTTTATTTTAAATTCCTTCATAATTTTTTCTCCTCTAAAATTTTTATACCCTTCACTAGGGCATTTCTTCGAAGCACGGACGAGCAATGCTCGCCCCTACATCAAAATTTGCCTTTGGCAAATTTTGTATTATTCACTATTCATTATATCTTTTACTACTTCTCCTGCTATTATTAGCCCTGCTACTGATGGCAAAAAAGATATACTTCCTGGTACTGGTTTCTTTGATATAGATATATCTTTTGGTTTTAT
This sequence comes from uncultured Eubacteriales bacterium, assembly GCA_949840345.1. Classification (GTDB taxonomy): domain Bacteria; phylum Bacillota; class Clostridia; order TANB77; family CAG-508; genus CAKPQL01. Next base: position 218,724 of record CATKWX010000001.1, read on the forward strand.
TGGAACTTCCTTTGAATACACTACTTTTAGTTTGTCTATATTTCTGCTTTTTAATTCTTTTCTCATTACTTTTGCAAGTGGACACACACTCGTTTTATAAATATCTGTTACTTCAAATTTTGTTGGGTCTAGCTTATTTCCTGTTCCCATACTAGATATTATTGGAATATTTAATTTATTTGCTCTTACTACTAACTCTATTTTAGCTGTTACAGTATCTATTGCGTCTACTATATAAGAAACAGTATTATCTAAAATTCCAGTACTTTCTGGCATAAAAAATTCTTGATATATTTCTACTTTAGCCTCTGGGTTTATTTCTAAAATCCTATCCATTGCTACTTCCACTTTAGGTCTTCCTATTGTTTTCGATGTAGCAATTATTTGTCTATTTATATTAGTTATATCTACATTATCATTATCCACTAATATAAAGTTTCCGTACTCCTGCTCTTGCTAATCCCTCTAACACATATGAGCCTACTCCGCCAATACCAAATATAGCAACTTTAGCTTTCTGTAATTTTTCTATACTGCCTTTTCCTATTAATAATTCTGTTCTTGAAAATTGATTTTCCATTAGTTTGCTCCAATCGCTATAGCAACAAAAATAAATACAACCACTATTATCCATAACATTATTTTTGCATATAGTTTTATAAATCTTCTACCTAAACTTTTTTCATTTTTTTCTGAAAAATAATACTTCTTATGATATTTTACAATTATTTGTTGTGTTACTAATCCTCTAAATATTCCTTTTGCATTAGGATTATCTATTTGAGCTAGGACTTCTTCTTTATCTACTGCAGTTAATTTATCCATAGCATTTAATTTAACAAAAGCTTCTTTTACCATTTCTATATTTTCTTGATTTTTGTTATTTACAAGATTTGTAGTGTTAGCACCATCATCTGTTATAGTTGCTTTTATGTCTTTTGTTTCCCCTTCATCAATTTGTTTTTTTACATTTGCAACAACACCACTAATACCTAATGCTGTAAATATTAAGGAAACAATATAATCCTTAACTAATGCACCCATAAATTCATCGTATTCATATAAAGTTTGCAAATTATCAAAATCTGCTGTAATCCCCTCTTTATTTAATAAAAGCATTGGTATTATAACAAATGTAGAAACAGTTATAGCCAAAACTGATATAAGTACAATTATTACTGGTAATGATTTATTTACTTTTCCTTTAAATAATTGGTATCCTTTCAAAACTCCGATTGCAATTATAATAGAAAGTACTGCTAAAATCATCTTTCCATATACATACATCAAAATCCATGGAATTGTAGCAACAAATCCTCCTATTAACCCTCCTAAAATTCCTGTTAAATAACTTCTTTTACCGTCATCAACTATTTTTGCTTCATTTTCTTCCATAAAAAATCTCTCCTTTTTGTTTTAATTTTATATTATTGTTTTATTCCTAAAATGCTGTTTATTTGTTCAAAAACCATATTTAGCGCAACTGTATTTTCACCCCCTTGTGGCACAATTATATCTGCAAACTTTTTACTTGGCTCTACAAATTGCTCGTGCATTGGTTTTACAGTTGTAAAATATTGTTCTAAAATATTAGCTAATGATCTTCCCCTATCTTCAACATCTCTTACAATTCTTCTACTTAACCTAGTATCCGAATCTGCATCAATAAATATTTTTATATCCATTAAATCTCTTAATTCTTTATTTTCAAAAATTAGTATTCCTTCCACTATTATAACTCTAGAAGGGTTTGAAATTTCTGTATAATTTTCTCTTGAATGTGTTGTATACGAATAAATAGGATGTTCAATAGATTTACCTTGTTTTAGCAGTTTTAAATGCTCAATTAATAAATCTGTATCAAAAGCATTTGGATGGTCATAATTTATTTTTGTTCTTTCCTCAAAGGTTAAATCTGGTCTATCTTTGTAATAATAATCATGAGATAAAATTGTTAGTTTGTCTTTGTATTTTAAATCTATATTTCTCGCAAACGTGCTTTTACCAGAGGCTGTGCCTCCTGCAATTCCGATAATTATTGGGACATTTTCCATGATTTTTGCTCCTTTTCTCGGACGACTTTCTCGTCGTCCCTACGGTTTAATATTATATCACTATTTTATTGATTAAACAATATCACCATATACCCCACATACAAACCTAAATAAATAATTCCGTTAAATCTTGTCATTTTATTTTTAGGTGGAATGCTTGGAAATAATGCTAATACAAAGGTTGCTATTATTAACACACACATATCCATATTATAGCTTACATTGTAAGTAATTGGCTTTATTAAAGCAGATACACCTATTATCAATAATAAATTAAATATATTAGAACCTAAAATATTACCTATTGCAATATCGCTTTTTCCTTTCATTGCTGCTGAAACACTTGTAACTAATTCTGGTAAACTTGTACCAATAGCAAGTATTGTTAAGCTTATTATTTTTTCACTTAATCCAACTATTTTGGCAACATTTACAGCATTATTTACAGTCAAATCTCCTCCAAACTTCAATGCAATTATTCCTATAATTATATAAATTACATTTCTTAAGGTTGATTTCTCATTTTCTTCTGTTTCTTCTATTTTCTCGTCATCATCTTTACTATCAAACTTTTCTCCTTTAAATGCCATAACAATAGTATATATAATAAACAATACAAATAATAGAATTAAAACAATAGCTTCTGCCCTTGTAATATCTTGTCCTATATTGCAAAGCCCTAAAAATACAACTGTAAAAAATAAGCAAAGTGGAATTTCTATTAATCTTGTTTCTCTTTTAAATTTAACAGAATGAATTACCGTTGAAACTCCTAAAATTAATAATAAATTAGCAACATTACTTCCAACAACATTTCCTATAGCCATATCTGAATATCCATCTAATGCAGAAGTTATACTTACAAACAACTCTGGCATTGATGTACCAATAGATACAATAGTTAATCCTATAATAATTTCTGGTATATGGAACTTTTTGGCAACATTGCTTGAGCCTTCAACTAAGAAATCTGCCCCCTTAATTAATAGAAAAAAACCTACAATAATTAAAATTATCGATTCTAACATTTAATCTTTCTCCCTCTTAAAAAAACTATTTTTTTAGTATACCATAAAAACAAAAAAAATAATAGCCATTTTTTATTTTTTTAGGGCACACCAACGGTGTGCCCATACAATTAATTATTCACTATTAATTATTCCCTATTCACTCTTGCCGTTAGGCAAGCACTTATTCGCCCGGTTCCTCTAGTGCACTAGCCTTATCAATCACTGCATACACCTCACTCCATTTTTCTTTTGGAAATCTGATTACATTTTGCTTTAACAATTCCATAGCTTGTGACATTGCTTTTTTCTCATAATCAGTAGTAGCATTTTTACTTTTATATCCATTTAAGCATCTTATTCCTTGCTCTTCTATTCCAAAATGCTTACATACCTCAGCTATGAATATACATCCTCTTGCAGTTTTAACATATTCGTCTACTAATTCTTTTATTTTACTAGTTTCTATTTTTTCTTCATACAAATTATTTCTTAATCTCTCTAAATCTTCTTTATTATCACTTGGAATTTTACCTTTTTTCAAACCCTCTAATCTTTTTGCATGTTCTAATTTTTGCATTATGCTTTTTCTTTGTTCTTCTGGCATCTCTTCAGTTTTTAAACCTTTTCCTAATACTATTGCTTCACTATATTTCCCAAGTCTTGTTTCAATAGTCATTAATAAACTAGTTACCTTAATTCTTTGTTCTGGACTTAGTGAAGATTTATTTAATAAATCTTCTGCAATTTTCTTTGCTCTTTTAGTGTGCATCTCCCTATTCTCTTTTAAGAACTTCTCAATTGTATGAATCATATATTCTACATTTGTTTCTTTATTTCCCATAGAAACCTCCTTTAATTACGTAAACTATTATATCATAAATTTTGTAATTTTTCAATTTGTACTTGCTACTTTTTGGTAAATAGTGTAATATAATGTATTAGGATTTGAAAGTATTAAAAATTTATAGAAAGGAGTTTATTTGTTTTTAAGCGCCAGAACAATTTTAAAATTGTCGACGAGGTTAGGGTTTATCGAAATATTCGGCGGATGCCCTATGGAATTTAAGCCAATTCCATTATGTATTATTTAAAAATTAATAGTAATATTATAACAAAGATAATACAATTGGCCATACTTTTAATTCCTTACAATATATAAATTTGGAGGAATACTTATGTGTGGAATAGTAGGATACGTAGGACAAAAAAAGGCAAGTCCTATACTAATTAATGGCCTTTTAAAACTAGAATACAGAGGATATGATTCAGCTGGACTTTCTACAATAGAAGAAGGCTCAATATCAAATATTAAAAATAAGGGAAGAGTTAATTCTTTAAATGATATACCAGAAATTAACAATTTAATAGGAACTATTGGTATAGCTCATACAAGATGGGCAACTCACGGAAAGCCATCAACTATTAACTCTCATCCTCATATGGATAACTCTAAAACTTTTAGTGTTGTTCACAATGGAATTATTGAAAATTATAATGACTTAAGAATATTTTTGAATAACAATGGTTATAACTTTTTATCTCAAACAGATACTGAAGTTATACCAAATTTAATACATTATTATTTTACAAAAGATACTAATAATGATGATAAGAAATTTTTAAGAGCAGTTAAATCTGCTTGTGATGATTTCAAAGGAAGCTATGCAATAGAGGTAATATCATCACTTTACCCAGATAGAGTTATTGTTACAAGAAAAGATAGTCCTTTAGTAATAGGTAAAGGAGATAACGAAAACCATATAAGTTCAGATATACCTGCAATACTTTCATATACTAAAGACTTCTATTTACTAGAAGATAATGACTATGTAGAAATATATACAGACCATATGAATTTCTATAATAAAGATTTAGAAGAAATCAAAAAAGACATAAAAAATATTGAATGGGATGCAACAGCAGCAGAGAAAGATGGATATGAAGATTATATGCTAAAAGAAATTTACGAACAACCAAAATCTATTAGAGAAACAATAGGTTCAAGAATAAAACTAAATTCACCTTGCTGTTTTGATGATTTAAACTTTACTAAAGAATATTTGTCTAGCTTAAACAAAATTTGTATAGTTGCTTGTGGTACAGCAATGCACGCAGGAATCGCTACAAAAACTTTAATTGAGCACTTATGTAATATTCCTGTTGAAGTTGAAATTGCATCCGAATTTAGATACAGAAACCCTATAATTAACGAAAAAACACTTGCAATATATATTAGTCAATCAGGTGAAACTGCTGATACTATCGCAGCATTAAAGCTTGCAAAATCCAAAGGCTGTAAAACTTTAGCTGTTTCTAATGTAATTGGAAGTTCAATTACTCGTGAGGCAGATTACACAACATATACTCATGCAGGTCCAGAAATAGCAGTTGCTTCAACAAAAGCATATACTTCACAAGTTGTATTACTTTCTATTTTAGGAATATATATGGCTGAAATATTAGGAAGTGTTGATTCTTCTGTTTTAGAAGATTTAAAAAAGGAAATTTTTGAATTGCCAAATAAAATACAAACTGTATTAAATGATGTTTCTGGAATTAAAGACTTTGCAAAATTAGTGCATAATGAAAAAGATATGTTCTTTATAGGTCGTGGTACAGATTATGCAGTATCACTAGAGGGTTCATTAAAATTAAAAGAAATTTCATATATTCACTCTGAAGGATATGCTTCTGGTGAATTAAAACACGGACCAATTGCATTAATAGAAGACAACACAACAGTTGTTTCTGTTATTACAAATGACGAGTTAATGGAAAAAAGTATAAGCAATGTTCAAGAAGTTGCAACAAGAGGAGCAAAAACTTTTATAGTTACAAATCAAGATATAGATAAATCTAGATTTGATTATGTAGTAGAAATACCACCAGTAAACAGCTTAATCTCCCCTGCACTTTCAGTTATTCCATTACAATTATTTTCTTACTATATTGCAAAGGAAAAAGGTTTAGATGTAGATAAGCCAAGAAACCTAGCAAAATCAGTAACAGTTGAATAAGAAATTATATCAAAAAACCTCCAGTTATGCACTGGAGGTTTTTTAAAGTCAGGTTATGTCATTCAATACGGGATATTTTTACAATTTTTCTGATAATGATTTCCATTTACGAATTTCTTTCTCATGTTCTAATATTCTTTCAGAAATACACTTTTCCATAGCACTTTTCAATTCCTTATATTCCTCGGAATCTTTGTCTAATGTTTCCAAAAAGTCATCGAATTTAGTATCCCACCTGCATTCGATTAACAACTCTGCAGCTGCATTCCAATCAGGTTCTCCTTCTCGAAGATTGTGTATCTTTTTATATTGGGGAAACATACTGTTTGCTATTCCTGCCGGAATAGATAAGCGTGAAAAAACGATTACACCTTCATGAAGGTAAAAGTTCCCAAGTCCACCACATTCGGCACCCATGGAAAAACTCTGAAGCTCCTCATCGTAGATGACAGGTATTTTCTTGTATTCCATTTGACATCCTCCCTGTAGCCTGAAGTTACTTGATGGCTGACCTTCGCCAAGTTATATGTCTAGACAAGCTTGTGGGCTGTCGTGTAATAATTATACTACCTTTTTCCATATTTTTCAACTTTGTTTTTTTCTAATAATTTCTTTTCATCTGATTTTACTCTTCTTTCTAATTTTTTTAAATCTTCTGCTGGCTTTAAATTTTCTGGTCTTATTCCTCTTTTTGATAACATATCTCTTACACTCAAATTATTTTGTATGTGCTCATTAGAAATGCTATCTTGCCCATATAAATCTTCTTCTATTACATTATGATTTGTCATCTCTGTTGCTAAATTTTTCGCTGCAATTGTTAATGTGGGTAAAAAATCTGCCAAAGGTCTATTAGGTTTTATTCCATATTTATCTTTCATTTGAGAGGTATTTAGTCCTCCAAAAAGTGCAGAGTCTCCTTTTGAACGAATAATAGCAAATCCTTTATCGTCAACTCCTCTTTCATATATATTTTTAGAAAGTTGCTTTTCAGATTCTTTTAGCCTATCTCTTGCTTCTATTCTATTTATTAATTTTATTCTATCTTCAATAATCTCTTGCTTTCTAGTTTGAACAGCAAAATAGGTCTGTGCAAAAGCTATTTCTTTTTTTCTTGAATCACCATTTTGTGCTATTAAATAACATGCATAACGTGTTAGCATGTAATCTTTAACCTCTCTTATTGCATTAGAACCTATTTGAACCATTTTATTGATGTCAATAAAATGGTCTTTCTCTTGTACGTTAGAATTTTTACAAGATACCTTTGCTTTATTTATTACTTCAATAAAATTTTGCCAATTATTATATCCTAATACTTTTTGTAAATCTCTTGCATACCAAAATTCAATATTCTCGGTTTTTTCAATATTTATAATTAAATCAAACTGCTCCTTTAATGTTTCTATTGTTTTTCTATCAAATTCCAAACTATCAACTCCTATCTTTAATATTTATTATTATAAAACATATGTTTGTATATGTCAATACTAATAACTAAAAAATATATATCTTGATAAAAAACCTCCAGTGCATAACTAGAGTTTTTTTTGCTTTTATTGCTCTTATATAGTATAATTAATTTATAATATTTTGAAAGGGGTTTTTCTCTTTATGAAAACAATTTCTTTGGCCTGTCGGGGCGGTGGAGTAAAATCTGCTGGTTCTGTTGGTATAATAAAAGCTTTAAATGAAATGGGATTTACTATTTCTCGGATTTCCGGAACAAGTATTTCTTCAATTATTGCAGCTCTTTATTCCACAGGAACAAAACCAGATGATATTCTGCAGTTTTTAAAGGACCATGTCCTGATTTATTCAAACGCATCACGAGTTCGTGGAAATAACGGTAATTTTGAAATTATCGAAACTTCGGTGGATACCGAAACTAGAGGCAAAAGTTTTGAGGAATGCAATATTCCTCTTACAATAACAGCTTCCTCTGGCAATTTTCTCATTAGTAAACCCGTGATATTTTCTAAAGCTGATTTCTCAGATTTAACTTTAGGAAAAGCGTGTAGAGCTAGTTGCTCATTTCCTTTTTTATATAATAAATATCATTTACACTACAAAGGAAATAACTACGCTCTGCTTGATGGTGGTCTTACCTTAAATCCTTTTATAAGCAAGGAGGATAATGAAGTAGCAATACTTTCTACTTACTTTAAAAAGGAAAGCAAAAGGGAAAACACACTATCTCTTTACGCTCCTGCTTGGCAACAAGCGGAAAAGCTGGCTGATTTTATAATCAAGCCAATTATCCCCCTCGGCACTCTTGGTAATCAAGATGATTTGCAAATGGCATTTGATATTGGTTATCAAGAAACCATAAAAAACAGCAAAAAAATCGAATCCCTTGTTTTAGGATAACTAAAACTAAAAAAAGAAGGACACTTATAAGGATATTTCCTAATAAGTACCTTCTTTTTTTCCTATTTTATAAATTGCTTCAAATTATCTAGCCATTCGATTCCTTCGTTATCTATTGTTTCTAACTCATCTATTTTAAAATATTTAACCTCTTCTACTTCTTCTTTTTGTAATACGCATTTATCTATATCTACATCTTGTTTTATATAATAAGTTGTGCAATAAATTTTTTCTTCCTTAATAGGTTGCTTGATTAATATTTTTAACTCATCTTTATCTAATTTAACTCCTATTTCTTCAAGTGTTTCCCTAACACCTGCATCAATTGGGGTTTCTCCGTAATCTATTTTTCCTCCACAAATTCCCCATACATTCGGTTTAACTCTTTTAAATCTACTACGTTTTTGAAGTAAAACTTCGTTTTTACTATTTACTATTACCACACCAACTATATGCAAATAACAATTCTTTGGAATATTATCTAAATTGCGAGCTTCAATATGTGTTAACAGTTTTCCTGTATTTTCACCGTTTTCATCAACCAATTCGTGCATTTCCATAAGATAACACCTCTTTCTAACATTAAGATTTTAACATAATAGCACAAATTGGTCAAACTTTTAAATATTATCTACCTTTATCATTTGGTGGTTGGTTTCCTCTATTTTCTTTTTCTTGCATATTTTTGTATTCATTGTACATATCATCTAGTTCTTCTTTAGAGTGCTCATTTAAATGTATTCTTTGTATTTTATATAACATATTTAAATTATTCCCGAATTTAAGCTTGCTCTCTAACATTGGATACCCCTGTTTTAATGATTTTGCATCTTCTATTAAATTCATTAGCTCTCCAAAATTATTATAATCTATATCTTGTCCCTTTTCTCTTTTTTGTTGCATTAAGTATAACCCTATTCCAGCCATTTTCCTCAAGGCACTATGTGAGTTTTCGTCAGTAACTAACGCCCTTTTTGACATTGCTGACTTATATGACTGTTCACAAATTTGATATATAAAATTATTTTCTTGTATGTCACATCCTTCAAAATCGCCTTTACGCAAGTTCCATATTCTTTCTATTGTCTCTAAATTAATATCTTTTCCTTCAGATGCATACTTACCCGCAAACAAAAAAACATTTGTCATTTCATATGCATTAGGATCTTTTGCCCATTCTTTATCTTTATTTTCTTCAATCCAGTCTGCTATACCTTTTGCTCTTTCATTAAATTCAGATGCTCTAATATTGTCTACAAAATTTCTACTATATTCCATGTTTTTTCTCACTTTCGTAATTATTTATTATTATTATTTACTATGAATTTCAAAAAAACACTGGATAAATTTGTATTAAAATCCTAAACGGACGAGCTTTTGCAAAGCCCCTACGTTCTGCAATATGTTTTCTACGTAATTTATTAAAAAAATATTTTTAATACTATTAATAGTATTGCTCCCGGAATTCCTAATATTCCAACAACTACAGCCGTAAAAATATTTAATCCTATATGAAATGAATATCCGTGCACCTATAATGTTAATTAAATATATTAATACTCCACCAAGTATTGAATTAAATACTATCTTTAAAATTGTTTTTAATGGAATAACTAATACTCTTCCAAACAAAAACAATGCTAATATGCAAGCAAAAAAAGTGATTATTGCATTTGTATCCATATTTGTCCTCCCTTATATATTAACATTTATATGATACAAAAAGGACAAATATGATAAGAAAAGTCCCCTACGAAATTAATCGTAAGGGATAAAGGATTGGAAAACTCTTAATAGAAAACATGGTTTCCTATTACTATTTGGTCTTTGTGATGACATTTTTCCGGATCATACCTATGAAAATTCGTTCTTTCTCCAATAGGGTTCTCTCCAGAAAGTGCTTTTTCAACAGCAATTTTTAAGTTTTCAGTGATATCCTCAGCTGTTACAATACGATCTCCTGCCTTGATTTCTCCGTCTCCAGCACATTCGAATTGTATTGTATTAAATCTTCTGTCAAAAACTACCTCATGAACACTGTTTGGGTAAACCTCTTCAGGAGCTTCTACTCTGTTTAAAATAACATTTACAACAGCGATTTGCCCCTCCTCTGGTTCGCCACGAGACTCAGCGTAAACAGTCTTTTCTAAAAGTAAAACAGCACCTTCTTCAGTTGAAACTGTTTCGTTTTGAATAGCTTGTACAACATACGGCTCATCTAAATGAGCTATACGAGCGCTCATACCTAAGTAAGTTTCATCGGAGATACCTATTTCTTTGTCGGTATAACCAATTTGGGAACTCTCTGACTCTTCCAAATTCATTGGATAGATTACTGAAGTAGTAAAACTTTCTTCGGCACTTGCAGTAGCTGTTCCGTTATCGTTAGATAGTAGATACACTATTGTAACTACTATTACTCCTACGATAAAAAACACATACCTGCCATAACGATTGTTTAACTCCTCCAAAGTTTTTCTGAACTTTTTTAAAACATTCCGTTTCATAAAAAGTTGCACATCCTTTCTTGTATTTAATATACTTATATTATAACATATTTTTTAAAATTACACAGCATCTTCTATAGAAATTGCGTTTATCATATCTAAAATTAGACCTCTTTGCTTAACTTTTTTTATTAGATAATCTAATTTTGCTTGCAAAGACTTAATTTGATAAGAATAACAATCTATAAGTTCTCCTTCTGCATATTCGAAATTTTTATTTGCATTAACTAATTCTATTTTGGTTTTTATAATACTTTTAATTAATTCTTTATCTGTCTCCTCTTTCGTTTTCTCTTTAATTTTTACTTCCTTCATATATTTTTCTAAATATTTATCACTCATACCTTTTCTCCTCATATGTTCTTTTTTTCAGTGATTTCTTCGAAGTGCGGACGAGCACGGACGACTTTCTCGTCGCCCCTACGAGCCCTTACAATTTTTTCATAGATTACTTTACACTATCTTTTGGTTTACTAATATTATATTCATCACACTTCCAATTTATGCAATTTTTCCTTGCAAAATATGTGAATTTATAGTAAACTATTGCTATATATTTTAAGAGGAGGTAAGTATATGGAAAATGTATTAATTGGAAAAGTGTATAGACACTTTAAAGGAAACTATTATTTTGTAAGAGATGTTGCACTAGACAGTGAAACTAAAGAAAGAATGGTAGTATACTCGCCTCTATATAATCGAGAAGATTCTATGCTTTGGGTTCGTCCTGAAAAAATGTTTTTAGAAGTAATTCCAGATAGACCAGATAATGTTACTGGGCAAAAGCATAGGTTTGAACTATGTGAAGATATATGCAGTTATTACAAAAAATAAACTGCGTCTTTAGGTGGCGGGCGATTAAAATCGCCCCTACGAAAAAACATATTGCAAACATTGTAGGGGCGATTTTAATCGCCCGCATAGTTATTTTGAAAGGAAAGTTTAAAATGATAGATATTAAATTAATTAGAGAAAATCCAGAGATGGTAAAAGAAAATATGAAGAAGAAATTTCAAGACCATAAAATAGGTTTGGTTGACGAAGTTTTAGAATTAGATAAACTAAATAGAGCTACTAAATTAAAAGGCGATGAACTTCGTATGAGCAGAAATAATTTAAGTAGCCAAATTGGTATGCTTATGAAGAATGGGCAAAAGCAAGAAGCAGAAAGTATTAAGACCAAAGTTAATGAAATAAATAATGAACTTGCTAAAAATGAACAATTAGAAGAAAAATATGGAGCAGATATAAAAAATATTATGATGAAAATTCCAAATATTATAGACGATTCTGTCCCAATTGGTAAAGACGATTCTTTTAATGTTGAAGTACAAAAATATGGAGATCCTATTGTACCAGAATACGAAATACCATATCATACAGATATTATGGAAAATTTAAGTGGACTAGATTTAGATTCTGCTCGTAGAGTTGCAGGACAAGGCTTTTATTATCTAGTAGGTGATATTGCAAGACTTCATTCAGCTGTAATTAGCTATGCTAGAGATTTTATGATTAACAAAGGATTTACTTATTGTGTTCCACCTTTTATGATTAGAAGTGATGTTGTTACTGGTGTTATGAGCTTCGAAGAAATGGATGCAATGATGTACAAAATTGAAGGAGAAGATTTATATTTAATTGGAACTAGTGAACACTCAATGATTGGTAAATTTAAAGATCAAATTCTTGCAAAGGCAGATTTACCATATACAATGACTTCTTATTCTCCTTGCTTTAGAAAAGAAAAGGGTGCTCATGGATTAGAAGAACGTGGAGTTTACCGTATACATCAATTTGAAAAACAAGAAATGATAGTTGTTTGTGAGCCAGAAGAAAGCTATGATTGGTATAATAAAATGTGGTCTTATACAGTTGAATTATTTAGAAGTTTAGATATACCTGTTCGTACTTTAGAATGTTGTTCTGGAGATTTAGCAGACTTAAAGGCTAAAAGCGTAGACGTTGAAGCTTGGAGTCCAAGACAAAAGAAATACTTTGAGGTTGGTAGTTGTTCTAATTTAACAGATGCCCAAAGTAGAAGACTTGGAATTCGTGTAAAAGGAGAAAAAGGAAATTACTACCCTCATACATTAAATAATACTGTAATTGCTCCACCAAGAATGTTAATTGCTTTCTTAGAAAATAATTATAATGAGGATGGAAGTATTAATATTCCGGAAGTACTAAGACCTTATATGGGCGGAGTTAATAAAATTTGCAAAAAATAATACAAAAGTATAAAAATATAATAAAAATAAAATTTCTCGGCTACATTACAAAATTTAAGAAATTCTAACTTGATTTTATGGCACCCTTCCAAGCATAGCTTGAACTCTTTCCATAAAATTTTCGTAAGAATTTCTAAAATTTTTCCATTTGCATTCGTAATTTTATTTTTATTATATTTTCTATATCTTTTAAATATATTTATTGCAAATGTTGTAGGGGTGGGTCTTGTGCCCGCCCGCCTTCGAAGAAATCCCCTAAATGAAAGGAATAAATCAATGCAAGTTAAGAATCCAAAGTTTGAAATATCGGCTGTTAGCCCAAAGCAATATCCAAAATCTAATTTACCTGAAATAGTTTTAGTTGGTAAATCTAATGTTGGTAAATCTTCTTTTGTAAATACTATGATTAATAGAAAATCTCTAGCTAGAACTAGTAGTGAACCCGGTAAAACAAGGCAGATTAATTTTTACAATATAGATAATTTATTCTATTTTGTAGATTTACCTCGGATATGGTTTTAGTAAGATGTCTAAAGTAGAACAAGAAAAAGTTGGAAATTTTATAGAAGAATATTTATCTAATAGAAATAATATTGCTCTTATTATATTTTTGATAGATATTAGACATGACCCTACTGAAAATGACTTGCTAATGTATGATTATATTTTAAAAACTAATTTGCCTTTTGTTGTTTTATGCAATAAAGCTGATAAACTTGCACCTACAAAAGTTCAAACTTATGTAGATAATATTAAACAACAACTTGGTATTTCATATAGCCCAATTTATCCATTTTCTTCTGAAAAGAAAATTTATATGGAGAACGTGTGGGAGAAAATAGAAGAGTATATAAATTAATACTCTTCTATTTTTATTGTTAAATAATTGTAAAATTTTGCCATATTTGTATTGACTTTTATGACAAAATAATATATAGTATCTTTTATAGGAAATGAGAATAAGCGGAGTAGATCCTACGAAGAATATCAAAGCTTTTTACTATAAGTGAGAAAATAGGGTCTATCCGTAATAAGCAGATGTGGTTTGCCTCCCATAGGAGGTGAGGCTTATGATAGAAACATCATATTTAATAACAGTCATATACATATTGTTTTTTGCATTTATAGGAATAACTATCATAACAATTGCCTTAATTATAGCATTAGCAATAATTTTGAGCAAAAGCAAATAGACCAATAAAAAAACAGACACATCTGTATCTTGCTCGGTTAGATGTGTCTACATAAAACTTGGCAAACCACGTTTGTGGTTTCTCCATTTCCTATTTTTATTATACATACTAAAAATTAATTTGTCAATTAGTTTTTAGCAATTCTTATCTTCCTTCGTCCTTATCTTCTACTTTTCTAAATAAACTCTCTTCTCTTTTTTTAGCTAGTCTTTCTTGTACTTTTCTTAATTCTTCTTCCATTTTTTCTTTGTTTACTGTTATTTTCATATCGTGCATTTGTATGTCTCCTTGATTATCCCAGTCTCTTTGGTCATCTTCTTGTATATTCACTAATCCTTTTTTAGCTATCTTTTGTATGTTTATGTATGATGTGTCTTCTGTTGCTTCAAATCTTATTGGTTTTTGTTCTTTTTGCGCTTCTAGCATTAGTTTATACATGCTTTCTTCTATTTCTAAGATTTGCTGTATTATGTCTGTTTTTTCTTTTCCTTTACCTTCTGAGTTCATTCCATTTACCATTCCTAAGTCTGCTATGTATAGTTCTTCTTCGTTGTTTTTGAATATTACATACCAGTCTTTTTCTCTGCTTATGTGTACTTGTATATCGTTTTCAGGTATATTATATGTTTCTGCTAAATCTTTATAGTCTTCGCATTCGCTTAATATTTTTTGTTTGTCTCTATATACTTTATCTTCTATTTGTTTTATAGCGCTAACTACTCCTTTGTCTATTGTTCTTGCCTTTAGTTTTCTTACTTCTCTTTCGTTATGGTACATTGGTTTTACTGGTAAGTCTTCTAAATCGTATTGTAATCCTTGTTTTATTGTGTTTGGCTTTGCTTCTCCTTTTACTAGGTATAGCTGTGCACCAACTCCAGTTACTGAGTCTCTTCCTGAATCTACCCAAGGACGCCTTGCTTTGTATTTTGTATAAGTTTTATCTTTTTCTTTTGGTAGAATCATTTCTTTTTCTGGTACTACTTCTAGTCCTGCATTTTCTAGAATTCCTAAATCGTTATATCCTGTTCCTACTGTTACTGTTTTTATTACTAATTGGTTATACATTTCTTGGGTTATTTTGCCATTCTTTAGTAGGTTTCCTAGCATTTTTTCGTCTTGTTTTATCATATTTGTAGCACATTCTTTGTATATTTCTAGTATTTCTTGTTGTGCTTTAATATCTCCATTGTCTTTTTGTAGTTTTGGCTTTTCTACTTCTGGGATTTCTATATTGTCAAAGCATACTGTGTCTTTGTTTCTCCATACCCAACTTTGTGCTACTGGTTTTACTACTTCTCCATTTTCGTTTAGTTCTTCTATTATGAATATTCTTCCGTTGTTTTCTATTGAGGCGTGTACCATTGAGCCAGCTCCTTCGTCTCCTATCTTTTGACAACAGTTTGTTGCATTTCCTGCTAATATGTTCATTGGGTCGTCTGCTCTTAGTATTCTTCCTCTGTATTTGTTTCCATTTGTTTTTACTGTTGGAATATAGCTTCTTTCTCTTTTTTTGGTTTCTTCAAATATGTCTTGAGCTATTGTAAATTCTTCACTACTTATATCTACACTGCTCGCTATTCTCGATAGTTCTTCGTTTCCCGGTCTTCCTTCTTTTTCTATTGATTTTAATATGTTAAAAGCTAGTTCTGGTGTTAGGTTTCCATTTTCGTATGTTGCATTTGTTATTGGGTCTTGTAATATTGCTTCGAATTCGTTGTGTAAGGTTGATACTGCCGGACAATATTCTGGATTTCTCATTATTTCTTTTTTGTTTTCTACAAACCATACTCCAAATTTTTCTGATGCCGGCTCTTTCATATTGGAGAATATCATTTCTGCTTTTTCATATGTTAATATTTCTGGAAAGCCTTCTTGTTCTAATGTTTTTATTGCTTCTTCTAAAGATATATTTGGTTTTAGTTCATATTTTTTAGAGAAGTTTAAGTCTATATTTATTTTGTTTTTTTCTAGGTTTTTGATTAGTGTATTTTTTTCTTCTTCTGTCATGCTTTGTAGGTCTCTTATATTGTTTCTACTGTTTCTTAGTCTTAGTATCCATCTGTCTCCTATTTTTTGCTTTGTATCTCTTAATATATCTACCATGTTGCTGTTTAGTAATTCGCTGTTTTCTGTGTATAGTTCTTGTATTGCTTTTTTTAGTTTTTCTTTTTGGTTTTGTATGCTTGCTCCATAATATCTTGTTCCTTCTCTTGTTGTTCTGTTTATTTCTTCTTCAAATATTTCTTCTATGTCTTCTAATTTTCCACCGTTTAGTATGTTTTGCCTTATTACGTTATATATTAAGGTAGATGATACTCCTGTTTGTATTATTTCTAGTTCTGGGTTATTTATTTTTTCTTGTATTTTTCTTTTTATTTCGTCTGTTTTTTCTGTTAGCTGTATTGTTTGTATTTCTTTTTTTATCTTTTGTATTTGTGTTTCTTTTAAGTCTAATCCTATTTCACTTGCACAACTTGAAAGTAGCTCTTCTAAGTTTAATCTATTGTTTGAGCTTTCTAATAGTTCATTAAATTTAGTGTATAGCTTGTTTCTATCGTTTCTTACGTCTTCGCTTTCTTCGGAAATTACTGTATCTATTTTGTCTAGCATTAGCATTACTAATGGAAGGTTTCCGTTTAGTTTGTTTTTTTGTTCATATACTTCTAGTAGTTTTTCTCCATAGTTTTGTATGTCTTCTATACTTACTCCATTTGGTATCCTTAATAAATTTTCTGTTTCGTTTAAGCCTATAACGTTTATCATTTTGTTTAGATAATTTATTGCGTATTCTTGATTATATTCTTTACTTATTTTTAAATTAATATTATTGTATATTGCTTCAAGTTGTCCTTTTATAGCTTTTTCTTGTTCATCTTTTTTTGCTTGTGATAGATTTTTATCTATATATCCTAATTCTATTAATTCTTGTTGGTCTTTTAGTAATACATTTATTCCTTGTTCTGTTAATACTATTAACCCATATTTATTAAGCAATATGTTTTGAACATTATTTGGTAATTCTAATACACGATTTCCATATTTTATTTGTTTTAAGTTATGGCAGCAATAAAATGCACTATCTCCTATGCTTG
>CATKWX010000002.1 GCA_949840345.1 uncultured Eubacteriales bacterium
CTACGTGGTTGATAGGTTGGAGGTGTAAGTACAGTAATGTATTAAGCTGACCAATACTAATATATCGAGGGCTTAACCACATGATATATTTGTTTACTTTTTTATCTATATATTTTTCAGTGTGTTGATACATACTAAACATTTCTGGTGATTATGATATATAGGGAAACACCTGTACCCATGCCGAACACAGAAGTTAAGCCTATATATGCCGAAGATACTTGCGAGTTACCTTGCTGGGAAAATAGGTTGTCGCCAGTTTTTTTATGCCTAAAAGGCATAAAAAACGTATGGGCACAAGCGGAAGATTAACTACGAGGTAGGTGCCGAATGAAAAATTAATAGTAAAGTATAAAAACTCCCCTGTGGCTAAATGCCACAGGGGAGTTGAGGATTATACAGAGATTGACTTGAGAATTTCAGGGTTTGAATTAGAGAAAATTAGGTACATAATGACCTCATCTGTTTGAAGAATTCCACCTGTATACTCTTTATTTATGAAAAAAGAATATTCAGCAGTATCCTTGTTGTGATTAGTAGGAATGTAGATAAATCCTTCCCTTTCAAATTCATCTTTGAGTATTTTGAGGTTTTCTTCTGAATAGATTCCGCACGAGCCGATAGCGATTAGTTTCTCGTCAGTGAAAACGTATACATTTCCCAAAAAAGGACCAAGGATATCTTCGTCTTCGTTTATTGTGAGCATTACGTTATCGTCAAATTCGTAATCATCTTCTTTCAGATTTAATGCTTCAATTACTTCAGATTGCGTCATGTTCCATTTGATACCATTGTATGGTTTCCAAAGCTTAGAAACCAACAGTCTACCTTTGGAATCAAATTCATAGGTCTTTTCGCCGATTTTAACTTTGCCGACCGCCATGCTACCATCTTTTCGAAAATAATATTTTGTTCCCGAAGAGGTCGTGAGCCATTTGCTAGTCCACATTTTACCGGATTTGCCGAAGTAATAGGTATTATCACCTATCTTTACTTTGCCAGTTGCCATGCTACCATCTTTTTTTAGATAGTATTTGCTTCCTGAAGAGGTAGTGACCCACTTTTTGGTAAGCATCTTGCCGGATTTGTCGAAGTAATAGGTTCTATCTCCGATTTTCTGAAAACCTGTAACCTTTTCGCCGGAATCGCTTATATAGCAGAAAGAGCCATCAGCTTCTTTCTGCCAATCCGCAGATACCGTAATGGTGTTACCCAAAAGTAACCAGATAATCATTGACATAACGAGTATAGGGGTTGCCTTAAAAACTTTTTTTAACATAAGAATTCTCCTTTTCTAAATAAATTTTTTGCCTTAAATCGAATGAGCATAATAAAGAATTAATTATGCTAAAAGTAACTATTTCCACAGATACCCTCTTTCATAAAATATGTTATGTCTTTAACTGTAATGTCAAACTAAATGTATATACATCCTCCCTTTCTTATAATACTAATTAGTATTATTATATATGTAAAACATATGCAATAATAATAACACCAATTTGTAAAAAAAGCAAGATAAGGCTTGAAGTTCCAATATAACAACTAGATAGGTAAATATAAAAATAAAAACGTTATTCATATTAAATTTGATATATTCATATAATATATGGTATAATTTTAAATATTAAAATGGAAGATAGGAGAGATTTTTTTATGGGAAAAGTAATGTGGAAACCAGGAACATTTATATATCCAATACCTGCTGTAATGGTAACATCAGGAACAATGGAAAAGTCAAATATAATGACAGTAGCATGGACTGGAATACAAAACACAAATCCTGCTATAGTATATATATCAGTTAGACCAGAAAGATATTCATATAATTTAATAAAAGAAACTGGAGAATTTGCAATAAATCTTACAACAAGAGATTTAGCCTATGCAACAGATTGGTGTGGAGTAAAATCAGGTGCAAAAGTAGATAAATTTAAAGAAATGCATTTAACAAAACAAAAGGGAAATTTTGTTAAATGCCCTCTTATAGAGGAAAGTCCAGTATCTGTAGAGTGTAAAGTTATAGAAATAAAGGAACTAGGAAGCCATCATATGTTTGTAGCAGAAGTTTTATCAATAGACGCTGATGAAAAATATATAGACGAAAAAGGTGCCTTTGACATAAGTAAATGTGACTTAATTGCTTATGCAAATGGTGGATATTACGAATTAGGGAAAAAATTAGGAAAATTCGGATATTCAGTAGAAAAAAAGAAATAATATATTGTTAAGAAACGGAATGCACATTTTTTACGTCCCATATGTGCACTCCGTTTCTTGCTT
This sequence comes from uncultured Eubacteriales bacterium, assembly GCA_949840345.1. Classification (GTDB taxonomy): domain Bacteria; phylum Bacillota; class Clostridia; order TANB77; family CAG-508; genus CAKPQL01. Next base: position 2,284 of record CATKWX010000002.1, read on the forward strand.
ATACACAATTATACTAAAACATCAAAAAAACCTAAATTTCCGTAAGAAAAAAACACAAAAAAATTGCAAGAAAACATTGACATATTTTTAAATTTATGGTAAAGTAGTATAGTCTATTTGAAAATTTAAGTAAAATAGATTAATCACATCGTTAAAAAGCAATAAACAAACGGAGGTGGAGCTGAAATGGCAGCAAAAGGACCAAGAGAAAATATAACAATCGAATGCACAGAATGTAAAAGAAGAAATTACACAACAAGTAAAAACAAAAGAAATAATACTGATAGATTAGAAATAGTAAAGTATTGTAAATTCTGTAAAAAAAGAACAACACATAAAGAGACAAAATAATGCCTATTTGTAGGAGGAGTAAAATGGCTAATGATAAAAAAATAAAAAAAGAAAAAAAACATTTTTTTAAAGATTTTAAAACTGAACTAAAAAAAGTTACTTGGCCAACAGGTAAGCAACTTGTAAATAATACAATTGCAGTTATAACAATAGTATTAATAACAGCTGCAATAGTTTTTATTTTAGATTTAGGTTTTGAAATGCTAAATAAATATGGAATAAACAAATTAAAATCTGCAATAAGTAATAAAAACAATGACCAGACTACGGTTGTTGAAGAAACTGCTACTCCAGAACCAACAGATAATACAGGAAATAATCAAACTGAAAATGGACAAGAAAATAATACTACAACACCTACAGCTAGTCCAGAAGTAGATATGTAAGAGGAGGCTAGAAAATGTCTCAAGTAGATAATGAACCAAAATGGTATGTTGTACATACATATTCAGGATATGAAAATAAAGTAAAGACAGATTTGGAAAAAACTATTAAAAATAGAGAGTTAGAAGATTTCTTTTCCGATATTGTTGTTCCAATGGAAGAACAAATAGAAATTAAAGATGGAAAAAGAAAAACTAATTTGAAAAAGGTTTTTCCAGGTTATGTTTTAATAAAAATGATAGTAACTGAAGAATCTTGGTATATAGTTAGAAATACAAGAGGTGTTACAGGATTTGTTGGATCTGGTACAGAACCAATTGCTTTAACACCAGAAGAAATCAGAAATATGGGATTTGAAGAAGCTGTTATAGAGGTTGACTATGAAGTTAATGATTCTGTAAAAGTAATGAACGGTCCATTAGAAGGATTTGTTGGAGTTGTTCAAGAAATAAATAAAGAAAAGAACAAAGTAAAAGTTAATGTTTCTATGTTTGGAAGGGAAACTCCAGTTGAACTAGAATTTTCACAAGTTGAAAAAATGTAAAACATATTGATATATTAAACTTATATGGATATATGTCCATGTGGCAAGACCACATTTGAGAAATGTTTAAATATATTTATATATATAAATTCACATTAAGGAGGTGCAAAGAGAAATGGCAGAAAAAGAAATTGGTAATATAATAAAATTACAAATAGAAGCTGGTAAAGCAACACCAGCACCACCAGTTGGTCCAGCTTTAGGTTCAAGTGGTGTAAATATTATGCAATTTGTTAAGGAATTCAATGATAGAACAGCAAATCAACCTGGAATGATAATACCAGTTGTTATAACTGTTTACAAAGACAAATCTTTTGAATTTATAACAAAGGTTCCACCTGTTGCAGTTTTAATAAAAAAAGCAATTAAAATTGAAAAAGGTTCAGGAAAACCAAATAAAGAAAAAGTTGCAAAGATAACAAAAGAGCAAGTAAAACAAATTGCAGAACAAAAGATGGCCGACTTAAATGCGGCATCAATAGAAACTGCAATGAGTATGGTTGCTGGAACTGCACGTTCTATGGGTGTAGTTGTAACAGACTAAAAAATTAAATTGGGAGAAGGAAAAACTTCGTAAGTACCAAAGGAGGATTTTATGAAAAGAGGAAAAATATATAAACAAGCTGAAGAACTAGTTGACAAAACAAAATTATATGAGCCAAAAGAGGCTATAGAAATAATTGAAAAAATGCCTAAAAGAAAATTCGACGAAACTGTTGAATTACATGTTAAATTAGGTGTAGATTCAAAACATGCAGACCAACAAGTTAGAGGAACAGTAGTTCTTCCACATGGTACAGGTAAAACTCTTAGAGTTTTAGTTTTTGCAAAAGGAGATAAAGCAAAAGAGGCAGAAGCTGCAGGCGCAGATTTCGTTGGAGCAGAAGAATTAGTACCAAAAATAGAAAAAGAAAATTGGTTTGAATATGATGTAATAGTTGCAACACCAGATATGATGGGTGTTATAGGAAGATTAGGAAAGGTATTAGGACCAAAAGGATTAATGCCAAACCCTAAATCTGGAACAGTTACAATGGATGTAACAAAAGCCGTATCAGAAATAAAATCTGGTAAAGTTGAATATAGATTAGATAAAACTAATATTATTCACTTAGGTTTTGGAAAAGTTTCATTTGGAACTCAAAAATTAGTAGAAAACTATGAAACAATTATAGAAGCTATAATAAAAGCAAAACCAGCAGCAGCTAAAGGTCAATATATTAAGAGTGTTTCAATAGCAACAACAATGGGACCTGGATTATTCATAAATCAAAAATAGAGAAAATAATAATAAAATATTTTTAGCCAAAGACAGTAGGCATTATAAGTCCTACCGAGGTATAAAGTGAACGGAAAAAATCCTAATTTTATGCCTTGGCTAAAATTAGGATTTTATTTATATAAATTATTAGGAGGTGAAAAAATGGCAAGCGAAACAGTTTTAAAACAAAAGCAAGCAGAAGTAACAGCATTAGCAGAAAAAATAAAATCAGCTAAGTGCATACTTTTAACAGAATACAGAGGAATTAATGTTACAGATGTAACTGAATTAAGAGCAAAATTAAGAAGTTCAAATACAGAATATAAAGTTATAAAAAATAACATTATAAGAAGAGCTTTAGCAGAAGCTGGAATTGAAGGATTAGATGATACTTTAATTGGACCAACAGCAATAATTATAGATAATGAAGATTATCTTGCACCTTCAAAAGCTATATATGAATACTCTAAAGCAAATGACTTCTACAAAATAAAAGGTGGAATAATAGATGGAAAAGTAACAGCTACAGAAGAAATTATTGCATTAGCAAAACTTCCATCAAAAGAAGTTCTTATTGCAAAACTTGCAGGTGCATTACTTGGAAATATTTCAAAACTTGCAGTTGCATTGGATCAGGTTAAGATGCAAAAAGAAAACGCATAATTTCAATTATAAGCTACGTCTAACTGTGTTAGTCATCACTAAAAATCCTCAATGTACACTAGTACATTTCCGGTTTTTTTGTTCGACTGCCATGTTATACTTGCTTCTAATCAAAATTAATAATTAAACGCATGAAAAGCAGCATCTTGCTTTGTCAAGCTGCATGTCTTTTTATCGATGTATGCCTAATTTCAATTATAAGCTACGTCTAACTGCGTTAGTCATCACTAAAAAAATGCTCAATGTACACTAGTACATTTCCGCTTTTTTTGTTCGACTGCCTTGTTATACTTGCTTCTAATTAAAATTAGAATTGTAGGGACGACAATTTGATTGTCCGAATAGGGTTGTGACCTACACATAAAAAAATAAATAAAAAGGAGAAATTTAAAATGGAAGAAAAAATAACAAAATTATTAGAAGAAATCGATAGCTTAACAGTTATTGAATTATCTGAATTAGTAAAAGGAATAGAAGAAAAATATGGAGTATCTGCAGCAGCAGTTGCAGCACCAGTAGCTGGTGGAGCAGCAGCAGGAGCAGCAGCTGATGAAAAATCAGAATTTGATGTAATATTAAAAGATGCTGGAGCTAACAAAATAGCAGTTATAAAAGTTGTTAGAGATGTAACAGGTTTAGGATTAAAAGAAGCTAAAGATTTAGTTGATGGAGCTCCTAAAACAGTTAAAGAAAAAGCTAAGAAAGAAGAAGCTGAAGAAATCAAAGCTAAATTTACAGAAGCTGGAGCAGTTGTAGAATTAGCATAGATTATAATTTAATAATTGTAAAATTGTAGAGGGCACGTTTAGTCGTGTCCTTTTTTAAATATATTTAATTGCCATAATAAACATATTGCAAATGTTGTATGGGTCGGCGTTCTCGACAACACGCCTAAGCGGAAACCACTTTTTTATTGTGCAATAATTCATACTATGTTATAATAAATTAGAAAAATCAATTCAAAAATCGAGGAGAGAAAACTATGAAGATATTAATAAAAAACGCTAATCTTATATCAATGTCTGAAAAAAGGAAAAAATATGAGAAAAATATCGATATATTAATTAATAACGACTCTATAGAAAAAATAGGCAAAAACTTAAAACCAAATAAAGCTATAAAAACAATAGATGCAACTGGGAAAATAATAATGCCAGGACTTATTAATACACATGCACATATACCTATGAGTATTTTCAGAGAGACATTAGATGGATATGAATTACAACAATGGCTAGAAGAGAAAATTTGGCCAATGGAAGATAAATTAACTAATACAGATATATATTATGCAACATATTTATCTTGTATAGAAATGATAAAAACAGGCTGTACTACAATTAACGATATGTATTTTATGACAGATGATATAATTAAGGCAGCAAATGAGACTGGTGTAAGAATTCAAACAACAAGAACGTTAATGAGCGGTGGGGACTCTGCAGAGGTAAGATTAAATCAATTAGAAAAATTAATTAAAGATTATAAAGAAAACAAACTTGTATCATTTAATGTGGGTATTCATGGACTATATACAACAAATGAAGCTGATACTAAAGAGTTTATAGAATTTGCAAGGAATAATAACATTCCAGTACATATGCATTTTTGTGAGAATTCTAAAGAAGTACACGATATAAATAAAGCTTATAAGGTAAATAGTCCAGCTGAAGTGTTAAGAAAATACTTTACAGATATTCCAGTTGTATTAGCACATGCAGTAAAATTAACAGAAAATGAAATAGAAGAGTTATCAAGCTTAAAAAATATTTCTATATCCCATTGCCCAGTAAGTAATTTGAAACTAGGTTGTGGAATAGCAAAAGTTCAAAAAATGCTAGATAAAAATATTAATGTATCACTTGGGACAGATGGACAAGGAAGCGGAAGTAACCTAGATATGTTTGAAACTATGAAATTTACAGCACTTTTGCAAAAAGGAATTAATGAAAATCCAAAAGATATAAGTGCTTATGAAGTAATGAAAATGGCTACAGTAAATGGGGCTAAAGCACTAAATATGGAAGAAAAGATAGGTAGTATAGAAGAGGGGAAAAAAGCAGATATAATAATATTAGATATAAACTCAGAAATACTACAACCTATAAACAATGTATTTGCTGATATCGTTTATAATGCTAAGGGAAGTAATGTAGAAACAACAATTATAAATGGAAAAATACTAATGGAAAATAGGAATCTAAACAATATAGATGAAAAAAATATATGTAATCAATGTTCAAAAGTAATTGAAAGAATAAAATAATAAAAATATTTCTGAATTCTACAAATACTAACTCACTACGCGCGTAATGAGTTTGAACGATTTACAAGATATAATCCTACGGAAATATGGATTGACAAAAGTAATAAAAAAAGATATAATGACGAAAAATGGAAATTTGGGAGTGTTATTGTATGAAATATATAAAACATATATTACTTTTAGCTATAATCCTTATTGCCGTAAGTATATCTAAAGTATATGCTACTACGGGAACCGTTACAGCAGACGGAGTAAACGTAAGAAAAGGACCAAGCCTTGACGACGAAATCATTGAAACTTTAAATGCCACGGCAGAAGTTGAAATTATTGGTGAGAGTGGCGAGTGGTACAAAATAAGATATAACGTTAATACTACTTTTGAAGGATATATGCATAAAAATTATATAAAGATAAATAATGGAGGAACCGCTACGGATAATCCAACACCAGTTCCAACACAAACGCCAGAACCAACGCCTACACCAAGTGCACCAGAAACACCAATAATTGAACAACCAAAGGTAGATTTATTAGGAGAAAAAACTTTGAGCAGTGAAGCAAAAGTATATATTTTGCCAGTGGTTACATCAAGCGTAAAAGATACAATTGGCAAAAATACAAAAGTTACAGTATTAGAAATTGCGGGAAATTATGCATATATAAATTATAGTAATAAAAATGGATGGGTAAGATCAAGTTTGTTACAAGAAGCTACAACACAAACAACATCTACAACGACTACAGGTAGAACTGCATATGTATGTGTTAGTCAAGCAATAGTAAGAAAAAGTGCTACAACAGAGTCAGAAAAGATTACAACTCTAACCTATAATGATGAAGTAACAATCATTGGGGAAGAGGGAAATTTCTATAAAATTAGATTAAATAATAATGAATATTATATGGCAAAACATTTAATTGCAAATACAAAACAACCAACAACAACATCTAGAAGTTCAACATCAAGAGAGACAACGACAGTACCAAATACTACTGAAACACCAAAAACAGAACCAACATCACAAGTGCAACAAACAGTTGCTAAAAGCTCAGTAGGAGACAAAATGGCACAAATGGCAAAAAGCTATGTAGGATATAAATATGTATATGGAGGATCAAATCCATCAACAGGTTTTGATTGTTCAGGACTTGTGTATTATATATGTGGAAAATTAGGATATAGTGTAAATAGAACAGCAGATAATCAAATATATAATGGTGTTGCAGTTGATAAAGCAAATTTACAACCGGGAGATTTAGTATTTTTTACTAATTATAAAACAAATAAGGGAATTGGGCATGTAGGAATATATATAGGAAACAATCAGTTTGTACATGCATCAACTCCAACAACTGGAGTAATAGTATCTTCATTAGGAGAAGCATCATATGTAAATAGATATGTTGGAGCAAGAAGAATCGGAATTTAAGTAAATATGGGGGCAATTTAATATATTATATAAGGAGTATTTATGCTAAAAAGACCAATAGTAATTGCCGTCATAGGATATATAATAGGAATAATTTTAGGTATTGTAGGGGCGCAAGGTTGCGCCCCATTTTGTACAATGAAGAATTTTCATATATTGCACATCGTAGGGGCGAGCATTGCTCGTCCATCTAGTGCTGTATTATATATGCTTTTTTTAACAATTAGTATTTTAATAATTATAAATAAGGTAATAATCTGTAGGGAACGAGACCAAAGTCGTTCCAATCGCACTAATAAAAAAATCAAAAAATACTTTAGAATACTATTTCCTAAAAAAGCAATTATAATATTTTGTATATTTATGATTATGGGAATTGTATATACTTTTTTTCTAAATCAAAAGTATGAAAAAACATATGAATTTGATAATATAAAAGAAGTATTTGGAATTGTAGAAAGTATAGAATTACAAGACTATAGCAATAAGTATATTATTAAAGTAGAGAGTATAAATGGCAAGAAATATATAAGAACAAAGTTTATATTATACACTAAAGCAAAAGCAAAGAAATTAGAATATGGAGACTATATAAAGTTATCAGCAGAGTATATAAAGCCAGATGACAGTAGAAACTATATGGGATTTTCATATAGAAATTATTTAAAACAAAATATGATATATGGAAGTATACAACCTACATCTGAGATACAAGTAATAGAAAAGGGAAAAGTAAATATTATAAGCAGAATATCAAATAGTGTTAGAAGTAAGATAATTAAAGATGTTAATGATAATTTATCTTGTGATGCAGGTTCTGTTTTTTTAGGAATACTGCTAGGAGAAAAATCGCAAATTACAGATGAAATAAACACATATTTTAGAGAAGGCAATATGGCACATATACTTGCTGTATCCGGTGCTCATGTGAGCTATGTAATGATTACACTCTCGCTACTCTTAAAAAAATGTAATAAAAAAGTTTATTTAATATGTACTATAATTATTTTAGCTTTTTTTATGATACTTACAAATTTTACTCCATCAGTTGTAAGGGCTTGTATGATGGCTATAATTGCTTTAACTGCAAAATTAATTTATAAAAGATCAGATGTATATAATAATTTAGGAATATCTGCTTTAATAATTTTATTATATAATCCATATACAATTTTAAATATCGGATTTCAATTAACATATTTAGGGACACTAGGGATAGTGCTGTTAGGGAAAAAGATTGTGGGGGCACGGTCCCAAGGGAATACCCCGTGGACGTGACGCCACTGTGCCATTTTATTTAAAAAAACACAAAATTAAAAAATTCGTAATAAATTCAATTTTGATTTCTTTATCTGTGCAAATTCTAATTGCACCAATAATAATTTTCAATTTTAATATGTTATCTTATAATTTTTTAATTTCTTCGATTATTGCAACTCCTATATTTGCAGGGATAATGATTTTCGGAATAGCTTCCTTTGTATTAGGTCCAATTTGTTTTCCAATTCTACAAATATTATTAGATTCTTTAATATTTATATCTAAATTTATATCAAATCTTCCACTTTCGAAACTTGTAATACCAACCCCTAATCTAATTTCAATAATTTCTTATTATATAGTATGTATAGCAATTTTATTTTCAAAAAGTAAATTAGTTTTTAGAATTATAAAGGATAGAGAAAAAATTACTAATATACTAAAAAGATTAGTGGTAGTGTTACTAATTATATGTATAACAGTTAAGTTTGTTCCAATATTAAAAAATACAGATTTAAGAATTTTCTTTATAGATGTAGGTCAGGGAGATTCTAGCTTAATTATTACTCCCAAAAATAAAGTGATTTTAATAGATGGAGGTGGCTCTCCAAATGAAAATTATGATGTGGGAAAAAGCACTTTAGTGCCATATTTATTGGATAGAGGAATAACAAAAGTAGACTATATGATGATTTCTCATTTCGACAATGACCATGTAGGTGGACTTATGTATGTATTAAAAAGTTTGAAGGTAAAGAATATACTAATATCAAAACAGTTTAAAGAAAGCAAAGAGTATAAAGAATTTATAGAACTTGTAAATAAGAAAAAAACAAGAATAATAACAGTAAAGCAGGGAGATGTAATAAAAATAGAAAGAGATATAAATTTTAACATATTGTGTCCTACTCCTAAACTGGAATTTGATGATTTAAATAATAATTCAATAGTGGCAAAAATGACATATAAAAGTTTTAGTATATTATTTACTGGAGACATAGAAAAGGAGGCAGAAAATAAGATGCTTAAAAAATATAATCAAGCTACATTAAAAAGTACAGTACTAAAAATAGCACATCATGGTTCTAAAACTTCTACAATTCAAGAATTTATAAATATAGTAAATCCTAAAATTACATTGATAGGTGTTGGAAAAAACAATAATTTTGGACATCCAAATGGAGAAGTTTTAGCAAGAATAAAAAATGTAGGAGCTAAAATCTATAGAACAGATGAAAATGGGGAGATAATGTTAAGAGTAGATAGGAATGGGAAAATGTGGATAGATAAGATGTTAAACTAAAGCAACTAAAATTAGTTGCATTTAAAAAGAAAAAGGAAAGGAGAATATAAAATATGAATTATGAGATTATAGAAAATGGGTTATTACCAATATATGAAAATGAAAATAAAGAAAGATTAGTAAATGCAAGGGAATTACATAGTATTATGAAAGTAAGAAGAGATTTTACAAATTGGATAAAGGATAGAATACGAAAATATATGTTTATTCAAGATGAAGATTATATTTTAACGTTCGCCAAAATTGGCGAACGTAGAAACGTAATTAAACACGAATATTATATAACAATAGATATGGCAAAAGAATTAGCAATTGTAGAAAATAATGATATTGGGAGAAAAATAAGAAGATATTTTATTGAAGTCGAAAAAAGATATAGAAATATAATAGAGAGTCCAAGAAATATATTTGATTTTATGAGAATGGCAATTGACCAAATTGAAGCAAATGAAAAAGAAATAAAAAAAGTTAAGGTATTATCTGAAAATAACACTAAACAAATTGAAAAAATTCAATCAAAAATAGATGTAACAATAAAAAAAGACTATTGTTTAGCTTCTGATATTGCAGAACAATTACAATTATATTCAGAAAATGGATTGCCACATTCAAATTTAATAGGAGCAATAGCGAGACAGTTAGGTTATAAAGTATCATTTAAACATTATTATGAGGATGAATACATAGCGATTGTACCAGATATTAGTAAAGATAATGCTTTTTGGCAAATTTATTACAAGCCAAAAGCAATTGTTCAAATTATAAATTGGTTTAATGAGAATAAAGAGGACATAGAGTATATAGTTGTATATCAAAAAAATACTAAAAATGGACTAAAAGGAGAAATCAAAGAAAAAGGATTTAAAATAGACGAAATTTGTTATAAGATAAAAAACTAAAGCAACTAAAATTAAACTAAAATGTATATTTTTCAAAAATTTGCCAATAATAAGAAAAGTGGCTTCGCCACATGTGCATTTTGCTTCGCAAATATGCACGAATCAAGGAGACTTAACCTTGAAGCTCTAGGAAAAATCTTGCGATTTTTCCTATGCAATAAAAATAACATATATTAAAGATGGGTGATTATTATGAGAAAAGGATTATTGGCATTATCAATATTATTAATATTAGTATTTAGCTTTTTAATAGGGATGTATATATATAAAATAGCGACATTAGAAGAACCTCAAGATATGGAAATTGCTAAAGCAGAAGAGATAGAAGACGAATGTACCTTAGAATATGAACATTTAGAAGAAATAGAGCAAGCAAATGCAAAAGAAGAAAAGGTATCTCCTAATGCAAAATTAACAACTAATATATATTATGATGAGTGTGGGCATACAGTAAAAAAGACAAGCAATATCGAAAATAAATATATTAATTTAAATAAAGATGAGTTATCAGAAGAATATCAAGACTGGGAGATAAAAGAATTTTCACCAGAGAATATTATATTATACAAAGAAGAAAAAGGTATATGCAATGAACATTATATTCTAAAAGATAATGATGGGTTTATTGCTGTATATTCATTAGATAGCAATGAAAAAGAAACCTTGAAAGAAATAACAGAAATATCAACTAACTTTTTGCCAAATACAGATATTGCAAAATTACAAGGTGGGATAAAGGTATATGGTAGGGAAAATTTAAACAGTGTGCTAGAAGATTTTGAATAAAAAAAGAAGACCTAGGTCTTCTTTTTTTATCTATGCAACTAATGCATTTATTTTTTTTGCTAAATTAGATTTTTTTCTAGCTGCTGTGTTTTTCTTTATAACACCTTTTGTACAAGCTTGATCTATTTTCTTTGTAGCATCAACAAAAAGTTTTTTTGCTTCTTCAGCATTTCCTGCTGTTATAGCTTCTTCAACTTTTTTTACAGCTGTTCTATATCCAGTTTTAATCATATTATTTTGTAATGTTTTTTTCTCAATTACACTAACTCTTTTTATAGCTGATTTGATATTTGGCATTTGTTTTGCACCTCCCTTAAGACTAAGAATAATTTTGACTTGTATTATTTTATCACGGAAGTTAAAAAAAATCAACCCAAAAAACCAAAAAAGTAGACAATATTTAAAAAATAGTATATATTATATAAAGATTATTTGAAAATGGAGGATATATGGAAGACCTTTTTTTTAGTTTAAGAAATAAGTATAAAGAGTTTATATATCATTCTTATGAAATAAAAGAGAGTAATGATAGTATTGAGATAAAATATGAATTTGAAATACCTAATTTATCTAGGTTTGAACCTAAAATCACAATACAAAAAAAGAATATAAAATTTGAATCAGTAAATAATGATTATATAAAATATCTAGCATTCAATTTAGGAATGGTAGAGTTAATTAGCTATTGGAAATGCGCATGTCCTAAAAATGTAATTATAAAATGTGGATATTTAGATGATTACCAAATTAATTGGTTTAAAAAGCTATATTACTATGGAATAGGAGAGTACAGATACATAAATCATATAAATATAACACAAGATGAATTAATGGATATAATAGTTGAAGCCAAAAAAACTAATATAGAAATTCCACATATTGAGAGAAGTGGCACAATTATACCAGTTGGAGGAGGTAAAGATTCAACTGTAACTTTAGAATTATTAAAAGATTATAAAAAGGATAATTATTGTTTAATAATAGGCTCAAAAGAGCCATCTATGAAATGTGCTGAAATTGCAGGATATGCAAACGATAAAATTATAGAGATATCAAGAACAATAGACGAAAATATAAAAAAATTAAATGCACAAGGCTTCTTAAACGGACATACGCCGTTTTCTTCAATGCTTGCATTTTTATCGTATTTAGTTGCAACATTAACAGGAAAAAAATATATAGCATTATCTAATGAATCTAGTGCAAATGAGAGTAATGTAGAAGGAGAGAAGATAAATCATCAATATTCAAAAAGCTATGAATTTGAGCAAGATTTTACCGATTATGTAGAAAGATATTTTTCAAATGAAGTAAAGTACTTTAGTATGTTAAGACCTATAAGCGAATTACAAATTGCTATGCTTTTTTCAAAAAATGAACAATATCATAAAATATTTAGAAGTTGCAATGTAGGAAGTAAGCAAATTCCTTGGGTTTGGTGCTGTAACTGCCCAAAATGCTTATTTGTGTATAGCATATTAAGCCCATTTTTATATAAAGAAAGATTAATAAACATATTTGGAGAGGATATGTTTGAAAATAAGGAAATGCTAAATACTTTTATAGAATTATGTGGATATGGAAAAAATAAGCCATTTGAGTGTGTTGGGACATACGAAGAAATAAATTTTGCAATATCAAAGACAATAGTAAACTTAGAAAAGGGAAATAAGGAATTGCCATATTTATTGAGTTATTATAAAGAACATTATGGAGTTAAAGAGATTAATAATGAGTTAATAAAACAATATAATGAGTATAATAATGTACCAAAAGAATTTGCAAGTATTTTAAAAGCTAAAATAGAGGAGGCTATATGCTAAGTAAATTATTAGAATACTTAAGTGAAAAAAATATACTAATTTTAGGTTTTGGAATTGAAGGAAAATCGACATATACATTTATAAGAAAACATTTTCCTAAAAAGCAGATTATAATTTGCGATAGTAAAGAAAACTATGAGGAAGATTTAGAAAATGACGAATTTGTAAGGTGTATTCATAATAATGAATATTTAGAGTATGTAGATAATGTAGATTTAATTTTCAAAACGCCTCGGAATATCTTTTAAGGATGTCGATATTACAAAGTTTGAACAAAAAATTACAAGCGAGTTAGAGTTAGTTTTTGAGTATATAGATGTATTCACAATAGGAATTACTGGAACTAAGGGTAAGAGTACAACGAGCTCATTAATGGCAAGTGTATTGCAAAAAAATGGAAAAAGCGAGATGCTTTTAGGTAATATTGGAGTTCCTATATTTGATATGATTGATGAAATTAAGAAAGACACAATTCTTGTATTAGAGTTATCTTCACACGCATTGCAATATATAAAGAAATCGCCTAATATAGGAATTTTGCTAAACATATTTGAAGAACATTTGGACCATTATAAATCATACGAAGAATATATTGATGCTAAATATAAGGTTTTTAAATATCAAAAAGCAACAGATTATGCATTATATAATATAGATAATGAAGTTATTAGTTCAAAACAAGTAGAAACCAAAGCAACTAAAATTGCAATATCTATGAAGAATCAAGTATCAGATATAGTTTTAAAGGGAAATAAAATATATTATAAAGAAAATAAAATATACACAGACGATGGGAAAAGACACATTTTAGGAGAGCACAACTTAAACAATATAATGTTTGTACTTATGGCAAGTGCTATATTAAAGTTAGATTTTGAATTGACCAAACAAGCAATAAATGAATTTATGCCACTAGAACATAGGATGGAGTATGTAGGTAAATTTGAAGGTGTAGACTACTATAATGATTCAATTGCAACAATTCCAGAAGCTACAATAAATGCTTTAGAAACACTAAAAAATGTAAACACATTGATTATAGGTGGAAAAGATAGAGGAGTAGACCAAAGCAAAATAATTGATTATTTAAACAATAGTAAAATTGAAAATATAATTTGCTTACCTAAAACTGGGGAATATATAGCAGAAGGTATGAAGAATAAAAAAACATATTTAGTACAAGACTTAAAAGAAGCGGTAAAAATAGCAAAAGAAGAAACAAAAAAAGGAGCTATATGCCTATTATCACCAGCAGCCTCAAGTTATGGATATTTCAAAAACTTCAAAGAAAGAGGAAATTTATTCAAAGAATACTGCGAGGGAATATCTGCGAAAAAAGTGTAGGGGCACCGTTTGAGGGAATACCATGTAGGGGTCGGCGTCCCCGACGACCCGTTGACACCACTGTGCCCTATGAATAATAATGATATGTAGGGAACGGCGCCATCGCCGTTCCGTTTAAGCATAGCCACTTTTCATATGCAAAAATTCCAGCGATTTCTTACTGGAATTTTTGTTTTAGGTTCCTATTCTAGGACACCTCTTTTAAACTATTATAAAAAAATTTTTAAAAAACTATTGACAGTTGAGTAACTGTTCAACTATAATAAAGTTAGTTGAACAGTTACTCAACTGTTTTCGCTGTTACACCAAAGGAATACCCGAGCGCTGTAGGTGCGCAAGCGGGAGATTATCTGCGAAGCGGATGCCGAGTGAATAATTAATAGTGAATAATGAATAATTATTTGTAGGGGCGTAGGGACGCATGATTGCGCCCCAGTGAAGAGTACAAAATTTGCTATTCGTAAATTTTGAGGAGGTAACAAAATGGAAAAGGAAACATATGAATGTGATGTAGAGGTTATTCATAATGATATATTAGAAGAAGTAAAACAACAAATGCCAGAAGATAATAATATATATGATTTATCAGATTTTTTTAAAGTATTAGGAGATAGTACTAGAGCAAAAATTATGTGGGCACTAGATTTACACGAAATGTGTGTATGTGATTTAGCAATATTACTTAATATGACGAAATCTGCTATATCGCATCAATTAAGCACTTTAAGGGAAAACAATTTAGTAAAATACAGAAGAGATGGAAAAATGGTATACTACTCTTTATCAGATTATCATGTGAAGGAGATATTTGAAAAGGGCATGGAACATATATTAGAAAGGAATGGTGATTAACTATGAAAGTAAAATATATATTAGAGGATTTAGATTGTGCAAATTGTGCGGCGAAAATGGAGGAAGAAATATCAAAATTAGATGGGGTAAATAGTGTTAATGTAAGTTTCATAAGCACGAAAATGACATTAGAACTAGCTGAAGAAAATGTAGATGAGATATTAAGCAAAGTGGAGAAAATAGTGAAGAAGATAGAGCCTGACGTGAAATTAAGAAAGGTCTGATTCTTTTTCAAACTTGGTTTGTGCCTTGGAAAGGATTGTTAGTAATTATGAGCAAGAATAAAAAAGAATTAATAAAAATATGCATTAGTTTAACATTGCTTATTGTAGCTGTTTTGATAAAGTCATTAGATCAATATGTTTCATTAGGAATATATATATTAAGTTATATTATAGTAGGAAAAAATGTAGTAATAAAGGCAGTAAAAAACATACTTAATAAGCAATGGTTAGACGAAAATTTCCTTATGACTATATCAACAATAGGTGCTTTTTGTATAGGCGAATATCCAGAAGCGGTTGCTGTTATGATATTCTATCAAGTAGGAGAATTGTTTCAGAATTATGCTGTTAATAAATCTAGAAAATCAATTAAAAGTTTAATGGATATTAGACCAGATTATGCAAATGTAATAAGAAATGGGAAAATAGAAAGTGTTGACCCAGACGATGTAAAAATAGACGAGATAATAGAAATAAAATCTGGAGAAAAAGTTCCACTAGATGGAATTATTGTAGAAGGAAATTCTATGTTAGATACATCATCATTAACTGGAGAGTCTGTACCAAGAAGAGTTGATATAGGAGATGAAATCTTAAGTGGATGTGTTAATATTAGTGGTTTGCTAAAAGTAAAAGTAACAAAGGTTTATGAAGAATCTACAGTAAACAAAATATTAGAGCTAATAGAAAATGCAACTACAAAAAAATCTAAATCAGAGAATTTTATTAGTAGATTTGCAAAATATTACACACCAATAGTAGTAATTTTAGCTATTGCCCTAGCAATACTTCCACCTATTATACTACAAGCTTCATTTAGTATGTGGCTTGCAAGAGCATTAACATTTTTAGTAATATCATGCCCTTGTGCATTGGTAATATCTGTGCCACTTAGCTTTTTCGGTGGAATTGGTGGAGCTGCAAAACAAGGAATTTTAGTAAAGGGAAGCAACTTTCTAGAAATGTTTTCAAAGGTAGATACAATAGTTATGGATAAAACTGGAACTATTACTAAGGGAGTATTTAAAGTTCAAAAAATATGCCCTAATAATATTGATAAAGCTGAGCTATTAAAATTAACGGCATATGCAGAATATAATTCTAATCACCCTATAGCTGTATCTTTAAAAAGTGAGTATAAAGAAGTGCTAGATACATCTAAAATACAAGATATTCAAGAACTAACAGGATTAGGTGTAAAGGCAAGGGTATATGGAAAGCAAGTTTTAGTAGGAAATTTAAAATTAATGAAGAAGCATAATATAAAGTACGAAGAGGCTAAAGATATTGGAACAGTAGTATATGTAGCAATAGATAATGAATATGCAGGGTATATTGTAATTTCAGATGAAATTAAAGAAGATTCAAAAGCTTCAATAGAAGCAATGAAAAGAATGGGAATAGAAAAAACAATAATGTTAACAGGAGATAAAAGGGAAGTAGCAGAAGTTGTAAGCAAAAATGTAGGAATTGACGAGGTATATTCGGAATTATTGCCAACAGATAAATTTCACAAATTAGAAGATATTTTAAAACTCGAAACTGGAAGTAAAAAAGTTGCATTTGTAGGAGATGGAATAAATGATGCACCAAGTTTAGCTAGAAGCGATATTGGAATTGCAATGGGTGGAATTGGAAGTGATGCGGCAATAGAAGCAGCAGATATAGTAATTATGACAGATGAAATTTCAAAAATACCAACAGCGATAAATATTTCAAAAAAGACAATAAAAATTGTAAAACAAAATATAGTATTTGCAATAGGTGTAAAAGTGTTAGTATTAATACTCGGAGCATTAGGAATATCTAGTATGTGGGAAGCGGTTTTTGCAGATGTCGGAGTATCTGTAATTGCAATAATAAATGCAATGAGAGCAATGAGATATAATAAAAGTCTTCATATAGTGTAAGGACACGCCGTGGCGTGCCCTTTTTGGTATTATGTTTTATTGTTTGCCTAAAAACAAACCGAAGTCCCTTTCTACGAAGTTGTTTGCTACATTAATTGTGAAATCTATCAAGGTGTCATAGTCTAGTAAAGTACCAGTATAAGGAATTTCGTTTGACAGATACTCGTTTAATTCTTGTTTCCAAGACTTTTGTTTTCGAGTATCAAAACAGGGAATTCCAATTTTAGGTAGTTCATTAGGAATCAAGGAAATAAGTTCACTTGATACATAGCCATCCCGAAGAATTAAGTGATTAATTTCGGTATAAGCCCCATAAAGACCATTGTTAGAGAAAAAATCTACTATAGTCCATTGATAGTTATTGTTTGGATTAATAATAGTCATATTATCTATATTCCAAATAAAATTAGGAATAAGAAAGTTTTTTATGAAATAATAATCCAAATATAAATGACAGAATGCGCCAAATTTTAAAGAATCATTTACGTCAAACAACATATTTTGTGTACTATGAATATTAGGAATTTCCAAACATTCAATTGATGTAGAAACTTGAAAATGCGAACTCTTTTTGTCTATTGCTAAATCGGGTAATAAGCTTCCAGAGAGGAAGTTAACTCTGTTTAAATCAACAGACCCAATAAGCTTCCGATGTACTTTTTCTGCAAACATCAAATGACATAAAATACCAGGCACAGTTACTCCTCCTTTAAATTTTGTAGGAAATATAATATGCAACATTATTAGCATACTATATAATTAACGAATAACAGAGTAATAATAGCACTCTAGTATTGTAATGTCAAATAAAAATAGAATAGATTTAAAAAATTTTTTAAATAAAATACTAAAATTAGTATTGACAAATGTACGTATGCGGTAGTATAATACAAAATGTCAGTTCAATAAAATGCAGATGTGGCGGAACTGGCAGACGCACAGGACTTAAAATGTTTACACATTTTCTAAATGCTAAACCCTAAATCCTTTGTGCAACAGTACATTTACAAAATTATAAATTTTGAAATATTAAAAATTCTAATCTAAATTCTAATCTATTTCAAAATTTTAGTATAGAATATTTTTTATATGCAGTTGTGGCGGAACTGGCAGACGCACAGGACTTAAAATCCTGCGGTGGTTAAACACCGTACCGGTTCGATTCCGGTCAACTGCACCATTGCATATAAATATTTTATACAAATGTTTATTTTCCTTTATCTAATGCCAGTTAGATAAGGGAATTTTTTTATGCACTAATTTTTAGTGCATTTGCTATTGTATCTGCTGATGTTGTTTTATTTAAAACAATATTATTTGCGTAAATTTCTGTTGTTTTAATTGTGCTATGTCCTAACCAAATTTGTATTTCTTCTAATGTATGTCCTAATGCTAATAAAAGTGTTGCACAACTATGTCTTAAATCGTGGAATCTAATAATTTTTAATCCGTTATCTTCTAACAATTTCTTAAATCTTCGGTTTACTCTGTCCGGCTTTATCAAGTTTCCTTCTTCGTCTGTAAATATGTAATTGTCTTTATTTTTATATGTATTGCCAAATATTTTTTTGTTTTTTTCTTGCTTGTCTTTTTCTTGTAACAACAATTTTTCAATATCTGTCATAAGTGGCAATGTCCTATAACTAGATTTACTTTTTGTTCTGTCCTTTTTTACAACAACCCTTTTACCATTTACTGCACCATTTGTTACAACGTGCTTTATAGTTATAGTTTTATTTTTAAAATCAATTGCATTCCATTTTAATCCTAAGGTTTCTTCTTTTCGCAATCCATAATATGCCGTAACTAATATGATTGGCTCTATCAACTCATTTTTTGCTTTTTCAAATAATGTATTTAATTCTTCTGCATTATAATATTCTGCAATATACTGTTCACATTTGCCGTGCTTAATATGGTCTGCTGGGTTATTGTCTATCAACTCTAATCTAATTGCATCTTCTAATGCCTTATGTATATTCGCGTGATACCTTTTAATTGTGTTCCATTTTAGATTTTTAGTTGCTTGTAAATGCTCGTAATATGTTTGAATATGTTTTGTTTTTAATTCTTGCAATGTTATTCCTAAATTATTGAAATACTCGGCTGTTTTCTTTACATTGCGTTCATAACCGTCATTTGTACTTAATTCTATATTATGCTTATGCTTTTCTAACCAATCTAACATATAATTTCCAAATAATATATCATTATTATTTGTTACTACTGCTATTGTTGTTGGTGCATTTAATTCAATTTCAAATTGTAGTCTTATTTCTTCTGCTTTTCTGTTGGCTTCTCTTTTGTTTCCTTTTTCTGCTTTTATTTTTGTTGCTTTCCATTTGTATTGTTTTTTTCCGTTTTCGTCTTTATATTGCAGTACTGCATAATATTTGCCGTCCTTTTCTTGCGTACTTGCTGTTACTTTTATTTTTTCTTGGTTATCTGTTATATTCATTTTTAAATCCTCCTTTAATTCATAACAGATTGAAATTTAACCAACTATTGACATTCCAAGATTAACACATAGTCGGTCAAATTTCAATACTGAAAAAAGTGCTAAACAAAATTTTACAATTTTGCTAACACTTTAAATCCTAATTATTACTTACATAATCAATTATGCTATTTTTTATTATCTTGTATTCTCTGCCAACCTTAATTGCTTTTACTTTTCCACCGGTTAATAGGGAATAGGCTAAACTTCTGCCAATCCCTAAAATTTCTTGCAATTGTTTTACATTTACGATGTCTGGGTAATCTGCAAATATTTTGTTATTCATTTACAACCACCCCCTCGACAATTACTGTTGTTTGCCATTTTGTAGTTTTTGTTTCTACTATATTGCTATCAAAAAATCTTGTTTTGCCGGAGATGTCAATTGCGTGTTGTCTTTGTAGTAGTAATAATCTTTGATACTCAATGTCGTCATACTTGTTTTGTTTGTGTTGCTTTTGATATTCTGCTTTTGTTTCTTTTCTTTTTTGTTGGTGCTGGATCTTCCTTGTTTCTTTTTCTACTGCGTATCGGTCATCTTGTTTTATTATTTTTGATACATACTGTTGGCTTATTCCTAAAATCTCTGCAATCTCTTTTTGTTTCTTATGCTCTGCATAAAACATATTTAAAATTTGTGCTTTGTTTCCCATTGCTAAAATCCCCCCTGTAGTTGTATTTTTGTACTCAAATTTTGGGCATAAGGGGTCTACAACCTTTTATATATGGTTGCTATTGATTTTTTATACAATCCGGTGTAAAATTAAAACATAATATAATTACAAATGTTGCTATCGCAATGCTTGTTCTTATATGTTGTATATGATATAGGAATGGTCGACCAAAACTTATTTCCTATATCTTTTTATTTTACTAGACTTTCCACCGCTTTTGATGTAAAATATCTTTGTGCTATGATTGTGCTTTCAAGTGCTGGGTCAATGCCTTTATCTTTTAAGTACTATATCATAATAACATATTTAAAAAATATTGCAATACTTACAGTCGCAATTATTACAAGTGATTTGTATTGCACAACGTAAGGGGGAAATATGGAAAAAAGTTGCGTAAAAAACAACACCATAAAGAAAACAAATCACAATTATATACATTTAAGAGATGCTATTTTTGAAAGTGGGATTACTAATACAGAATTGGCAAAAAGAATAGGGGTTGATAAATCAAGAATAACTGCGTGGTGTAAAGGAAAAGATTTTCCAAATGAAAAAAATTTACAGAAATTGCTTATAGTTTTAAATGAAATTCAAGAGAAAGAGGGGTTAATCCCTTATACAATTGAATATTTAAGGGGCGATTATAGTTGTAGAAATATTGACAATCAAGAAATATGTATTCGTACAGGTTTAGACGATAATGCTATCGCAACTTTACAAAGAAATATGGAAAAAGACACACAACCAAATTCACTTATTCCAGTTGACAAATATAATCATTTTACACATACTGCTACTGCTAATTATATAATTAGTCAAGATAAATTATTGGAAACTTTTCACAATGAAACTAAAAATGTATTGCTAGAAATAAA
This sequence comes from uncultured Eubacteriales bacterium, assembly GCA_949840345.1. Lineage (GTDB taxonomy): Bacteria > Bacillota > Clostridia > TANB77 > CAG-508 > CAKPQL01. The sequence continues at coordinate 23,630 of CATKWX010000002.1, forward strand.
ACAAAATTATGCACAATCTGTAACATATCAAGATGTAGTTAATTCAATGAATACATATAATTCTAGTGTATTAAATGACACTATTAACAAAATTTTCAATAATTACATAAAGGAATCATTAAAATATTATTTTCCTAATGAATAAAAAAAGAAAAAGGGGGCAACCCCTTTTAATTATAGGCTAAAATTCCTATATGCCATATCAATATTATCTTGATTTATTCCTATATATCGCAATGTAATGCTTGGTGCTGAATGATTAAATATTTCTTGCAAAATTGCTACGTCTTTATTCTGTTGATAATGGTGGTATCCGGAAAGTTTTACGCATTGTGTGCGTGCCGTATTTCTGTCAATCCTATATTTGCACCGGCTTTGTTTAATATTCTATATGCTTGTACTTCTGTAATAGGCTTATTTGTGCCTTTTTGACTTTTAAATAGGTATTCGTCTTGTTGCATATTAGATGTATATTTTGTTAATTCTGCAAGTAATCCGTTACAAATAGGGAATTTTTTTGTCTTTTTTGTTTTCTTTTCTATAATAGTTACATATTCTTTCATTGCACCACTTGGTTCTTTTACGTCTTTAACTTGTAACTTTACTATGTCACTAACTCTTAATCCAGTATTTATTCCTAATAGAAAAAGTAAATAATCCCTTATACCATTTTTTAATAATTCTTGTTTCATTTCTTCCAATTTATTTTTATCTCTAATCGGTTGTACTACATTCATTTTAACCGCTCCTTTTTTCCAAATTCCATATACATTATAATACATTTAATGTTATATGTCAATACAATATATTACATTTATTTTAATAAAAACTGGGGTAATCCTTGTGAAAGTGTTGGAAATAGTGTGGTCAATCAATTTTGAAAAATGTAATATAATATCTATTGTATTACATTTTAATATAAATCCGCTACTGTAATTTCTAAAATTATAAATCCAAAATAAAAAACTAACCTTTTATAATTTTTTAGGTTAGTTTCTTATTTTATGTATCAATTCTTGGCACGAGGTTTTGTTGTAAGGCATTTTTATAATTGGGCTAGTGTAAATTTACTTTAAACCAAATGTAATTGTACGTAATTCTGTATTATTCTTACTAGGTACATATCCTATAATTTCATAAAATGCAATTTGCCAAAGTTTTTCGTCATTTATTTGTATATCTTGGTTTTGCCCTTTTGTTTTAAAATGACTGTTATAATCACTGTTTATATTTATGTTATACTCGTCTTTAAACACTTTTTCAACTACGTCATTAACAATATCACCAATTTCTTGTCCAAAATCTAAATAAGTTATTCTTTTAAAATTACCATTGCTATTACTTTCAATTTTAAAACAAGGAATTTCAATAAACATTTTTCTATTTTCATATACATTAGTAATCTCGAATACAACAAATCCATTTTTATTTTTTAAGAATTCTGTTGTATATGTAGAATTTTTTAATGATGTACTTTCTAATTCCTTTATTAGTTTTTCTTGTAATTCTTCTGCATTTATTTGACTTAATTTTTTCTCTGTATCTCTTATTTTACTATTTGTAGATATAAACTGAAATGCAAATATACCACCTACAATTACTGCTATCACTACTACAATTCCTATTATAATTTTAATTATGTTCTTTGACATTTTTACTTTCCCCTCTTTCCTTTATTTTAAATACAATTCCTACTATTAACATTGTAATAGTGGTTATAATTAGTATTGTGAAACTGCCGTCTACAATGTTAGATATTGCACTATTTAAACTTTTATTATTAAGTAATGTATCAATATACATATCACTATCGTGCCATAAGTAGGAAATTACAGCTAATATAATACTTATGACTATACCAATGCTAGAAATAATAAAGAATACTTTTGACTTATTCTTTTTGCCTTTTGTTTCTGTTGTTGTATTTAAGATTTTGTGTTTTTGTATTTCATATTCTGCATCCGTTATTGTGCCATTATCTTTTAACTGTTTTAATTTTTCTAAATCACTGTACTTATTTTCCATAATACCCCCTTATTATAAGTAATATAATATGTTGGCTAACATTGCACCTAATATGCTATTGATAAGTGTTACAATTAAAAAGATTATTGACAATACTAATCCTGCTACTGCTTTGCCTTTGTTTGTATGTGATTTCATTCCTAACCCACTAAATATGATACCTATTACAGTTACTGGAAATCCTATAAGTGGAATAAACCACGCTATAATTGACACTAAACCTAATACAAAACCTATCATTGCTTGTGTGTTTCCTTTATCTGCATTACTGCTATTGTTAATATTACCATTCAAGATTTTAGATTTTTCAATTTCAAATTCTGTTTCTGTAATTGCCCCAGTATCTTTTAATTGTTTTAACTTTTCTAAATCTTCAACTACACCCAAATTTACCACCCCCATAAATCGACATTTTTCTACAAATAATATATCATTAAAATTATTGATTGTAAAGTAGTACGTTATAATATATTATAATAAAGTAATACATATTATACAATGCCCTTACAAACAGTAAAGTAGGGGGGATAGTAATGCAAAAAGATAATTTAAAACCAATCATACAAGAAATAGAGTATGGCACAATCAAAGTAAATCTTGGTAAACTTATGGAAAAGGCTGGTATTTCAACATACAAATTAAACAATGCTACAAATGTTAGATTCCAAACTATTCAAACATTGAAAGAAAACAATGCTACAAGAATTGATTTTAATGTACTTGCAAAATTATGTTATACTCTTGATTGCAAGGTTGCTGATATATTAGAGTATGTACCAAATAAATAAGTAGGGGCTTGGGTAACCTCTACTCATTTGATTTTATGTCGATTTTGTTTCTGTATCTAGTGTCTTTGCAAATATGAAACCAAAGTAAAACATTTGCTCACATTCTACTGATGCCATTTGACTACCAATCTCTAAATGCTCATTAAACAATGTTTTTTGTGCTTTTGAATGTGTTTTTTCTAACATATCTACAATATCAATGTGTTGTTTGCTTAACTCTCTGTAACTTGGGCAATTCTTACACATATCTTCTTCAAAGTATTCATATACTTTATGTAGTAGTTTCATTTTATCAAAATCTAGTTTATGAATTGTGTCTGTGTCAAAAATTTTGTCAAAGAGTTCTAAAAACTCTTTTGAATTGTCTGTTTCTGTTTCCATTTCCATATATTACACCCCCTTTACAAATAGATTTGTAAGGCTTACTGCTTGATATAATATACGAATTATTGTTCGATTGCAACTCCTTCTTAAAAAGTTCTTAAAAAATATTTTTTCCATAAGTTTTAAAATCTGTCAAGGGTTTTCGTGAATATGTTTGATATTTTCAATCATATACTTTTATACCTTAGTTACTGAAAATGTCTTAAAATAAAACCTCGTTGCAACCTCTTATGTGAGATTGTGCATTTGTATTTGATATTTTCAAAATACATTAAATCTTGCCACTTAATACAAAATTGTGTCTTTTATCTCTTAGTAACTGAAAATTCTCTACCTTGTTATTTTTACTACCTCTAACACTTACATAATATTTGTAGTTCGTAAAAATGTATTTTGATAATGTGCTGCACTCTACTATTTCTATTTCTGTATTGATAAATGGGTCAATTAGTTTCCCTTTTTCATTAACTGCTTGTACTACATAGTTCGTGTTTCTCTTTGGTGTATAAACTTTGCCGAATATCTTTCGTGGCTTTAATAATGTATAGTACATAACTTGGGCTTTTACTTGTAGTAATCTTGCTATTTTCAATGCCTCTTTTCTATTGCCAATGACTGCAATCTTATTTGTGCCTTTTACTATGAAATATACAAGTTTCAATTCGTCTGCCCAAACTACAAATTGATTGAATAACCCAAAGTTTAAATCGTCTAAAATAGTAATGTATGGCGATGTTTGTAACTTTGAAAATGATATAATTTCTTCAAGTGAAATTTCTTGTAACTGTATTATTTCAAGTTCTTTCATTTCATTATACCCCCCTTAAAAAAAATCTTGTGCTGATATATTCCAATTGATTTTGTCTATGACTGCATTACATATTTCATTTAACTGATAAATAACATTTATTGTTGCTTCGTCTAAATTTGTTTCTTGTAATTTTTCTATTATTTCACAAATTGCAACTTGCATTTGTGTAAATTCGTCTTGCAAAAACGTTGGGTCAATGTGTTGCATTTGTACTTTGACTAATTCTTCTGTTAGTTTCTTATTTTTCTTTGTTACCATTTTTTGATTCCACCTCCTCTAGTTTAAATATTGTATATGCCTTATTCAATAAAGTTCTTGATTTTAGTAATAAGGTGGTTACATACTCACAATCTGCATAACTTAAATCTGTTGTGAATTCTGCTAGTGTTTCTAACTGTCTTAAAATCTTACTGTTGTCATATATGATTGTTTTAACTGATGTGTCGTGTAAATCTTGTCTAATCTCAACTAAGTGCATATAACCACCTCTCAACATAAAAGTATGTCATAAAAATTTAAAGGTTAATTTTGGAAAAATGAAAGTTATGGCATTGTACTTTTTAAAGTACCCTGTCATTAATATATTTTACTTGATTTGTTTTGAAACTTGCAAAATTGTATTTTAAAATCCACCAATCATTTTTCTTTTTCTAAATACTTGATTTTCATTTGTTGATTTTGGTGTTGGTTCTGGTATTTCCAAATTATCTATATCAAAATATTTTTCTTGTGCTACTTTTTCTATAAGTACATACAAACTTTCTAATGTATCAAATTCGCTATTGTTGTCAATCGTAACTGGGTTTATTCCTAATGTTTCTAACATTTTAATATAATTTTCTACTGTTTTGTAACTATATTTATGATGTTTTGAATTTTTACTTTTTTCTGCAATTTCCTTATTTTCTTTTGCGATTGTATCTGCTACACCAAAATCATTAACAACAGTTGCGAAATCTTTTAGTTTTTCTTTCCAACTTTTTGTATGCTTTGATTTATTGATTTTATCTTTTGCTATCTTTAATGTTTGCTTATTTTGTGCTTTGTCTAAACAAATAAGGTCAATATCTAACTCGTCTAAATTATCAATATACTTTTTAACTGTTGCACGACACCATCTTGAATGATTGTCTTGGTCTTGGTTTTGCTTATCTTTCTCAATAACATTTTTAAATCCGTATTTATTGATTGCAATTATAAATTCCTTTAAATCCATTTTATCATTTTTATTACAATTTGAATTATCAATTACTTGTATATATTTTTGTAATTGCTCTTTTAATTTCTTTTTAGTTGGTTTATCTACACTTTTAATATAATCTTTTTCAATAGTAGTAAATGCAATTTCCATTGATAGTAATTTTGTTATATATTCACATATTGTTTCCTTATTCCAAGTCTTATGCTTAACTGTTTTTATATTACTTTTTATGATATTACTTATTCCATACCTATTAACTAACGTTACAAATTCTTGTAAATGTTTTTTATCACAATTACTATAATCCGATTTCTTAATTTTTTTGTTTGCGTCTTTTGATTTATAGTAAGTACCAGTATATAAAAAGTCTTTTAAAAATTGGAAGAAATATAAATCCATACTTTGTTTATTCCAATAACCATATAAACTTTTTTCTAGTTTACAATCTATTATTGTATTTATCTCGTCAGTAAATAAAGATTTTGCTATATTTTTTACTGTTTTTAGTTTTTTAGACTTATTGTTAATTAGATTTTTAGTATTTTGTACCTCAATTCTAAAAATATTGCTATAAAATATAAAATAGGGGAAATGGCTTTCTTTGTATTTTTCTAAACTTATACCACTCTTTATATATTCATTTTTATATTTTACATAATATTTATCTTTTTCACATTTATATTTATCATAAATATTTATTCTTTTTTGCCCACCTTTTGATGTAAGATATATAGATGTTTCGTATTCGTTTATTCGTTTGATATTCCCATACGTGCTTTTATGCTTATCTAACAAATGTAAATATTCATACATTTCTTTGTAATCCAATTCCAAATCTACGCAATAATCAATACGATATAAACGCAATTGTGAATAGTCTATATTTAACACTTGTTTTACAATTCTGCTTATTTCATTTATATAGGTATTTCTATCGCTTAAACGAATGTCATTTTTCTGTAAAACCTTATGTGCATTTGCAATAAGTATTATACATTTAAACTTTTCTAAGTACATAAAATGTACGTTTTCATATTCAAATCCAACACCTTTGCTTATTAAATAATCTTCAATTTCGTCTTGCACATTTCCATATTTCACATATGCTTTTCCATATTTGCCATTTCTGTATTGCAACTTATGATATACAATACCCAAATCTATTAACCTTTTTATGTCTAATTTTTCAACATTATGTGTTATAAAATTTATGCTATCTAACATACTAAATCCCCCTAAAAATTTTCAAAAATCAAAAACTGCAAAATTACTGAAATAACAATAGTTACAATATGTTTTTGTGAATAAATATTTATATAAATATAATAATATTTATTAGCTCTTATTTTTGCATAAGAAAAAGACTTTGCATTTTAGTTGCAAAATCTTTTTAGATGTGATATAAATCCATTATCAATAGTTGGTCAAAAATTCTAATCTTTTTCTAATCTTTTTCCAAATGAATTGGAATTTTTGAAAATATGTAAATATAAATTAAATCTTGTGAAAGTACATATTTGTCAAGGGTTTTAGAGTATATTATATAGGCTTAAATAAACTTAAAAAATCTTAAATAATACATATTTGTAAACACTTAAAATCCTGCGGGCGAATAACCCGTGCCGGTTCGATTCCGGCCATCTGCACCATAGCAATAACAAAAAATAAATTTTGTTATTGCTATTTTTTTATATATTTATGCTAAAAATGATAAGTAAGGCAATTGATGAAACAAAAACTACACAAGAAAAAATATTAAAATTAATAAAAGAGAATAATGCAATTACTCAAACAGAAATGGCGAAGATACTTAAAATTACAAGAGATGGGGTAGCATATAATATAAAAATATTAAAAAACAAAGGAATTATTGAAAGAATAGGAGCAACAAAGAGTGGTATTTGGAAGATAAATGAGTTAGTAGAGTGTGGTAAATTTTTCTGTATTCTACTGCGTTTTCCTTGTCTATTATGCTTATGTTTTAGTATAAAAATAATAAGAAAATAGTAAAGGAAAAAAGGCTTACTATAATTATAGTTAAGCCTTTCTCCTTTGAGAATTAAGTGCCTATAAGAATCATTGCGCGGATATACTCCCGCTCTTCCTTTTTGGTCATAGAGCCTTCATAGGAACAACTGCAGAAACGAAAGCTTTTGTAGAACTTGAGTTCTTTACCAGTGCTTAAAATTACTGTGCAGTGCCTTGAAATCCGTGCAAAAAATCTTGCGATAGGGTTTGTGCGAAGTGCATACATTTTAAATGCCATAATAAAATCCTCCTTGCTTTACAAAACAATTCTTGTGTTCAAATGGTTAAAATATAACCTATTTAAATTATAACATATTTTACATAATATAGCAAATTATTATTTCTTTTTACTGTAGCCAATGAGATGAAGCTTTTGTCTTGAGAAAAATTAGTCATAGACTATCTAGTAAATATGTGATATAAATAAACCATAGGACAAATTTTATATAGGAGATGATATTTGTGCTCAATGTTCCAAATAAACAAGAGGCAGAGAAAATGAAAAATAATATAATTTGTACTTCTAATGGAATTATTGGAACAAAATTTCCAGAGGAGTTTAATCTTAAAAATATATCTAAAAAAAGTATTATTGTAATAGATAATGCATCCTATGATACAAGAAATTATAATAAAAGACAAGAAAATATAGAGCAGTTTTATAAATATAATTCAAAGAAAGTTGATTTGATTACAATTGATAAAAGCAATATCGAGAAAATATTAAATTATGATATTTGTTATGTGATGGGTGGAAGCTTATCCGCATTATGATAAAGAAGAAATACTTACTTTGAATGATGGAGACTATATAATAATAAGATAAATAAAAAATGGTTGTTAAATTCATAACAACCATTTTTTATTTGAGAATTAAACGCCTATAAACTCCATTGCTTGGAGATACTCCTTGTTTTCATCGTCTGACAAAGGTTCAGAGCTATCACAAAATGTGCTATGTGAACTTTTGTTAAAGTAGACTTCTATGCCAGAGCTTAAAACCACTGTACAGTGATTAAAAAGTCGAGCCAAAAGTCTTGCTAAAGGATGGTTCCGAAGAGTTTCAATGTTGAATTTCATAGCAAAATCCTCCTTGCTTAAAAAAGCAAAAATATTCTAAAGGTTTAAAAAACCGACACCAATTATAGCACAAGCAAATAATAAATACAAGATATATTAATCTTCTTCTACTTCTTTAAATAAATCGTCAGTAAAGAATTCATTTAATTCAATTTCTAATCCTTCACATATATGCAATAAAGTTACAAGTTTAGGACTTTGGCTTTTTCCATTTATAAAGCTACTTAATGTAGAGTATGATATTCCAGAGTTTAAAGATAACCTATGTAAAGTTATATTCTTTTCATTTGCCAAATTTATAATTCTATTTTTAACAGCTTCAGACAGTTTCATAATAACCTCCGCCTAATAATTTTTTCTGCTAGACAAAGTATAACAAAATTAATAGAATAATATTGACGAAAAATCGTTAATATTTACTTGACGAGTTTAGTTATCAGGAATATAATATTAACGAAACTTCGTTAATAGGAGAAAAAATATTGAATATAAAAGATATAGAAAAATATATTAATGATACTATGTTAAATACTATTTATAAGGAAAGAGAAGATACTATTAGTGAAATAAAAGAAGAGAACAAAGAAGAACTTTCTAGAATAAAAGAAAAGTATCCTGTAGATTATGAAAAGCTTTTGGACTATATAAATAATATACCACCACATTTTAAAAATATTAGAGAAACCATATTAAATGCAGTTGATATATATACAATGAGAGAAAACCTATTATCAGCTTATGAAAATGAAAAATTTTATAAAATTGGTTTTTGTGATGGGATTAGAACTATAATAGAAAATTTAAAATAAAACAAAAATACCAATGTCAAGATTAAATCAAAACACTGGTACTTTATCTATGTAAATTTTAAATTGTTAGCCTACTTGTTCACTTTCAGAACTTGCGTTAGTTTCGTCTTTATTTACTATTTCCATACTACCTATAGATACTTCGTATGCAACTCTTGTTTCAGTTGTTCCATCTTCGAATTTCTTTTCATAAGTTCTAGATTGAACTCTTCCTATAACTTTTATTTCTGTTCCAATTTCTAAATTTTGGCAGAATCTTGCATTTCTTCCCCAAGCAATACATGGGATGTAGTCGCTTTTATTATATGCTCTATTTACTGCTAACAAAATATCTGCAATTTCTCTACCAAATGGTGTTTGTCTATATATAGGTTTTTTGCATATATAACCATTTAAAACAACTTCGTTTGATGTAGCTGGTTTATTTTCCTCTGAATCATCTTCTTTATAATCTATTATGTCCTTTGCAAAAACTGTAAGAATAAGTTTGTTTCTTTCATTTTCATAACTATTGTAAGATCTAAATTGACCTTCTACAATTACCTTTTTGCCTATACTTAAATCTAAATCATTTAGTAATCTTTCTGATACTGTAATAGGTATAATGTCTTCATTTCCGCTTAAACGAGGAACTTCTAAATTAAATATGTAAAAGCTCTCTCCATAAATTTCGTGACTAAATCTTTTTTCACTTGTAATTTTTCCTACTAATACTAAGTAGTTGTTATCTGAATAATTTGTAACCAATTTCTTTTCCTCCCTTTTATTTTATCTATTGTGTTTCACATTTATTGTTTAAACTTTAGAAAATTGACCTATTCAATAACTTTATTATACTACACATTTTTGGATTTGTCTACATAAAATGTTAAATTTTTCTAAAATACAACTACGTATCGTATAATAATGTAAGAATTTCGACACTCATAATAATATAAGGATTAGTACTTTTATTAACTTTTTCTACTTTTATCTCTTGTGGTTCTAAAATATTATTATTACTATTAGTAATATTTCTTTGAATACATATTAGAGCATCATCATTTTCTAAGCTAGAAGCAGTAACAGTGGATTTTGGATTAAATCCATAAGTGATAATATTAGAATCTGTTTTTTCAATTATATCTAAACCAGTATCTATATCTGAATTAACAATTAAGTTATTCGAATTAGATAAAAGCTTTTTTACAACATCAGTTTTTCCAGTTACTTTTTTATTAATTAGCAAAGAGTCAAATTTTATATTTTTAATATTATTTATATTTTTATTGTTAATAATTATTACATTTTCTTTAATATTTTTCTTACTAAAATTATAGTTTAAACAACTTGCAATATCACTTTCATTTTTTTTATCAGCAATTATTCCTATAAAAGACATATAATCTCCTCCAGGCTTATTATAGCCAAGAAATTAATTTTTATGCTGAACACCATTATTATCAATAGAAAAATTGCTAGTATAAACGATATCAGAAACTTTTACAACCTCATAACCTTTTTCTTTAATATTAGATAAAAGTGTATCTAAACTTAAAGCTGTATTTTCAGTTCCATTATGCATTAAAATAATACCACCATTAGATAATTTAGGTTCAATTCTTTCCCACATTTGCTCACAAGTTAAAGCTTTATAATCTAAACTATCAATAGACCATTGAATAGCTAAATGATTAGATTTTTTTGAAGCTTCAATAACTGTATCATTATATTCTCCATAAGGACCTCTATATAATCTAGTTTTTGAGCCAGTTATTGCTTCAACTTTATCACTACATTTTTTTATTTGCTCTACATTATTTTCAAGAGTCATATTATTAACGTGAGGATGTGAATCTGAGTGATTTCCAATTTCATGGCCTGCTTCATGAATTTTCTTAACTGCTTCTGGATACTTTGTAACCCAGTCTCCAACTACGAAAAATGTAACTTTACAATTATGTTTTGATAAAGTTTCTAAAATAGAATCTATATCATCAGCATTCCAAGCACAATTTATAGTTAGGGCAACCTTGCTTTCAGTTGTATCCACACAGTATATAGGCAGTTGCTTTGAAGCATTTGCAGAAACTGAAGCAACTTGCTCTTTAGGTTTTGAATATATTCCAGTTGCAAAAACAAAAAGCAAAGCAACAGCAGAAACAGCAATAATATAAGATAATATTTTTTCTTTATTGAGAACTAAAAACATATAAAACCTCCTAAAATAAGTTATAAAATTAATATGCAATAGGTATTAATTTTATGCAGGCGTGATATTAAATTAATATAAATGCTTAACATAATGTTGAAAATTATAAAAAAAGCTGATATAATGTATTGGAAAAACGTTAGGAGGTGTGGGTCAATGATTATTGAACTGCCGAAAGAATTCAAGTATGAAGGCAAAGGAGAAAGACGGGAGTACGCAGAAGTAAAAAATGATGTTCTCTATATATATGGCGATGTTCCTTTTCGGAAGTTGATGTATAATATTACATACACTCTAAAAGGAAATAACATTTGCTATTATTGCGGAAAAAGGGTAAAGGCTAGAAATATAACTTTAGACCACATATATCCGCAAGATATGGGAGGACCTACAATCACGAATAATTTGATTCCGTGCTGTAGAGATTGCAACTGCGAAAAGAGTAACTTTTCTGAGTCAGAATACAAGTTGTTCAAAAAACTATCAAAGTCAGAATACAAAGTTTTTTATGAATTTATTCATTTTAAGCATGAGGTAATGAGGGAAGACGGAGAATACCAATTGCCTAAAGAATGGATGGATTACGAAAATGCTGGTAAATTCATTGCTTTGGTAGAAATGGACAAAGAGTTCAAAGGTAAAAAGTACAGTTACACTAAACGGTATTTTAAGGAGTACCATGCAATTCCAAAGCCAATAGTAGTATCAAAAAATGGAGTTCTCATAGATGGATATACTTGTTTGATGGTGGCTAAGGAAGAGGGGCTAAAAAATATTCCTACAATTACTTTAGAAAATGTGATTGTGCATCTTTAACAAAAAGTCTGGGTTATACCCAGATTTTTTGTTGGTATATACGAAAAATTGACTTTTTAACTAAAGTAATATATAATTTATACATAAAAATTTTAAGGAGGTATGTTCTTATGTTACGGAAGATGTGCAGAGAATGTGCAAAAGCAGATAGTGATTATTACTGGGAGCGCAGAAAGACAGGAGAGGTTGTAAGAGCCGAAAAGTCTGAAGGACGCACCAAAATAATTGTAAAGTGCGCTGCCTGCGGGCACGAATGGCACTACTTCGCGAGAAGAAGAAATTAATACCGACAAAAGCAACGTATTGTTGTAAAGATGGCTCCATTTTCGTAAGAATTTGGAGCTGTTTTAATGTGTTTTTTGTTTTATAAAGATAAATTTATTGCAAACATTGTAGGGGTCGGCGTCCTCGACGACCCGCGTGGCGAAGCCACTTTTCTTGTCCATACGAAAAAATTAAAAATAAATTTGTAAAAGTATGTACAATTATAAATTTATTTGATATAATGTGTAAGAATAATTTCTAAAACAATTAAAAGTGTTGGAAAATTTAGATTAAAAAAAAACTTTAAAAAGTATTTTTTAATCTTTTTTTGTTTAATTTGTATGGGCACCGTACTTGCCTAACGGCAAGAGTGAAGAATTAATAATGAATAGTGAATAATGGTATGTAGTAGAGGGGAGAAAATAATGAAAACAAAGTATATTTTTGTTACAGGTGGAGTAGTATCAGGGTTAGGAAAAGGAATAACAGCAGCGTCACTCGGAAGATTACTAAAAAATAGAGGGTATAAAGTTACAATACAAAAATTTGACCCATATATAAATATAGACCCAGGTACAATGAGTCCTTATGAGCATGGAGAAGTATTTGTTACAGACGATGGAGCAGAAACAGATTTAGACCTAGGACACTACGAAAGATTTGTAGATGAGAGTTTAACAAAAAATTCAAGTGTAACATCTGGAAGAATATATTCAAATGTAATAAACAAAGAAAGAAGAGGAGATTATTTAGGAAAAACAGTACAAGTAATACCTCATATTACAAATGAAATAAAAGAAAATATATATAGTTTTGAAAATCAAGATATAGATATAGTAATAACAGAAATAGGTGGAACTGTAGGAGATATAGAAAGCTTACCTTTCTTAGAGGCAATAAGACAAGTAGGAATCGAAAAAGATTCACAAGATGTTTTATATATTCATGTAACTTTATTACCACATATATCAGGGTCAAATGAATTAAAGTCAAAACCAACACAACACTCAGTAAAAGAGTTGCAATCATTAGGAATAAAACCAGATATATTAGTATGTAGAACAGAATTCCCAATAGAGGAAGCTATGAAACAAAAAATAGCATTGTTTTGTAATGTAAAGACACAAGATGTTATAGAAAATTCAACAGCAGATAATTTATATGCTGTGCCATTAAATTTAGAAAAAGAAGGACTTGCTAAAACTGTATGTGAACACTTAAAATTAGAAAAAGTAGAACCTAAAAACGAAGAATGGCAAGAAATGATTAACAACATAAGAAATATTAAAGAAGAAGTAAATATTGCAATAGTTGGAAAATATGTGCAATTACAAGATTCTTATCTTTCTGTTGCAGAGAGTTTAAGACATGGCGGATTTAAAAATAATGTAAAAGTAAATGTAGGATTTATAGATTCAGAAATAATTAATTCAAATAATGTAAGAGAAATACTAAAAGATTATAAAGGAATTGTAGTTCCTGGGGGATTTGGAAATAGAGGAATAGAAGGAAAAATTGAAACAATAAAATATGCGAGGGAAAATAATATTCCATTTTTAGGAATATGCCTAGGAATGCAAATGGCAGTAGTAGAATTTGCAAGAAATGTATTAAAACTAGAAGATGTAAATTCTGCTGAATTTTGTGAATTTGCAAAGAATCCAGTAATACATATAATGGATGATCAAAAAGATGTACACGATAAGGGCGGAACAATGAGACTTGGTGCATATCCATGTGTATTAAAGGAAGGCACAATTGCAAGAGAAATTTATGGAAAAGCAGAGATTTCTGAAAGACATAGACATAGATTTGAATTTAATAATAAATATAAAGAGCAAATAGAAAATGCAGGAATGATATGTTCTGGAACATCTCCAGATGGAAGATTAGTAGAAATTGTAGAGATACCTACAAATAGATTTTTCGTAGCAGGACAATTCCATCCAGAATTTAAATCAAGACCAAATAAGCCACAGCCTTTATTTGCAGAATTAGTAAAAGCTGCAAAAGAAATGGAATAAACCAATAATTATATGAATATGATGTTGTAGGGGCGCAGGCGGGAGATTATCTACGAAGCATATGCCGAGTGAATAGTGAATAATGAATAGTGAAGAGTACAAAAATCGTAGATTTTTGTACGTAGGGGCGAGCATTGCTCGTCCGTTCTTCGAAGAAATAACTGAAATATAAAAAATTAAAATAAATTTATACAAACATATTGACTTTTTATAAAAAGTGGTATAAATTATTAGCAGTCGAAGCAAACGACTGCTAATTTTTTATTCAAGGGAGGTAATATTTATGATAAAACCATTAGCAGACAGAGTTTTAATTAAAATGATTGAGGTTGAAGATACAACTAAAAGCGGAATCATTTTATCAAGTAATGCAAAAGAAAAGCCACAAATAGCAGAGGTAATTGCAGCAGGTCCAGGTGGAAATGTAGAAGGAAAACAAATAGAAATGAATATAAAGGTAGGCGATAAAGTTATAGTTAGCAAATACTCAGGTACAGAAATAAAATACGAAGGGACTGACTACATAATAGTAAAGCAATCCGATGTACTTGCTATTGTAGAATAGAAGTGTGGGCTTACGCCCAATGAATAATGAATAATTATTTGTAGGGGCACCGTTTGTGGGAATACCCTGTAGGGAACGACGCCCTCGTCGTTCCGCAGACACCACTGTGCCCTTAATTTTGAGGAGGTAAATAATATGTCAAAGGATATAAGAAGCGGAGAAGAAGCTAGAAAAAGCTTATTAGAAGGTGTTAATAAATTAGCAGACACTGTTAAAGTTACATTAGGACCAAAGGGAAGAAACGTAGTTTTAGATAAATCTTTTGGTGCACCACTTATAACAAATGATGGTGTTACAATAGCAAAGGAAATAGAACTAGAAGATCCGTATGAAAACATTGGAGCAAGACTTGTAAAAGAAGTATCTACAAAAACAAATGATATAGCAGGAGATGGAACTACAACAGCTACAGTACTTGCACAATCAATGATAAAAGAAGGTGTAAGAAATGTTGCAGCAGGTGGAGATCCAATGGCAATAAAAAGAGGTATAGATAAAGCGGTATCAGTAGCAGTAGATGGATTAAAAGAAATAAGCTCTCCAATTAATGGTAGAGAAGATATTGCAAGAGTTGCAAGTATATCTGCAAACAACACAGAAATTGGAGAATTAATTGCAGATGCAATGGAAAAGGTTTCAAAAGATGGAGTAATAACAATAGAAGAGTCAAAAACAGCTCTAACAGGTTTAGATGTTGTTGAAGGAATGCAATTTGATAAAGGATATTTATCTCCATATATGGTAACAGATACAGAGAAAATGGAAACAATAATGGATAATCCATACATATTGATAACAGACAAAAAAATAAGTAATATACAAGAAATATTACCAATACTAGAAAACTTGATGCAACAATCAGGAAAACTTGTAATAATAGCAGATGACATAGAAGGAGAAGCATTGTCAACTTTAATATTAAACAAATTAAGAGGAGTATTAAATGTTGTTGCAGTAAAAGCACCAGGTTTTGGAGATAGAAGAAAAGAAATGTTAGAAGACATTGCTATATTAACAGGTGGAGAAGTAATAACTTCAGATTTAGGATTAGACTTAAAAGAAACAACAATAGAGCAACTAGGTCAGGCAAAACAAGTAAAAATAGGAAAAGAAAATACAATAATTGTAGATGGTGCAGGAGATAAAGAAAAAATATCAGAAAGAGTAAAACAAATAAGAATACAATTAGAAGATACTAAAAGTGAATATGATAGAGAAAAACTACAAGAGAGACTTGCTAAAATAGCAGGTGGAGTTGCTGTAATAGAAGTTGGAGCTGCAACTGAAGTTGAAATGAAAGAAAAGAAATTAAGAATAGAAGATGCATTATCTGCAACAAAAGCAGCAGTTGAAGAGGGAATTGTTGCAGGAGGAGGAACAGCTTTAGTTAATATAATGCCAAAAATAGAAAATTTATTAAATCAATTAGATGGAGACGAAAAATTAGGAGCAAAAATAGTATTAAGAGCATTAGAAGAACCAGTAAAACAAATTGCGATAAATGCGGGATTAGAAGGTGCTGTAATATTAGATAAAGTAAAATCAAATGTAGAGGGATTTGGATTTGATGCTTCAACAGAACAATATGTAGATATGAAAAAAGCAGGAATAGTAGACCCTACAAAAGTAACACGTTCAGCATTACAAAATGCAGCAAGTATTGCTTCAATGATACTTACAACAGAAAGTGTTGTTACAGAAAAGAAAGAAAAAAATTGTAACTGTGGCGGACACGATGCGGTGCCAGGAGCAGGAATGGAAGGAATATATTAATTAATGGCACATGGTGCCATTAATTAGTGAATAGTGAAGAATGAATAGTGAAGAATTATGGTAAAAAGAACAAGGAAAAATTCCTTGTTCTTTTTTAGAGAATTTGAAATTATGTAGACTTTTATATAATAATATGATAAAATAAATATGTAAAAAAATTTTTGGAGGTGCTTACAAGATGAAACGGCAACTAAATTACGAAGCAATACGCAACGACGCTCAAGGCAAATTGTGGAAGGTTACGGACTCAATAACCAACGAGTTCACAACTTTCTTTGTAAGCAGTATGGGAGAAATATCATTCGAAAAGAATGTTCGTGATTTCCCATATTCTGAGATGTTGTGCGAGATTACGCGTCGGGAAGGCAGAAAATTGTGCATAAGTGTTTCAAAGGCAAATGAGGTATACAGGAAAATAATTGAAAGAACTAATATTGCCACAAAGGTACCTTATGTTGGAGTAAGTTTTCAGATGTATTATCTGAATCCTTAATCCAGTAACACAACAAAAATAATGGACCAAACTTAAAGAGTTTGGTCCATTATTTTTGACTTAAGATGGCTAAAACTAGCAGCATCCTCTGTCTCCACCACCACAACAGCAGCATATTAATATAACTAATATTATAATCCAACAGCAGTTATCTCCAAAACCGAAACCGCATCCACATCCTCTTGATTCTTGCATAATTTCACCTCCTTTAAAATTTAAGTAGTTAATATTTCAAGAAAAGAAATATTAAATGAAGGTTTAATCACACTTAAGCATTACAATTATTGCCGCATCCACAGAAAAGAAGTAAGAACAAGATGATAAACCACAAGATTTCGTTATTACAACAATTTCCCATGTAAATGTACCTCCTAAAAATTAAGTTTTGTAAAATCTTTAGTATGTTATATATTATTCTAAATATAAAAAAGTGTTACTGGGTGAAAAATAATATTTGACAAATATGTAAATATGTGTTAAAATAAATGCCTGTAAGCCGCTTGACCAAGGTGAAAAAATACTACATATTAGTAGTTACCTAAGGTTAAAGGTTAGCGAGTATACGAATAAGGGAGGTGCTTTCAAAAATGTACGCAATCATTGAAAGCTGTGGAAAACAATACAAAGTAGCTGAAGGAGATGTTGTATTTTTCGAAAAATTAGATACAGAAGTTGGAAAAAAGGTAACATTTGATAATGTTGTTTTAGTATCAGATGAAGGAAAAGTACAAGTTGGAAATCCTTATGTAAAAGGTATTAAAGTTGAAGGAAAAGTAGTTTCTCATGGTAAGGCAAAAAAGATAATAGTTTACAAAATGAAACCAAAAAAGAACTATAGAAGAAAACAAGGACACAGACAACCATATACAAAGGTTGAAATAACAGCAATAAAATCAACAGCAAGAAAAACAGCAGCAGCAAAAGAAGCAGAAAAAGAAACTGTAGAAGCTTAAAATTAAAAGAGATATATAACTTTCATAACACGAAGGGAGTGAATTTAAAATGGCACATAAAAAGGGTCAAGGTAGTGTTAAGAACGGAAGAGACAGTGAGTCTAAACGTTTAGGTGTGAAAAGAGCTGATGGTCAATTTGTTCTTGCAGGAAATATATTAGTAAGACAAAGAGGAACAAAAATACATCCAGGAACAAATGTAGATATAGGTAGTGATGATACTTTATACGCATTAGTTGATGGAACAGTTAAGTTTGAAAGAAAAGGTAAAGACAAAAAGAAAGTTAGTGTTTACCCAGTTGAACAATAATAATTAACAAAAAACAGAAGGCAGAGTAAAATCTGTCTTCTGTTTTTTGTTAGTTTTTTTCTTTGGCAAACACGTAGATAATAGCAAATATCATTGCCAGAATAAACGGCCACCAAGTGAAATTAGCAATAAAGCCTAATAAGAATTCTACAAGGAAAAGGCACGATGTAATAAAAGCCAATATCTTAGTAATACGACCCCTCTTTTCAGTTATGCTATGGTCCTTGTTTAAAATATGTGCAGTCAAGAAAAGAATAAGAAAAAAGATTGTGCCGATAACGCCTATTCCTCTTGCGGCTGCGATGATTCTTAAAACTAACGATAAAATTAACATAAGCATCCTCCTAAAAAATAAGTTAAAGTGGCGGTCTCTATATGAAACCAATGTACAGAGGAAAATCCTCCACCAATTGGTGAAAAAAGGTAACATATTCAAAATAATGAATATGAAAATAAGGTATAACTAAGTATATTATAGCATAAAACAAGCAAAATGGCAAACTTGAATAGATGTGTATAGAAAAGAGTATACTATAAAGAATAATTAATTTAGTATGGAGGTATTTTTTATGAAAGAAAAGCCAAAAAAAGAATATGGAGAAGATACTACAAAATATGGAGAATTTGTATGCTCTAATTATCATTGGCTACCTATAGAGAAGCAAAAGGAGCAAGCTGAAAGGCTAGAGAATATTACAAAGGAGAAATAAATATTGCCCAAAAAATGTGGGGGTTATTATACAATGAAACGCAGTGCAACTTAATTGTTGCACCGCGTTTTGCCTAAAAATTCTTGTAACGTTCATAAAAATTTATAAAAACCTATTGACATAATTTTAAAATGTATTATAATTAAAACATAGGTCAAAGAAAGTCAAAATCAAAAAACGAAAGGAGATGAAATGATGTAATGAGAATATCAGATATGATAGAGGACTTTATAAAAGATTTATTTGAAGAAGGAGATGACTATATTGAAATTCAAAGGAATGAATTAGCAGAACATTTTAATTGTGTTCCATCGCAAATAAATTATGTTATATCTACAAGGTTTAATCCTAATCAGGGATATTATGTAGAAAGTAAAAGAGGCGGTCGGAGGGCATATTAAAATTAAAAAAATAAATATAACAAAGAGTAATTACTTAATGCATATAATACGAAACATAGGAGAGAGAATGAGTTCTAATGAAGTAGATATTTTCATTAGTAATTTTATGTCCTATGGAATAACAAACGAAAAGGAAGCAAAATTGTTAAAAGTTGCAACGAGTGATAATGTGCTCACGATAGAGCCAAGTATAAGAGATGAGTTAAGAGCAAAAATATTTAAAAATATGTTGTTAAATTTAATTGAAGATTAGAATGTAGGGGTCGGTCTTGATCGAATCAAAAAAACATTTATGCAATTAAATATAATTTTAAAAAAATCTGCCACTCCTTAAACGCGGTCTAATGTGAAAAACACGAAAATGTATCGCTACGATAATGAGGCTATCTACAGTTAAAGTTACCAGAAGGCGGAGTTCGATTTTTTTAAAATATATTTAATTGCTCATAACGAATAATTATATTGCAAACACTGTATGGTGTAGGCGGTAGATTAGCTACGAAGAAGGTTCCAAGTGAATAATGAATAATTATTTGTAGGGGCGTAATCGGTAAGGAATACCCCAAAGGAATACCAAATTACGCCCTGACCCGTGAGCAAGACCCGTTAGTAAATAGTTAAAAGTGAATAGTGAAGAGTGAAGAGTACAAAAATCTTCGATTTTTGAAAGGGATGATTTTATGAAATGTCAAAATTGTGGAGAAAATGAAGCAAATTTTAGGTATACAGAAATAATAAATGGCGTAAAAAAAGAAATTGCACTATGCGATGAGTGCAAGAAAAAATTGGGAATACAAGGTTTAGATTTTAACATACCAATAGATTTTTCTAGCTTCTTTGGAGATTTCTTAAATGAATATGATGACTCTACGTTATTTCCAATGTTATCAACTAAAAAACAACTAAAATGCGATAATTGTGGTATGACTTATGATGAATTTATGAAGGAAGGAAAATTTGGTTGTAGTAATTGCTATAATGTATTTGATTCAAAAATAGAACCAATTCTAAAGAGAATACACGGAGAAAGTAAATATTTAGGAAGAAAAGGTAAAATTCCTAAGGCTAATAATAAAGGAAATGATACTGTAGGGAACGACGCCCCCGTCGTTCCGCCAGCTAATCCAAGCAATACCACAGATATAACAGAACTAAAAAAAGAACTTAAAAAATTAATTAAAGAAGAGAAGTATGAAGAGGCGGCAGTTCTTAGAGACAAAATAAAACAATTGGAGCAACAATAAAACCTGCCATAAACGTTGTAGGGAACGACGCCCTCGTCGTTCCGTGCTTCGAAGGCTAATTCGATTTTTGAAAGGAGAAACAAATATGGTAAATTGGTATTTACAAAATGGTAAAGAATCAGACATAGTAGTAAGTAGTAGAATTAGATTAGCAAGGAATTTAAATGATATTCCATTTACAAAAAAATATAAAAATAAAGATGCATTAAAGATAATAGATAAATTAGAAGAAGTATTACCGAGTATCGGATATGGTTTAAAGCTATTAAAAATGAAAGATATAGATGATATTACAATTATGAGTCTTATAGAAAAACATATAATAAGTCCAGATTTTGCACTAAATAAAAACGAAATAAGAGCAATTGCAATAAACGAAGATGAGAATATATGTATAATGATAAATGAAGAAGATCATTTAAGAATACAAGTATTTTCTGCAGGACTTGAACTAGAGGCACTATTAAATTTAATAACTGAAATAGATAAAAAGCTAGAAAGTAAATTAAATTATGCATATAGCGAAAAATACGGATTCTTAACTAGTTGCCCAACTAACGTAGGAACAGGACTTAGAGCTTCTGTTATGGTCCATTTACCAGCACTAACTATAACTAGAAATATAAATAAGGTATTAGAAGTTGTAAGTGATTTTGGAATGAATATAAGAGGTATATATGGGGAAGGAACAAAAACAAAAGGAAATATGTATCAAGTTTCTAATAAGCAAACACTAGGAATGTCTGAAACTGAAATTATAAAGAATCTAAAATTAATTACAGAAAAAATAATAGAACAAGAAAGACTTGCAAGAAAGTATTTAACAAAAAATAGTATTGAGCTAGAAGATAAAGTTTATAGAGCATATGGAATATTATCAAATTGCAAGAAAATATCGTCAGAAGAGTGCAATAAATTATTATCAGATATAAAATTAGGTACAGATTTAGGCATAATACAAGAATTGACAGATTTAAAGGTAAATGAATTAGAAATATATACAATGCCTGCGAATTTGCAGAAATATATAGGGGAAGTATGCGACGAATATACCCGAGACATAAAACGTGCAGAGGTAATAAAGAAAATAATAAATGAATAGGAGGTTGATTTTATGTCATATAAATTTACAAGTAGCGCCGAGAGGGTGCTAGAAATTGCAAATGATATTGCGTTAGAACTAGGACACAACTATGTTGGAACAGAACATATTTTATATGGATTAGCCAAAGAAGAAAGAGGTGTTGCAAGTAAAGTTTTAGAAAAACAAGGAGTAACACCTGATACAGTTGTAGAAAAAATAGAAGAGCTTGTAGGACGTGAAGATACAGTTGCAGAAAGCACTGTAGGATTTACTCCGAGAACAAAAAGAGTAATGGAAAATGCTTTTCGCGAAAGTAAAAAGATGGGTTCAGACTACATAGGAACAGAGCATTTATTAATAGGAATTATGAGAGAAGGAGATAGCATAGCTGTTAGAATAATGCTAGAGCTAGAAGTAAATCCACAAAAACTATATAATGAAATAGTAAAGGTAGTAAATGAATATGATAATAATTCTACTGGCGAAACAGAAACAAATACAAAAGTAAATACAAGCTATAATTCTACACAAACTTTAAACCAATTTGGAAGTGATTTAACAAAACTTGCTGAAAGCGGAAAACTAGACCCAGTAATAGGTAGAAAAGATGAAATAGAAAGAGTAATACAAATATTATCGAGAAGAACAAAGAATAATCCTTGTTTGATAGGTGAGCCAGGAGTTGGAAAAACAGCTGTTGTAGAAGGATTAGCACAAAAAATAGTTTCTGGAGATGTTCCAGAAATATTGAAAAATAAAAGAGTAGTATCTATGGATATATCTTCAATGGTAGCAGGTGCAAAGTATAGAGGAGATTTTGAAGAGAGAATAAAAAAATCTTTAAATGAAGTAAAAAAGGCTGGAGATGTAATTTTATTCATAGATGAAATTCATACAATAGTTGGTGCAGGAGCTGCAGAAGGGGCAATAGATGCAGCTAATATAATGAAGCCATTACTTGCAAGAGGAGAAATTCAAGTAGTTGGTGCAACAACTTTAAACGAATATAGAAAATATATAGAAAAAGATGCAGCCTTAGAAAGAAGATTTCAACCCATTACAGTAAATGAGCCTACTTTAGATGATAGTATACAAATATTAAAGGGAATTAGAGATAAATACGAAGCTCATCACAATGTAAAAATTTCAGACGAAGCAATTGAGGCAGCTGTAAATCTTTCAAGTAGATATATAAACGATAGATTTTTGCCAGATAAGGCAATAGATTTAATAGATGAGGCATCTTCTAAAATTAGACTAAGAGCATATACAGAGCCAGAAAGTATAAAGAAAATAGAAGAGGATTTAAGCAATACTAAAAAAGAAAAAGAAGAAGCCATAACAATTCAAGACTTTGAAAAGGCAGCTAATTTAAGAGATAAAGAGCATACTTTAAAAGCTGAGTTAGAAAAACAAAAAGCAAAATGGAAAGATAAAAATACAAAAAATATTATAAATATAACTTCAGAAGATATTGCAGATGTTATTGCTATGTGGACAGGAATTCCAGCACAGAAAATTAATCAAAGCGAAAATGAGAAATTAAAGAAATTAGAAGAAACCTTGCATAAGAGAGTTGTGGGTCAAGTAGAAGCGGTAACAGCAGTTGCAAAAGCAATAAGAAGAGGTAGAGTTGGTTTAAAAGACCCAAAGCGCCCAATAGGCTCATTCCTTTTCCTAGGACCTACTGGTGTAGGCAAAACAGAGTTATCTAAGGCACTTGCGGAAAGCTTATTTGGAGACGAAAACGCCATAATTAGAGTAGATATGTCTGAATATATGGAGTCACATTCTACTTCTAAAATGATAGGCTCACCTCCAGGATATGTTGGATTTGATGAAGGTGGAGGCTTAACAGAGAAGGTCAGAAGAAAACCATATTCAGTAATATTATTTGATGAAATAGAAAAAGCACATCCAGATGTAATGAATATGTTACTTCAAATACTAGAAGACGGAAGACTTACAGATTCACACGGAAGAACAGTTAATTTCAAAAACACAGTAATTATAATGACATCAAATGTAGGAGCAAGATTAATTACAGATAAGAAAACATTAGGATTTACAAGTAATTTAGGAGATACAGATTCTGCCGAAAAAGAATATGAGGCAATAAAGAAAGAAGTATTAGCAGAATTAAAGAAACAATTTAGACCAGAATTTATAAATCGTGTAGACGAGGTAATAGTATTCCACAAATTGACCAAAACTGACCTTGGAGAAATTGTTGATATAATGCTAAAACAAGTAAAAGAAAGATTACTAGACCAAGGAATGACAATAGATGTAGATAGTTTGGCAAAAGACTTAATAATAAAAAAAGGCACAGACGAAAACTTTGGTGCAAGACCATTAAGAAGAGCAATACAAAGCATATTAGAAGATAAACTAGCAGAAGAAATACTAGATGGAAATATAAAGCCGGGAGATAAGGCAAAAGTAACGGCCAAAGATGAGGAGATTCTGGTAAAAGTAAAAGCAAAGAAATAATAGAAAAAATACAGCTATAAAAATAACTATAGCTGTATTTTTTTGATTATTCTTCTTCCAGAAAATTAAAATCCTCACACAGGGTTTACGTGTATAATTGCATTAGATACATTATCTAAATTTAAAATATCTTTTTCTAAATTATCTGCTAAATCGTGAATAGAGAATTGACAAAAATTTAGCTATTTTGTTTAATTGCGTCGAATATTGACGAACAAATTTTCTTGAACTTAATTTTAAAACATGATATAATAAAATTGTCATGGTTATGACAAAAGTGGACTTGTAATTGCATTTAATTATGTTTTTCTCAAGTTCATAGAGTGTAAGCTTAATAATTAATATGGAGGTTTTTCTTATGAAAATTACTAAACGGATCTTATCTATTGTCTTGGCACTTTGTTTCTGTATAATTGGTACAACTTCTGTATCAGCGGCAGAAACGGAAACGGCAATTTTTGATTTGCCTGACGACGCTATTATCCTTTATCAAGATGCGGATACAGTTATGTATCAATCTAAATCAGAGTCCGACAGCTTTAATATGATAAACAGCGCAAGAACGCCTGTTGATTATGAAAGCGTTTGGCTTAATAAGTCAAAATCGGGTTCTTTTCGCATTTATAATTCTCGAAACGGCAAAGTGGGAATAACATGGAAAGTTGAATCTAATTCCAACGATTCCCATGCACAAATTTATATGACGAATTCATATGGACTCGTGGTACTTGCCACATATGATGTTCACCCGTCTGATGGAGATGTCTTCTTCAGAACTACTGGGGCAAAGGGCTATTATACATTAAATTATATAGCTGAAACCACAGTTGGTATGCGCATAATGTGTTGGATGTACGACATCTGATAATTTAATTTAAACTATAGCTTACACTCGGAAACCAGGCACATTTTATATGTGTCTGGCTCTCTTTTATTTATTAATCATATATTCTTCTATATTTGGTTCTTGTATATCTTCATCTTGTACAGTATTAAATTCATAATAGTAATCTATAATTGTATCATTGATTTCTCTACTACTTCCTACTGTTCCACCAAGTATTCTTATAGGAAGTCCCGTTTCTTTGTCTATATATATTCCGTAATCTCCTTGTCCATTTGGTATGATATTATTTTGAAAATTAGAGATATAGTAGCAGTCTACACCATTGCATTTTACACTTCTTATTGATGCTAGAATAGAATTCTTAACGAAGTGTTGTTTCATATTTTCATATATAGAATTAGAATTATTAAATATTTTTAAATTTGTTTTGGAATTTAAAAATGCAGTTTTTCCATTATTAGATTCCATATATGTATTTGTTTTACCATTATCAGAGTATTCTACTATTTTCGAACTTTTTTCATTATTTAAAGAAATCAAAGTTGTTAATGATTTTCCATCTTTACAATAAGTATCTATAACTTGACTGTTTGTTCCACTATATATGTATGTTTTTATATGATAATTTTTGATATTTCTATTTCCTTCATATTTTTTTGAAAGATTTGACATTATAATAGCTTTTCTTCCTATGATTATTAATACTATAGCTATTATAATAAGTATTATTATTTTTAGTATTTTTAATTTTGTATTGAATTTTTTCATGTAGTTTATTTCTTTTTTGTTTGCTCTGTCGATATTAGTCTGAATATTTTCATTCATACTTTTTAATACTTTTGTGCATTCACCACAATTTTTTATATGTTCTTCTATATAGTTTTTGGTTTCTTCATTGGTTAGATTCTCAATGTAATTAGGTAATAAATCTTGAACAATTTTACAATCTCTTTTCTTTTCCATAATCATCTACCTCCTTTAATTTTTGTTTTCCTCTGTAAAAAGATACTCTTACCCAACTCTCTGTTTTATTTAGTATATCTGCTATTTCTCTAAAGGTTAATTCTTCTGTAATCCTTAAATATATTACTTTTTGAACTTCTTTATCTAATTTTTTGATATCTTTATATAAATTCATTTTATCTTCACTTGAAATAAAGGTGTCTTCTATATTTTCCAGTGCTTCTAGAGAAAAAAATTCATTATCTTTTAAGCTCACAAACTTTTTATTTCTTTTTAATTCATCATACCATAGGTTTTTTGCTATTTGGCATAGCCACACAGATAATTTACAAGTTCCTTTAAATGAATTTATTTTTTTTACAGCCCTATAAAAAGTTTCTTGAGTTAGTTCTTCTGAAAGCTCATTATTATGAGTTAGGCAAAACAAGTATTTATTTACTGTTGCAAAATATTCTTTATATATATCTGACATATCTTGCATAAATTACCTCCTTTTATATAAGACTGTTTTATTTTCATTTTGTTACAATTTTTGATAAAAAAATTAAACAGTTCTCAAATTTGAAATTGAGAACTGCTAATTAAAATTCTTATACAGGGTTTACGTGTATAATTGCATTAGATACATTATCTAAATTTAAAATATCCTTTTCTAAATTATCTGCTAAAGCGTGGCTATCAAATGTAGATAAGTTTCCATCCACAGAAATTGTTAGGATAATAACATACTTATATCCAGAAGGGGTAGAGTACAAATCAGAAATAGATTTTATTTCCGGATATTTTTTTGCAAGTTCTAATATTGTATTTTTTGTAAAGTCATCAATAGAAATATCCATTAAAACATTGTAGCTTTCTATAAATATGGTAAGACCTGTATAAAAAATCCATATAGAAATTCCAATTCCAACTACACCATCAAACCAAAAAATATCTACTAATGTAAGTAAAATAGAAATTAAAGTAAAGCTAGTAACGATACAGTCATTTCTATGGTCTTTGCAATTTGCTTCTAGTAAAATATTGTTATATTTTTTGTGCAAATTTTTTGTATAAATGTATAAACAAAGTTTAATAATTATTGTAACAATACAAACTATTATTAACCAAATAGAAAATTCTAATTTATTATTATTAACAATTGATAATATAGAATCTATAAATAATTTTACTGAAACTATAATCATAGATAAACTAATTAGAAATGAGAATATATATTCAGCTTTTCCGATGACCAAAGTTATGAGTATTATCATTAGGTTCGCTCGCAATTTTGTTTCCAATAAAAGTCATAAGAGACGCAAAAATATCAGATGCACTGTTTAGGGCATCTGCAATCATAGCTTGACTACCAGATATAAAACCAATTAATCCTTTTATAATAAGCAAAAATAAATTGCCAAAGATTCCAAGAATTCCAGCAATTTTAGTACTTTTAAATCTATCCATAAGCATCCTCCAATAATACAATTTTATCACATAATAATATATATGGCAATGTAAGAATTTTATCAAAAATATAATATATATAATTTTTTAAATTCACTCCCAACTGCATAACAGTATGTATGCCGAAATTTACTTTCGTAATTTCTGCAACATACTGTAATTTGTCGGTTCCCACATTCGTTCATTTAAAAATTATATATATTATATTTTGATAAATATGCTGCAAACTGTAGGAGCTTTACAAAAGCTCGTCCGTTCTAATGGAAGGGTGCCATAAAATCTGCATAAGAATTTCTAAATTTTTTCAATTTGCATTCGTAATTTTATTCTTTTATTAT
This sequence comes from uncultured Eubacteriales bacterium, assembly GCA_949840345.1. Lineage (GTDB taxonomy): Bacteria > Bacillota > Clostridia > TANB77 > CAG-508 > CAKPQL01. The sequence goes on from CATKWX010000002.1 coordinate 51,674, forward strand.
ATTTTGATAAACATATTGCAAACAATGTAGGGGCATCGTTTGCGGGAATACCATGTAGGGAACGACGCCCTCGTCGTTCCGCAGACACCACTGTGCCCATGTCTATTCACCTACTATAACTTTAGCTATATTATAAATAAGTTTATATTTATCTTGTGGGCAATTAGCTAAAAGCTCTGAGAATTCCTTGTTTAAATAATTCTTAGAATTAGTAGAAACTCCTTCTAAAATAAATCCTTTACTTACATCTAGAATTTCACACATTTGGTCTAATCTTTTTAAACTAAGTTCAGAAGAACCACATTCAATTCTACTTAAATATGCTACAGACATATCTAGCTTTTCTGCAAATTTTTCTTGAGTCATATGTTTATTCTGTCTTGCTTTTTTTAGTCTTTCTCCAATGATATTATAATCAAGAGCCATTTTTATATCACCTATCCTTATAATTACTATGCCCATAAATATAGCATTTATAAGTATAGTTTTACAGAAATGCATATGTTAACTTTTACTCCCAGTATAAATTTTAAAAAATGCTTGCAAAAAAAAATATTTGTGATAGAATAATAAAAAAGAAAATTTGTTTGTTTATGGAGGTCAATATGTACGCATATATTAAAGGAGTTTTAGATATAAAAACTAATGGATATGTAGTTGTAGAAACAGGAGGAATAGGATATAAAATATTTATGTCTTTAAAATCTATTGAAAATCTTGGAGAAGTTGGAAATACAGTTAAAGTATATACACATTATTATGTAAGGGAAGATAATATAAGTTTGTATGGATTTACGAGTAATGACGAATTAAGAATGTTTGAATTATTATTATCTGTTAGTGGAATTGGGGCGAAATCTGCAATAGCAATGCTTTCTGAAATAAGTCCATCTAGCTTTGCATTAGCTGTAATTTCAAATGATGTAAGTAAATTAGTAAAAATACCAGGAATAGGAAACAAAACTGCAGCAAGAATTGTATTAGAATTAAAAGACAAGCTAAAAACAGAAGAGGCATTAACTGCTTCAGAAGAAACTATAACAGCAATAAAAGAAGACAACAAAAATGGAGAAGTAATCGCAGCTCTACAAGTTTTAGGATACACTAGAAAAGAAATAGATAAGGCATTAGAAAAAATAGATATAGATTCAACTGCACTAGAAGACGCAATAAAACAAGCATTAAAATTATTGCAAACATTGTAAGGGTAAGAGACCAGTATATTTAATTGCTTACAATAAGCATATTGCAAACGTTATTATCTAAAACTACGAATATATAAACAATGAGAAGAGGAGAATGTTTATGGATTTGTCACAGCCACTTGCATATAGAGTAAGACCAAAAACATTAGATGAATTTATTGGTCAGGAAGAAGTTATAGGGAAAGATAAAATATTATATAGAACAATAAAAGCAGATAGATTATCTAGCATAATTTTATTTGGACCACCGGGGTGTGGAAAAACATCACTTGCAAAAGTAATAAGTCAAACTACAAAATGCAAATTTGTAAAACTAAATGCAGTAACATCAGGAATAGGAGATATAAAAAATGCAATAGCAGATGCTAAAAATTTATTGCTAAATCCCACAGGAAAATGTATTTTATTTATAGATGAGATTCACAGATTTAACAAATTGCAACAAGATGTATTGCTTCCATATGTAGAAGATGGAACAGTTATTTTAATAGGAGCGACTACTGAAAATCCATATTTTGAAGTAAATAAAGCTTTAATATCGAGGTCAATGGTTATAAAACTAAATCCACTACAAAAACAAGATATTTTTAAAATATTAAAAAATGCTTTAGTAAATGAAGAGGGATTAGGTACTTACAATATAAATATATCAGATGAAACTCTAGAAAATATTGCTGAGGTTGCGGGTGGGGATGTAAGAACAGCACTAAATGGACTAGAAGTTGGGGTTCTTACTACTCCAGTTGATAAAAATGGAATAATTAATATAACAGATGAAATAGCTAAAGAATGCGTAAGACAAAGAAAAGCTGTTTTTGATAAAAACGGAGATAGTCATTATGATAATATAAGTGCTTTTATAAAATCTATGAGAGGTAGTGACCCAGATGCAACAATCTTCTATTTAGCTAGAGCAATAAATGGAGGGGAAGATCCAGTTTTTCTTGCAAGAAGAATTGTACTTGCAGCATCAGAAGATGTTGGACTTGCAAATCCAAATGCATTAGTAGTTGCAACATCTGCAATGCAAGCTGTAGCTATGATTGGAATGCCAGAAGCAAAAATAATATTATCTGAAGCTGCAACATATGTGGCATTATCAAAGAAATCCAATGCAACGTATTTAGGAATAAATAGAGCAATAGAAGATGTACAAACAAAAGATACAGGAGAAATTCCAATGCATATAAGAAATGCACCAGTTGAAGGTATGAGTTTGCTAGGATACGGAGAAGGATATAAATATCCTCACGATTACCCAATGCACCAAGTAGAGCAGCAATATTTGCCAGATAAAATGCTAGGAACTAAATATTATATAAAAGATGAAACAATAGGGGATATATAGAATTTTAAGAAGAAAGAACTAGCTAATTGGCAAATTCTTTCTTCTTATTGCAGTAATTCCAGTGTCTATTTTGTTTTAGTCTTGTTTTTCATTATCATCAGGCACAAATTCTAATAAATCAGATATTTCACAATTAAAAGCTTTACAAATACTATTTAACTGACTTATGTCTAATCTTTTTGTTTCCTCATAGTACATTTTAGAAATAGTAGCAGGTCTGATTTTTGTTAAATTAGCCAAAGTCTTTTGATTCATTTTGTGTTTGCCAAGCAAATCAGATAATTTAATTCTAATCATACATCATCAATCCTTCTAAAAATAATGATAAAAAGTCACAAATTTTCTCTTTTTGTTGTATTTTATCATTTTATAATATAAAATAACACATAAGAAACAAAATATAACTGTTAAAGTAACAAAAAGTTGCCTAGCAGTAAAATAAATATAGTACAATGTATAATCTATAGGTAAAAAAAGGGGACGTAAAAATGAAAAAAATTGATTCGGAATTAGATATTGATGAACTTAAGAGAAAAGATAAATTATATTTAAAAGAATTACAGGTTTTTCTAGATAAAGTAGAAAGTATAAAAGATGAAGAATTAAAGTCACAAATATTGTATCAAATGCATAGATGTGAAGAGAGAATTATATTAATGTGTAAAGAATTAATAAGTAAGTAATTTTAAAGTATAAAAGCAAGCATTTTAGACAAAATAAATATAGAGTTACTATTTATGAATTGAAATTTAAAATAAACCGTAAAATATAAATATATATTATTTTTTATTCCGTTCTCCAAGGCGCTTGAGATACGACTATTCGAATTGAAAGTGACACACTCTACTTGAGAAAAAGACAAAGTGACTCAGGGTCGAACTCGTAAAAAATAATATATATTTATATTTACTATCCTAATGTTTAAACATATATAATTCTAAATAGTATAGAAATTTAGGAGTCTAGAATGATAAAAAATGTGATAATTGGACTTTTTGCTGGAGTTGTTAGTGGGCTATTTGCATCAGGTGGAGGAATGATAGTTGTTCCAGCGTTTATAAGTATACTTAAGATGGATGAGCCACGGAGCAAGAGCAACATCTGTTTTTGCAATATTACCAATGGTAATTGCAAGTAGTTTTTTTTACTTAAAGAATAACTATATTGATTGGAAAATAGGAATACTATGTGCAATAGGTGGAATTATAGGTGGATATGTTGGAACAAAACTACTTAAAAAATTATCAGATAAGATATTAAAAATTTCATTTATAATATTTTTATTTTATGTGTCTATTAGAATGATTATAAGTTAAGAGGTGAAATATGGTAGAAGTACTTTCAGGAGTAATATCTGGTATTGTTAGTGGAATGGGTATGGGCGGAGGAACTATACTCATATTAATTCTTTCATTGTTTTTAGGATTAGACCAACACGTAGCACAAGCTACAAACTTGGTTTTTTTTATACCTACCTCAATTACTTCAATAATAGTTAATACTAAAAATAAAATGATAAAATGGAAAATTGGAATACCTGTTGCAATTTTTCGGAGTGATAGGTGCACTGATAGGTGCAAGCGTTGCTGTGAACATGGAGGTAAATAAGTTAAAAAGGTTTTTTGGCATTTTTTTGGGATTTATTGCAATTTATCAAACATATTGTTTAATAAAACAGTATAAATCTGAAAAGAAAAACAAATAATAGTATTGTAACGAAAAATGACCTAAGAGTGAAAAGTGAATAGTGAATGTAGGGGCGCATGATTGCGCCCCAGTGAAGAGTACAAAATTTGCTTCACAAATTTTGAAGGAGGAATTGTTATGAAATTTGTAAAAGGAATATTAATAGGGACTGTTATTTCAGCAGGTGTTGCTCTTATGTATTCAGAAAGTTCTATGAGTAAAAGAAAGATAATGAAAAAGGGAAGAAAAATAGCAAAGAAAATAGGAATGATGTAGGTTATAAAAATATATAATTAAATGAAAAAAGAGAAGGAAAATGAAGAAAAGATTTAAAATTTAATTAATAGAGATAAAAAATAAACAAATTATAACATTGAATATAAGTAATTTATATAGTAGAATAAAGATACATTAAAAAGTAAATATGATTTTCCCTGCGTAGTGCGTGTAGACTGAAATTTTAGAACCAACAAGTTAGGAGAGGGAGCTTAAACTCCGAATATGGCGTGCATGCTTAAATTTATTTAAGAAGCCCAGGAATATTTGGGAAAGCACCCACCTGTGTAAGAGCAGGTCCTTAAAATTTCTTTAAAGTTACGGCTAATGTGGGGTTATTTTTTTATCTAATATACAACATAATACTAGCAAGTATTGAAGAGCCTAAAGCAACACAAATTATTGTAATTGCGCCAGGCTTATTTTTATTGGTTTTCAATTCAAATATACCATAACTAATAGTTTTAATAAAAACGTAAATTATTAATAAAAACATAAAAATCTTCATACAATTCTCCACCTACATTTTAGAAAATAATTCTCCTGAATTTATATTTATAGAAACCTCCACATTAAAAAAAGCATTTTGATAGTTTGAAAGCCAATTTGAAGAAACCCATTCATCCCAAGTTAAATAATCTTTTACTACATATTTTCCAAACCCTACAATATCAGTTTTAAAGTCTTTTGAAGTTTTATATAATAAAGAAGATATTTGAGCCTCTAAATAGTTGTTTGCAGTTTTTCCAACGATGTCTAATTCTTTTGCAGAAGAATGATTACTAACTTCATCAGAAGATGCAATATATCCTTCTAAGGTTACTTTAACATCAATATATGGACTATTATTAATCATTTTCACATCACACTTTGTATCTCTTTTTGGGTTTAAATAAATATCAATAGAATCACTAGGAGATATCGGATTTGGAATTGTAATCATACAATTATCAAATCTATTAGTAACAATAGAGTAACAAAGAGATTCCATACCATCTAATTCACCAATTAATTTATCTTCTTTAAATACCGCAAGTCCCATACACTCCAAATTTGTTTTATCTTTTATAGGAGTTTCATTTGCTTTATAACTGGAGTCTATATTAAATTTATCCACATTACTAAATGAATTATGAGTTTGATTTGTATTTACTCCTGCAAGTATTCCTATTGGTTGAGTATAAGTGCTTTTTAAATTAGAGTAAAAATCATTTAACTGAACATCCACTGTATATGCGGTATATTCACTAGAATTTAAAGCAGCTTCATAATATCTAGCAGTTAATTTTTCAAGTGTAGGTTTTGCATTCTCAATAAAATTAATAGCATCACATCTAGTAATCAAAACATTACAATCTGGTCTAACTTGAACATTATCAACTAAGGTATATATATATTCTGCAATACCATCTGCAGCTAATTCCTCAGATATAACTATTACTTTACAGTGTGATAAATTTACCTGTTTACTAATATAGCTGTTAATAAGATTAATTCCAGAGGAAATTGAAGAACACTCAATTGAAGTTATTGTCGTTGCATCAGATTGACTACTGCCTTCTGATTCGCCTCCGCTAGCACTAGGTGTTGCAAATTGTATGCTTAATTTAATTGCATTATTTTCTCCTTTATCAATTCCAAGAGCGATTGCGTATGATAAATCTTCAATTCCCTTAGAATCATAGCATCCAGTAAGAGAAAACATACATAATGTTAATATTAAAAATAAACATAAAAGTTTTCTTTTCATAAAATCACCGCCTTATTTCAATTTTTCTCGTTTCTTTTTAATGTTTGCTAGAATTAAAATAAGAGTACTAAATCCAAAAATAAAATATAAAATAGAATATCTAAAAAGAGTATAATTGATTGTTCTAATTTCAGATATATTATTGGGTATTAATGCTAGTCCTAATATTAAAACACAAAAACAATATGTCATAGCCTTCGAATCTTGAATATTAGTAATCTTTTTAAATATGTTTAATATTATAAATAGTGTTATTGTCAGGTATGAAAGACATGACAATATAAAAAGAAGTATAAATAATGCATCTGTTCTTTGAAACAAACGGCCGAAATTTAACGATCTAGTTAATAGATATATGGAATTTGCTTCATCACTAACTGCAATATATGGAAACACTAAAATTAAAGTAATAACACTTAAAAATAAATATATACTAGATATTATAATAGATATTATAGATATTTTTTTAAACTGTTTACAATCTTTTAAATAAGGCATTATTAAAAATAAATAAGTAAGTCCACTATATGAAAAAATGTTAGAAATGCCACTAACAAAGGTTTTATCAACTCCATTACCTAGTATAGGGAAAATTCTTTCAGGGATGATGCTTTTAAAGCTAGAAAACCAAATAATAAATATGCTTAAAACAACTATTGGCATAATAAATAAGTTAGCTTTTGCTATAGCTTTAAGTCCAAATTTATTTCCAACTATACATCCAATTAAGAAAAATAACATAATAAAAGTTAAAGGAGAATTTGAATAGTATATTATTTTTAAAGTTTCTGTGAAATCTCTTAATACTAATGCAGCAACAAGGATAAAAACAAGTAAATATCCTATGCCAGAAATCTTTTTTAGGATTCCACCACCTAAGTAATTAGAAACATCGAAAATATCATAGCCTTCAAATTTTTTAAATAATTTTACAATTAATAATGTAAATATAATAGCTATAATACTAATATAAATTACATTTATCCATGCACTACTACCACAATCAATAATTATAGATTTTGGAAGATTTAAAATTATTTTATTAGTTATAACTACAAGTATAAATAATATCGCTTCAAATAATCCTATTTTTGCAGTATCCACAATATCCCTCCTAATAATTAATCTATATGGTTTCTAGGATATCTCCATCTCATACTTATATGGGGTTGAGATTCAGTTTTTTTAGTGCTTAAAAATTTAGGCTTTTTTTCTTTTGCCCAAATAGGTAAATTGAAATAAGCTGATGTACTTCTTGAATTGACATTTGTAAGAAAAGGCATTACATAAGGTACTCCGAAAGAAGTAAGGTTTGAAAGTGATAATAAAAGTATAAATAATCCTAATCCTATTCCTAAAAATCCGCCTATATATCCTAGGAAAATGTATACAAACCTTAAAATTCTAAATGTAAAATTTAAAGATAAATCTGGAATTGCAAAAGAGCATAAAGCTGTTAATGCAACAATTATTATTAGAATTGGGCTTACAATATTTGCTTTTACAGCTGCATCTCCTAAAATTAATGCACCTACTATACCCATTGTTGGACCAATAGGAGAAGGAACTCTAAGACCTGCTTCACGAAGTAATTCAAAAGATAATTCCATTAATAATAATTCAAATATAATGGGGAAAGGAACTGATTCTCTAGAAGCTGCAATTGCAAATATTAGCTCTGTTGGTAGTAATTCTTGATGATAATTAGTAATAGCAACATATAATCCTGGTAAAAGTAATGCCAAAGCCGAAGCAAATAATCTAATTATTTTAGCTAAATTAGAAAATTGAAATTTTAAATTTACATCTTCAGGTGAAGCTAGAAAGTCATTTAAGATTCCAGGCATTATTAATACATAAGGCGAGCCGTTAACGATAACGATAACTTTACCATCTAAAAGAGAAGCTACAGCTTTGTCTGGTCTTTCAGAGGCGACTATTTGTGGAAACATATTGCTACTATTATCTTGAATTAATTGCTCTAATTGACCTGAAGACAATAAGGCATCTACTTCTATGTTATTTATTCTGTACTGTACTTCTGCAACTAAATCAGCATTTGCAATATTATTCATATAGCAAATAGCGACTTTAGTGTTACTAACTTTACCAACAGTAGAGTTTTCTATAATAAGATTTTCGTTATTTATTAATCTTCTAAGAATAGAGGTATTAGTTCTTAAAGTTTCAACAAATGCTTCTTGTGAACCTCTTACAATAATTTCATTTTGAGGAGTTGAAATGCTTCTTTGTTTGAACCCTTTAACATCAACGCTATAAGCAACAGATATTGTATCAACGAATACAATACAGTTACCCATATTAATATCAGAAATAACTTGCGAAAAGTCTTCGACGAGAGTTACTTTGTTTTGAGGCAATAGGCAATTAGATATGTGGTCTTCTAGACTAAACTCTTTTTTATCAGAAGAATCTTGTGTTATCTTAGGAGTTTTCTTCTGACAAGTATTTGTTTTATTTCTCAACATTAATGGCTTTAATATAAAATGATTGATACTATCTGCATTTGTCATACCGTCAATATATATTAAAAATGCTTTAAAGCGTTTATCCATTGCAATTATATAAAATTCCCTAATATCAATATCACTATTAATAAGAGAATTATAACGAGCTTTAATATAATTTAAATTTTCATCAATAGAAGAATTAATTTTTTTCGAAACAGGGTCTAAAACGTCTTCTGTGTATGTGTTATCATTAGTAGAATCTGCTAAAGAACCAACAGATGGTAGTGTGAAATCATAGTTAGAAGGTTGTTTGTAAGCAAAAAAATTTGTAAATTTGTTTAGAAATTTATTACCCATTAAAATATCTCCTTGTTTTTATTGATATAATGTTGCTTTTGGACGACCAATGGTCGCCCCTACAAAAAACATATTGCAAAATCGTAGGGGCGATTTTAATCGCCCGTTTGTTCTGTATTAGGAAAGTTTGACTTTTTCGTTGATATAATGCATATCGTAGGGGCGTAGACCAGCGCCCTTATGTTCTTAATCAAATATATATTTTCCAATATAAATGGAAAATATACTAAAAAAAGGAATATTAATTAAAACAAGTTAATATACATTAATTAAAGTTTTATAGTACAAACATTTTCCTAATATAAAAGATAATTGGTTTTGTACGGAAAGGATGATTTTTTTATGGAAAATTTAGGAATATACGAAGATATTGCAACAAGAACAGACGGAGATATATATGTAGGAGTAGTTGGACCAGTTAGAACAGGTAAATCAACATTCATAAAAAACTTTATGGATTTATTGGTTATACCTAATATAGAAAACACATACAAGAAAGAACGTGCAAAAGATGAACTGCCACAAAGTGCTGCAGGCAGAACTGTAATGACTACAGAGCCAAAATTTGTGCCAAACGAAGCAATAGAAATAACAATAGGAGAAAATTTAAAATTAAAAACACGTTTAGTAGATTGCGTAGGGTATCTAGTAAACAATGCTTTAGGTTATATGGAAGACGATGCTCCAAGAATGGTAAAAACACCTTGGTCAACTGAAGAAATTCCATTTGAAACTGCTGCAGAAATAGGTACTAGAAAAGTTATAGAGGAGCATTCAACAATAGGAATATTAGTTACAACAGATGGAAGTATTACAGAAATTCCGAGAGAAGATTATATAGAAGCTGAAGAAAGGGTAGTAAGAGAATTAAAAGAACTAAACAAACCATTTGTAATTGTATTAAATACAGATAATCCGAATTCAGATAATGCAAAACAATTAGCAAAAGAGTTAGAAAATAAATATAATATACCGGTAATTCCAACTAATTGTGTAAACTTAGGAGAAGAAGATATAAACAATATATTTGGAAAAGTATTATATGAATTTCCAATAGAAAGAGTAAACATCAATTTACCAAGATGGATAGAAAGTTTAGATTATGAAAACCCATTAAAAGTAGAGCTATATAAAGAAATAAAAGAATCTTTTAAAGGAATAAAATTATTAAGAGAAATAAACGATGGTATAAGTGGAATTCAAAAAACAGAAATAATCCAAAAAACAACAGTAGAATCAATTAATCTAGGAAGTGGTTCTATAACAGTTGACATTACAATGAAAGAGGAATTATTCTACAAAGTACTAACAGAAATATCTGGTGTAGAAGTACAAAACGAAGGAGATTTATTTGTAACAATAACTCAAATGGCAAAAGTGAAAAAAGAATATGACAAAATTGCATGTGCATTAGATGAGGTAAAGAGAAAAGGTTATGGTATAGTAACCCCTTCAATGGATGAGCTAATACTAGATGAGCCAGAAATGGTAAAACAAGGCTCAAGATATGGTGTTAAATTAAAGGCAAAAGCGCCATCAATACATATGATAAGGGCAGAAATAGAAACAGAAGTATCTCCAATAGTTGGAAGTGAGAAACAGTCAGAGGAATTAGTAAATTCTCTATTATCAGATTTTGCAAGCGACCCACTAAAAATATGGGAATCAAATATATTCGGAAAAAGTTTACACGAGCTAGTAAATGAAGGCTTACAAAATAAATTATACAAAATGCCAGAAGATGCTCAAAGTAAGCTACAAGAGACATTAGAAAGAATAATAAACGAAGGAAGCGGAGGACTAATTTGTATAATACTATAATAAAAATAAAAGGAGTTCTGTTAAATGAACTCCTTTTTGGTCAGTGTAAAGTTAAGTCAATTTTATTTGTAATAGCACTCATAATAGCGCTCGTAGCCATTCAATGGAATGGGATGGTGACCTTTAAAGAATGCTTCTTGAACTTTTTCATCAGAGGACAAGTCAGAATATAATTTAAAGTCTTTATTAATGCTACCGTTATGGATTGCTTCAATAAATTCTATAGCTATACTTAGCATATATTCAGATCGCTTTGTTTGCTCTCCTTCAAAGAAATTGTCCTCTTCAAGAACAGTTAAAGAGCTTGGAAACTCAGAATTCACATAATCCTCATCTGAAATTTCTTTTTTGAGTATCAAAGAAAGTAGTTCGTATTCTGTCTTACTTATCTGACAATCCGCAGGATATTTTGACTGGTTATTCCAGTAATAATCAACAAATCCAATTGTTTCTTTCAATCTTAATGTAGCATTAAATACAAGTACAATTGATTTAATAAATTCTTGGATTGCGACATAAGGAAGTTGCCAGCCGTCGGGACTTAACTCTAAAGCCAGCTCAGCCTCTTCTTTACTCCGTGAATAATGACAATCGAGTAATTGATAGTAAAACTCGGCCATGTCACGACTTTTAAAGAGGTCGTCTAAAGGTATGCCTTTAAGAGGCGTTCCATCGTCAAAATCATACATAGGCTAATCCTCCTAATAGTTATTATAATTGGATATTTACTAAATCTAGCGACTGACCAACACTAGATATACTTCTGTATCAGAAGTTTAATAATTATTTTATCATATGTTTACGTAAAATACAATAATTTATAATTGCATTAATATAAGAAATATGATATAAGCATAGTGTTATTCAAAATGGAAATAGTGGTTTTACAATTGAGCCATTAAAATGATTTAAGTGGGGGCGTACTTATGGAAAATAAAATAGAAGAAATGCCGATTGATGTAAAGGCATTAGAAGATTTTTTATTATATATTAAATTTCAAAATGGTGAAGAAAAAATATATGATATGAAAGAAATGTTAAAATTTGATTATTATAAAAATTTAAGAAATAAAGAAAATTTTAAAACAGTGAAAGTTTTTGGGATAACTTTAAAATGGAATACTGGTAAAGATATCGCACCAGAGAAAATATATTTTAATAGTATTCCAATAAGTGAATTTAATTCTGAAATTAAAGAAATGAAATAAGGTAGGGGCACGCCGTTGGCGTGTCCCTTAGATGTTGCCACCATTTTTTTAGTCCTTTTCTATTAGCATATCCAAGCTAACTCCAAGAGCAACCGAAATTTTATAGAATGTCTCAACAGAAAAGTTATAAGCTGTTTTTTCGCTTTCTATTTGTCTTATAAAATCGTGAGATAATCCCACTAATTCAGCAAGTTCTGCTGATGTTATTTGCTTTTGACGTCTATACTTTTTTATATTCTTTCTAATAGTATCATAAATGTGTTTATCAAATTTTAATTTTTCCATAACTTTAAAACCTCCTAGAAGTATTGTAGTGTAGTAACTCACAAAAGTATGTTAGGTAATACCTAATAAAATTTACGAAAAGTATTGAAATATACAAATATTTGTAGTATCATTTTTTTAGTTAAAAGAGAAAGGAGTTTTTTTAATGAACAAAAAATTTATATGGATAGGATGTGGCGTTTTAGCTATTATTATAATTATTGTAGGAGTTGTAACTTTAAATGGTAATGCTAAAGGACCAGATAGCATAATTAAGAAATATTGCGATATATTAAAAAACGGTAATTATGGGGATATAATAGATATTGCATATTTCCCAGAAGGTGAGCTTATTACAAAGGAAAAATTAGAAGAAAAGAAAAAACAATATTTTGAAGAAATGAGAAATAGTAATACAACAAATGTAACAAAATATGAGTATTCTAAGGTAAATGAAGATGATGAAAAAATTAGTTACAAAGTAGTTTTAAATGGAACAGATGTAAAAAATATTGATTTACTAAAATCAGAAAATAAATTAATTGTAGATGATTTATATGAAGAAAGAAGTCTAAAGGTTAAGGTAGATTCTAAAGTTATTGTAGATGGTGTAGAGTTAACCAAGAAAACAGCTGTAGACGATTATTTTGATTCTTATAATTTTATTGCTATAAAGGGTGTTAATTATGATGTAAAAATAACACATACATACTTAAAAGATATAGATACAAATTTAGATTTCGAAAGCGAATTCGACAGTAGATATTATTATGAAGGATTTGGCAGTTGTAAAACTGAAATTGACGAGCAGTTTAATAAAGATATAGAAGAAATTTTTAGAGGTATAATTAGATATTATCAACAAGGTGGAGATTCAAGCACTTTAGATAAATATTTTGTTAATAATAATGCAAGTGAATTTCTTACAGAGATGAAGGATAACTTTTATATTTATGGAAATCCACGATATGTAGATAATTACAAATTTTATACTGATTTTTATAATTCAAAAGAAATTAAAGGAAGACCAGCAGGTATTTCAATGTACTATGGAGAAGGGTCAGGCAAAGCTGGAATAAGTTTTAAAGATAAAGAATCTAATTGGGAAGAAGGTTGCTTAAGCTTATCATTTAATAATATAGTATTTGTTTTAGAAGATGGAAAATTTAAAATAATAAGTTGGGAACCTTAAATGTAGGAGGAATTAAAATGGGATTAAATTGATATATTGTAAAAACAAGAAGTGTATTACTATTGCACTTCTTGTTTTTTACTTTCTATTAACAATTTTATTGTTTCATATAAATATGGTTTAAATTCGCTAATTGAAAGAGGCTCTTTGTATAGAATAGAATTAAAGCAAGTAGAACTTACTAATTCTATTATCATATATAATGTAACCTCTGGATTTTTTATATTTTCTTTCTCTGCACCTTTTAAAAATAGCTGATAAACTCCATCTTCTTTGTTTTCTGTTTGTTCATATAACTTTAAAACGGTTTTACTATAAATTCCCCATGATAAATTTTTAGATATGAATTTTAGTAAAGTAGGAGTTTTTGCTAATTCATCAATTACGTAATTAACTATAAAAATGACTTGGTCAGATAAATCATAGATATAACTTTTCCTTAACTCCTTTAGTGCATCATTAAAAAGTTTGTGAGATTTTTTTGCAATTAATATATCTCTAATTTCATATTTATCTTTAAAGTAAAGATAAAATGTACCTTTTGCTACATTTGCATTATCAACTATCTCCTGAATAGATGTGTCTTTTATTCCTTTTTCAGTAAATAGCTTAAAGGCAGTATCTAATAATCTAAATTCTTTGTTATTTTCTTCGTTTTCATTGTTAATATTTTTACTTTTCATACTAATTCTCCTACAAACAAATTATGACACATTTTAGACGATTGGTCAATAATTTTACAATATTTTTTGAAATAAAGCATCACAGTTTAGAATAAACAAATGATATACATTTCGTTAATAAGGGGTATATCACAATTACTTTCGGCAAACCTTGCCCCCTTTACTTAAAGGGGGTGGCACGTAGTGTCGGGGGATTTTAAAAAGGAATATAACAAAAAGAACCCTCAGTCTCCTTCGGAGACAGCTCCCTTGAATAAGGGAGCCAAGAATAGTAATTGTTACTATCTACAATAAATTAAAAGAATTTTTCAAAAACATATTGACTATTGGTCAGTGACGTTGTATAATATCAAAAGTGACCAATGGTCATTAAAGAAAGGAGAAGATTATGCAAAAGTTTGGAGAGTTTATTTGTAAACACAGAAAAGCTATTCTTATAATAGCACTAGTATTATTAATTCCATCATTAATAGGAATGAAAGTAACAAGAATAAACTATGACATATTAGTTTATCTTCCAGAAGATATAGAAACAATAAAAGGAGAAAATATACTATCAGAAGATTTTAATATGGGAGCATTTTCTGTTGTAATACTAGAAAATATGAAAACTAAAGATATTATTAACCTACAAGAGAAAATAAAAAATATAGATAATGTAGATAAAGCAGTAAGTATTGCAGATATTGTAGGCTCTGGAATTCCAATAGAGATGATACCAGAAAATTTAAGAGAAACAATTTATAAAGAAAATTCTACGATAATGCTAGTTACATTTAAAGATGCAATATCATCAGATACAACATTAAAAACAATAGAAGAATTAAGAGAAATTACAGATGAGAATTGTAAAATTAGTGGTATGTCTGCAACAGTTTTAGACACAAGGGATTTGTCTGATTCCGAAATAGCAATATATGTTGTAATAGCGGTTTTATTATGCTTATTAGTATTAGAGCTTGCACTTGATTCATATATAGTACCCATATTACTACTATCAAATATTGGTATAGCAGTTCTTTACAATATGGGAACAAATATATTCTTAGGGCAAATTTCATATATAACAAAGGCAATTAGCGCCGTATTACAATTAGGTGTAACAATGGATTTTGCAATATTCTTATACCATAGTTATATGCAAGAAAAGAAGTTGCAGCCAGATATGTATAAGGCAATGGCACAAGCAATATCAAAAACATTGGTTTCTGTAGTTGGAAGTTCGCTTACAACTATTGCAGGATTTTTAGCATTATGCAGTATGAATCTTACACTTGGAAAAGATATTGGTTTAGTTATGGCAAAAGGAGTATTACTAGGAGTAGTATGTGTAGTTACAATACTTCCTGCCATGATACTTGAACTAAATAGCTTAATAGAAAAAACAAAACATAAAGAAATATTACCTGAATTTAATACAGTAAAAAATTGGATTGTTAAGCATTATAAAATAATAATATTAATATTTGTAATTATTTTACCAATTGCGTTATATGGATATAACAATACAAAAATTTACTATAATCTAGATAAATCGTTACCTAAAAACTTAAAAAGTGTAGAAGCAAATACTGAATTAAAAGAAAAATTTAATATGGTATCAATGGAGATTTTATTAGTAGATAAAGACATTGACGATTATAAATTAAATGAAATGATGGAAAAAATAGATGAAGTAGAAGGTATTGAATGGGTTATAGGATATCCTAAAATTGCAAGTTTAGGAATACCAAAAGAGATTTTACCAGAAGATATTCTAAGTATATTCCAAAGTGACAAATATCAATTAATACTAATAAATTCTAAATATGAGATGGCAACAGATGAATTAAATAGTCAAATTGAGAAAGTAAATGAAATTGTAAAACAATATGATAATACTGCAATACTTGCAGGAGAAGGACCTTTAATGAAGGATTTAGTAGAGATAAGTAATCACGACTTTAATAGTGTAAATACAGTTTCAATAGCTATAATATTTATACTAATGATATTTGTACTAAAATCAATATCTTTACCAGTTATATTAATACTAGTTATAGAGTTTGCAATATTTATAAATATGGGAATTCCATATTATACAAATACAGTATTACCTTTTGTTGCATCAATAGTAATTGGAACAATCCAATTAGGAGCAACAATAGATTATGCAATTTTAATAACGACTAAATATATAGCAAATAGAAAAGACGGCAAAGATAAGAAAATGGCAATAAATGAAACTTTGGGAACTTCAATAAGTTCAATAGTGGTAAGCGGATTATGTTTCTTTGGAGCTACTTTTGGAGTAGGTGCATATTCAAAAATAGAAATGATAGGTTCACTATGCACATTAATGTCTAGAGGAGCAATAATAAGTATGATTTCAGTTATTTTTGCATTGCCAGCATTCTTGCTTATTTTCGATAAATTAATTTGCAAAACAACAGCCAAAATGAAGAATGTGAGAAATTAAGTTAAATATATACATCCAAGATAGAAATGAATAAACGTAGGGGCGACAAGAAAGTCGTCCGCACTTCGAAGGAATACTTAAAAAAGAAAGGAATTGATTATATATGAAAAAATTTTTTATGAAAAAAGTAATACCAATAATGCTTTTAACAACACTTATATCATATACAGCGCCAGTTTTTGCTGTTACAAAAGATGAAACAGTATATACTAAACTAAATGTAAAGGGAGAACAATATAAAACAATAGTAAGCACTGAGCTTAAAAATGAAAACAACTTAGAAAAAATAGTAGACTTAACAAATCTTTTAAATATAGAAAATACAAGTGGAGATGAAACTTTTTCTAAAGATGGAGATACCTTAATTTGGGATGCAAAAGGAAACGACATATATTATCAAGGAGAAACTGAAGCAAAACTTCCAATAGAGCTAGAAATAAAATATAAATTAAATGGCGAAGAAATATCAGCTAAAGACATTGAGGGAAAAAGTGGAAAAGTAACAATAAAATTAGAATATAAAAATAATGATGAACACATAGTTAATGTTAATGGAAGAAGTGAAAAGATGTATACACCATTTTTGCTTGTATCTGGAACAATTTTGAGAAATAGTAATAACAAAAATATAGAAGTAACTAATGGAAAAGTAATTAATGATGGCACGAAAAGTATAATAATAGGAATTGCTTTGCCGGGACTTCAAGAAAGCTTAGGTGTGTCTAAAGATACAATAAATATTCCATCAGGTATGGAAATAAATATGAATGCAATAGATTTTGAGCTAGATAGCATTATTACATTTGCAACACCAAAACTTTTAGATGAGGAAGATTCAAATTTAACTGCAGAAATGAAAGAATTAAGCAGTAAAATTAGTTTAATAAGAGAAGCAACTGAAAAATTAAAAACAGGAGCAGATACTTTAAAAAATGGAACTGAAGATTATAGCCAAAAATCAGAACTATTTAATGGTAAAATGGAAGAACTACAAAACGGAGTAGGTTATATAAATAATCAATATACAACCTTAGATACAGGAATAAATACTGTAAATAATAGTACTTCTCTTATACAAAATGGTGCAGAGCAAATTTACAATGGAGTACAAGAATTACCAAGCATGCTTGGAGAACTAGTTACAGGACTAGATACAGCTAGTACAACTTTAAGAGGAATAGAAGACACACAAGAAAAAATACTTTTAAGTGAAACAGAAATAAACGCAATAGTTACTGCAATAAGCAATGATACTACAATAGATGCAACTACAAAAACAGCATTAATTACAAAAATAAAAACGCAAAATGCAACATTACAAAAAACTAATGAGGGTATAATTGGAGTAGCAACGGGAATAGAAACAGCTAAAGACACAATTACAGCTAATAATCAGAAAATAAGTAGTTTAATAGATGGTGTAACACAGATTTATAATGGAACATCTGAATTATCAAAAGGAACAGCAAATCTTGCTAAGGGTTCAAACAAGGTAAAGGAAGGATTAAATACATTAAATTCATCAACTGTAGCTTTAAAAAGTGCAGATGATGCTTTAACTCAAGGTGCAAAAACGATTTCAGCAGGCGCAAGTGAGTTATATGAAGGAATTGAAACATTTAATAATGAAATAAATAAATATTTAAATGGGGCAATTAACCAAGTGGCTATAAGAGCTGAAAAGCTAGTAATGTTATCTGAAGAATATAATAATTTTACTAAAATAAACGAACAATCAAAAGGCAAAGTTAAATTCATAATGATGACGGACAGTTTGAAAAAAGAAGAGGAGCAATAACAATGTATTATTTTAATTAAAATATGAAAAAATGCTTGCATTTTTAAAATAATTATAGTAAAATAATTATAGCAAATTTGCAGTATGTTACGCAAAAAATACGCAAAAAGAAGACTAGGAAATGCCATTCCTAGTCTTTTTTAGTTTATTAGTCTTTTTTATCATCAATTATGAAATAGATAATAATAAGTGCTAACATCTTTAGTATGTTACGCATTATGTAATACGCCTCCTTTCTACCTTTTGGCGAAAGGTTTTAATAATATATCATTTCAAAGATAAATTGTCAATATGTAAAACATATAAAACAATTGAAAATAGAAACAAAAAATTTTTTTCTAAAAGCATTCCTATTTTAAATAATATATGATAGAATAGAAAAAAACAAAAAGGAGAGTGTAAAATTAATGTCAGACATAGCATATAAACGTATTTTATTAAAACTAAGTGGAGAGGCACTATCTGGTACTAGAGGAAATGGTATAGACGTAGATACATTAGGAAAAATTTGTGATGAAATCAAAACAATAGTAGATATGGGAGTTGAAGTATCTATAGTTGTTGGAGGAGGAAATTTCTGGAGAGGTAGATATGGACACCAAATGGAGAGAACAACTTCAGACTATATGGGAATGCTTGCAACAACAATAAATGGATTAGCATTGCAAGATGCACTAGAAGCAAGAGGTATAAGAACAAGATTACAAACAGCAATTGAAATGAGACAAATTGCAGAACCATATATAAAAAGAAAAGCAATAAAACATTTAGAAAACAAAAGAGTTGTTATATTCGCTTGTGGAACTGGAAATCCATATTTTTCAACAGATACAGGAGCAGCTCTAAGAGCAGCAGAAACAGATGCAGAAGTAATATTACTTGCAAAAACAATTGACGGAGTATATTCTGCAGACCCTAAAGTAGATTCAAGTGCTGTAAAATATGATGAAATATCATATTTAGATATACTAAATAAAGATTTAAAAGTAATGGATTCAACAGCAACATCACTATGTAAAGACAATAATATTCCACTTATAGTTTTTGGTATAAATGAGCCAGATAATATAGTAAAAATTATAAAAGGCGAAAGAATAGGTACAATAGTAAAATAAAATTTTAGGAGGTAAATTTTTATGGCAGATTATAGTAAAATTGAAGAGAAAATGAAAAAGACAATAGAGGCTTTACAAACAAATTATTCAGAAATAAGAGCAGGTAGAGCAAATCCAGCAATATTAAACAAGGTAAAAATAGACTATTATGGAGTTCCAACTCCAGTAAGTCAAGTTGCTGGAATTTCTGTTCCAGAAGCAAGATTAATAGTAATTCAACCATGGGATGTAAGTGTATTAAAAGAAATTGAAAAAGCAATATTAACTTCAGATATAGGAATAAACCCTAATAATGATGGAAAAGTTATACGTTTATCTTTCCCTGAGCTAAATGAAGAAAGAAGAAAAGAAATAGTAAAAGATGTAAAAAAACTTGCGGAAGAATCAAAAGTTGCAATACGTAATGCTAGAAGAGATGGAATAGACGAATACAAAGCATTACAAAAAGATAATGCAATTTCTGAAGATGAATTAAGAAATGCCGAAGATGATATTCAAAAATTAACAGATAAATATGTAGCAGAAATAGATAAGGTAGCTATTGATAAAGAAAAAGAAGTTATGTCTGTGTAGAAGTTAAAAAAATAATTAGTAGACATCACTGTGACCAATTTAATGAATATTCCAACGTAGGGGCGAGCATTGCTCGTCCGTGGTTCGAAGAAATATCTAAAAAGGAGAAATTATATATGGATATAGATATGAATAATTTGCCAAAACATATTGCAATTATTATGGATGGAAATAGAAGATGGGCAAAGGATAGAGGACTAACAACAAAAGAAGGTCATAAAGCAGGCTCAAAGAATTTAGAAAATATTGCTTCTTTTTGCAACAAGTTAGGAATAAAATATTTAACAGTATATGCTTTCTCTACTGAAAATTGGAAAAGAAGCGCAGAAGAAGTTGCAGCTTTAATGTTAATAATGAAGGCTAATATGGATGCTTTTTCAAGAAGAGTAGATACGGAAAATATAAGAATAAATGTAATAGGCGATTTAGATAATAAAGTATCACCAGCTCTTAGAAAAAGTATAGAAAAGGCAATAGAAAAAACAAAAAACAATACTGGACTTACTCTAAATATTGCATTTAATTATGGAGGGAGACTAGAATTAGTAAATGCAATGAAAAATATTGCAAAAAAAGTAAAGTCAGGAGAATTAGATATAGACGCAATAAATGAAGATACAATAAGTAATAATATATATACAGCAGGTATGCCAGATCCGGATTTATTAATAAGAACAAGTAAAGAGCTAAGAACAAGCGGATTTTTACCTTGGCAATTAGTATATACAGAATTTTACTTTCCAGATATACATTGGCCAGCATTTGATGAAAAAGAATTAACAAAAGCTATAGAAGTATATCAAAGTAGAAACAGAAGATTTGGAGGAAGACCAGACGAAAAACAAATTGAAAATAAAGTAGGATAAAATATTAAATATAAGAGTTGTAGGGGCGATTTTAATCGCCCGTATGATTGTCCGAAAATAATATAGGAAAGGAATTTGATATATGAGTAGAATTATATCTGCATTGATATTATTTCCATTAGTAGTTGTATTGCTAATTTTTGGGAATGTGTATGTTATAGATGCTGCATTTAGTATAGTAGCGCTATTGGCTATGAATGAATTCTTTAATGCATTTAAAGAAAAAGCAAATCCAGTAAAGTGGATAGGATATGTTGCTTGTTTATTAATAGCTTTTATACATATAATTCCAGTAGGAAAAGTAGTAACAATAATTGGAATTGGAATGCCAACAGTACTTTTAATATTATTTGCACAAGTAATTATAACAAATATGAAAACTACATTTAATGATATAGCAATAACGTTTTTTGGAATATGCTATATTGTAGGGTTTATAATGTTCTTACCATTGTTAATGGGTGCAAAAGATGGCAAAGTATTAATATGGTATATTGTATTTTTTGCTTGGGGTACAGATGTTTTTGCATACATAGTTGGTAGACTTATTGGAAAACATAAATTTAGTAAAGTTAGTCCAAATAAATCTATTGAAGGATGCATCGGTGGTGCGCTGGGTGCAATTGCTTTAGCACTAATATATACAGTTGTGGTAAATAAATATTTTAGTGGAAACATATCATATATCGAAATATCAGCAATATCATTTGCGTTAAGTATTATAGGTCAAATAGGAGATTTTGCAGCATCAAGTATAAAAAGATATGTGAATATAAAGGATTTTAGTAATTTAATACCAGGACATGGGGGAATGCTAGATAGGATAGATAGTGTAATATTTATTGCACCTTTTGCATATTTTTTATTAACAATAATTTAATATTAATTTTACGATTTTTACAAATAATTATAATATTTTTTATTCCGTTCTCCAAGGCGTTTAAGACAACGACTATTCAAGTTATTGAGACACACTCTACTTGGTTTAAAGACATAGCGACTCAGGGTCGAACTCGTAAAAAATATTATAATTATTTGTTGTTAATAAAATATTTCAAATAATATTGTAAATGATTTTAAGGGATCGTAGGGGCGAGCATTGCTCGTCCGTTTAAAAATAGGAGGAAAAATTGATATCTTTTTTATTAAATGCGATTAAAATAATATTTTTATTAGGCTTTTTGGTATTAATCCATGAAGGTGGTCATTTTATAGTTGCAAAGTTGTGTAAGGTAAGGGTTAATGAATTTGCAATTGGTTTTGGACCTACAATATGGAAAAAACAAGGGAAAGAAACTAAATATGCATTGAGGTTAATTCCTTTAGGTGGATTTGTAAGTATGGAGGGGGAAGAAGAGCGTTCTGAAAAAGAAGGTTCTTTTAGCAAAGCAAGTATTCCAAAAAGAATTGCAATAGTAGCAGCAGGAGGCTTAGTAAATATATTATTTGGACTAATTGTATATTTTACAATAGTATCAATAAATGGAAATAATGTATCAACGACCATAGAAGCTGTACAAAATATTGAAAATGCACAAGTTAGTCAAATTCAAGCAGGAGACGAAATTGTAAAAGTAAACGGAAAGAAAGTAAGAAATATTCAAAACATATATAAACAAATAAATAAATCAAAAGGTGCAGAAATAGAACTAACAATAAATAGAAATGGGCAGACAAAAAATATACTTGTAACTCTAATGCAAGATGAAAAAACAAAAGGTTATTATATAGGAATAATATTAAAACAAGCCGAGAATAATTTCGCAAATAATATATATTATGGATTTTGGGATACAGTAGACTTTTCTGTATCTATAATAGATAATTTAAAATTACTATTCACAGGTAAAGTACAATCAAATCAACTAATGGGACCTGTTCGGAATATCTCAAGTGGTTTCAAAAACAAATGGAGCACAAGAATATATTTATATGTTAGCACTAATTTCTTTATCATTAGGTGTAACAAACCTTTTAATTTTTCCACCATTAGATGGAGGAAAAATACTATTTTTAATAATAGAAGGAATAAGAAAAAAGCCAATGAATCAAGAGTTAGAACTAAAAATACAAATGTTAGGATTTGCTCTTTTAATAACATTATCACTATATGTAACATTTAACGATGTAACAAGAATAGTACATTAATTAAATTTTAGGAATATGGGACACACTTGAAACAAATAAGTGTGTCCCATATTCCTAAATTTTAATTAACGTAAATATCAATATATTTTGCATCTTCCTTACGTATTGCAATTAATGAGCCTCGTATATCATAAGCTGTGGGGTCTCCTGAAGGACTTTTAAGTACAGCTTTTATAGGCGTATTTTTAATTATGCCTAAGTCTAATAATCTTCTTCTAATATTTCCATCACAATGTAAATTTTCTACAATTCCTATAGTGTTTATAGGTAATTCATTTAAAGTCATCAAAAATACCTCCTATAATTAATATATGTACAAGAGTAAGAAGTTGTGTCGAATTTATATATAACATTGACAAAAACTCCTATAATTGTGTATAATACAAAAAAACATTAAAAAGGAGAAGATATAATATGGAAAAATTAAGAGGATTTGAAGTAGCAAAAGGATATGAGCAAAGTAATATAACAATGCCAGAGAGAAAAACAAAATATTCTGCAGGATATGATGTATGTGCAGCAGAAGATATAGTAATAGCGCCATTTAAACCAGGGGATAAACCAACACTTGTAAAAACAGGAATAAAAGCTTATATGCAAGAGGATGAATATTTAATGTTATGTAACAGAAGTTCTAACCCTGGAAAAAAAGGATTAATTTTAGCAAATAGTGTGGGTATAGTAGACGCAGATTACTACGGAAATCCGGATAACGACGGACTTATTATGTATGCTTTTTATAATGTAAAAAGTGAACCTGTTGAGATAAAAAAAGGAGATATAATAGGACAAGCAATTTTTCAAAAATTTTTTATAAGTGACAACGATACCGCGGAAGGCTTGAGAACAGGTGGATTTGGGTCTACTAATAAATAAAAACAGAAAAAATTTACCAAATTTCGTATTTACTTTTGGTAAAATTTGTAGTATACTATATATTGTCAATGGTACTTAAAAACATACGGAAAGGAATGATTAAACAATGTTTAATGTTGGTGATAAAGTAGTATACCCAATGCACGGAGCAGGAACAATAGAAGCGATAGAGGAAAAAGATATATTAGGAGAGAAACAAGCTTATTACATAATTAAAATGCCAGGAGAAGTAAAATGTATGGTACCTACAGCTAAGGCAGAAGAAATTGGTGTAAGAGATATTATAGATAAAGAAACTGCAGGAAAAGTTTTTAAAGTATTAGAACAAGAAAGCACAGAAATGTCAATGAACTGGAACAAAAGATATAGAGACAATATGGATAAAATGAAAAGTGGAAATGCATATGAAATAGCAGATGTTGTTAGAAACTTAAGTTTTAAACAAAAAGAAAAGGGATTATCAACAGGAGAAAAGAAGATGCTATTAAATGCAAAACAAATATTAGTAAGTGAACTAACACTTGCAGAACACGCATCAAAGGATGAGGTTGAAGAATTAGTAGAAAATACAATAAACACATCATATGGAGAATATTGCAAAACTCCAATACCAAATAATATTGTAAAGAAATTCATTTCTTATGGAGATGTAATAGACGTAGGAGATGCAGACGAAGACTTCGGTGGAACAGACGAATTATAATTTGTATATGTAGGGGCGATTTTAATCGCCCGTTTTTTTGTTGCATAGGAAAAATCAATTTTTTCGTTGATATAATGAACACTGTAGGGGCACGCCATCGGCATGCCCCTACAAAAAATATATTGCAAACGTTGTAGGGGTCGACGCCCTCGTCGACCCGTGTGGCTAAGCCACTTTTTTTAACCCCACATATTAACATAAAATATATCTTTTTAAATTATTTTTGTATATAAAAGAAGGATTTAAAGCTTAGCTGTCGAATAATATAATTATGTAAAAGAAAGGTGCAAAAAATGGTGCGTTATAGTGATGAATTAATAGAAGAAGTAAGAAATAGCAATGATATAGTAGATATAATATCACAATATGTAGTATTAAAAAGAAGTGGTAGAAACTTTTTTGGATTATGTCCATTCCATAAAGAAAAGTCACCTTCTTTTTCTGTTTCTCCAGATAAACAGATATTTCATTGCTTTGGTTGTGGCGCAGGTGGAAATGTAATACACTTTGTTCAAAAAATTGAAAATATAGATTTTAGGGAAACTATGGAAATGCTTGCAGAAAGAGCAAACATACAATTACCAACAATAGAAAATTCTATGGAAGATAAAATGCAATTATTGAAGAAAAAAGTGTATGAAATAAACGAAAAAGCGGCTATTTTTTATCACGAAAATTTATACAAAGAAACATCAATTCAAGCACAAGAATATATAAAAAAAAGAAAATTAGACAATAAAACACTAAAGTCGTTTAAAATAGGATATTCAGGAAATTATAATGAATTATATACGTATTTAAAGAAAGAAGGCTATACAGACGAAGAAATAATAGCATCAACCTTAGTAGTAAAAAATGATAATGGAACATACGTAGATAGATTTAGAAAAAGATTAATGATACCAATATTTGATGTAAGAAATAGAGCAATAGCATTTGGAGGTAGAGTTCTAGACGATAGTTTACCAAAATATATTAATTCACCAGAGAGTATAGTTTATAGCAAAGGAAGAAATTTATTTGCACTAAATATTGCAAAAAATTCTAATCCGCAAAAGCTTATAATTGTAGAAGGATATATGGATGCAATTTCTTTATATCAAAGAGGAATAAACAATGTTGTAGCATCACTTGGAACAGCTCTAACAGAGGCACAGGGAAGGCTACTTAGAAAATATTCAGAAAAAGTAATAATTTCGTATGATTCTGATGGGGCAGGACAAGCAGCAACACTTCGTGGGCTAGAAATATTAAAAGCAATTGGATGCGATGTAAGGATACTCCAAATGGATGGTGCAAAAGACCCAGATGAATATGTTATAAAATATGGAAGTGGAAGATTTAATTTACTAGTAGAAAACGCAATATCTTTGGTAGAATTTAGAGTTAAAGTATTAAAAAATCAGTTAGATATAACAAATACTAATGACAAAATAAAATTTCTAAATGAAATATCGAAAATATTAACTTCAGTAGATAGCGATATAGAAAAAGAAGTATATATTGATAAAATATCTTCAGAGTACAATATATCTAAAGAAGCAATATACGCACAAATAAATAAAATTAACTATTCGCAAAATCAAGGTAGTAAAATTCTAGAAAGAAACTTCCATGTGAAGCGACAAGAAAAAAATGAACTAGATGTGCAAACTTTAGTAAAAAGAGAAAATATGATTATATCACTTCTAATCAACGTTGGAAAAGATGTATATATCCAAATAAAAGATGTAATAAAACCAGAAGATTTTAAAAAAGAAGAAAATAGAAAAATAGCGACAAAAATGTATGAAGAATATAAAAACGGAAATAGTAATATAAATAATATATTGGATTTGTTTAAAAATGACGAAACAATAATAAATTATATTACTGGAATAATGGCAACAGACTATGGAATTACAGATGTAAGTAAATCTATAAAAGATATAGTACATATTTATGAAAAAGAAAAATTAACAAACAGAAAAAATCAGATAATGAAGAAATTAGATGAAAAAAACTTAAATTCACAAGATAAATCAAATTTAGAAAAGGAATTAAGCAATGTGATTATAGAGCTTGCAAGGATTAAGTAATATATCGAAAGGTAAGGTGTTAAAAAATGCCAAGAGCAAAAAAAGAAGAACTAAAACTAGCAGAAGAAAATGTAGAAGAAAAAGCAAAAAAAACCACAAAAACTAAAAAGAAGGAAGTAGAAAAAATAGAAGAGACACCTAAAAAATTAGCAAAAACTGAAGTACAAAAAGAAAAAGTAGAAATTGCAAAAGAAGAAGTAAAAAAACAAGTAAAAGCTAATAAAACAAAAAAGGAAAAAGCAAAAGAAGTTACAGATGAGCATTCGAAAGAACAACCCAAGGAAGAACAAACAAAAGAAGAAGAAGCTAACGAAAAAGTAAGAGAGATATTAAAAAAGGCTAAAGAAAAGGGACAAATAACTTATGGTGAGTTAGCAAGTGAATTAGGAGATGCAAACTTAGAGCAAATAGATAAAGTTTTTGATGCTTTTGAGGAAATTGGTGTAGATGTATTAAAAGACGATGATTTAGAAGAACCAGATTTGGAAGATTTAGAAGAAGTAGAGCCTGTTGAAGATATAGACTTAATGAATTTCGATGGAGTAAATGTAGATGACCCAGTAAGAATGTATTTAAGAGAAATTGGAAAAATACCATTATTAACATTTGAAGAAGAATTAGATTTAGCAAAAAGAATGTTAGAAGGAGACGAAGAAGCAAAACAAAAATTATCTGAATCTAACCTAAGACTTGTTGTAAGTATAGCAAAAAAATATGTTGGAAGAGGAATGCTTTTCTTAGACTTAATTCAAGAGGGAAATATGGGTCTAATAAAGGCTGTTGAAAAATTTGACTATACAAAGGGATACAAATTTAGTACTTATGCTACATGGTGGATAAGACAAGCTATAACAAGAGCCATAGCAGATCAAGCAAGAACAATAAGAATACCAGTTCATATGGTAGAAACAATAAATAAATTAATAAGAACATCAAGACACTTATTACAACAATTAGGAAGAGAACCAACGCCAGATGAAATTGCTAAGGAAATGGATATAAGTGTAGAAAAAGTAATGGAAATACAAAAAATTGCACAAGATCCAGTATCACTTGAAACTCCGATAGGAGAAGAAGACGATAGCCATTTAGGAGACTTTATTCAAGATGATGACTCACCGGCTCCTCACGATTCAGCAGCATACACGCTTTTAAAGGAACAATTAGAAGAGGTTATGCAAACTCTAACAGCAAGAGAAGCAAAGGTATTAAAATTAAGATTTGGGCTAGAAGATGGGAAAGCAAGGACACTAGAAGAAGTTGGAAAAGAATTTATGGTAACACGTGAGAGAATAAGACAAATAGAAGCAAAAGCATTAAGAAAATTAAGACATCCAAGTAGAAGTAAAAAGCTAAAAGATTATATGAGTTAACAAAAATTGCCTTAAAAGCTTGATTTTTCTAATAAAAAATGTTATAATCGTAATAGATTGTAACATTTTTTAAAAGAGAGGTTATAAAAAATGAAAATAGAAAAAGAAATGGAAGAAAAAAAAGGAATTTTTAGAAGACTTTTGGAATGCCTAAAAACTTCATTGGAATGGCTAAAAACTTCAGATGAATATGAAATAGAAGATGGAGAAATAAATATAAAAGCTTTTAAAGGGGAAGATAAGAAAATTATTGATGCATTAAATGGAACAGCAAAAAGAGTAGACCATACAGCTTCTACTACATTTACAGATAAAACTGAGAAGAGAGCCGCAACTATAAAAGGAATGAAAGCAGAAGTAGAAACTCCAGATATGAAAGAAAAAGGCAAGAAAAATCAAATAATAGAAAATTATTTAGAGCAATAAAACACATGAAAATGTGTTTTATTTTTACCTTTGACATATTTTTAAATTTATGTTACGATAGAAAAAATGTATTTTTTTAAAATAAATGTTAATAATAAATTAACAGAAAATGTGAGGTTTTTATGGAAAAAGATATTAAAATAGTAAATGGAGATGGGTCAGATTTAGAAATATCTCCAGTATATGACCATCTAAATACAGTAAAACCCAAAGCAAAAAAAGACAAACAGGAAATAGTAATACCAGAAGAAAAGAAAAAATAATTTGCACAAAGCATATTGTACATTGTAGGGGCACCGTTTGTGGGAATACCCGTTATACGAGACACCACTGTGCCCTTACCGAAAAAAATACAATTATAATGGAGGGACAATTCAACGGGTAAAATCTCATACAAAAAAATTATGCATAATAGTTGACAAACTATAAAAAACTTATTATAATAAATAAGTCATTCAAATTAAACATATGGCGGGGTAGCTCAGTTGGCTAGAGCACTTGGTTCATACCCAAGGTGTCGAGAGTTCGAATCTCCCTCCCGCTACCAAACTCGCTTACGCGAGAGTTAAGAAATAAGAGTGAATAGTGAAAAGTATATTATTAGTTTAAGGGAAATACCCTAAAGCGAGTTTGTATTCTTCACTATTCACTCTTCATTATTAATTATTCATTAAACATCCCTATCTACTTTCTTGTCTTCCATAAAGTTTTTCATATTCTTTACATTTAATTTTATAATCTAATTGTTGAGTTAAGTACCTATAATACATATATCCTTGTTCATATTGTAGCATTGGATTAAGCACTGGGTCACTTTCCATATTCATAGTATATGGGTCAAAATCTCTATCCATAAAAACCTCCTAAAAACACAATACATATATAAAATATATATGTTAAAAAATAGAAAAAATGCATAAAGTAAGGCTAATTTGTAAAAGATAATTAATAATAAAATAATCAATTAAAATTATAGAGATGGTAGGGGCGACCATTGTCGTCCGTGCTTCGAAGAATTATTACTATATTTTAGAATTATTAGTCAAAATATTGTTAATAAAAAATAGTTATGATATAATTTCTTAAAATACGAAAGAGAGGTTAAAAGTTTGAAAAATAATCAGCATATTGCGTCGTTATTTTAAATCAAAAAATGCTCAATGTACAAATGTACACCTCCGCTTTTTTGATTTAAAATGCCTTGCACTATACTAATTCTTTTTCAAACTTGGTTTGTGCCTTGGAAAGGAATGATTAAAATTATGAGTGAGAAAACAGAGGGAGAGAAACTAAAAGAGGAGCTATTCAATAGCAAAAAAAATGGTTGGGAATTAGCAACAGAAGAGGAAAAACAAAATATATTTAAATTTTGCGATGAATATATGTATTTTTTAGATAGAGCAAAAACAGAAAGAGAAGCAGTTGAATTTTCAACAGATATTTTAGTAAAAAATGGATTTAAAAACATTGAAGAAGTATCTTCTTTAAATGTAGGAGATAAAGTTTTCTATATAAATAGAGATAAAAACGTATATGCTGCAGTTATAGGAAAAGAAGATTTAGAAAAAGGAATAAATATAGTAGGAGCACATATTGATTCACCAAGATTAGATTTAAAGCCAAATCCACTTTATGAAGATACAGGATTTGCATATTTAAAAACACATTATTATGGCGGAATAAAAAAATATCAATGGACAACAATACCACTTGCAATACATGGTGTTATAGTAAAGGCAAATGGCGAAAAGATAAAAATAAATATAGGTGAAGCTGAAACTGACCCAATATTTACAATAACAGATTTATTACCACATCTAGCACAGGAACAAATGGATAAAAAACTAAAAGATGGAATAGGTGGAGAAGCTCTAAATTTACTTATAGGAAGCATACCATATAATGACGAAAAGGTATCAGAAAAAGTAAAATTAAATATATTAAATATATTAAATCAAAAATACGGAATAAAAGAAATAGACTTCTTAAGTTCAGAAATAGAGTTAGTACCTGCATTTAGAGCAAGAAGTTTAGGCTTCGATTCAAGTATGGTTGCATCATATGGTCAAGATGATAGAGTTTGTGCTTATACATCTTTAAGAGCAATACTAGATGTAGAGGTTCCTGAAAAAACAGCTGTATGCATATTAGCAGATAAAGAAGAAATCGGAAGTGTAGGAAATACAGGAATGGAGGCAAATGTATTTGATACATTTGTTGCAGAGATGTTAAATAAATTAGGACAAAATAAAGCAAATATGTTAGATAAAGTATTCTGCAATTCAAGGATGTTATCTGCAGATGTTGATGCAGCTTTAGATCCAATATATGCATCTGTATCTGAAAAGAACAATGCATCAATGCTTGGAAAAGGAATTGGAATGTGCAAATACACAGGTTCTAGAGGAAAATCTGGTGCATCAGATGCAAATGCTGAATATGTAGCAGAGGTAAGAAAAATGCTAGAAGAAAATAATATATTATATCAAATTTCTGAATTAGGAAAAGTAGATGTTGGCGGAGGCGGAACAATAGCATATATATTTGCCAACAAAGGAATAGATGTAATTGACTGTGGAGTTCCAGTATTATCAATGCACGCACCATATGAAGTTACAAGTAAATATGATGTGTATTCAGCATATAAAACATACAAAGCATTTATGAAATAAAATTTTGCATATATGCTTTTGTAAAGTAATAATAATTTTATTCCGTTCTCCAAGGCGTTTAAGATACGGAATTTTCTAAGTGTAGTGACACACTATAATTGGATTAAATGTTATATGGCACAAGGTCGAACTCGTAAAATTATTATTTACAACGCATTGTAGAAATTATTGTAGGGAACGGCGCCCTCGCCGTTCCGTGTTACATAAAAATGCTCTAAAAAACGTAGGGGCGACAAGAGAGTCGTCCGCACTTTAAAGGAATACCAAAAAGGAGAAAAACATGGAAAACAAACAAGAAATATTAGATATAGCAAAAAATTGTTTAAATTGTAAGCATAAACCTTGTCAAAATGCATGTCCAATGAAAACAAGGGTACCAGAATTTATTGCAAAAATAAAAGAAGAAAAATTTGCAGAGGCATACGACATATTGCTAGAAAATAATGCTTTTAGTAATATATGTAGCACAATATGTCCACAAGAACAACAATGCGAAGGAAGCTGCGTAAGAGGAATAAAAGGAACTGCAATGCCAATTGGAAGATTAGAAAGATTTGTAAATGACTGGGCAAAAGAAAATAATTATACATATAAAATGAATGAAATAAAAGAAATGTCAAATAAGAAAGTTGCAATAGTAGGCTCTGGTCCTGCAAGTATTTCTTGTGCAATAGAACTTGCAAAGTTAGGAATAAAGGCGGTTATATTAGAAAAGGATGAAAAATTAGGCGGAATATTAAGATATGGAATTCCAGATTTTAGGCTAAATAAAGATACTCTAGATTGTATATTAGAAAATGCAAAAAATATGGGCGTAGAGATGAAAACAAATATAGAGTTTGGAAAAGATATTAGTTTAAAAGAATTGCAAGAAAAATACGATGCAGTATTTTTAGGAATAGGAGCAGAAACTCCAAGTACATACAAATTAGCAGATAAAGAGTATTCTTCTATTTATAAATCAGATTACTTTTTGAAAAGATATAATGAAGGAGATTATATAGATGATTTAGGAATAACAGTTGTAATTGGTGGGGGAAATGTAGCAATGGATGCGGCAAGAACAGCTGTAAAGATGGGAGCTAAAAAAACCTATGTATTATATAGGCGCGCAAGAGAAAATATGCCAGCACGAGATATAGAAATTAAAGAGGCTATGGAAGATGGTGTAGAGTTTAACTACACTACAAAAGTAATAAAGGCATTTGGAGATAATAAATTAACCGAAATAGAGTGTATAAAAACAGTAGTAGAAGACGGAAAAGCTGTAGATATAGAAAATAGCAATTTTAAAATGAACGTAGATACAGTTGTGTTTGCAATTGGTCTTACACCAAATGCAAAATTATTAGAAGCGCAAGGAATTGAAACAGATAGAGGATTAATAAAAATAGATGAAGATGGAATGACTAATATTAAAGGTGTATTTGCAGGAGGAGACTCTACAGAATCAAAATCAAGCGTCTGTAGAGCAGTAGCAGCAGGAAAAAAAGCAGCAATAGGAATAGGAAAATATTTATTGCAAAGGTTGTAGGGGTTGGCGTCTTCGACAAATCGCATGTTTACGGCATTTTACTACTATAAATAGTATACAAACTAAACAAAACACTATTGCTATCCAGTTGAAATTATTATTTACTGGATGGCATTTTTGTTGACTATTAAAAACTGCAACTAAATCTAAATTAAAGAAACTAATGTATTTTAATGCAATGTAAGTATAAATTGCACTAAATGTACCTTGCAAAAGTTTTCCTATTATATATGCCTTAATTGAAATATCTGTTTTTGATATAATTCCTAAAACTTGTAGCAAAATAGAAATTCCACCAAAACCAAGTAAAAATGAGCAAATGATAACATTTGTGGAAATATATTTTGTAGCAATTAGAGAAACATTTTTTACACCATTTGTAAGTTCTACAATTCCACTAAAGAATGCAGGAATAAAATCGGTATTTATTTTAAGAGCATTACAAATTGGGTAAAATGGAATTGCCAAAATTTCAAAAACTTGTGTTTTATTTAAAATAGACACAATAACAGAAAATAGTACAACAAAGCCACCTATCATAACAACATTAGAAATAGCACTAGATATACTTTTAGATAATATTTCTCCCAAATTTGCAAAATTGCAAGGAATTTGTTTTTGTGCATTGGTTGATATTTCTGTATTATCTGATATATGCTGTTTTGTAGGGAACGGCGCCCTCGCCGTTCCGATTATGATTTATATTTTTTTGTTGATATATTGCAAACGTTGTAGGGGAGTGCATTGCACGCCCGTTTGATATTATTTCTTTTCCAAAATCTAAAAACAATACCTACACTAATACACGCTAAAATATGTGATAAAAATAATAAAATTCCAGTTCTTGTATCAAAAAATAAACTAATTCCAACAGTTCCAATAATAAAAAGAGGACCAGAATTATTAGTAAAGGCTAGTAATCGCTCTCCTTCTTCCTTTGTACAAATACCATTTTGTCTAAAGTTAGTTACAATTTTAGCACCAATTGGATATCCACTAATAATACCCATAATAAATGCAAAAGCACCAACTCCAGGAACATTAAAAATAGGTCTCATAAATCTATTTAAAGTTCTGCCTAAAACTTCAATAATACCAGTATAGCTTAATAATTCAGTAGCAATGAAAAAAGGCAAAAGGCTTGGCAAAACTGAGTTGGCAAAAAGGGAAAGCCCTTCCTTTGCAGCAGACAAATTACTTTTAGAAAACACAACTAAAAATATAGTAAATAGTACAAAAGTAATTGGAATAATTAAGTTTTTTAGTTTAATAGTAACAAAATTAGTTTTACTCAAAATAAATCACCTATTAATTTATATGAAACTAAATTAAAATAATTCATACTAAATATGTTATTTTTTGTAGGGGTCGCATGATATGCGACCCGTTCTCCGTAGCCGGGTTTCATACCATGAACCCCTACATATTTTTTATATTGATACTCTAAAGTGCATATGTTATAATGCTTAAAAAGGAGATGGAGTAAGTGAGAAAAAAAAGAAATAATAAAAAAATAAGTACAAAGCAATTAATAATTACTCTCCTTATTTTTGCAATAATAGTTTTAATCGAACATTTTGCTGAAGATATTAATAAAAAGCAAGATAACACACAAGAAAATATAAACACATCAACAAAAGTAACATATTCTAGTTTGCTAGATGTTCCAGAATACACTAATGAAATATGTGTAGAAATTAATGATAACAAACCATATTTTATAGAAGCAGATTATACAACAGAAGCTTTTGAAAAATATAGCGAATTAGATTATTTAGGCAGATGTGGTGTAGCTTATGCAAATGTATGTATAGAAATAATGCCACCCAAAGGAGACGAAAGAGGAGATATTAGCTCTGTTTATCCAACTGGTTGGAAACAAACAAAATTTAATGGTGAATATTTATATAATAGATGTCATTTAATAGCACACAGTTTATCAGATGAAGACGATAATAAGCAAAATTTAATTACAGGAACAAGATATTTTAATGTTCAAGGAATGTTACCATATGAAAGATTAGTGTATGAATATATACAAAACAACAAAAATAACCATGTTTTATATAGAGTTACACCTATTTATAAAGGAGATAATCTTTTAGCAAGTGGTGTAGAAATGGAAGCTTATTCAGTAGAAGATAATGGAAAAGGAATATGTTTCAATGTTTATATTTACAATGTACAACCAGGAGCAAATATAGATTATGCAACAGGAAAATTATTAAAATAAGGAAATTGACAAATTGTATAAAAGAATATATAATCACTCTAATTTTTAATTCTATCGTATAGGAAATCAACAATTTTGTTAATATATTGCAAACGTTGTAGGGGCACCGTCGGAAGATTATCTACGAAGCAAGTTCCGAGTGAATAGTTAATAATGAATAGTGAATAATGGTATGTAGGGAACAGACCAACGTCGTTCCATCGACACCACCTAAGCCCTTCAATTCTATATTTCCCACCAAAAAGCAAAAATTTAAATAGGAGAGTGATGTTTATTGAAATTAGATTTGATAAATGGCATAGCTAATAATACGAAATTTGTTCAAGACTTTATAAAAGAATTGCAAGATTATTTAGAAAGAAAGGAAGATATATCATTGATTAATTCTACACATAAAGAAAATAAAATAATTACAGAATTTAGAGATAAAATGTATATAGAAAGAAGCAAAATTTTAAATGATTATGCAAAACAGACGATAGATAAAGGGCAAATGTATTATATATATGACAAAAATTCTAAACTTGAATATGTATATAATTTATGTATTTGCGAAGATGAAAAAAGTCATACTATTATTGAAGCAAATAGAAACATATTACCAAATGACGCTAAAATGGGCAGTATATTAAGAAAACTTAAAGATAGCTATACTTTAGACAATGAGGCAACTAAAGATATATCAGAAAAAATAGAAAAAATGAAAGATGAATTATTAGAAAAACAGACAGAATTTTTAAATAGCAAAAGAATAGAAGACCATATTTATGAAGTTTCTGAAAATGGAAAAGATAGAATATGGCTATTTGACATTACTAGCAATAGCGATGAAGCATTAGAAGAAATTGACTTTCCAAAAGAACTATTGCAAAATGCAAAAGTTGGAGACTTGTTTATATATAAAAACGGAGAATATAAACAGTATTAAGAAGTAGAGGAATCTAGTGACTCACTTACACAATTGTGCTTTTTTTCTGTACAAAGCAATAAATTGTGATATAATTAAATATTATGTAGATAATAAATATAGGAGAGGTTAATGATAGAATTAAAAGAATATCAAAAAGAAGCAATTAAAATTGTAGAAGATAAATTTAATTTAGGGTTAAATAGAACGTGTATAATATGGCCAACAGGATTAGGAAAAACAATAGTGCCAATAGAGTTAATGAAAAATCATCCAAATCAAAGATTTCTAATAATAGCACCAAAGCATAGCATATTAAAACAAACAAGAGGATATATGGGAGAAGAAAAAGTATCTTCGGAAAATGCAATGTTTTATACATATAGTGGCTTATCTAAAATGAAGGAAGAAGTAATGAAAAAACTAAATCCAGACTATATAGTATTAGACGAAATGCATAGAGCTGGTGCTAAAGAATGGGGAAAGGGAGTAGATAGGCTATTAGAAACATATTCGGAAGCAAAGTTATTAGGATTAACAGCAACTCCAACGAGAATGGATGGAAAAAACGTAGCAGAAGAAAAGTTTAATGGAGACATAGCACATCAAATAACATTAGAAGAAGCTATAGCAAGAGGCTTATTAAAAATGCCAAAATCATATATAAATGCAATATATTCGCTAAATGGAGAAATTGGAGATATAGAAAAATCAATAGAAAAAATACAAGATAAAGAAGAAAGAGACAATTTAACACAGAAACTAGAAAAAGTAAAAAGAAAATTAGAAGAATCAAAAGGACTAGGCGAAATACTTTCAGAAAGAATGAGCAACAAAAAAGGAAAATACATAATATTTTGCAAAGACATAGAGCATATGCACAAAATGCAAGAAAAATCAGAAGAGTGGTTTAAAGGAGTAAATGAAACCATAGAAACCTATAGTATTTCAATAGAAAAAACTCCATTACAAAATTCAAGAGAATTAAGGCATTTTAAAGAAAATAATAATGAAAGCTTAAAATTACTGTATTCAGTAGAAATGTTCAACGAAGGGTTACACATAGAAAACGATGGAATAATAATGTTAAGACCAACAGCATCGTGGATAATATATTTACAACAATTAGGAAGAACATTAGGAATACAAGAAAGTGGAGAAGTATTTGATATAGTAAATAACTCTAGAAGCAGTAAAGACATATATCAATTTTATGAAGCAGTAAAAAGAATACAAAAAAGGGAGAAAGTAGAAGGGGTAAATATAGACTTTACAATATATGATGAAATAAGAGAAATAAGTGAATTGCTAGAAGAAATAACTGCATCAATACATAGAAATAAATTTTCTTTTGAGGAAAAGATAGAATATTTAAAAGAATTAAAAGAGAAAGGAAAAAAAGTATCAGAAACGAAAAAAAGGGACAAAGCAGAAGATAAAACTCCAATAGGCGAATGGGTAAGCCAATGGAGAAAAGACTATAAGAAAGGCAAGTTAACTGAAGAAGAAATAAAGAAAATAGCAGAATTAGGAATAGACTTAGAAGTGCAAAGGAGACAAACAAGCATTGCAGAAAAAATAAAATATTTTGAGAAATTAAAAGAGAAAGAAGAAGACTTATCAAAAATAAAAGAAAGAGATAAAACAGAAGATGGAACTCCAATAGGTGAATGGATAAAAAATTTGAGAAAAGACTATAAGAAAGGCAAGTTAACTGAAGAAGAAATAAAGCAAATAACAGAATTAGGAATAGTTTTAGAGCCACAAAAAGGAAAGAGACTTAGTAATTCAGAAAAAATAGAATATTTAGAAGTATTAAAAGAGCAAGGAGAAGAATCATTAGAGATAGAACAAGTATACAAGATAAAAAGTGTAAAGAAAATACGAGAATGGGTAAGCCAATGGAGAGCAGCATATAGAAAAGGCAAATTAACTAAAGAGGAAATAAAGCAAATAACAGATTTAGGAATACAGTTATCGCTAAAAGATGAGGAGAAAGCAAAGAATAGTGCTAAAATAAAGCTAGAAGAAGCAAAAAAATTATGTAAAAAGTATGAAGAACTTATTGGAGAAAATCAAAAATTTAAATAATAAAAACAAAGGAGAAGATTATGAAAGAAACTGGGTTAATTGAAAAGAAAAATACTATATTTTCTAAAATTAAAAATTTCATTTCAAATTTATTTAATAAAAAAGAAAAAGAAGAGGAAAAGGAAGAATATAAATTTAATAACGACAATGATTTTAAGCAAAGAATAATAGTAGAAGAAGATAAGGAAAAAACAAGATTATTAAATTTACAGCAAGAATTTGAAAATGGGAATATTCAAGAAGAAGATATTGATGAAGCAGATGTAGAAAAACTTCATAAATTATATGATGAGCAAATAGAAGAAATAAATAAGCAAACTGAAATGTATAAAGAAAAAATATTAAAAATTAAAGAAAAATTAAATAAATCTGCAAATTAATTTTATGAAATATTGACTTTTTGTAAAATGGCATTATAATAAATATATCCTTTTCTGAAAGGAAATTTTTGGGAAAGGAGGTGAACACGTTGAGTTCATTTGATTTAATTGGCGATTAATTATTTTATTATTATTTAATAATAGTAAAAATGACGAAAACCAAAATTCTCAAGATTAGTAGAAACTAATCAAAGGCAGTCTGATCAACTGCCTTTTTTGTTGCAAAAAAAAGAGATATGTGGTCAACATATCTCTGTGAACATTTAAGCCATTTGATTTATTCTCTTGCTTAAGCTAAATATAGTATACTATATCTAGTATTATATGTCAAATATTTTTCAAAAATTCATTTTTTGTGTAATTAAAATAAACGAAAGAAGAAGAGTTGTAAAATCTTCCAAAATGATATATAATAAATAATACTGTGTATAATTATAATACAGTATTATTTTTATATATATGAAAGGTAGATTAAATGGAGGAGCCACTATTAAAAACTTTACCAAACTTCAAGAAATTTAAAAGCTATATAAATGATGTGAAAAACAACCTTACACCTATCATGTTATCAGGACTAACTGATTCAGGAAAGGTGCATTTTGCGTATGCAACAAAGTTTTATGCTGAAAAGCCTATTTGTATTATTACATACAATGAAATGCAGGCAAAAAAGATAATAAAAGATTTAAAATTATATGAAGAAAATGTATATTATTTTCCAAAAAGAGAAGTGTTAAACTTCGATTATTTAGCAGAAAGTAAGGAAAATATATATAATAGAATAGATTGTTTAAATAACATATATAATAAAAATGCAAAGGTAATAGTTACAACAATAGAGGCAGTAGAACAACCAATTATTCCAAAAGCCACATTATATAAAAACATATTAAATTTAAAAGTATCAGACACATATAATTTAAATGAATTAAAAGAAAAATTAATGTATTTAGGATATGAAAGATACGATTTAGTAGAAAGCAAAGGACAATTTAGTGTAAGAGGCGGAATTGTAGATATTGCAGTATCAGAAAAAATTGGAATAAGAGTAGAGTTTTGGGGTGATGAAATAGATTCGATAAGAACTTTTGATATACGAAATCAAAGGTCAATAGATATGCTTAAAAATGCTACAATATATCCATCTTGCGAATTTGTTTTAGAAAATGGACTAGATGAAGTAATAAACAATATAATAGAAAATAAAGATAAAAATAAAATAGAGTATTTAGAAGAGGATATAGAGCTTATAAAATCTGGAGATTATATAAGTAAGGTTAATAAGTATTTTAACGACTTCTATTCTAAATATGAAGGCATAATAGACTATTTAGGAGAAGATTATATAGTATTTTTAGACGAAGCGGGAAAAATAAAAGCAAGGTCTGAAAATATAGAAAAAGACACAAATAGCACAATACAAAACTTAATAGAAAAACAAAAATATGTACCACAAGCACTTTTAACTTATGGTAATTATATAGAATTTATAGATTCAATAAGGAAAAAACAAGTAATATACTTAGAAAAACAAGATATTGGATTTGTAGATAAACAAAGTATGCATGCAAAAAGAAACGGATATAGCTTTAGCTATAGGGAGGTCAACTTTTTTCGCAGTTCAATGGATTTATTGCTTGAGGAATTACAAGAAGCAACAAAGAAAACAGTAATAATATTAGCAGGAAATGAAAGCAATGTCGAAACAGTAGTAAATCTATTAAACGAAAAAAACATAAACGCAACAACAGATCCACAAAAGTTTGTAGGGAACGGCGCCCTCGCCGTTCCGCAAATAAACGATAATTCAGTACTGGTCCTTCCGGGTTCAATATCTAATGGGTTTGAATGTTATGATTTTAATTTAATGGTTATAACAGTAGAAGAAATCTTTTCAAAACAAAAACCTAAAAGGGTAACAAATACTGCCTTTAAACAAGGGGAAACTGTAGTATTTGCAGATTTAAAAGTGGGAGACTATATTGTACATAAAACAAGTGGTATAGGACAATTTATTGGAGTAAATACTATAAAAGCAGATGGAATAACAAAAGACTATATAAAACTAAGATATAAAGATGATGACATACTTTATGTTCCAACAAATAGTTTAGATAATGTTAGAAAATATATTGGCTCAAATGATGGAGCACCGAAACTTAATAGACTTGGAAGTAAAGAGTGGGAAACAACAAAGGCAAAGGTAAAATCTAATTTAAGAGAAGTTGCAAGAGAGCTAATTGAACTATATGCTAAAAGACAAAAGTCAATAGGATATGCGTTTTCTCCAGATACTCCTTGGCAAAAGCAATTCGAAGACAATTTTCCATATACTGAAACTGCTGACCAATTAAGATGTATTGAAGAAGTAAAAAAAGATATGGAACAGTCTAAAACAATGGATAGGCTTTTATGTGGAGATGTTGGATATGGAAAAACAGAGGTGGCAATAAGAGCTGCGTTTAAAGCTTGTATGGACCAAAAACAAGTTGCATATTTAGTTCCAACAACAATACTTGCAAATCAGCAATATGAATCTTTTAAAGATAGAATGAAGGACTTTCCAATTAGAGTTGAATTATTGAATAGATTTAGAACAAAGAAACAACAAGAAGCAATTATTAAAAAACTAAAATTAGGTGAAATTGATGTTATAATTGGAACTCATAGATTATTAAGTAAAGATGTAGAGTTTAAAGATTTAGGTTTATTAATTATAGATGAGGAGCATAGGTTTGGAGTAAAAGATAAAGAGAAAATAAAACAGCTAAAAACAAATGTAGATGTATTAACAATGACAGCAACACCAATTCCTAGAACTCTACATATGTCTATAGTTGGAATAAGAGATATGTCTGTTATATACGAGCCACCGCAAAATAGAATACCAGTACAAACTTATGTATTAGAATATGATGAAGAAGTGATAAGAGAAGCAATAACAAAGGAATTAGAAAGAGATGGGCAAGTATTTTATTTATACAACAATGTAGAAAATATAGATAAGAAGGCAAACGAAATAGCGGAGCTTGTGCCAGAAGCAAAAGTTGGTTTTGCTCATGGTCAAATGACAGGAAAAGAATTAGAAGAAATAATGTTAGACTTTATAGAAAAAAGGATAAATGTAATTGTTTGTACAACAATACTAGAATCTGGAATAGACATACCAAATGCAAACACAATAATAGTAGAAAATGCAGATAGATTAGGTTTAGCGCAGTTGTATCAAATAAGAGGAAGAGTTGGAAGAAGCGATAAACAAGCATATGCATATGTAATGTATAAAAGAGATAAATTATTATCAGAAATAGCAGATAAAAGATTAAGAGCAATAAAGGAATTTACAGAATTTGGTTCAGGTTTTAAAATAGCTTTAAGAGATTTAGAGATAAGAGGAGCAGGAAGCTTACTTGGAGAATATCAACACGGACATATGGAGCAAGTAGGATATGATATGTATTGTAAACTATTAGATGAGGTTGTAAAAGAAATAACAGGAGAGCAAGTAGAAGTTGAAATTGATGTTCAAATAGATATAAATGTATCAAGTTACATACCAGATGAATTTATAGAAAATGGTGCTCAAAAAATAGAAGTATATCAAAATATAGCATTATGTAAGACAAAAGAGGACATACTAAATGTAACAGACGAAATTATAGATAGATTCGGAAAAATGCCAAAAGAAGTAGAGAACCTATTAAAAATAAGCGAAATAAAGCAAAAGTGTAGAGAAAAGGGAATATCAAAATTAACACAAAGAAATCAAAGTATAGTAATAGAGTTTGTACCAGAATTATTTGATTATACAATGGTAGATAAGCTAATACAAAAGTACAAAAATAGAATAAAGTTTTCCCCAGCACAAAGACCATATGTAACATATAAATTGCAAGATACAAGCAAGGTAATAGGAGAGCTTGAAGAATTTCTAAAAATGCTGTGAATTACATTTTTTATATGAAATTTGTTAAAATAAATTCATTGCAAATATTGTAGGGAACGACGCCCCAGTCGTTCCACCTTCGAAGAAATACCCTAACAAAATTTAATGAATAATGAATAGTGAATAATACAAAATTTGCCATAGGCAAATTTTGATGTAGGGGCGATTTTAATCGCCCGCAAAAGAAAGGAAAAAAACAATGCAAGTAATAACCAGTAAAGATAATGAAATAATAAAAAGCATAAAAAAATTAAAAGACAAAAAATTTAGAGAACAAGAACACAAATATATAATAGAAGGAATAAAACTAATAGAAGAAGCAGTAAAAGAATCAGCAAAAATCAACACAGTAGTTGTATGTGAGGACTGTGTGAAAAACGAAGAAATAGATTCAAAACTATTATATGAAGTTGCTAAATATAATTGCATATATGTAAGTGAAAGAATATTTTCATTATTAACAGACGTAAAGAACCCACAAGGAATACTTGCAGTAATTGAAAAGGAAGCACAAAGTGAATTAATAGATTACAATGAAGATTTAATAGTAGTGCTAGATAAAGTACAAGACCCGGGAAATTTAGGAACAATTTTAAGAACAGTAGATAGTATTGGTTTAAAGCAAATAATAGTAGCAGAAGGCTCAGGAGATATATTTAACCCAAAGGTAGTTCGCTCGACTATGGGTGCAATTTTTAGAGTAAAAGTAAAAATAAGCCAAGACATACAAAAAACAATTGCAGAAATAAAAAAACATAAATTTAAAGTAATATCAACTTCGCTTGCAACAGATAAAAGCATATATGATTTAAAATATGAAAAGTCTGCAATAATAATTGGAAACGAAGCAAACGGCGTATCAAAAGAATTGCAAGATGCATCAGATGAATTAGTAAAAATACCAATGCTTGGTAATACCGAAAGCCTAAACGCATCAGTAGCAACAGGCATAGTGCTATATGAATATGTAAGACAAAAATTAGGGAAATAGAAATATATGGAGATATTTATTATGGAAGAAGATATAAGCCAAAAAATGATAAAGAAAATACTTGAAGGAAAAAATACACCAATAGAAGAATGTTTAACGGAAGAAGACCAAAAGAAAGAAAAATAAGCGTTTCGACCTTGACACACAGTGTGTGTCAAGGCTTTTCTCTGTGTTAAAATGTGCCGTTACCATTGACACAGAGAATTCAAATAAAAGTAATGAATAATATCACAGATTTAAGCAAACACTAATATAATAGTATTGACAATGTAATGACAGAGTGATATCATATAAATATAGTTTGGGGGTGTCGTAAATGGCAAGAACAGATAATATTAATATAAGAGTAGAACCGAAATTAAAAAAAGAAGTTGAAAAAACATTAAATGATTTAGGTATGAATATAACTGATGCAGTAACTGTATTTTTTAAGCAAATTATAATGACAGAGAGTATTCCATTTATAATAAAAAAACCGAGATTAAATGCTGAAACTATAAAAGCAATAGAGGACGCAGAAAAAGGAATAAACTTAAGTAAAGGATATACAGATTTAGACGAAATGTGGGAAGATTTAGAGAAAGAGGATGAATAATGCTAATAGTAAAATATAGTAATTTATTTAAAAAAGATTTAAAACTTATGCAAAAAAGAGGTCGTGATATAAATAAACTAAAAGAGGTTATAAAACTTTTAGCAAATAATGAAAAATTGCCAGACAAATACAGAGACCACTACTTAGCAAATAATTATAAACGGATATAGAGAATGCCATATAGAACCTAATTGGCTTTTGATATATTCTATTAATTCAAAAGAATTAATCTTAACAGCTTTTAGAACAGGTTCTCATTCTGATTTATTAGAATAATTAGGTAGAGAGACGGAATGCATATAGGGGACGTAAAAAATGTGCATATGCAAATACGCACATTTTTTACGTCCCCTATGTGCACTCCGTCTCTATTGATACATCTTCTCTAAAACAACACAGCAGTTGGCACATAATTTTCATCTGGTGGGTACACATAAAATTCCTCTGGCTTTTCTACTTGCTTTAATTCACTTATCTCAATTATAGGAATTTCTCCGTGGTAATCTCCTTTAGTTATAGTTCCTGTAATTTCTACCCAAGTTTTATCTGGTAAATTGGTTGCATCTTTGCAGTTGCATAAAAAGCCTACAACTAAAGTTTGCATATCCGAACTAATTATCATATCCCTAGCGATAACAAATTGAGTATTTGTAAAATCTGATACTCTATAAACATATCCGAGTGCAACGAATTTTTTGACCAACA
This sequence comes from uncultured Eubacteriales bacterium, assembly GCA_949840345.1. Lineage (GTDB taxonomy): Bacteria > Bacillota > Clostridia > TANB77 > CAG-508 > CAKPQL01. The sequence goes on from CATKWX010000002.1 coordinate 96,403, forward strand.
TATGTATCTAAATCGTCGTGAACAGTTTTTAATATATTTGTATAATTATTTGTTTCTACAACACACATATCAGGCTCTGGAATAGTATCTTTAACTTTTACAGTTTGTGTAAATATCTTATAAGCAGAAATACCAAAAAATATAATTACAATAATTGCAATAATAATAAACAACATCTTTATCAAATTATGCTTACTTAAATTAACATTACATATAAACATTAAAAAGCCTCCCTAAAATAAAAATTCTTAATAAAGTGTATGTATAATAGTTGCAATATATGATAAATAGTGATATATTAAACAAGTGAAAAATTGAAAGAGAGGTTATACAAATGGGATTAATCAGTAAGATTTTTGGAACATATAGTGAAAAAGAAGTTAAAAGAGTTATGCCATTAGTGGAAAAAATAAATAAACTAGAGGATGGAATATCTAAATTATCAGATAGTGAATTAACAAATAAAACAACAGAATTTAAAGAAAGATTATCTAAAGGAGAAACTTTAGATGACATATTGCCAGAAGCTTTTGCAGTTGTTAGGGAAGCTTCAAAAAGAGTACTTGGTATGAGACATTTCGATGTTCAATTAATAGGTGGAATTATATTACACCAAGGAAGAATTGCAGAAATGAAAACAGGTGAAGGAAAGACTTTAGTTGCAACACTACCTGTATACTTAAATGCACTATCAGGAAAAGGTGTGCACGTAGTAACAGTTAACGATTACTTAGCAAAAAGAGATAGTGAGTGGATGGGAAAATTATATAAGTTCTTAGGTTTATCTGTAGGGCTTGTAATAAGTGGTATGGACGCAAATAAGAAAAAAGAAGCATATAATGCAGACATAACTTATGGAACAAACAATGAATATGGCTTCGATTACTTAAGAGATAATATGGTTATATATAAAAATCAAATGGTGCAAAGACCATTAAACTACGCAATAGTAGACGAGATTGATAGTATTTTAATAGATGAAGCACGTACACCATTAATAATATCAGGAACAGCAAATGAATCTTCTGCACTATATAAACAAGCAAATGACTTTGTAAAAAGATTAAAAGCAAAAACTTTAGTAGAAGAAGATGTAAAAAACCAAGACCAATTAGCAGATAATGAAAACTATGATTACATTATAGATTTAAAAGCTAAATCTGCAACATTAACAGCAAAAGGTATAAAAAAGGCAGAAGAACACTTTAGACTAGATAACTTAAATGACATAGACAACTCAACACTTGTACATCACATAAATCAAGCATTACGAGCTAACGGAATAATGAAAAGAGATATAGACTATATAGTTAAAGATGGAGAAGTTTTAATAGTAGACGAATTTACAGGAAGAATTATGTATGGAAGAAGATACAATAATGGTCTACATCAAGCAATAGAAGCAAAAGAAAATGTTAAAGTAGCAAATGAATCAAAAACACTTGCAACAATAACCTTCCAAAACTACTTTAGAATGTATGATAAGCTAGCAGGTATGACAGGTACAGCAATGACAGAAGAAAACGAATTCAGAGAAATATACAATTTAGATGTTATAACAATACCAACAAACAGACCTATGATAAGAATAGATAATAATGACATTATTTATAAAAACGAAAATGCTAAATTCAGAGCAGTAGTAGAAGATATTAAGCAAAGTCACAGAAATGGTCAACCAGTGTTAGTTGGTACAGTTTCAATTGAAAAATCTGAAAAGATAAGCTCAATACTTAAAAAAGAAGGAATAAAACACGAGGTATTAAATGCTAAATACCACGAAAAAGAAGCAGAAATAATTGCACAAGCAGGTAAATTTGGTGCTGTAACAATTGCAACAAATATGGCAGGACGTGGTACTGATATTATGCTTGGAGGAAACACAGAATATTTAGCAAAACAAGAAATGAGAAAAAAAGGATATTCAGACGAATTAATAGAACAGGCTACTGCACATAATGAAACAGACGATGAGCAAATATTAAACGCAAGAAAAGTTTTCGAAGAACTAGAGAATAGATACAAAAAAGAAATAGCAGATGAAAAAGAAAAAGTAATAGCTGCAGGTGGTTTGAAAATAATTGGTACAGAAAGACACGAATCAAGAAGAATTGATAACCAGTTAAGAGGACGTAGTGGACGTCAAGGTGACCCCGGAGAATCAAGATTTTACATTGGGCTTGATGATGACTTAATGAAAATCTTTGGTGGAGATATGGTAACAAGTGTATACAATAGACTTGGAGCAGACGAAAACTTACCACTACAATTGGGAATGTTATCAAAAGCAGTAGAATCAGCACAAAAGAGGGTTGAAGGTAAAAACTTTAGCATAAGAAAACACGTATTACAATATGATGATGTTATGAATACGCAAAGAGAAATTATATACAAACAAAGAAGAGAAGTTTTAGATGGAGAAAACCTAAAAGACAACATCTTAAAAATGATAGCTACAACAGCAGAAACAATAGTATTAAACTATGTTTCTGGACTTGAGAGAAAAGAAGATTTAAACAAAGAAGGACTACTTTCTGAAATAAGAATGGTATTTGGAATAGAAAGTTTAGAATCACTTGAAAGTAATAAATTAGACGAAGAAAAAATAATAGAAGAATTAAAGATAAAAGCAGAAGAAAAATATGCACAAAAGGAAGCAGAAATAGGGGAAGAAGAATTAAGAGAGCTAGAAAGAGTTGTAATGCTAAAAGTAGTTGACCAAAAATGGATGGACCACATAGATGCAATGGATGAATTAAAAGACGGAATAGGACTTCGTGCATATGGTCAAAAAGACCCAGTAGTACAATACAGAATAGAAGGTTTTGATATGTTTGATGCAATGGTATCAGACATAAGAACAGATGTAGTAAAAATACTATTAAATGTACAAAAAGCTGACAAAGTACAAAGAACTCAAGCAGCCAAAATAACAAAAGAAGGTGTAGAAAATACAGTAAGAATGAATATGGGAGACGGAAGCGGAGTTAAAGAAGCAAAAGTTCCTGTAAACACACCAGTAGTAAATGATGGACCAAAAGTAGGAAGAAACGACCCTTGCCCTTGTGGAAGTGGGAAGAAATATAAAAACTGTTGCGGAAAATAGCATATTACAAGGGAGTGCTGACAAGAGTGAAAACACAAATGTCAGCATTTTATCATCCTAAATTTTAAATTGCTAACAATAATATTAAATTTATAATAGTTTGAAAGGAAAAATATATATGGAAGAAAAGTTTGCCAAACCAGCAATAGGTGCCATAGTGGAAAGAATTATAAATGGAAAAAAACATATTATTATTCAAGAGAGATGGAAAGAAGATGGAAATGAAACAAACGGACAATATGAGTTACCAGCTGGAAAAATAAGAGAATATGAGAATGCTTATGATACAGTGAAAAGAGAAGTATTTGAAGAAACGGGATTAAAAATTACTAAAATATTAGGTGAAGAAGAGATGATATATAGTAAAGACCTAAAAACAATTAATTTTATTCCATTTTGTGTAACTCAAAATTTAGAAAATGCTTATTCAATAATATGTAATCATTTTATATGTGAAGCAGAAGGAGAACCCATATCAGAAACTGATGAATCAAGAAATATTAGATGGATAGAAATTACAGAATTAGCTGAATTACTAAAAAATAGTAGAAGTAAATTTTTCATTATGAATGTAAATGCAATAGAAAAATATTTGAAATTGAATAATTTATAAATGAGGGTTAAAATCTAGGTTTTAATCTTCATTTTTGTGTAAAAGATATTTAGATATTATAAGTATCAATATTATAAATTTTGAAAAATTCGTATAAAAAGATTGCAACTTTAATACATCCATGATACAATACAAATGTTCGCAAAATTTAAAGGAGATGCAAAAAAATGAATGATAAATTAATTGGAAATGAAAAAAATATTTTATTTTATAATGATGAAGAAGGTAATATAAAAGTTGAAGTATTGCTAGAAAACGAAGATGTTTGGTTAAATACTGAAGCATTGGCAACTCTTTTTAACATAGATAGAAGCGGTATTGTTAGGCATATCAATAATATTTATAAAGATGAAGAATTAAATGAAAATAGCACATGTGCAAAAGTTGCACATATGGGTAATGACGGGGAAAAAGCAAATTTTGATTAAGGAGAATATAAATGAAAGATAGATATAAATATATATGTGCAGTGTATTTGATACTAACAAAAGAAAATCGAATATTATTGTTAAAAAGAGCTAACTCAGGATATGAAGATGGAAACTATAGTTTAGTAGCAGGTCATATGGATGGAAATGAAACTATTAAACAAGCAATGATTAGAGAAACTAAAGAAGAAGCAGGAATAGAAATATATGAAAAAGATATAGAAATAGCTACTTTTTTGCATAGAAAAACAGAGCCGGAAAGATTAGACTTTTTTCTAAAATGTGAGAAATGGAATGGGAATATCGAAAACAAAGAACCTAATAAATGTAGCGAATTATGTTGGTATGATATTGATAACCTACCGAGCAATACAATACCGTGTGTTAGAAAAGCTATAGAAAATTACCAAAATAATATTATGTTTGATAATTTTGGATGGTAAGATGAAGTTGTAAAAGAAAATGTATATGCAAGGAGAAAGAAGTATAAATGAAAGTAGGATATTTAGGACCAAAGGGAACTTTTTCATATGAAATATGTAAAAATTCATATGGAGAGGAAATAGAAAAAATACCATATAAAACAATAAAAGAAACAATTCTAGAATTGCAAAATGATGAAGTTTCAGAAGTTATTGTACCAATAGAAAATTCACTTCAAGGTTGTGTAACAGAAACAATTGATACATTAATAGAAAATGAGAATTTAAAAATAGTAGAAGAAAGAATTTTAAAAATAAATCAAAATTTAATGGCAAAAGAAAAATATAATTTTGAAGATATACAAGAGGTATACTCACACCCACAGGCATTAGCACAATGCAGAAACTATCTTCAAAATAATTTAAAAAACGCTACAATTATAGAAACACCAAGTACAGCTTTATCTGCAAAAGAAGTGAGTAAAAAAGAATTTTCAGCTTGTATATGCAATTTAGAATGTTTAAGCGAGTATAACTTAAAATTATTAGAAGCCAATATTCAAGATAATAGTTTAAATGAAACAAAATTCTGGAAATTAAGCAAATTAGAAAAAGACATTACAGATGCAAATGTAATTACTATGTTATTTTCAACCAAACATAAACCAGGAGCATTATATAATGCACTAAAAATATTTAATGATAATGGTTTAAATTTAACTAAAATAGAGTCAAGACCAGCAAAAACGAAGCTTGGAGAATATTATTTTCTAGTGGATATAGAAATTAATAATAAAAGTTACGAAAAACCTTTAGAAGAGTTAAAAGATGTGGTTGGGTTTTATAGAATTTTAGGTAAGTATAAAAAAAGTAATGAAACTTAGTTTGTAGCTTAGAAAGGAATGAAACTAATTATGATAGCTGATAAAATGAAAGATTGTGTAAAAAATAATTCAGTAATAAGGCAAATGTTTGAAGAAGGCAAAAAATTAGAAGAACTATATGGAAAAGAAAATGTATATGATTTCAGTTTAGGAAATCCAAGCATACCAGCACCTAAAAAAGTAAATGAAGCAATAAAAGAAATAATTGATACAGAAGATTCATTGGTAGTACACGGATATATGAATAATGCTGGTTTTGAAGATGTTAGGGAAGCAATATCAAATTCAATAAACAAGAGATTTTCTACAAATTTTAATAAAAATAATATTATAATGACAGTAGGTGCTGCCTCAGGACTAAATATTATTTTTAAAAGCATATTAAACCCATCAGATGAAGTAATTGTATTTGCACCATATTTTATGGAGTACAACAACTATATAAAGGGATATGATGGAAATGTAGTTGTAATTTCTCCAAACACTCAAAATTTTGCACCTAATTTAGATGAGTTCAAACAAAAAATAACAGAGAAAACAAAAGCAGTATTAATAAATACGCCAAACAACCCAACAGGAGTAATATATTCAGAAGAAACAATAAAGCAAATTTCTAAAATATTAGAGGACAAGCAAAAAGAGTATAACCACGAAATATTTCTAATTTCAGACGAACCATATAGAGAGCTAGCTTATGATGGGGAAACAGTACCATATATAACTAAATACTATAACAACGCATTTGTAGTATATTCTTATAGTAAATCTCTATCTCTACCGGGAGAAAGAATAGGGTATGTAGTTGTTCCAAATGAAATGGAGGATAGTAATAATATTATTACAGCAATAACAATTGCAAACAGAATAATAGGATGTGTAAATGCTCCATCTCTAATGCAGAAGGTAATAATGAAGTGCATAGATGAAAAAACTGATTTAGAAACTTACGATACAAACAGGAAGCTATTATATAATGCGCTTACAAGCTATGGATTTGAGTGCGTAAAACCTCAGGGAGCATTTTATATATTCTTAAAAACTCCAATATCAGATGATAAAGAGTTTTGTGCTCAAGCTAAAAAGTTTAATTTATTACTTGTACCGGGTAGCTCATTTGCTTGCTCAGGCTATGTAAGAATAGCATATTGCGTATCAGAAGAAATGCTTAAAAAATCTCTAGAAGCTTTTAAAAAACTAGCGAAAGTATATTTTAAAATCTAGAGTTAATTTTAATAATTAGGAGGAGAAAAATGGAAGTTTATATTATTTCGCAAATAATAACAATAGCATATTATGCAATATTAAGCTTTGGCTATTTATTAAAAGATAGGAAAAGGATATTAACTGCAAACTTTGTAGCTCATATTGGACAAACAACAGCAATGGCAATGCTTAGCGGATATACTGGCGCAGCAATGGCACTTATTATGATGTTTAGAGATTTAATATTTTTAGTGCAAGAAACAAAGAAATCTAAGGGAAAAGAGATAAATAAAAGCTTCGATTTAGGTATATTCATTGTTACAGTTATACTTATTATAATGCTAACAGTATTTACATATAATGGACCACTTAGCTTATTATCAGTAATAGCAACGCTTATTGGAACATTTGCATTGTGGCAAAAAAATGTAAAGACATACAAAATATTAGGAGTAGTAGTTGGACTTTTTTGGTTATCTTATAACATTTTTATAATGTCAATTATGGGTATAATATTAGAAACTATCTTAGGAATATGCTCAATAGTAGGATATATAAGAGATAAAAAAAGAGAAGGGAAGGAAAAAAATTATGTATAAAATGGTAGTAGTAGATTTAGATGGAACTTTATTAAATGATGCAAAAAAGGTTAGTAAAGAAAATGTAGATTTAATAAAAAGAGCATATGACGAAAAAGGAATAATAACAGTAATTGCAACAGGAAGACCTTTAGGCTATGCAAAAGAAATATGTGAACAATATGGAGATTACTTTGCTAATTATATAATTGCAGCAAATGGTGCAACAGTTAAAAACATTAAAACTAATGAATATATTGAAAACGTTGCTTTTACAGATGAAGAAGTGTTAGCTTTAAGAAATATTTATTTAGAAGAAAAAATAGATTATCTAATGGTATATACGGATGAAAAAGCTATAACAGAAACAAAGGACAATAAAGATTTTGAAGATGCAGGAGTAAGTATCAGTCAGAAGAAAACTAAGGTAGAAAATATAGAAGAGTCAATAAAAAACAACTCTAATATAGTTAAATTATGTATGATGGGAGGAGAAATCTCAGCATTAGAAAAGATTATTGAAAAGATAAGTAAATTAGACGGAATAGAAACATCAGTTATATGTAGTTATTTATATAAAACAGAAGAAAGCACATTTGAATCTAAATATATAGATATAAATAAAAGTGGTTGCAGTAAGAAAAATGCAATACATACTTTAGCAGATAAATTAGGAATAAAGCAAGAAGAAATAATTGTAATGGGAGACGGACGGAAACGATATATCAATGTTTGAGTGTGCAGGTTTAAAAATAGCAATGGCAAATGCAGAAGAATACTTAAAAGAAAAGGCAGATTATATAACTACAAGCAATAATGAAAGCGGTGTAGCAAAGGCAATAAGAAAATTTGTATTTAATGAAGAATAAGGAAAGTAGAAAATTCATATTCAATAAAAATAACCCTTAAGTGTGAACTTAGGGGTTATTTCTTCGGTAAATTACCAACGATTAAATCTTCTACGGTTTCTAGGGTTGTCATATGGATTTGGCTTATTAAGTTGTTGTTTGTGTCCCTCAACCATAAATCTTGCACGGTATCCTTTGTAGGAAGTACCAAGCGCTCGACTTTCAAAAAGATATTCAAACTTTATCCATTTAACATTTTGGAGCCACTCTATGTCGGAGTTATAATTTGTAATGTCTCTCCAGCGATTTTCGTTTGAAGTATTAGGGTCTTCGTTTGAACCAATTGAGATTCCAGTAACCAAATTATTGGAATTTTTTTGGTCTATAAGAGCGCGCCTAATAGTTTCAAGAACAGCAATGTTTTTATCATCGTAATTGCAATAAAGGATATCAGCAAATAGTTCACCTTCATCAAGCAAGTTAAGTATTACAAGTGTAACACGTTTATTTTCGCCATTTATAATTTCTATTGCATGGCTATTACTTGATAAAAACACATTTTCTGACTCTATGCGGTGATACGATTTTTTAAGCCTGAAATATTCTCCAAAGTCTAAATAACTCTGCAAAGATTTTAAGTCAAGGTATTTGTAATGCATTGACGAGCTGTCAACCATATCTGTTGTTTCAATGATGTTCTTCTTGGAATTGTTATTATGTTCTCTTCTTAAATGAAGTATTTCATCTGCCAATTTGATTTCGATACTTTTTTCAGATTTCAAAAGCTCTATTGCAAAATCAGATATTCCGTCAGATTTACTATGGAAAACATATTGTGGGGCAGTTGAAATAACAAAATTTGGAGTAAGCGAAACTTTTGCCTTTTTTGCTTCAGACTGGAAAAATTTATACCCTTCTAAAAATATGTAAACATATGGTAAAAAGTCTTCGTTACTAATATTAGCCTCTACAAAATCAACAGCTAATTTAGGAACAGAAAACACAGGGTTTTTATTTTCTTCAGGGAAGCGCTCCAATCTTGAGCGATACATCGTTCTAATATCCAATTTTGAAATCAACCATTCTGCTTGAGCGTGACAGTGGGTATCGTTTAATGCTCCAAGAGCAATATACAAACGAACCAATTTTTCTCTAGAGTACATATTAACTCTAGAAAAAATTGTATCAAAATTGAATTTCCTTAAGCCAAGCCAATTTCTTATGGATTTCACTGTACAAGGAAGCAGTTTCATAATACTAGGGTCAGGTAACTTTTTTGCCACTTGAGCCCAAGTATGAACGAAAAAGCGTTCCTTTGGATTACGTGGGTAGTGAGGATCTGAAATTTCATTCAAATCTTTAACACCATAAAGAGAACACAGATTTTTTTTGTCATAAAGTAAGATATAATTTGAGTTAACTAATGCAAATCCAGAGCCATACCACCAGTTCATGCTGATGCAAATGCAATCGCATTCAGAAGATAGGCTAAGAACATTTTCTGAAAAAATGGAAGCATCTACAACTTGTGAATGTTCGCCAAATGTAAAAATTAAACGCTTTGGAGGAACTTCTATATCTATATCTTTTTTCTTAAGAATAAGACTTGCCGGAATAGATATAGAGTTGACTTTGTTAAAACAACCAAACGAAAATGAAGTTGAATTTAATCTATCTATGTTAGGAGGACATATAAAATCTCCCGTAACTGGATAGAAATAACCATTACGTATACCTGTAAAAACAGTTTCTCCTCCTTCGTTTTTAGTGTATTCACATAGCTCCTTCCAAAATTTTTCACGCAAACCTTGCAGGTTCAAATTAAGAACCTCTTCACAATTCTTAACTATTTCTCTACATTCATTAAGAGAAGATAGATTCTTAGGGTAAAGAACTGCAGGATTTAAATCTACGCTTTCAATTTTAATATTGCGCTCGAGTGCAGTTTCTTGTATCCAGTCGATATCTTTCAAAAGCTTCTCAACTTGCTTTTGGTGATTTTTCCTAACAGAATTGAGGTGCTTATCGTCTTTAAACTCCCAAGTTTTTCTTAAGAGATTAAATTGAGTAACAGCGTTAATTCTTTTAGGAAGTTTACTCATCAAGTTAGAAATCTTTTCAGATAATATCCGTGTTTCTTCTGCATAATGAGCTAAATTCAAGGTCTTTGGCGTTCCGTCTGCTTTTTTCTCAAGCTCTTCAATTGCTTCGTCTGCTTTAGCAAAAATATTATACATTCCTGTTAAGTTTTTTGATTTTGCTACAGAAATAATTTTCTCAATATTTCTAATGCATTCCTTTACTTCCTCAAAAATTAATTCGAGGGTATCAATATAATCAACATCAGAAATTTTATTTTTAAGTGCTAAGGTAGCAAGTTCAGCAAACATATCAAAAATGTCATTTTTGTGCTTGTATTCTACATTTAGAAATTCTAAAACAGCTTTGCGTTGTTTTTCCATTTCAATATCTGTAGAAGTATTTTGCTTAGCAGTATTTCTGTTAGAAGCTTGTTTTTTTGCATAATACTCATAAACAGAAACCGGATGCTCCTTGTCATAAATAGCTCTACTTTCCGGAGAACCAATTAATTCCCAAGCAGCATTAATTTTTTGCATTTTAGCAGTTGCAATTTTTATGTCTTCTTCGTTATGATATAAATCTGGGTGCCATTTCCGTGTCATTTCCATATATGCTTTTTTAATGGTTTTGTCTTTAGCATTTCTGTCAACACCTAAAATTTCGTAAGGGTTCATAAAAAAACCTCCAATTCGTTGTTTGTTAAACGCTGTTAAGTTAAGATTAACCTAACAACGTTTAACAAAAGGTTAATTACTTATAAGACAAGTATTTTGTTTCCCTTGCCTTAATGCCCAAAGGATTAGCTGCGTGTGCAGTTATTGCCTTTGCCCAGTCTGAGGGAATTGCTCCAGTTGTGCGGAGCCCATCCAATAAATCTTCAATTGTTTGGAAAATGATTTTTATACCATCTCCAGAACGATTAAAGTTCACGGCATTATTTGAATTTATTCCCAAGTCCTCAGCGTATGCTTTTGCACTGTTTAAAGAACCGCTTTCATCGTTATAGAGTAAGAAAATATGCTCACCTTTAGCAATTTTGCTTGAGATTAAGCTTTTTACTTCCTCTATAGAATGAGAACTACCTCCATTTTCTCCGTCAGTTATGATAAGATAGAGTTTGTGCTTTGCGTCATTTGAGCTTGTAGGAGTAATTGCGGAAATCAAAGCATCATAAATGTTTGTTCCTCCGAAACAACTCCAAGGGCGTATGGGTACGAATTGTTTAACGTCTTGTTTACCGAATTCCGGACAAACCTCGTCGTTAAAGAGAGTAAGCGAAAGTAAAGTTTTATAAAGCTTCACAGCTTGCCTTACGGCAAATTCGTTTATCTCTTGCGAAATAGGGTACTGTGTTTCTTCCATTGAACCGCTGTTATCGACAATAAGAATTATATGTGCAGAATTCCGTGCGATGTCTGCTTCCATTTGCTTAGTGTCGATAGATGAGGCATAGCCATCAATTGCAGCAGCAATGTCTGTTTCACTCGTATCCTTTTTGCTTAAACTTCTGTTTTGGCGTAATAACGCCAATTTTGACATGTTTCCGTCGGGTTTACCATTATTGCTCATAAAGCATCCTCCTTTATAAAGGTTGATATTGAGTCAATGACTCTTCAAAATTTAACACATAAATATTATCATAGTATACATAAAAAGTCAATATAAAGCAGAGCTAGTTTTCGTTTATATATAGAGAGTTATGTATGATTTGCAAACTATAAACAAACAAGTTTTGATAATTTAATAACAAAACTTTACAATAAGAAAATATAAGATATAATATATAGTAGTGATATAAAGAGGTAAGTATATTAAAATGTATAGAAATTAAGGAGTGTGAGAGTATGCTAGAGCTAGAAGAAAACAAGCAGAGAATACAGTCTATAAAGCTTAAATTGAAATCAATAGGTGATTCACTTTGACTTGCCTAAAATAGAAAAAAGAATTAATGAATTAGAAGTACAAATGCAAGATAGCAATTTTTGGAATGATGCAAAAAACTCAAGTGCTGTTTTAACAGAAAGTAAGAGATTAAAGAATAAATTAGAGAATTATAATAAGTTAAAAGAAAATCTAGAAAATATACAAGACTTAAATGAATTGCTATTGGTTGAGTCTGATGAAGAAATGGCAAAAGAGGTATTAAAAGACACATTAAAGTTAGAAAGAGAAATAGAAACTTTAGAAATTGATACTTTGCTATCTGGAAAATACGATAAAAATAATGCAATATTTACGCTTCATCCGGGAGCTGGTGGAACAGAGTCACAAGACTGGGCTGAAATGCTATATAGAATGTATTCAAAATGGGCAAATTCAAGAGCATTTAAAGTAAAGGAATTAGACTATTTAGAAGGAGAAGAAGCTGGACTAAAGAGCGTTACTGTGCTAATAGAAGGCGAAAATGCATATGGGTATTTAAAAGGAGAAATGGGAGTACATAGATTAGTTAGAATATCTCCTTTTGATGCAGGAGGCAGAAGACATACATCATTTGCTTCAATGGAGGTATTACCAGAAATAACAGACGATATAGAAATAGATATAAACCCAGAAGATTTAAGAATAGATACATATAGAGCGTCAGGAGCTGGTGGACAACATATAAACAAAACAGATTCAGCAGTAAGAATAACACATATACCAACGAACATTGTAGTATGCTGTCAATCTGAGAGGTCGCAAACACAAAACAAAGAAACAGCAATGAAAATGCTAAAATCTAGATTATTAGATTTAAAAGAAAAAGAGCAAAAAGAGAAAATAGAGGACTTAAAAGGAGAAAAGAAAGATATAGCTTGGGGAAGCCAAATTCGCTCATATGTATTTTGCCCATACACATTAGTAAAAGACCATAGAACAAACTATGAAGTGGGAAATGTGGAAGCAGTAATGAATGGGGAAATAGATGGGTTTATAGAAAGTTATTTGAAATATGAAAAAGCAAGATAAATTATAGCAAAGAAATATAATAAAAAAGTAAAATTACTCGGCTACATTACAAAATTAAAGAAATTCTAATTTGATTTTATGGCGCCCTTCCGCGACAAGCGCGAACTCTTTCCATAAAATCTGCATAAGAATTTCTAAAATTTTTCCATTTACATTCGTAATTTTATTTTTTATTATATTTCTTATATATTATAATTGTTGTCATACAAAAACGCTTCTTTAAATATAATTATATAAAAATTATATTTAAAGGGGCGTTTTAAAGTGATTATATTAAGAAAAAAGAGAATTTTACTTGTGCTTATGTGCGTTGTAGTGTCTATATGTTTTATAAACATAACTGGAGGTTTAAAAAGTGAGGTAACACTTCCTACAGTATCATTGCCTGTTAGCAATAAAGTAATAGTGCTAGATGCAGGACACGGAAGTCCAGACCGGAGGGGCAGAGAGTTCAAATGGAACACACGAAGATGATATAAATTTAAGTATAACTCTAAAGGTGCAAAATTTACTAGAGCAAAGTGGGGCAACAGTAGTTCTGACTAGGTCAGACGAAAACGGAATATATGATTTAGATAAGAAAACTTTAAAAGAGAAAAAAGTATCGGATATAAAAAATAGAGTAAAAATAGGAAATGAATCGAGTGCAGATATATTTATATCTATACATTTAAATAAAATACCACAAAGTCAATATTGGGGTTGGCAAACTTTTTATAGGAAAGATGATGAACAAAGTAAAAAAATTGCGGATAGCATTCAAAATTCACTAAAAACAACAATACAAAGAGAAAACAATAGGGTTGCACTTGGAATAGACAATATTTATATAGTAAAGAATGTTAATATACCAATAGGAATTGTAGAGTGTGGATTTTTATCAAACCCAGAAGAAGAACAACTATTACAACAAGAAGAATATCAAGATAAATTAGCTTGGGGGATATATACAGGAATAATGGATTATTTTTATAATTAATGTTGCAAAATATCGCTTTTTAATATATGATATTAACGTATTTTTAAAAAAGAGAGTTGATATCAAGTGTATTTAAAAAGAATGGAATTACAAGGGTTTAAATCCTTTGCATATAAAACCACATTAGAGTTTATGCCGGGAATAACCTCTGTTATAGGGCCTAATGGCTCTGGAAAGAGTAATATTTCTGATGCTATTCGTTGGGTTTTAGGTGAACAAAGTATGAAATCCCTAAGAGGTTCTAAATCTGAAGATATAATATTTGCAGGAACTCAAAGCAGAAAATCTTTAGGGTTTGCTGAGGTTTCTATAATTATAGATAATACAGATGGAAAGCTACCAATTGAATATTCAGAAGTTACTGTAACAAGAAGGTTATATAGAAGCGGTGAAACAGGATATTATATAAATAAAACTCCTTGTAGATTAAAAGACATATTAGAATTATTTATGGATACAGGAATTGGAAAAGATGGATATTCTATAATTGGGCAAGGAAAAATAGATGAAATATTAAGCAATAAATCTGAAGACAGAAGAAATATATTTGAAGAGGCTGCAGGTATTGTAAAATATAGAGTTCGTAAGGTTGAGTCTGAAAAAAAATTAGAACAAACTAAAGTAAATTTATTAAGAATAAATGATATTTTAACTGAAATAGAAGGAAATATCGAGCCATTAAAAATGCAAGCAGAAAAGGCAAAGAAGTTTTTAGATTTAAGGGAAGAATTAAAAAGCATTGAAATAGGGCTATTTTTGCATAATATAGATACATATAAAGAAAAAATAGAAGAAGTTGCAAAAGACATAGAAATAATGAACGAGCAATGGAAGAGTGAAGAAAATGCACAAGAAGAAAAGCAACAATTAAAAGATCAATTAAAAGCAGAAGTAGATGAATTAATTAACAAAATAGAAGAAGTGCAAAACTTATCTTTTGAAAGCACAAATAAAATAGAAAAATTGAATTCAGAAATAAATGTAACACAAAATAGAATTGAAAATAACAAAGAAAACTATGAAAGATATGCCGTAGAAATAAACGAAATAGATGAAAGAATTCAAAAATTAGAAGAAGAGAAAAATTTAAAGTTACAAAAGAAAACAAATCTTTTTTCAAATAAAGAGAAATTTCAAAAAGAGTTAGAAGAAAAAGAAAAAGCATTAGCTGAAATAACTTCTAAATTATCAGAGCAAGAAACAAAAATTGAGGCTAAAAAGAAGACAGTACAAGATAATACAGACACAAAATATGAAAAATTATCAGATATTAATACACAAAAAATAAACTATGAAAACTATATAAAACGTGAAGGTGCAGTAAAAACAGAAATACAAACAACAATATCTGAATTAGACCAAAATAGACTATCTAAAGAAGAAATTGCTAAGGTCTTTTATGAAATTGAAGGAAAGAAAAATAGTATAACAAAGAAGTTAAATGAAATAAAAGAAAAAACAGATGAAAGAACTAAAAAAATAGAAGAATACGATACAAATATAAATAGTTTATCTTCCGAATTTGGAACAAAACAAATAAGATTAAAATTTTTAATAGAAACAGAAAAAGAAAAAGAAGGATATACAAAATCTGTAAAATCCTTATTATTAGACTGTGAAAAAGACGCTACTTTAAACAAAGGTGTTCATGGAATACTTGCAAACATTATATCTGCACCAAAAGAATATGAAACAGCTATTGAGTTTGCTTTAGGTGGAGTTTTGCAAAATATAGTAACAGACAAAGAAGAAGATGCTAAAAAATTAGTAGAACATTTAAGAAAAAATAACTTAGGTAGAGCATCATTTTTACCTATATCATCAGTAAAAGGTAAAAAATTAGACAAGCTTACAAAATTAAACGGAGTGATAGGAATTGCATCAGACTTAGTAAATTATGATAAACTGTATGATGGAATAGTACAAAATTTGCTAGGTAGAACTGTAGTTGTAGATACAATGGATACAGGAATTCAGCTTGCAAAGAAAAATGGATATTCTTTTAAAATTGTAACCTTAAAAGGAGATATAATAAATCCATCAGGAGCTATATCTGGTGGTTCAGTGGCTCAAAAAACTGTAAGTATATTAGGAAGAGCAAACGAAATTGAGGCAATAGAAAAAGAACTAAAATTAATAGAAAAGAAAATTGAAAAGACAAAGGAAGAAAAGCAACAATATTTATTAGAAAATGAAGATATATTAGAAAAATCAAAAGAACTAGAAAAAGAGTTACAAGAAATAGATATTGTATATGCAACAGAACATCAAAAGGTGCTATTTGCAGAGCAAAATATATTAAAATTAGAAACAAAGCTTGCAAGCTTAAAAGAAGAATTAAAAGAATTGCAATTAAAAAAGGAAGAAAGCACTAATTTAAAACAACAAATAGAAGAAGAAATTGCAAAATTAGATAAAGAAAATGAAGAGTTAAACATAGAAATAAAAAGCTTTGCAGACATAAATTCAGATAATCAAAAATATGTAGATGACCTAAACTTTGATATTACAAACTTAAAAATTTCTGTTTCATCATTTGATGAAAGCGAAAGCTCAATAGACGAAATGGTTGCAAGAATAGAAGAAGATATACAAAATAATAAAACTAGCAAAGAGAATAAAACTTCAGATAGAGAGAAAATATTAAGTGATAATGAAGCTTTAACTTCAAGAATAGAAGAAATAAAACAAGAAATTGAAAATGTAAAATTAGAAGTTCAAACAAGTGGAAGCAAAGTAGAAGAATTAAAGAACTTAAGAATAGAAAAAAATAAGAAACTAGAAGATACAGAAAAGGCAATAACAGATAGACTTAAAGTAATTGACGATTTAAAAGATCAAGTTTCAAAATTAGAGCTTAAAAAATCTAAAACAGAATTAGAGCTAGAACAAGTTGTAAACAAAATGTGGGAGGAGTACGAGGTAACTCCAAACAATGCAAAAGAGTATGAAAAACCTAGCAATGTAGCACTAGTTACAAAAAAAGTAAACGAATTAAGAAACGATATAAAAGCACTAGGAAGTATAAATATAGATTCAATAGAAGAATATAAACAAACAAAAGAAAGATATGACTTTATGTGTGAACAAAGACTTGATTTAGAAAACACAAGTGCAAAGCTTAAAAAAGTAATACAAGAAATGACGGCAATAATGAAGGATCAATTCTCAAAACAATTCAATATAATCAACAAAAACTTTGGAGAAGTATTTAAAGAATTATTTGGTGGAGGAAAAGCAGAATTAAAATTAGTTGATGAAGATAATATTTTAGAATGCGGAATAGAAATAGAGGTACAACCACCAGGAAAAAAACTACAAAATATGATGTTATTATCAGGAGGAGAAAGAGCATTTACAGCAATTGCATTATTATTTGCAATATTAAAAATAAATCCATCTCCATTCTGCGTACTAGACGAAATTGAAGCAGCTCTAGATGATGTAAATGTTTATAGATATGCAGAATATTTAAAGAAATTTACTAAAGATACACAGTTTTTAGTAATAACACACAGAAAAGGAACAATGGAGGCAGCAGATACAGTATATGGAATAACAATGGAGGAAAACGGAATAAGCAAGCTGTTATCAATGAAATTGAAATAGATACATAAATAAAAACGGGTTCAAGTTGCCTTGAATCCGTTTCCTGTTGATGTTAGTCAGAACAAGTCTCTAAAAATTTGAAACTGAGAACAGTAACTTTGCCACAAGGAAAAATTTCTGACAAAATGGATTCAATTGCAGCGAGAGGGTTAGACATATTTTTAGAATCAATTTTTACATAATGATGTCTAATGTTATGATAACCTACGTCCTCTTCTTCTTCGCTGATAAACTCCTTTACAGTGAACTCAACATCATACAGCGCATAACTCATAAAGTCCTCCTTTTAGTTGCATAGCCATATACTAGCTATTGGGCTTTTAATAGGAAGAATTTGTATCTCCCTACAAAATTAACGTGAACTATGGAATTATATCACAAAAGTGAGTTTTTAGCAATATTACTAATCAAAATTTTTCATAGGCAAATTTTGATATAGGGGCACACCGTGGTGTGCCCTAAATTTTCATAAAAACATATTGCAAAATTGTAGGGGCACCGTTTGCGGGAATACCAGTGAGACGTGACACCACTGTGCCCTTTTGTCCCCAAAAATTTACCATAAAACTGTAACCAAAATCGAAAAAGTGTGAATATACAAATGTAAGATATCTTAAATAAGGAGTTTAGATCTAAATTGGAAGTGAAAGATAAAAAAATATGCGATTATATACGTAACAATGAACTACAAATAGAAAAAGCATTAAAAGATTACACAAATTATGTATATACAATAATAAGAAAAGCTTGTTCAAAATTACCTAAAGAAGATATAGAAGAAATTAATTTAGATGTGTTTTTAACATTATGGAAAAATCAAAATAAATTAAACACAAATAACAATATGTCTTCATACATAGCGGGAATTACCAAAAACCTAATAAAGCAAAAATATAGATTAATAAAAACAAACGACAATATTTTAGACTATGAAGAGCATTTAGTTTCAACCTTAAATATAGAACTAATGCATTCAAAAAATGAGCAAAATGCAATTATAGTAAATGAATTAAAAAAATTAAAAGAGGAAAAGAGAAGCATATTTATTTTATACTACTACGAAGATAAAAGTATAAAGCAAATAAGCTCATTAAAGAAATTATCAGAATCAAAAATAAAAACAGAATTATTTAGGATTAGAAAAAAATTAGAAGCAGCACTTAAAAAGAAAGGGTATGATTTTTATGAATAATAACGAAAATGACGAAATGCTAGAACAACTAAAGCTAAACATTGCAGCATATAAATTCAAAGAAGAACAAAAGCTAAATACCCTTGAAAATAAAGAAAAAGGGGGGATTTTTTATATGAAAAAGAAAATAATTATGGCAGCATGTGCGTGCCTTGTGCTAGTATCAGGAATTGTTGCTGCAACAGCAATAAAAAATTCAAAAAGCAGTGATAGAGGACTAGGTGAGGGAGTTGATACTGCAGTAGACAATGGCTATATTGCAAATCCAAATGCAGATGGAACGGATTCAAATGCTATAGGAACAAATAAAGAAACAACAGTGGATAACATAAATGCAACGATAAATATAGAAGATTTTATAATGGATGATGTAAATTTAAGTACACAGATTTTATTTAAATTTGATGATAAAATAAAAGAAGTAGTTAATTTAGACAAAGTAAATGCAATAGAGTTAACAGATTTAATAGTAAGAGATGAAGAAAATAAAATAATATATGGTGGGAACAATGAAGAAAGATTTAAGAAATATTGCGAAGAAAACAACATAAATTATACATTTTGTGAATTTAATGATAACTATATGAACTGCGGAGTAAATTCTTTTAATGTAATGAGAGATAGAGAAAGTAATAGTATAAAAATAATGTACAATATGTATACATCTGGTACCTATCCAAAATCAAAGAAATTATATTTTTCATTTGGAAAAATTGAAATGTTAGAATTTAATCCTGAAAGTGCAACACAAAATAGAGTAATAGTAAATGGAAATTGGGATATTTCTGTAGATGTACCAAAAGAGATGTATACTAGAGCTGATGAATATTATAAAGTAGTAAGTTGCGATAATCCGGATTTTGATGTATATACAGCCAAAGTAACAAATACAGGGTTTGAAATAGGTGTAATTATTTCTAATATAGAAAAGCCAGAGGATGATAGAGAAAAAAGATTAAAGTTTTACTCTTCTTCAGAAGACTATGAGAATGGAAAAATATCAAAAGAGGAACTTGAAGAATTAAAACAATGGTTTGCTTCTGTAAGTATGTTATATTATCCAATATCAGTAAGTGAACATAATATAAAAGGAGAAGAAGTTGAGAACTCCTATATAGAAAATGAACAATCAAAGAAATTTTATACTACATCTAGTTCATCAAGAAAAGCAAAGACTTATTTTATAGATGGAAATAAATATGATTTTTATGAGACTTTTAGTATGACCAAATATGATATGACAAGCAAAATAAAAGTAGTATTATATTATTATGGAATTCCTGTAACAATAAATATGGAAAGGATAAAATAGTTTTATATACCAATAAAGCTTCCTAAAGGAAGCTTTATTGTGAAAGGAAGGGAAAATAAACTCAAATTGGATTAATTACCATTATATATTTCGTGACTGTAGTCTACTTCTCCTTTTCGAGCACTATTATTAGTGTATATGCCTGTGTATATCTGAACTTTTTGACCTACTGTTACGTTAAGAGAAATTGATACATGAGCACGACCAGTAGATGTAACAGTATCTCTTGCTAATACAGCTCCACTAGTACTACGTACCTCAAGAGTGAATACTGCAGGAGTTGTTGAGTTGTCAGTAGTTGACATCCATGCTCCAACAAGCAATTCTCCAGATACCCCCATAGTCTTAACCGGAGTTAGGTTATAACCATTAATAGGGAAAGAGGGTTCATACTTAAATTGACTATACCAAGTCTCAACACCTGCTGCCGAAACGGGAGTAGATGCAATGGAAAGAACCATTGCGCAGATTAAAGCGAGTACGGTAAGAAACCGCATAGATTTTCTTGTAGCTGTCATAAAGAACAGCCTCCTTTCATAAAGTAAAAAGTTTGTTGCTTGCTTTTGATTTTCCCTTTCCTCTCTTACCCAAAATCATACTAAAATTAATTAGCACAAATTAGGTAGCGACGAATAAAATTCATCATACATATACTAACACATTTTTAGACACAATGTTTAGAAAGTGTAAAAAGAAGTAAAAAAGTGTAAAAAAAAGTAAAAAAGGTGGTATAAAAATGATAAGGACGTTGATTGCAGATGATAATTTACAATTTTCTATAAGTATTATTAATAGTGTAGTAAGTAAAATAGGTGAAATAAAAGTAGACTGTATAACTAGAGACGGCATTGAAACAATAGACGCTATATCTAAAAATTATTTTGATTTAGTGTTACTAGATTTACAAATGCCTAAAATGAGTGGAATAGAAGTATTATCGGAAATAAAAAAATTAGATATTATAAAAATTCCTAAAATAATAATATTATCAGGAGATTTACCATTATTAGAATATGCTAATATTAGTAATATGGTGCGTGATATAATATTAAAACCAGAAAGTATAGATAATATTTGCAAAAGAATATCACAAATAGTAAATGAAATAAGGTATGAAAAAGACCATCATTTAGTAAAAAGAAAAGTAATAGAAGATTTACAAAAAATAGGATACAACTTAAAACATAAAGGAACTAGATATATAATTGAAGCCATAATGTACATTTATCGGAAATAACAATTTTGAAATGTTACATAATTTAGAAAAAAATGTATATCCATTTATTGCACATAAATATCGTACAACAGTTGCTAATATAAAAACCAATATAGAAAAAGCAACAAAGGCAATAAAAGGAGAATCATATTTATATCCTAAAGACATTATAACTGAAATAGTTAATGTTTATGCAGCATAAAAGTATTATTAAAAACCAAAGCAGACTTAGGTTAACCTAAATCTACTTTGACTTTGCTTATTTCTGAAAAACAATTAGTGGTGGCGAAACAATAGAATCTTTTGTTAAATACTTTGTCATGCCTGATCCAGAGAGATAGACGGCTGAAACACGTATTGAATCCTTTTTGTGCTTTTTTGTCCAAGCGCTTGTAATTGTTTTTGCAATTGTCTCAACGTCCTTACTCATTGGATTGTTTTGGTCAAGCCGTACCATGCAGCGTTTTTCAAATTTTCTTACACCAAAAAATGTTTTCCGAATAACAGAAAATGTCACGTCGTAAAGTAAATATCTCATTTAGTCCTCCTTAGAGTTGTATAGCCATATATTGGCTAGAAAGTGGTTATAAGGAAAATTTGTATCTCCTTACAAAATAACGTATATATTAAAATTATATCAAAAATAGACTTAAAAGTCAAAATTAATTCTCTTCTATTATTGCTTTGCAAATTAAACCATTGTTATTATATTCAAAGCTTACAGAATATGAGTTAGTGTTTTTTATGTTGCTAGAATCTATAACCTTGGTTCCATTAATAATTAAATCTACTTTTCCAATTGAACTATGTTCATTTGAATGAAGAATAGTTTGTATTAATGATTCTACTCGGTTTCCTTCTATATTATTTCCAACATAAAAATCAAAATTAGAATTGAATATAGATTTTTCTTGTTCAGTCATTTTATTTACATCGCTAATAGGAGTAGGACTATGGCTTATAGTAACTTCACTAGTTGGAGTTGCATCATTTGCTAGATTATTCTCCTTATTTTCTTTTTTATAATTTAAAACAACAACAGTAGCAATTATGCCTATTATAACTATGGCTATTAATGTAAATATAATTACTTTTTTCTTCATATGTGTTCCTCCTAATTTTATAGTGCGGCAAGCCTAAGGATGCTAGCCCCTACATCGAAATTTAAATGAATTTGCATCATTCTTTGGAGGAACGGCGACGACGCCGTTCCCTACAATAATTCTACACTATTCATTCGGAAATTTCTCCGTAGATAATCTCCCGTATATTATATATTAACAAAAATTCTAAATCAATACATTAAATAAATAGTTTATATATTCCAATTAGAATTAGCAAAATTCCAGAAATTATAGACCAAATATTCTTTGGTAGCTTTATAGTAGAAACTATTTTCTTTCCTAGGAAGCTTCCAAGCGATAAAAATATTAATTGAAAACCTGCAACAAAAACTGGAAACATAATAGAATTTAAGCCTACAATGCTTCCGCCAATTCCAATACCAATTGAATCTAAGGAAAGTGCAATTCCGAAGATATATTGCCTCTTTTAAATCTATTCTTTTAGACCCATCTAAATCCGATGAAATCGGGTCACGAATAATTTTAATAGTAATTCCCAAAGACTTTATTATAAAATTATAATTTCTTTTATTGACTGACATATTACATACTGTAGGGAACGAGACCAAAGTCGTTCCGAATCTTGATTTTATCCTTTTTATCAAAACTCTGATAAATAATCCAAATTCCAAGGAAAACTAAAATAAATATACCAATATAATTTGCAAAGCTACTAGGAAGAATTGTACAAATTAAGCCTCCTATAAACACTGCAAGAGAGGTAATTAAAATAGATATAATAAATAATATAATTTTTGAAAAGAAGTATATTTTTGTATTCCTAATTCCATATGTAATACCAATTCCTAAAGAATCAATACTTACAGAAATAGCAAGAAGAATATAGTTAATCACAAACAAAACCTCCCATAAATCAATATACTACATAATATGTAAACTAGTAAAAATTGTTGAATAAATGAGAGCATATTTTTAGTACAAGCACATATATATTAATATATATAATTTGAAAGGAAGAGTGAATAATTATGTGGCATACAAAAGCTATTTCAGAGATACGAAGGGAAACTAAAACTAATTTAAAATATGGTATTGATTCAAGAGAAGTAGAACAAAGAAAACAATTATATGGAGTAAATAAAATAGAAGAACAAAAGAAAAAAAGTTTATTGCTTAGATTCATAGAGCAATTTAATGATTTTATGATAATTACATTAATTGTAGCAGCAATAATATCAAGTGTAACTGCATATATGCAAG
Organism: uncultured Eubacteriales bacterium; assembly: GCA_949840345.1. Taxonomy (GTDB): domain Bacteria; phylum Bacillota; class Clostridia; order TANB77; family CAG-508; genus CAKPQL01. Next base: position 120,172 of record CATKWX010000002.1, read on the forward strand.
GAACTAATGATTACATAGATTCTATAATAATAGTAGCAATTGTAGTATTTAATGCATTTTTAGGGCTAATACAAGAAAGTAAAGCAGAAAAGGCGTTAGAAGCTTTAAAAAAACTATCAGCACCAACAGCCAAAGTAAAGAGGGATAATAAAATATTAGATATTCCAAGTGAAGAGGTTGTAGTAGGAGATATATTAATATTAGAGTCAGGTGCATTTGTTCCAGCAGACTGTAGATTAATAGATGCATTTAATTTAAAAGTAGAAGAATCTGCTTTAACTGGAGAAACAGTTCCAGTACAAAAAGATGCAAATGTAGTATTAGCGCCAAACACAGTATTAGGTGATATGGTTAATATGGCTTTTGCTACAACTATAGTTACAAACGGACATGCCGAAGCTATTGTAACAGATGTTGGAATGAATACAAAAGTGGGACAAATTGCTAAAATGATAATGGTAGATGAGTCTCCAGAAACACCACTTCAACAAAAGTTAGGAGAAGTAGGAAAAAAACTGGGATTAGTAGCTCTTTTAATTTGTTTTGTAATATTTATAATTGGGTTACTAAAAAGAATTCCACCAATAGAAATGTTTATGACCTCTGTTGGATTAGCTGTTGCTGCAATTCCAGAAGGATTACCTGCAATAGTAACAATAATGTTATCTATTGGAGTTACAAAAATGGCTAGAAAAAATGCAATAATAAGAAAATTACCTGCAGTAGAAACATTAGGTAGTAGTACTGTAATATGTTCAGATAAAACAGGAACACTAACTCAAAATAAAATGGAGGTAGTAGAATTAAGAGATACATTTGGGGATATGGATTTACAAAATCGAGATGTGAGTAGTCAGAGGAAAACAAGAAGACTAATTTTAAGACTTGCCTCAATGTGTACAGATGTACATATACAAACTAAGGCAAATGAGTATGTTGCAGTAGGAGAACCAACTGAAGTTGCAATAGTAAATGCTGGTTTAAAAATAGATGAAAATAAAGATAAATTATATAGCCAAATGGAAAGAATAAATGAAATTCCATTTGATTCTACTAGAAAATTAATGACAACTATTCATAAAATGGGAGATAAATATAGAATTATAACAAAAGGTGCACCAGATGTTTTAGTAAAAAGATGTAGTAAATTCTATGATAATGGAACTGAAAATAATCTAACAGAAGAAGAAATTCAACACATAAATAAAAACAATACTAATATGGCTGAAAAAGCACTAAGAGTGATTGCTGTTGCTTATGCAGATGTGGATACGATTCCAACAACAATAGATACATTTACAATAGAGAAAAATTTAACTTTTGTAGGTTTAATAGGAATGATAGATCCACCAAGAGTTGGTGTAAAAGAAGCAGTAGAAACTTGTAGAAGAGCAGGAATAAAAACTGTTATGATTACAGGTGACCACATAATAACTGCAAAAGCTATTGCAAGAGAATTGGGAATATTAAGACAAACAGATAAAGCAATTACAGGAGCTGAGTTAGACAAAATACCACAGGATAGATTAGAAAAGGAAATAAGAAGTTATTCTGTATTTGCGAGAGTATCTCCAGAGCATAAAGTAAGAATAGTAAAAGCCTTTAGAGCAAACGGAGAAATTGTTGCAATGACTGGAGACGGGGTAAATGATGCGCCTGCGCTTAAAAATGCAGACATAGGAGTAGCTATGGGTCTAAACGGAACAGATGTTGCAAAAAATGCATCAGATATGATATTAACAGATGATAATTTTGTAACTATAACAGAAGCTGTAAAAACAGGGAGACATATATATGATAATATTAAAAAAGCAGTGCATTTCTTAATTGCAACAAATGTAGGAGAAATAGTAACAATATTTGTTGGACTACTGCTAGGAATAGAAAGTCCACTACTTGCAATACATTTATTATGGATTAATTTGGTAACAGATTCCTTCCCAGCTATAGCGCTTGGACTAGAGCCAATGGATAAGCAAATAATGCAGAAAAAGCCAAGAGATACTAAGAAGGGACTATTTTCAGATGGATTATGGGGAAAAATACTTGTAGAAGGTACAATGATAGGAATTTTAACTTTACTTTCATTTAGTATTGGAAATAATCTATATGGGCTAGAGGTAGGAAGAACAATGGCTTTTGTATCGTTAAGTATGTTAGAATTAATACATAGCTTTAATATAAGAAGTGAAGAATCAATATTTAAAATAGGAGTATTTACAAATAAATACTTAATAGGTGCACTAATTTTAGGTGCGCTACTACAAGTAGTTGTAATAGCAATACCAGTTTTAGCAAATATATTTGATGTAGTGGCTCTAAATAGCACACAATGGATTTATACAATATTAATCTCAATATCTCCATTAATTATAATGGAATTACAAAAGAAATTAAACGATTTTAAATTCGGGAAGGTAGTGTATACAAAGAGTAAAATATAATGCAATATAATATATATAATTTTTTAAAATTATATATATTATATTGCTAATAAAATGTATTTATTATAAAATAATAATGTAGGGGCGACCATTGGTCGTCCGTATTAAAGGAGAGTGAAAATATGTCATTACATAACGAAGCAAAAAAGGAAGATATAGAAAAAATAGTAATAATGCCAGGAGACCCATTAAGGGCTAAATATATTGCAGAAAATTTCTTAACAGGAGCAAAGCTAGTAAATTCAATAAGAGGGATGTATGCATATACAGGTATGTATAAAGATAAAAAAGTAACAGTAATGGCACATGGCATGGGCATGGCAAGTATGGGAATATATTGTTATGAATTATATAAATTTTATGATGTAGAAACAATAATAAGAGTAGGTTCTTGTGGAGCATATAAAGATGAACTTAATTTGCTAGATACTATATTAGTAGAAAAGGTATACACTGAAAGTAATTTCGCATATAGCTATAACAATGAAGTTGTGAAAGAAGCATATGCAACTGCAAAAATAAATGAATTAATAGAAAAAACAGCAAAAGAAAATAATATAGAATATAAGAAAACAAACATATTTTGTACAGACGGATTTGACCCATATATAGCAGATTTGCAAGTGCTATTAAATAGACTTCCAAAAGATATAACAGCGTCTGAAATGGAGTCCTTTGCACTTTTTTATATGGCAAAAATGCTAAATAAAAATGCAGCATGTTTATTAACAGTAGTAGACTCTTTATATGATAAAAAGAATTTGTCAGCAGGAGAAAGGCAAACATCATTAAATAATATGATAACATTAGCACTTGAAACTGCAAGAAAAATGTAAAAGTATAATTTTTGCATAACAAAATAAAAAACACACAAAATAAATTTGGTGATTTAAATGAAAATTTCTTGGTTAAAATTAAAGGATGATAACAATAGTTTTAGAATATTTAAAAATATAGGCTTTGATGTTTATGATGTAGAAGATGTAGAAGATACTGATAAAAGAATACAAGAGTTGGTAAATAATCATTATAAAACAATTGTGTTAACAAACGAACTTGCAGGGTTTTCAGAAGATATAATAAAAAGATATAATAAATCTCAAAATGTAAATATTATTATTGCTAATAGCAAACATGAATAACAATAGAAAACAAGTGCACATAGGGGACGTAAAAAATGTGCAAAATATTTTAAATTTTGCACATTTTTTACGTCCCCTATGTGCACTTGTTTTCTATAAAAATGAATAAAAACTAAATAATAACATATAATTGAATAAACTAAAATAAGAGGAGATTATATGTTAACTAAAAAGGAATTGTATAATAGTTTTGTAAACGACTTTGCTTCTAAATTAAGAAAGCAGGTAGAAAAAAATGAATATGATAAAGTAATATTTTTTTGTATTGGTACAGATAGAATAACAGGAGATTCTTTTCGGACCAATTGTTGGGTATAAACTAAGATATTTATTTAGAGATATAAAAGAAGTAGAGGTATATGGAAATTTAGAGAAAAATATATGTGCAAATAATGCAAATAATATAATAAGTAAAATAAAGAAAAAATATAAAAATCCTCTTGTAATAGCAATAGATGCAGCGATTTCTAAAAAGGAGAATATTGGGAAAATTGTAATAGAAAATAAGGCAATGTATTTAGGAAAGGCATTGAATAAAAACATAAATTGTGTAGGAGATTTAAGCATAAAGGGAATTGTATCTCAAAATGTAAATGTTCCTCAATACAACTTTAGACTATTACAAAATACTTCTTTAAGCTTAGTAATGAATATGGCAGATGTAGTATCTAGTGGAATATATAATGTTATAAATATATAAATGTATAACCTAGAAAAAATTGGAAAAAATTAATATATACATATATTGTATAAACCAGTTTTCTAGGAGGTACAAATGGAAGATAAATTAAAGAATATTGTGGTTTTGAAGGATTTACCATCTAATATAGTTGAAGAGGCAATTGTTATATTAAAAGGAGATAAAAAAAGAATAGAATGTGTAAAAAAGCATATAAAAAATGAGTCATATAAAAAGCAATTTAAAAATATAGAGAAGCCAAAAGATTATATTGTAAAAGAAGCGCAAATGGTAATTAGTAATTACATTTCTAATATTGAAGGGCAAAAGATAATAAGGAATAAAAAGGATAATAAAAAAATTGAAAAGAAATATAGAAGAATGCAAATTGCGACAATTATAATGTTTATTGTATTGATAATAAACATATTGTAAATTATATTTTTTCTTCATAAATAAATATATAATTTTTAATACTCATAAAATACCTCTTTTTCACATATACATTAATGTATATGAACAAAGGAAGAGGTGTTTTTTTATGGAAAGAGTATTAACATCGGATGAAAGATTAAGAAGAGCAGAAGAAATGTATTATAGAAAAAAGGGAATAGACAGTAAGGATAACAACAAAAAAACAGACGCTCCAGTATCTAATAAAAAGTATTTATTAAAGAAAATGATAATACAAATAACAATTTGCTTTGTTGTATATTGTTCATACTATGTTGTAAAAAACTGCAATTTTATATTTTCAGAAGAGTTTATAAGCAAAACAAATGAAATATTATCATATGATATAAACCTTGGGGAAATATATTGTAAAGTTGCAAATTACATAAATAATTATTCATATTTTAATAAAAAGGAAGAAACACTAGAAAATGTGCAAGTAGAAGCTCCACAAGATGAAAATACAGAAAACATAGAGCAACCACAAGAAGATGAACCAGTTGGAGAAAATAATACAGATACACTAGCTGTAGCTGAAGTAATTAAAGAAGAAACGAATGAAGAAGAAAATAAATTAACTCAAATGCAGTTAGATGCAAAAGATATAAAGGAAAACTATTCGTTGATAAATCCTCTCGTAGGGCAAATAACTTCAAGATTTGGTTCAAGAGCACAAACAGAAAAAGTTGTATCTCCATATCATGTTGGAATAGATATTGCAGCTAATACTGGAACTAATATTGTTGCAAGTATGGAAGGTACAGTAGTAGCTTCTGAGGAATTAGGTGGATATGGAAAATGTATTCAGATAAAAAAGGATGATATTTTAACAATATATGGGCATTGTAGCAAATTGTGTGTAAATAAAGGTGATGTTATTGTTCAAGGTCAAAAGATTGCAGAAGTTGGAGAAACTCGGAAACGCAACAGGACCTCATTTGCATTTTGAAATTAGAAAAGCAAATAGATACGTTGATCCTAGTCTTATTTTAGGAATATGACAAACGGGAGATTAGCTGCGAAGTGGTTGCCGAGTGAATAGTTAAGAGTGAATAGTGAAGAATTATTGTAGTGGTCGGCGTCCCCGACGACCCGCAGACACCGCTGTACCCAATTTAATGAATGGTGAAGAATTATTGTAGGGGCGACAGATTTAGCCCAATAAATAATTATAGGAAGTGAAATATGAAGATAAAGGTTAATTTGCAGATATTTATATTTGCAATAATATTCTATTTTACAAAGCAGATAAAAATATATACAATACTAATGCTGTTTGCATTTATACATGAATTAGGACATTTAATTGCTGGAATTAGTTTAGGATTAAAAGCCAAAAGTATAAATATAATGCCATTTGGAGTATCAATAAATTTCGAAGATTATAGCGATAAATATATTATAAAGAAAATAATAATAGCGATAGCAGGACCACTAACTAACTTAATTATTGTTATACTAGGAATGTGTAATAAATGGGAAGAGGATATTATATATGCAAATGTATTAATAGGAATGTTTAATTTGATACCGCTATATCCATTAGATGGTGGAAGAATATTAAAATATATAATACAATTATCTAGTAATCCGAAAGAAGCGGAGATTATTACATACAAATTATCAAATACATTAATTATAATATTAACATTAATTTCAAGTATAGGTATATTGTTAATACAAAATATAGGCGTTTTATTAATTTTGGGATATTTATGGATGCTAGTGATCCAAGAAAATAAAAGATATAAATTAAAGATGAAAATATATAGATTAGTTTCAGAAAATAGAAAATTGTTATCGTAAAAAGGGTTACAGATGTAACCCTTTTAAAAAACTATTTGCAATCTTTCTTTTCACATTCGCAGTCACAATCATGATGTTCTTCTTTGCAAGGCTTATAATCACAGCAATCTAAAGATACACCTTTTAAGCATTTTCCGTGACGTTTAGCTTCAGCACATAATTTTACGTGACGTACTTTGTTTACCCATACAAGTAATTCATAAGTTTTATCTGGGCAAAGAGGTCCAAAAACAAATTCTCCATTTTTATCTGTAAAAGTATGAGAAACTGGTTTTCTCTCTTCTTTACCATATTCATAACAAACTTCTATTAATTTAACTACAGCATCTTCAACTGGGTCTTTATAACAGTCCTTTATTACTCCAAATATAACATTTCTTTCATCTTCTGGTAAATTAATATCGATATCAAATTGTTTACCTTTTTCGATAAATCCATCAACTTTAACAATTGGGCACATTTCTTTACCTAAATCCATATAAATCAAATCCTTTTTATAATATTTGAAAGTATATATATACAATCTATTATATAATATGAAAATAATAAAAAAATGTGTCGAATTATAAAATAAAATTAATTTGCTTTTGGAGGAGTATATGTAATAATATCCCCTATCTCGCAATCAAGAGTTTTGCAAATTCTAGCTAGTAAATTTAAATCTACCTTTTGCATATCATTATTACAATATTTTAAAAGTTGCTTATAATAAATTTGACCATTTCTAGATAAACTTGATCTACTTATATTATTTTTCTTTAAGAAATTATCTAATTTAAGATCTACACTGCCCCATTCTTCCATAATTTACACCTCACTTACAAATATTAACATTTTTTGCACTGCTAGACAATTAGGCAAATACCTAGTGGATATAAACGTAGCCATAAAAATAATAAATATTTTTATTAAAAACTATACAAAAAATAATATTTAATGATATAATTCGTATGTATATTATAGTTAAATTTATAAAAAATAGATTTATTCATTTACAAAACGGGGGAAATGTTATGGGAAATATAGTTGTATTAGATGATTTAACAATAAATAAAATAGCAGCAGGTGAAGTTATAGAAAGACCTGCCTCAGTAGTAAAAGAAATGATGGAGAATTCAATAGATGCTAAAGCAGACAAAATAGAAGTAGAGATAAAAAACGGAGGAATTTCATATATAAGAATTACAGATAATGGAAATGGAATTGCACCAGATGATATGGAATATGCTTTTGAAAGGCATGCTACAAGTAAAATAAGAGTAGCAGATGATTTAGAAAATATAAAATCTATGGGGTTTAGAGGTGAGGCACTAGCAAGTATAGCTGCAATTTCACATATAGAAATGATATCAAGAACTTTGGATTCAAATGTAGGTTATAAAATAGTATTAGAAGGTGGAAAAGTATTAGAAAGAGGAGAAGTTGGTTGTCCAGTAGGTACAACCATAACTGTAACAGATTTGTTTTTTAATACACCTGTAAGATATAAATTTTTGAAAAAAGATTTTACAGAAGCGGGATACATAGAAGATGCTGTAACAAGACTAGCACTAGCAAATACTAATATATCAGTAAAGCTAGTAAATATGGGAAAAACAGTAGTACAAACTTCTGGAAATGGAATTTTACAAGATGCTATATATAGTATATATGGTAAAGAAATTTCAGAAGCTGTAGTACCAGTAAATTTTGAATACGAAGGCATAAAAATCGAAGGAGTTGTAGGAAAACCTGAAATAGGAAGAAGTAATAGAACAAATCAAATATTTTTTGTAAATAGAAGATATGTAAAAAATGTCACTCTATCATCAGCAGTAGAACAAGCATATAAAGGATTACTTCCAATAGGGAGATTTGCTTTTATAGTTGTAAACATGGAAATAGAGCCAAATAAAATTGATATAAATGTTCATCCAGCTAAATTAGAGATAAAATTTCAAGAAGAGCAAAAAGTATTTAAAGCATTATACTCAGCAATAAAGCAATCATTATTAAATGAAGAATTAGTAAAAAATACTAGTAAAGAGCCTGATGCTAAAGAAATAGGAGATACAATTAAATTACCAACCACAAATATAGAAGAAAACAAAGTAGAAAATGAAGTTGTAGAAGAGAAAAGCAGAGTTCCTAGTTTTATAAATTTATTTAAAAGAAAAAAAGAAGAAATAGAAATAGAAGAACCAAACAATATAATAGGAGAATTATATAAAAACAAAGAACAGCAAAATTCATTTGATACAGAGAAATTCGATAAAGATAGAACAGCGCAAATTAAAACACCTACAGAAGAACAAGTTGATGCAATGACAGAAATTTTAAACAAAAAAAGAGAAATGACAGAAATGATAGAACATTCTATACCAGAAGATACATTAATTAAAAATGAAAGTGAATTTGATGAAATGTATGTTAGAACTTTTGGAAAATTACCATCAACAGCTGTAAGTGAAAAAGAAACGGTAGAAAAAATAGAACCAACAGGATTAACTTTTGAATCAGGAAAAAATCTATCAGTATTTGAGGATAAGGAAGCATACAATAAAATACCAAACTATAAATTTATAGGAATAGCATTTTCAACATATATAATATTAGAATTAGAAAATGAAATGTATATTTTAGACCAACATGCAGCACACGAAAGAGTTAACTATGAAAAAATAAAAAAGAATTTCTATAGTCAAATGAAAAAAGACTCACAATTAATGTTATTGCCAGATGTTATAACACTAACACATAAAGAAATGGACATTGTTAGAGAAAACGTTGATATGTTTGAAAAGGCTGGATTTACATTAGAAGAATTTGGAGATAACACAATAAAACTTACAGGTGTGCCCAATATATGTATGGATTTAGACACTAAACAATTATTTTTAGATATATTAGACGAAATAGACACAGTAGCACTTACTGCAAGACAAGAAAAAGAAGACAAATTTATTGCTACAATAGCGTGTAAAGCATCTGTAAAAGCAAAGATGGCACTAACTAAAGATGAAGTAGATAGCTTAATGGAAAAATTATTAGTATTACCAAATCCATTTACTTGTCCACACGGAAGACCAACAGCAATTAAGATGACTAAGTATGATATAGAGAGAAAATTCAATCGTAAATAATGCGTTTGAAAAATAACTGTAGGGGCACCGTTTGCCTAACGGCAAGAGTTAATAATTAATAGTGAATAATAGTATGTAGGGAACAGACCAACGTCGTTCCGATAATGAATAGTGAAGAGTACAAATCTCTTAGAGATTTGACGTAGGGGTCGATGCCCACATTGACCCGTGCTTCGAAGAAATAATATAATCAATAATCTTATAAGGATAGATAATTATGAAACCAAAAGTAATTGTAATAGGAGGACCTACAGCTTCTGGAAAGACGGCATTATCAATAGAATTAGCAAAAAAAATAGATGGAGAAATAGTATCTGCAGATTCAATGCAAATATATAAAGATATGAGCATAGGTACTGCAAAGCCAACTATAGAAGAAATAGGAGATGTAAAACATTATATGTTAGATTTTGTTTCTCCAGATACTCGCTATAGTGTGTCTCAATATAAAGAAGATGCTATAAATTGCATAGAGAAAATTATAAAAAAAGGGAAGACACCTATAGTTGTTGGAGGAACTGGATTATACATAGATTCTCTAATATATGGAATTGAATATCAAGAAATAACGATAGATACAGAATATAGAGACCAATTAAACAAACAAGCAGATAGCGGAAATTTGCAGGAACTGTATGAGGAAGCTTGTAAAATAGATCCTGAAGCAATGAAAATAATTAGCCCAAATGATAAAAAAAGAATAATAAGAGTGCTAGAAATATACAAACAAACAGGAAAAACGAAAACTGAACAAAATATAGAATCAAGGAAAAAAGAAGTGCCTTATGATTATATTATGTTTGCAATTAATATGGATAGGGAAAAACTTTATGAAAGAATAAACAAAAGAGTAGATATAATGCTAGAAAATGGACTTATAGAGGAAGTACAAGCTTTAATAAATAAATATGATAATATAAAAACAGCAATGCAAGGTTTGGGATATAAAGAAGTGGTACAATATCTTAACAACGAACTAACTAAAGAAGAAATGATAGACAAAATAAAAATGGAATCAAGAAGATATGCAAAAAGACAATTAACGTGGTTTAGGAAAAACAAAGAAACAATATGGATAGATGGACTTTCCCCAATAGAAAATAACGTAAATGAAATAATAAAAACGATGAATAGTGAATTGTAGGGGCGGGTCTCGTGTCCGCCCGCACTCCAAAGGAATACCCGAAGAATATTAATGAATAGTGAATAGTAAATAATTATCGTAGGGAACGACGCCCTCGTCGTTCCGTTAATGAATAATGTAGGGGCACCGTTTGTGGGAATACCCCATGGACGTGACACCACTGTGCCCATATTAGTGAAGAGTACAAAATTCTTCGAATTTTGAGAAAGGATGAATGCTTTTGGACAAAGGAAAATCTAAAAAATACAATAAAAAATATAATATCATAATTGTAATTGTAGCAATAGTAATACTAATATATATAATGTCTTCAATAATAAGTTTAATAAAATCTCCAACAGATGTATTTGCTATAGAATATGGAAAAATATCGCTAGAAGACTCTGCTATAGGCTATATAATAAGAGAAGAAACAGTGGTAAAGGGAAGTAATACTCAAAATGAATTAATACAAATAAAATCAGAGGGAGAAAAAGTTGCAAAAGGAGAAAAATTATTTAGATATTATAGCAGTAATGAAGAGGAGATAACTAATCAAATAAAACAAATAGATGCTAAAATAAATGAACAATTAGAAAGTCAAACAGAAGTATCTTCATTAGATATAAAATATCTAGACAAGCAGATAGAACAAAGAATTGAAGGCTTGAATTCCTACACAGATACAGAAAAAATAAGAGAATATAAAAATGATATAACTACATATCTAACAAAGAAATCAAAAATTATAGGAGAAAGTAGTAAATCTGGTTCAGCTATAAAACAATTATATGAAGAAAGAAGTATGTATGAAACTAAATTAAATCAAACAACTGAATATGTAACAGCACCACAAAGTGGAATTGTCTCATACAGAATTGATAATTTAGAAAATATATTAACACCAACAGATTTTAGTAGAATAAATGAAGACTTACTAGAAAGTTTAAATTTAAAAACTGGACAAATTATAGCAACTAATAATCAATCAGGAAAGGTAATAAACAATTTTGAATGTTATATTGCTACAATAATGAATACAGAAAATGCAGTAAAAAGTAGTGTAGGAGATAAAGTAAAAATAAGATTATCTAATAAAGATGAAGTTAATGCTACTATTGAATATAAGGCAAAAGAAGAAGATAGCAATAATTTCGTTATAATTTTTAGAATAACTAGCGATGTTGAAGATTTAACAAGTTATAGAAAAATATCATTTGATGTAATATGGTGGAGCAATACAGGACTAAAAGTTCCAAATTCAGCTATAATATATGACGATAATGATTTAGCATACATAATAAGAAACAGAGCGGGCTATTTAGACAAAATATTAATTAAGAAAATGAGAGAAACAAAGAGCTACACAATAGTACAGAACTATGAAACAGAGGAATTGAAGACTTTAGGATTTTCGACAGAAGAAATTAAAAAAATGAAAAATGTTTCATTATATGATGAGATAATATCGAATCCAAAAAAAGAAATGTTACAATAATATTACAGAAATATTAAAAAAACATTACAATAGCAAAAACTATTGACAAGATGCTAAAAAAGATAGATACTATATGTATGTAAAAAATGGATACGAATGAAAAAATATTTTAGGAGGTTTTTATAGTGGGAGCATTAAATAAAGTGTTAGATTTTTTTGGAATGGATACAGGGGCAGAAGAAATTGAAGAGAATGAAAATGATATATATGGATACGATTATAACGATATAGAAGAAAATGAAGAAGTAGAACAAAAAGGAATATTCAACAGAAGAAATAAAGTGGTAAATATGCCACAAGTACAACAAGTAAAAATGGTAATATCTCAACCAACAACATTTGAACAATCAGAAGAGATATGTAATTACTTAAAAGAAAAGAAATCTGTTATAGTTAATTTAGAATATGTAAATAAAGATGTTGCAAGACGTATTATAGACTTTATAAGTGGTGCTGTTCACGCGTTAGATGGACACATACAAAAAGTATCTAATGCAATATTCTTAGTAGCACCAATAAACTATGAAATTGCAAATGAAATGGCAAGAGATGAAATAAGAAATAAATTATCAGTATCATGGTTAAAAAATAACTAAACTAAAGAAAATTTTAAAGCATAGAACGATATTTTTGTGTCGTTCTTTTGTTTTAAAACGTATGAGTTAATATAAATAGGAGGAAAATACAATGATAACACCATTAGATATAGAAAATAAAAAATTCGGAAAACAAATGATGAATGGATACAATGTAGACGAAGTTGACGATTTCTTAGATGAGCTAACAGTAGATTATGAAAAATTATATAAAGAGAATGCAGAACTAAAAAGGAATACAGATGAATTAAGTAACAATATGGGTAAATACAAAAACATAGAAAGCACATTACAAAACACATTAATAATGGCACAAAACACAGCAGAAGAAGTAAAAAATGCAGCAAAACAACAAGCAGAGCAAATTGTAAAAGAAGCAGAACTAACAGCTAGAACTAGAGTTGAGGAATTAAATAATCAAATAACAATAAAAGAAAAAGAATTAGCAGATATGAAGAAAGAAATAGATGTGTATAAAGCAAAAATAGAATCATTACTAATAGCACAACTAGAATTATTAAAAGATGTAAATAAAGAATAAGGCATACGCCTTATTTTTTTGTTTGATAATGTAATTTATTTGTGATATAATACCTACATTAAATAAGAAAAGTGGCTTCGCCACATGTGCATTTTGCTTCGCAAATATGCACGAATCAAGGTAACTTAACCTTGTTGCTTTAGAAAAATCTGGCGATTTTTCCTATGCAATAAAAAACGTAGGGGCGACAAGAAAGTCGTCCGAAGAATAAAGGGGCTGTAATTAAAATGGAAAGAAAAAGAATATTAAGTGGAGTGCAATCTACAGGAAACTTAACACTAGGAAATTTCTTAGGAGCAATAAACAATTGGGTAACAATGCAAGAACAATATGACTGTTACTATATGATAGCAGACTTACATTCACTAACAGTAAGAAATGACCCTGAAACTTTAAGAGAAAATGCAAAAAAGCTTATTGCTTTGTATGTTGCAGCAGGATTAGACCCTGAAAAAAATAATATATTTGTTCAATCACATGTAAGTGCTCATAGTGAACTATCTTGGATACTTAATTGCTATACATATATGGGAGAACTTGCAAGAATGACACAATTTAAGGATAAATCTGCAAAACACGCAGATAATATAAATAGTGGACTATTCACATATCCTGTACTTATGGCAGCAGATATAATTTTATATCAAGCAGATTTAGTTCCAGTTGGAGAAGACCAAAAGCAACATCTAGAAATAACTCGTGATATTGCAGATAGGTTCAATAAAATATATGGAGATACATTTAAAATTCCAGAAGGATATATATCAAAAACAAGTGCAAAAATAATGGGCTTACAAAATCCAGAAGCAAAAATGAGCAAAAGTGCAACAAACTTAAATGATGTAATATTTTTAAATGATACTCCAGATGATATAGTTAAAAAGTTTAAAAAAGCTGTAACAGATTCAGAAAATCAAGTAAAATTTGACCCACAAAATAAACCGGGAGTAAGTAACTTAATGCAAATATATGGAGCAGTTACAAATAAAACTAACGAAGAAATAGAAAAAGAGTTTGCAGGAATTGGATATGGGCAATTTAAAATGACAGTAGCTGAAGCTGTTGTAGAAAAATTAAAACCAATACAAGAAAAATATAATGAAATATTACAAAACGAAGATTATATAAGAAAGATTTACACAAAAGGCGATGAGAATGCAAGAAAAATTGCAAATGCAACCTTACAAGACGTAAAGCAAAAAGTAGGGCTTATTGTATAAATTTTATATAATAATCAAATAATAATAAAATTTTTTATTCCGAACTCCTCGACGTTTATGTAGGGAACAGACCAACGTCGTTCCGTCAAATTTTCTAAATATCGAGACACACTCTACTTGCTTAAGAGACATAATGACTCAGGGTCGAACTCGTAAAAAATTTTATTATTATTTGATTGTTAAAAATTCATTGCAAATCCTGTAGGGAACAGACCAACGTCGTTCCGACTTAAAAGGAATACCCTAACAACAATAATTAATAACACAAAATTTGCTTAAAGCAAATTTTGAAAGGAGAAAATGATGTTTGTAGATTATACAAAAATAATAATAAAATCAGGAGACCGGAGGAAATGGTGCAATAACTTTTAGAAGAGAAAAATATGTTGCCTCAGGTGGTCCAGATGGTGGAGATGGCGGAAAAGGTGGAGATGTGTATTTCACAGTTGACCCAGATTCAAATACATTAATAAACTTTAGATTTACAAAAAAATTCAAAGCAGAAAACGGAAAAAATGGTAGTGGTGGACACTGTCAAGGAAAAAGCGGAGAAGATATATATGTAAAAGTACCTATTGGAACAGTTATAAAGGAAGCTGAAACTGGAAATATAATAGCTGATTTATCTGAACTTGGGCAAACTGAACTAATATTACCAGGAGGCAGAGGCGGAAAGGGAAACTCACATTTTGCAACTTCAACAAGACAAGCTCCACATTTTGCACAAAGTGGACAAAAGGGAATAGAAAAAGAAGTCATATTAGAACTAAAATTATTAGCAGATGTAGGTTTGCTAGGTTTTCCAAATGTAGGCAAGTCAACTCTTCTATCAATGGTAACTTCTGCTACACCTAAAATTGCAGACTATCATTTCACAACACTAGAGCCTAATTTAGGAGTAGTAAAAACAAAACACGGAGATTCTTTTGTTCTAGCAGACATACCGGGAATAATAGAAGGCGCAAGTGAAGGAGTAGGGCTTGGCTTGCAGTTTTTAAGACATATAGAAAGAACTAGACTATTATTGCACATAATAGATGTATCAGGTTCAGAAAATAGAAATCCAGTTGAAGACTTTAATACAATAAATGCAGAGCTTAAAAAATATAGCGAAAAGCTAAGTACAAGAAAACAAATAATAGTAGCAAACAAAGTAGATGCAATGCAAGATGAAAGTCTTTATAACGATTTAGAAAAACTTGCAAAAGAAAATAATTTAGAAATATTTAAAATATCTGCAGCAACAAATACCGGTGTTAGTGAATTAATAGAGCACGTTGCAGAAGTTTTAAAAACATTACCAAAAGAAGATATATTTGATGTAGACAAAAAAGTAGTATATACATTAGAAGAAGTGGAAGACGACTTTACTGTAAGAATTGAAAAAGGAGAGTATATAGTAGAAGGCCCTTGCATAGAGAGACTACTTGGTAGAGTAAATATGGAGGATAATGAATCTATGTACTATTTCCAAAAATCTATAAAACAACTAGGAGTAGAAGACAAGCTAAAGGAAATGGGAATAAAAGAAGGAGATACAGTAAGATTTATAGACTGGGAATTAGAATGGTTTGACTAGTGCTCTTCCAAAATTGTGGCGAAAAAAATAATTAAAATGTAAAGTTTTTTCGATATATCGAAAAAACTTTACATTTTAAAATATTTGTGCTAAAATTAATTTGGGTGATGAAATGATAAAGAGGAACTTATATTTAGATAAAATTAGAGATTTCTATGATGAAGTTAGCTTAATAAAAATAATATATGGACTTAGAAGGTCTGGAAAATCAGTTATATTAACGCAAATAATAAGTGAATTAAAAGATAAGGGAATAGATGATGGGCATATTATTTATATAAATTTCGAGTCTTTAGAATACAGCTTTATAAAAAATGCTGAAGATTTGTATAAATATATTAAATCACTTTCAAAAGATAAAAAAATTCACTATGTTTTTTTAGATGAAATTCAAAAAGTTTCAGAATTCGAAAAAGGAATTAATTCATTAAGAATAACAAACAATTTTAGTATATTTATAACAGGCTCTAATAGTAAAATGACATTTATGGAGCTTTCAACAGACCTTTCAGGTAGATATGTTAGTTTTAGAGTTAACCCACTAACATTTAAAGAAGCTGTTAAAATAACTAATACAAAGAAAGAAGATTATGAAAAATTATTATTTGATATATTTGAATGGGGAACTCTTCCTCAAAGATTTTCTTTTGAAAAAGAGCCAACAAAATTAAACTATATTTCAGATGTGTATGATTCTATTTTATTAAAAGATGTAATAGAAAGAATGAATATAAAAGACATTACTTCATTTAATAAAATATTACAATACATTTTAGAAATAGAAGGTAAAGAATTTTCAAGTGGAAATATTTTAACATATTTGAAAAATGAGCATAAAGATATATCTACAGAAACTTTATATAATTATGTAGATACTCTTTGCTCAACATTTATGATAAATAGAGTGTATAGATACGATATACATGGAAAAGAAGTATTAAAGACATTAAATAAGTTTTATGCTTCAGATTTAGGAATAAAGAAAATAAAAACTAATAATAAGGAAGTAAATTATTCAATTGCTTTAGAAAATTTAGTTTTTAATGAACTAATTGCTAAAGGATATGATGTTTATATAGGAAAAACTAAAAAGGGTGAAGTAGACTTTGTTGTAACTAAAAATAAAGACTTAAAATATGTTCAAGTATGTTTTCATTTAAATACAGAAGAAACAATAAAAAGAGAATTCGGAGCATACGAATGCATTAGTGATAATTACCCTAAATATGTACTATCATTGGACAAAGAAGATTTTTCTAGAAATGGAATTAAACATTTAAATATAATAGATTTTATGATGTCAGATGATTTTTAAGTAGAGGAGTGATAAAAAATGAAAATTATATTAGCGTCAAAATCTCCAATGAGGAAAAAATTAATGGATTTAGTAACAACGAATTATGAGGTAATTGTGAGCAATGCAGATGAAACTCATGTAGAAGGATTAACAATAGAAGAAGAATCAAAAAGACTAGCATATATTAAAGCTAAAAAGGTATTTGATGAAACTAGTGGCGATAGAATTATTATAGGCTCAGACACAATGATATTAAAAGACAATAAAGTATACGAAAAGCCAAAAGACGAACAAGATGCAAAAAGAATGTTACAAGAATTGCAAGGTGGTAAATACGAGGCAATAACTAGCTTATGTGTATTAGTAGAAGAAAAAGGTGCATATAAGGAATACATAGACTATGATAAAACCACAGCTTATTTAAAAAATATAAGTGATGAAGAAATAGACAGATACATTAAAACAGGTGAAGCACTAAATAAAGCTGGAGCGCATAACCCACAAGGAAAATTTTGTGTATTTGTAGATAAAATAGAAGGAAATCCTACAACAATAGGTGGAATGCCAATGCATAAATTATATGATATTTTGAAAGAATACATAAACAAAAACGGAGAAGTTTAAACCTTCTCCGTTTTGCTTTAAAACATACTATGTTTTAAGTATAGTTCTTTATTCGTTTTCTTTAAGCAAAGAGTCAATAAGCTTAGCTTTTTCTTTTTCAGACAAGTTATCCCATGCTTCCTGATTTTCTTCAGGATTAACCTCAATAATTTTATTATCGGGGTCATTAAGGATATTATTACTTTCCTGTTCAGAATTCAGCTGCTGTTGCTTTTCACTTATGTCTTGTGCAAATCCGATGTTGTCAAAAGTAATTATGTTTATGGTTCCGTTTGATTCGTCCACATACGAAACTTCAACTTTATCGCCTTCACGAGTAATCGGAAGTTCCTCTGAAATCATATATGAGGCAAGATAGAGCTTGGTTTCGTCACCGTCCAAAATCATGTAGTAATAGGTGTTTCCGTTTTCGATATTAGAACCAATTCGTGTTACAATGCCCGTAACAGAATAACCATACGCTTCTGCGCCGAAATCTACTGAAGAGCCACTGTTATTAACTGCATTTATGTAAGCTCTTTTTGCTTCCATAATAGTGTTTCCACTTGCTACAATAGAGTAATCCTCTATATTTAACATAGCATATTGCTTAACAAGACCTTCAGAGTCCTTAAGTGTGCAGAAATATGTTGGAATTCCAGATACATTCAAAGGAATAGGCGTTGTTGCTTTATATCCCATATTTTGTACCTTTCCTTCAGCACTTCGCATTGCGGCGTCTTCTGTTGCACCAACCATTCTGTACAAGGTTGCAGACTTATCTCTGGTATTAACCATTATAAAGCCTACTGTGCCATCATCTGCTCCAGCAGAGCTTAAGCCGGTGTAATAGTAACAATTGCCGTCGTTATATACCGTTGTAATGTGTTCCGTCATTGTTAACTTGTCTTTTCCGGAAAAATTCCATGGACCGTGAACATATTCTCCATAGTTTTTAATTTGGGTTTTGATGTAATCTTCGGTTTGAATAATATCAATCCATTTTTTGTATATTATGTAAAATTTATCAATAAAAAAATTAATAAAAATAGAAAAAATGTTTGACATACTTCTGTTTGTGTGATATGATATTGTCAAATAAGTTTTAGGAGTGATGTATAAATGAAAAAGAAGTCATCAGATGAGTTAAATAAAAGGGAAAAGGCAATACTTAAGTTCATAGAAAAGCACGTTTTAAATCATGGGTATCCACCATCAGTTAGAGAAATAGGAAAAGCAGTTGGCTTAAGTTCAACAGCAACAGTACATGGTTACATAGCAAAACTAACAGAAAAAGGTTATATTAAAAAAGAAGACCAAAAAGGAAGAACATTAAAACTATTAAAGGGAGGACTTGCAGATAATCAACCTAGAGCAGAAAAACCAGTATATAGTGGAAAAGAATTAGTAGAAGTTCCTGTTATAGGAAAAATTACAGCAGGAGAACCAATTTTAGCTGTAGAAAATGTAACAGATACATTCCCTATACCAATAGACTTTGTTGGAAATAGCGAAAGCTTTATGCTTACAGTTAGAGGCGAAAGCATGATAGAAGCAGGAATATTAGATGGAGATTACATATTAGTAAAAAAACAAAACACAGCAAATAATGGACAAATAGTAGTAGCATTAATCGGAGAAGAGGCAACAGTAAAAACATTTTATAAAGAAAAAGACCACATAAGATTACAACCGGAAAATTGCACAATGGACCCAATAATAGTACCAACTTGTGAAATATTAGGAAAAGTAGCAGGCGTATTTAGAAAAATGTAATTTAAATTAGGTAGAAATAGGGGGCAAGATTAAAAATCTGCCCTCATTTTTTGTACAAAAATTATTGTAACATTGTAGGGGGCGGACCCATAACGCCGCCCATCCTCAAAGGAATATCACAAAGGAGGAAATGTATGAAAAAAGAATTACCAAAACGAAAAAATATAAGAATACCAGAATACGATTATTCACAAAATGGATATTATTTTATAACAATATGCACGAAAAACAAGGAAAAAATATTGTCAATCATTGTAGGGGTCGGCGTCCCCGACGACCCGTCATATAATAATGAGTATGAAATTAGATTAACAATGTTTGGATTAATTGCTGAAAAATTTATAAATTCAATAAACAATACATATAAAGATATAAAAATAGATAATTATGTTATTATGCCAAATCATATACATATGATTTGTGGTATAGAAAAATATGAAGGCGGGTCGTCGAGGACGCCGACCCCTACAAATGCAAAAATACCATTTTTGATATCTACATTTAAAAGGTTAACAAATAAAAAATGTAATCAATTTATCTGGCAACGAAATTATTATGAGCATATTATAAGAAATGAAAAAGAATACATACGAATTTTGGAATACATTGAATATAATCCGTTAAATTGGATATACGACAAATATTATTAAAATTGACATAATTTGCATAATTAACATAAATATGTTATAATTATTTATATGTTGTTATAAGAGGTGATGTATGTGAATAAACATGATAAAATTTTTGGTGATGTAAAACAATTTATAGAATGTGCAGTAGATGGAAGAGAAATTCCTAGTGATGTTGTATCAAGAGTAGTAAATTATAATAAGATTGCAATGCTCGATGTATTAATTAGAGAAGGTGCTAAGAGGGCTGCTTCTAAAGGGAATCATTCAGGGTATAATATGGCACTATTAAATCTCATAAGGACAGAAGCTGCAGAACAAGGCAAAGAACTTACAACAAGTCAAGAAATGGAATTGATTGATAAAATGTTTACTGGAAAACTTGAAAAAACACTAGGTGAAGAACTTAAAAGTGATGAATATAAATCAGCTAGTAGAGAACCTATAACAGAATGGCCAAAAAAGGGTTTTGCTTATGTAAAACAATTTATAGATTGTGCAGTAGATGCAAGAGAAATTCCTAGTGATGTGGTATCAAGAGTAGTAGATTGTAATAAGATTGCAATGCTCGAGGTATTAATTAAAGAAGGTGTTGAGAAAGCTGATTCTGAAAAGAATCATGTAATGTATAGTATTGCATGGTTAAATGTCATAAGGACAGAAGCTGCAGGACAAGGCAAAGAACTTACAGAAAGTCAAGAAATGGAATTACTTGGTAAAATGTCTACTGGAAAACTTGGAAAAACACTAGGAGAAGAACTTAAAAGTAATAAATATAAATGTACTCATAGAGAATCTATAACAGAAGGAAGAGAAGTAGGAGATTAGATTTATAATAAATGTAAAAATATATACAAACAAAATGGGTCGCTTTGATAAGTGACCCATTTGTTTACAATATTTCTTATAACCCCAATAATTCTTTTGCGCGTTTTACGTCGTCGGAATTTGCTGGTCTTATATTTTCTAATTCGTATTTGCAACCTAAATCTTGCCATTTGAATTTGCCCATATCGTGATATGGCAAAAT
Source organism: uncultured Eubacteriales bacterium (assembly GCA_949840345.1). Classification (GTDB taxonomy): domain Bacteria; phylum Bacillota; class Clostridia; order TANB77; family CAG-508; genus CAKPQL01. The sequence continues at coordinate 141,710 of CATKWX010000002.1, forward strand.
TTCTACTTTTTGTACGGTTTTTAAAGATTTTATAAACATTCTTAAATCTATTAAATCTTGTGTATCGTCTGTAATTCCTGGTATTAATACTTGCCTTATCCACATTGGAATATTATTATCGCTTAAATATTTTGCAAATGCTAATTCTCTTTTATTAGAAAAGCCAACTAAATCTTTACTTTTTTCATCATTTATATGTTTTATATCTAACAAGACTAAATCTGTGTATTTTAGTAATTCTTTTATATCGTCTGTGATTTCAAACATTCCTGAGGTATCTATTGCTGTATGAATTCCTTGTTGTTTTAATCTTTTGAAAAGATTAGTTACAAATTTTACTTGCAATAGAGGTTCCCCACCAGTAACTGTAACACCACCATTAGAGGGAAGTATATATGCTTTATAGCTTTCAATTCTACTTACTAAATCGTCTACACTTCTTAATTCACCACCATTAACATCCCATGTATCACGATTATGGCAGTATTTGCAACGAAGTGCACAGCCTTGCATAAATATTACGTATCTAATTCCTGGTCCATCTACAGTACCAAATGATTCTATTGAGTGTATTCTTCCATAATTTTCTTTATCTATATTTTCCATAAAATTAATCCTTTCAAATATATAATTAAGAATTATAACGTATTTGAAATACTAATATATATAATTTGTTAACTCACTCCCAACTGCATAACAAGCTGTATGCCGAAATTTACTTTCGTAATTTCTTCTACAGCTTGTAATTTGTCGGTCCCCACATTCGTTCGTTACAAATTATATATATTATATTTCAAATTTTGAGTGACGATTTAAGTACAAGCAAATTATATAAAATATTTAAACAAATATAGGGCGTATCTAAACGCCCCATATTAAATATAAATCAAACTAAATTCTATCTTGTATTGTTCTATGAATTACGTCTAATTGTTGTTCTCTTGTTAATTTTATAAAGTTAACAGCATATCCAGAAACACGAATTGTAAGTTGTGGGTAATTTTCTGGATGTTCCATAGCATCTTCTAATAATGCTCTATCAAATACGTTAACATTTATATGGTGACCTGTTTTTGCAAAGTATCCATCTAACATATTAACTAAGTTTGTTATTCTGTCTCCTTCGTCTTTTCCTAAAGCTTTTGGAGTAATAGCAAATGTATAAGATATACCATCTTCAGAATAGTCGTATGGAAGTTTTGCTATTGTGTTTAATACAGCAAGTGAACCGTTTGTATCTCTTCCGTGTAATGGGTTTGCACCTGGTCCAAATGGTTCTCCACCACGTCTTCCATCAGGAGTATTACCTGTATTTTTACCATAAACAACGTTAGATGTAATTGTTAATATAGATAATGTGTGTTTTGAACCTCTGTATGTTTGATATCTTCTTAATTTTCTCATAAATGTTTTAACTATATCAACAGCTATAGAGTCAACTCTATCATCATCATTACCATATTTAGGGAAGTCACCTTCTACTTGGTAATCAACAGCTAAACCTGTTTCATCTCTAATAACTTTAACTTTAGCATATTTAATTGCTGATAAAGAATCTGCAACAACAGATAAACCAGCTATACCACAAGCCATAGTTCTTAATATTTCTTTATCGTGTAAAGCCATTTCTAATGCTTCATAAGAATATTTGTCATGCATATAGTGAATAGCATTTAATGCTTTAATATATATTTTTGCAACATAATCCATCATTACATTGTATTTTGCCATAACTTCATCATAGTCTAAATATTCAGAAGTAATTGGCTCAAATCTTGTTGTGATTTGTTTTCCAGAGTTTTCATCTCTACCACCATTGATAGCATATAATAATGCTTTTGCAAGGTTTGCTCTAGCTCCGAAGAATTGCATTTGTTTACCAATTCTCATTGCAGAAACGCAACAAGCTATACCATAATCGTCACCAAGCATTGGTCTCATTAAGTCGTCGTTTTCGTATTGGATAGAAGATGTTTTTATAGACATATTTGTTGCATATCTCTTAAATCCATCTGGCAAACTGTTAGACCATAAAACTGTTAAGTTTGGTTCTGGAGCAGGTCCTAATGTTGTTAATGTGTGTAGTACTCTGAATGAGTTCTTTGTAACTAAAGTTCTTCCGTCTACACCCATACCACCAATAGATTCTGTTACCCATACAGGGTCTCCACTAAATAGAGAATTATATTCTGGTGCTCTTAAGAATCTAACTAATCTTAATTTCATAACAAAATGATCCATTAATTCTTGAGCCTCAGCTTCTGTTAAAGTACCATTAGCTAAATCTCTTTCAATGTAAATATCTATGAAAGTAGATGTTCTACCAATACTCATAGCAGCACCGTTTTGGTCTTTAATAGCTCCTAAATATCCAAAGTATAACCATTGAATAGCTTCTTTAGCATTTGCAGCTGGAACTGATATATCAAATCCGTATTTTGCTGCCATTCCTTTTAAGTCATTTAATGCTTTTATTTGGTCAGATATTTCTTCTCTTTCTCTAATTACATCTGCTGTAAATTCATCTACGTCTAAAACGTCTAATTCTAATTTCTTTTCTTCAATTAAAGCGTCTACACCATAAAGTGCAACTCTTCTGTAGTCTCCTATAATTCTTCCACGTCCATATCCATCAGGTAAACCTGTTATTAAGTGAGAACTTCTTGCAGCTCTAATATCTGGTGTATAAACTTGGAAAACACCATCATTATGTGTTTTTCTTAAGTTGTGATAAATATATTGTGTATTTTCATCAACTTTTAATCCATAGCTTTCTGCTGATTTTTCTACTATACGAATACCACCAGCAGGCATAATTGCTCTTTTTAAAGGAGCATCTGTTTGAAGACCTACTATTTGTTCTAGTTCTTTCTTTATATATCCGGCATCATAAGCATTAACTGCAGATGGTGTTTTTGTATCTGCATCTAAAACTCCACCGTTATCTCTTTCTTTTTTGTATAAATCTAAAACTTCGTTCCATAATTCTTTTGTTTTTTCTGTAGCTTCAGCTAAAAAGCTATCATCACCAGTATATGGTGTATAGTTATGTTGAATGAAATCTCTAACATTGATTTCTTCTTGCCATTCGCCACATTTAAAACTGTTCCATTGATCAAATTTCATATAAAAAACCTCCTATAATGTTATTTTTAACAAAGTATATATTAATATACTCACAACTATCAATAATAACACAAAAGAAAAGTAATATCAATATATTGAATGCAAAAAAATGCAAAAATTGTAGAAATTTTAATATACATATGATATTATTATATTGCAAATATTGTAGGGGCGGGACTCTAAGTCCGCCCGCCATATAAGAAATCATACAAGGGAGGAAACGTATGGACGAGGCTTTACAAAAAATAAAACAAAATATGTTAGATAAAGAGATATTATTATCTTCATTTGCTTGTAAATCAGAAAAAGCAATTAAATTACAAGATGAAGAGGATGATATGAGACCAGACTTTTTTAAAGATATAGATAGAATAATACATTCACTTGGATATACAAGATATATAGATAAAACACAAGTGTTTTCATTTATACAAAATGACCATATAACACATAGAGTATTGCACGTTCAGTTAGTTGCGAAAATTGCAAGAACAATAGGAAGAAGCTTAAACTTAAATGAAGACCTAATAGAAGCAATAGCACTAGGGCACGATATAGGTCATACACCATTTGGGCATACTGGAGAAAAATTTTTAAATGATATATGTAAAAGAGAAGGCATTGGATATTTTTGCCATAATGCACAAAGCGTAAGAGTGTTGAAAGATTTAGAAAACTTAAACATAACAGTGCAAACTTTAGACGGCATATTAGCACATAATGGAGAGATATTACAAAATGTTTATGCACCTGATTTTTCTAAAACAAAAGAGCAATTTATAGAAGATTTAGACAATGTGTTTAATACTGAAAATTATAGCAAAAAGGTAAAATCAATGACACTAGAGGGATGTGTAGTTAGAATATCTGATATAATTGCATATATAGGAAGAGATATAGAAGATGCAATTATAGTAGGTGCAATAAAAAGGAGTGATTTACCATACTACATAACAAGGGTACTTGGAAATAATAATTCAAAAATAGTAGATACATTAGTAAAAGATATAATAATAAATAGTCAAGGGAAAAATTATATAGAATTATCAAAGGACGTATTTGATGCATTGATGGAGTTAAAACGTTGGAATTACAAGAATATATATGAATCGGAAATGGCAACAGGGCATAACAATGTGTTAGAAAATTTATTTAATAATTTATATGAAGCTTATTTAGAAAGAATAAATAATATTAATTATCTAACTAGAATAGAGATAGAAGAAAACATAGATAAGTCAGATAAAATCTTTTATGAATTTTTGAATAATAAAACTATTGAGTATTTAGAAAATACAGATAAAAGAAGAATTATAATAGACTACATTGCAGGTCAAACAGACAAATTTTTCTTATCAGAGTGCGAAAAATATGTTTATGGCTTTAGGAACAATATGTTGCAAACACTGCATTAATATGATATATTTAGTTAAAATTAACCTAGGAAGGAGGGAATATTTATATGAAGAAAAACATAATTTTAGGAATTATAATTGCACTATTACTAGTAGCTGTAGTAGTAGAAGGATTTTTCTTATGGAAACAAAATAGCGACAAAAAGAAAGAAGAAGGAAAAGGAGATACAGAACAAGTAGAACAAACACCATCACCAGAGCCATCAACAAAACCAAAAGAACTTCCAAAAGATGAAACACTTGATGGAGAAAATTTTAAAATATCAAAGAAATATAGTAACCCAAAAGAAAATGAACTTGTATACACATACTTAACTGTAACAGTTGAAGAAAAGAGAGATATAGAGGAACAGAACATATACGAGTACAAATATGAAATTCCACAAATAAATCTTGAATCAAAAGAAATAGAAAAAATAAACAAAGAAATATTAGAAAAATATGAAAATATAATAGATAAAGTAAATGAAAAGCAATTTATTGATTTTGAAAGTGAAGCTCTATATTATGAGTATTATGAAAACAATGGAATATTATCATTAGTTATGATAGATACAGCAGAAGCAGGAGGGGCTTATCTTAGCAAAACATATAACATAGATATTTCAGCAAAAAAAGAAATAGATAATGCAAAACTATTGGAAAAAGTAGATGTTACTGAAAATGATTTAAATAAAAAAATAATTAAAGCTATTGAAAATTTAGAAATGTATAAAAGCAATAATGATTTTGAAAAAGGACAAAAAGATAAGTCAATAAATAAATATAAAAATGTTTCAGCAGATGAAATAACACTATATATAAATGAAAAAAATAATTTATGTGCAGGCCTTGTTGTACATGCAATAGCAGGTGGAGAATTTACAAATGCGGTAGTTGATTTAAAAACAGAAAAGGGTATAGAAATAAAGGAAAAGAATATGAAGTTAATAGATTAAAAGAGAAAATAGAGAGATTTGATGTAATGGGCACGCCAGCGGCGTGCCCCTACAATATTATTATCTTTTTTTAAACTCTTATTCCTTAACTGCTTTTGCTTTTGCCTTTGTTTTTTTTATTTCTTTATGTTCTTCTAATTCAGATGTACAATGTGGGCATCTTGTTGCTTTATAGTTTATTTCGCTTAAGCAGTAAGGGCATATTTTTGTTGTTGGCTCTTTTACAACTTCTTCAACTTCAGCTACTTTTTTTCCTTTTTTATTTAATTTGACTTTTTTAGCAAGTTTTTCAAGCTTTTCTTTACTCTTTGCATTTGCAGTATTTATAGTTCTTAAGATAATGAATAACACAAAAGCTACAATTAAAAAGTTAATAACTGCTGTTAAAAATGTACCATAATCTAATGCTTGTCCAGAATTTCCTAGTGGAATAGTTCCTTTTACTTCAGCTCCACCAATTAACCCAAGAATTGGCTTAATAAAACAAGAAGTTAGGGCATTTACTATACTAGTAAATGCACCACCAATAATAACACCGACAGCCATATCCATAACATTTCCTTTTGAAATAAATTCTTTAAATTCTTTTAACATATTTTTTTCCCTCCTAATATTACATATATTTATTGATTTTTAGATTAACAATATAATATATATAATTTTTAAATGAACGGATGTGGGGACCGGCAAATTACAAGCTGTAGAAGAAATTACGAAAGTAAATTTCGGCATACAGCTTGTTATGCAGTTGGGAGTGAATTTAAAAAATTATATATATTATATTGTAGTGAAAAATTAATTAAGTTGTATTGTTCCTACTATTTCATTTATATCATCAATTTTATGTTTCTTCATATAATTTTCAATACCTTCTACAGCCTTTATACTAACATCTGGGCTTATAAAATTTCCACAACCAATAGAAACAGCATTTGCACCAGCTATCATAAACTCTATTGCGTCATCTCCTGTAACAATTCCACCCATACCTAAAACTGGTATATTAACAGCTTTTGCTACTTGATAAACCATACGTACTGCAACTGGCTTTACAGCAGGACCAGACAAACCGCCTGTGTTATTGGCGAGCTTTGGTCTTCTTGTATCTATATTAATACTCATACCAAGTAAAGTATTAATAAGAGAAACTGCATCTGCTCCAGCATCTTCTACAGCTCTTGCAGTTGAAGTAATATCTGTAACATTTGGTGTAAGCTTAACAATAAGTGGTTTATCTAAAACCTTTCTAACAGCTGAAGTTACTTCTTTTACACCTTCATAAGTTGTACCAAAAGCAAGACAACCAGCTTTAACATTAGGGCAAGACAAATTAAGTTCAACACCATCTATATCTAATGTATTTAATATTTTACAAAGTTCAACATACTCATCAATTGAACTACCACAAGCATTAACAATAATTGCTGTATCAAACTTTCTAAGCCAAGGTAAGTCGTTTTCAGCAAAGTATTCGACTCCGGGATTTTGTAGACCAATACTATTTAGCATACCACTTGGAGTTTCACAAATTCTTGGTGGTTTATTTCCAGGACGAGGTTTTAGAGAAGTACCCTTTGTAATAATTCCACCTAATTTATTTAAATCTATAAACTGATCAAACTCTCTTCCATAACCAAAAGTACCGAGAAGCAACAGTTACAGGATTTTTCATTTTAATACCTGCAAAATTAATATTTGTATTCATAACAATTCTCCTTATATTAAAATTTATATCAAATTAAATTCGAAAAAGAAACAAGTATGACTAGGCATTTTACAAATAAAAAGCGGAGGTGTACGTTGGTACATCGAGCATTTTTATTTGTAAAATAACGACGTCAGACGCAGTTTATTTTTTGAATTTTATAATTCTACGTAACTTGCGTCAAAAACAGGCCCCGCCTTACACACATGCACATATTGAGGCGCATCAGCAGGACTTGCAGAAGTTTTTACTGCACAGCCAAGGCAAGCTCCAATTCCACATCCCATTTTTTCTTCTAAAGAAATTTGGCAAGGAATATTTCTTTCTATTGCTAGTTTTTGCACAGCTTTAAGCATTGGTAATGGACCACAAGCATAAATACAGTCTGCTTTATTTTTATCTAAATCTTCTATTAAATAATTAATTGCAAATCCATTATTTGCATAGCTTCCATCATCTGTTGTAATTACTAATTTTTGAGAAACCTTTGCAAATTCCTCTTCACATACTACAAAATCTTTACTTCTAAAGCCTAAATAAGTATTTACCTTTGCATTTTTGCAAGCTACCTTTGCTAATTCGTGTAGTGGAAAAACTCCAATTCCTCCACCAATAATTGATATATTTTTATAATCTGCTAAATTAAAAGCACCGAAGCCTAAAGGACCTAATACATCTATATCGTCTCCGATATTTTTATTAGATAAAATTTCAGTTCCTTTTCCTTTAACTTGGAAAATAAAAGTTACAGTAGAATTTTCTTTATTTATATCATATATACTAATTGGTCTTCTTAAAAATGGGTCGATATTATCACTTACTCTAATTTCTAAAAATTGACCAGGTCTTGCAGTATCTGCAATTTCTTTTGTGGATACTGTGAATTTAAATGTATCTGATTTTAATTTAGATTTTTCAATTAACTTTGCTTTAATATTAACTGGCATTTTTTTACCTCCACATATAATTTATTTTAAACTTATTTTATAGCAATATAATAAAATAAAAAATCGAACACCCGCCTTCTGGTAGGTTTAACAGTAGATAGCCTAATTTTCGTAGCGATACAAATTAACGGAACGACGTTGGTCTGTTCCCTACATATTTCACCGCGTTTAAGGGTGTGGCAGATTTTTTATTTTCATTATATTGCTTAAATATTATTAAAAAGATTTACAATAATTTCGTATGTTCAGAAATTGCAGAATTCAACTCATCTCTCATACGAATTGCTTCTGCACGAGTTGCCTTTGCAAAATCAACTTCTGCAAAAGTATCTTTCCAATTATCAGACTTATATGCACACATTAAACTTCTTGAAGCATTAACAATTCCACCTAATCCGTTTTTATCGAAGCCTAAAGCAATATCTTCAGCCTTTCCACCTTGAGCACCATAACCTGGAATTAAGAAATATGCTTTTGGCATAATCTTTCTTAATATTTCTATTTGTACTGGATATGTTGCACCAACAACAGCTGAAGCAGAACTAAATCCAGATTCTCCAACCAATTCTTCTCCCCAAGAATTTACAAGCTCGGCAACTTTTTCGTATATAGCTTTTCCGTCTTCAGTTTTTAAATCTTGCAATTCTCCAGAAGACTTATTAGAAGTTTTAACTAACACAAACATACCTTTATTAAACTTTTTGCAATCTTCGATAAAAGGTTTAATACTATCAATTCCTAAATATGGGTTAAGAGTAACAAAGTCAACATCATATATTGAATATGCTTCATCACCTATAGGTGTTTTTCCAATAAACGCATTTGAATATCCAGCAGCAGTAGTTCCAATATCTCCCCTTTTAATATCGGCAATAACCATCATACCTTTAAACTTTGCATAATTACAAGTCTTTTTGAATACTTCTAATCCTTGAATTCCAAACATTTCATAAAATGCAATTTGAGGTTTTACGGCAGGAACAATATCGCAAACTGCATCAATTAAACTTTTATTAAATTCTAAAATAGCATCACAAGCACCCTCCAAATTTGCTGGATACTTTTCCTTTATACAATTAGGTAACATATCATACCTTGGATCTAACCCCATAACAGTTGGGTTATTTGTCTCCTTAATTTTTTCAATCAATAAATCAATAGCATTTTTCATTTTAAAATCATCCTTTCAATTTCTTTATTTATATAAATTTGTTTAGGATAATCATATATATAATTTTTAAATGAACGAATGTGGGGACCAACAAATTACAGACTGTAGAAGAAATTACGAAAGTAAATTTCGGCATACAGGCTGTTATGCAGTTGGGAGTGAATTTAAAAAATTATATATATGAATTATCCGTAGATATAAATTTATTTCTTATAAACCACATTCCCATTTACAATTGTATAAACAACTTGTCCCTTTAACTTCTTACCAATAAAAGGCGTATTTTTAGATTTTGAAACTATACTTTCCTTTTCATAAACATACTCTATGTTAGGGTCAAATATAGTTATATCTGCTATAGCTCCTTCTTTTATAACACCTCTATCTATTCCTAAAATTTTTGCTGGAGCATAAGAGGTTAATCTTACCATATCTAAATAATCAATATATCCTGGGTCTATTAAATTAGTAATTGTAGCTGCAAGAGCAGTTTCAAATCCTATGATTCCATTTGGAGCCTTAGATAATTCTTTTGCTTTTTCTTCTTCAGAATGAGGAGCATGGTCTGTAATTATACAGTCAATTGTTCCATCTTTTAATCCTCTAATAATAGCTTTTTTATCAGTTTCTGTACGAAGAGGTGGATTCATTTTTGCATTTGTGCCACTTGTTAAAACTTCTTCTTCAGTAAAGCTATAATAATGTGGGCAAGTTTCGCAAGTTACATTAACACCACGTGCTTTTGCATCTCTAATCATATTAACAGAGGTTTTAGTACTTATATGACATATATGAGAGTGAACGTGGTTTGTTTCTGCAATTACAATTTCACGTGCTGCCATAATTTCTTCAGCTTCTGGTAAAACACCTAAAACTCCTAATTTTTCTGCAATAGGTCCTGCATTAATTGCACCTGCTGCAACAGATTTTTCTTCACAATGAGATGCAACATAAGTTCCAAGTTTGCTTGCTTTTATAATAGCTTCCCTCATAAATCTAGAATTGGCAACTGGTATCCCGTCATCTGAAAATGCAATAGCACCTGCATTTTTCAACTCTTCAAAATCAACTAATTCTTCGCCTTTTTCACCTTTTGTAACACTAGCATAAGGAAGCACATTACATTTTGCTACTTGTTTTGCCTTTTCTATAATTTGTTGCAAAACAATAGTGCTATCTGGGGTAGGATTTGTATTTGGCATAGGACAAATAGTTGTAAAACCACCCTTAACAGCACTATTGCTTCCAGTTTCTATAGTTTCTTTGTGCTCAAACCCAGGTTCTCTTAAATGACAATGAATATCAATCATACCTGGAATAATTGATAATCCTTCACAATTAATAATAGTATCAGCAGAATCCGTAATGTTTTTGGCAATTCTCTTGATTTTATTATCTTCTATTAAAATATCAGTTTTCTTTTGAGTATTTGTTGCATAATCAATTAGAAAACCATTTTTAAGTAATAAAGTCACTTTTAAATTCCTCCTTAAAATGTATTTTGTAAATTTTATCATTATTTGTATAAAAAGTAAATAATATGTTGAAATTTTTTTACGGATATGATAAATTAAGAAAAATTGATAATTTAATTTCTAAATATATTATTAAAAATCTGCCACACCCTTAAACGCGGTATATTGCGAAAAATATGTAAATATATTGCTACGAAAATAGGGCTATCTACTCTTAAAACTACCAGAAGGCGGGTGTTCGATTTTTAATAATATATTTAGAAATAACAATTATTAATGTATGGATTTGTAGGGGCGAGCATTGCTCGTCCGTAAATAAAGGGGGAAAATATAATGAGTGAAGTAACTTCATATTTATTTGAAACAAAAGCATTAAAAATTTGTCCAGAAAACAAACCATTTTGGTATACATCTGGAAAGATAGGACCATATTATATAAATACACATTTTATATATGGTAGTGAACAGGAGGCAAACGAATTACTAAAATTTATAGATGCAGAAAAAGAAAACAAAAAAGAATTACCTAAAAAAATTTATGAAAAAACAATAGAGCAATATAAAACAAGTAAAATATATAAAACTGTAATTGATGAAATGATAGAAAAAATAAAACAAAATATAAATATAAATGAAATTGATTTTGTATCTGGCGGAGAAAGAAGAGATTTATTTTTTTCTTATACAATAGCAGATTTGCTAGGGAAACCACATATAACTATATTTAAAGATTTAACAACTGTTGTAACAGATAGCAAAGGTAATAATATAGAAACAAATTTAGAAGGTAAAAAAGTACTACACGTAGCAGATTTAATAACAGAAGCTGTTAGTTTTACAAGAAATTGGATACCTGCAATAAAGCAAATAGGAGCTGAAATTAAATGGAGTATAGCTGTTGTAGACAGAATGCAAGGTGGAAAAGATAAATTACAAGCAGAAAATATAAAATCTTATGAAATAATAAGAGTAGATAACGAATTATTTGAAGAAGCATTATCTTTAGGGATAATAAATAAAGAGCAATTAGATATGCTAGTAAAATTCAAGAGTAACCCAGATGGAACAATGAGAGAATTTTTAGTTGCTCACCCAGAGTTTTTAGAAGATGCACTAAAAGCAGATGAAAAAACAGCAGGTAGGGCAAAACTTTGTAAGGATGGGAATTTATATAATTTATAATATTATAGGATTCGGACGAGCAATGCTCGCCCCTACAATAAACATATTGAAAACATTGTAGGGAACAGACCAACGTCGTTCCGTTGACACAACTGTGCCCATTTTATTAATAATAGGAGATAACAAAATGTTTAAATTAAAATTTGCACATATGTATGATAACAACATATTTAAAGAATATAATTTAGAACCAGTTGCTGAAGATTATTTTCTAGTAAAGGATAATATTTTTTGTGTGGCAGATGGAGTAACAAGAGATTCTATTAATGGAGAGGTTATACCATATCCTAAAAATAAAGAAGAAGTAGAATATTGGGTAAGGGTATATCCAAATCCAAGTGGAGCATATGAGGCTGCTAAAATTTGTGCAGATAGTTTTGTAAAATATGTTTCTGAATGTTCAGATGAAATTAACGAAGATAATATGAAAGAAATAGTAAAGAAAACAAATCAAGATATATGGGAAATTAACAAAGATAGGAAAATCGATTATGTTAAAGATGATTTATTTTGTTGTGTAGCAGTTGGAGGGAAAATAGTAGATAACACTTTATATTGTTTCTCAATTGGAGACTGTCATATTACTCTTTTAGATGGGAACTTTAATACAAAATTTACTACTATAAATAACCACAAACAGTTTGAAGACTATTTATATATGTATTGCAAAGAAAATGAATTTGATTGGTCTAATCCTAAATATAGAGTAATGGTAAGAAGAGATTACAGAAATAAGCCAGATGTAAAGTATAATGATAAAGAAGTTTCATTTGGTGTTTTATCTGGAGAAAAGGAAGCAGAACATTATATAGATACTTATAAAGTAGATTTAACTGATGTAAAATATATATGTGCATATTCAGATGGATGTGAGCCATTTTTCGAAAATAAGGAAAAATTAAAAGAGATTATACAAAACCCAGAAAGATTACAAAATGAAGGAAAAGAAAGAACGTTAGTTATTTATGAGAGATAAGAAGAAGGTTTGCGACTAGGAAAGGGGTATAATTAAAAATGAATAAAGACATTGTTTTAATAACTGGTGGAGATGGAAATATTGCTCAAAGTATAGTAGAAAAGTATTTGGATAATAATTGCATAGTAATTGCAACAGACATTAAAGAAAAATCTTCAAATGATAAATTTTATAATAATGAAAATTATAAATACTATAAATTAGATGTTACAAGTATTGAGCAAATTGAAGAATTATACAAGGAAATAGAGCAAAAGTATGGAAGAGTAACACATTTAATTAGTGCCGCTGGAATGCCTATGCCAAATGAAATAAATGGTATAGAAGAATTAGAAATTGAAGATATAGATAAATCTATTAAATTAAATTTAACTAGCCATATATATATTACAAAAGTATTGTTGCCACTAATAGAAAAAGAAGTTAGTAGTAATAAAACTGTAACTTTAATATCATCTGTAAATGCATTAAAAACTTTTAATTTACCAGTGTATAGTGCAGCAAAGGCTGGAATATATGGATTTATGAAGTCTACAGTAAAAGAGCTTGGGAAAAAATATGTAAGAATTAATGTAATATCTCCAGGAACAGTACCGACAAAAGCAGATATAGCAAGTAACGGAGAGTTTTATAACTATAGATACAAAGATATGCTAGCATTAAACGATTTTACAAAACCTGAAGATATTGCAGATGCAGCATTTTCATTAACACATATAATGAAAGCAGTAACAGGACAAAATATAGTGGTAGATTCTGGACAGATATCATAGAATTATACAGGCAGGAGCTTCAATGGGATATTTACTTTTAAATAGTAAATGTCCTGTTTTTTTATTCACTTCAAAAATACTAATGTTTGAAGAAGTTTGATTAGCACAAAATAAGTAATTTTGCAGGTTATCGAAATTTATATCTCTTGGAGTTTCTCCATAACAAGAAATATTTTGAATTAAGGTCAACGAGGTATCAAATACACTTATACTATTATTACCCCTAATTGTTACATAAATATATTTATTATCTTTACTAAATTTTATTGCACAACCAGTAGTATTTGCATTTATTTGTGTACCTAATGGAAGAATTGAAGTTTTATTTACTAATGAAAAGCCATTTTTTTTAGAAAACGTAAAATGATATATTTCACAAGACTTTTCTGTTATAACATATATATTATTTTTATTAATAGTTAAATGTCTAGGATTAGAATTATTAGTAAAGTTATAAGAAAATAATTCTTTTAACTCAAAATTAGAATTTTTGTAAATAATTTCATAAGATAACAAAGCATTATTTCCTAAATCCATAACAAATAAAACTGTATTATCTTCTGAAAGAGTCATACAATGGATATGAGAGTTATTATAATAGCTTTTGTGATAAATTAATTTATCAACTATTTCATTTGAGTTTAAAGAAAAAATATCTATTGAACCATCCTCGTAGTTAGATATGTATAGTAAATTTCTTAATTTATCTAAAGTAATATGACAAGGACTTTTGCCTAGGATATTGCTTTTAAATATAGGTGATAAATTAGAATTCCTTGTTATCAAGCAACCATTAGAATAGTTAGCATTAGTTGAATATTCAACAACACTATAAACATTATTCTTATTCCTACATAAATAAGAACAATTCTCAAATGAACTATCTTTTTTATCTATCTTAAGAAATCTACCGATTTTCGAATAAAAGCTCATAAATTCCATTTTTTGAATAACACCCAATTAATATGTTTTGTTTCATAAAATACTTAAAATCCTTTCATTTTTGTAGATATTTAGTATTATATAATATTTTAAGACAAAATAAAAGTAATTTTAGTTCAAATTTTGTGATAAGTTTCTACTAGAACCAAGCAGATTGACAAAATTTGGTTTTAACGATATAATACTACTATTGCTAAAAAAGATAATTAGTAAAGAAGGGGATAATAATAACTGCTACAAAATATTTTAATTGGAAAGATAAAATAAATATCGAAGAACTAAAGCAATGTACTGATATTATTAATAATAATGGAATAATAGTATTTCCAACAGAAACAGTATATGGTATTGGAGCAAATGCTTTTAGTATAGAAGCGGTAAAAAAGATATATCTAGCAAAGGGTAGACCTGCAGATAATCCTTTAATAGTACATATATCAAATAAAAAACAAATAGAAGAAATATGTATAATAGAAAATGACATAGAACAAAAATTAATAGATAAATTTATGCCTCGGACCATTTACATTAATATTAAAGAAGAAAAATATAATTCCAGATATAGTATCAGCTAAACTTGATACAGTTGGTGTTAGAATGCCAAGCAGTAAAATTGCAAATGCATTCATTAATGAATGCAAAGCTCCAATAGCAGCTCCTAGTGCTAATGTATCAGGAAGACCTAGTGGAACCATTATAGAAGATATAAAATACGAATTAGATGGAAAAGTTGACGCTATAATAGATGGAGGAACATCGGACATTGGTTTAGAATCAACTGTTGTTAAAGTTATAAATGGTGTACCTGAAATATTAAGACCGGGAAAAATTACTAAGGAAGATATAATAAATGCAGTTGGATGTGCTAAAGTAAATGATAAGGTTTTAGAACAAGTAGAGCAAACAGAACAAGTTGAAAGTCCTGGAATGAAGTACAAGCATTATGCACCAAGTACAAAATGCGTACTTGTAGATATTTTAGATGAGCAAAAACAGATAGATAGAATAAATAAAATTTTAAGTATAAATTCAAATGCTTGCGTAATTGGATTTAGAGAACATAAAGAAAGAATTAATTGTGATAAGTATATAGAAATAAGTAATATTTGCAATTTAGAAGAATTTTCAAAAAGAATATATACAGAATTAAGAAAAGCAGATAAGTATAATGTATCATTAGTAATAATAGAAGGAGTATGTAAAAACGGAATAGGGCTTGCTATAATGAACAGACTAATTAGAACTTGTGCCTATAATATTATTACAGAATAGATGAAACTTTTTTGTAGAGTTTATGGTATTATTATGTAGGAAGGAAGGAATTTTATGGATAAAATAACAGTAATTATACCAGTATATAACGTAGAAAAATATTTAAAAGAAGCAATAGACGCTACTATTAATCAAACATATAAAAACTTAGAAATAATTTTAGTTGATGATGGCTCAAAAGATTCTTCAGGTAAAATTTGTGATGAATATGCAAAAAAAGATAACCGTATAATAGTAATCCATCAAGAAAATAAAGGCATGTCAGGAGCTAGAAATGTTGGATTGGATTATGCAACAGGAAAGTATATTATGTTTGCAGATTCAGATGATACATTTGAGCTAAATGCATGCGAGAAATTATATGATTTTATAGAAAAAACAAATGCGGATTATGTAGTTGGAAATTATAGAAATATGGATGAAGATGGAACAAAATGGAAAAATCCAGTTTTTGATACTAATAAATATGTTGAGAGTAGACTTTCAATAGAAGACTATAATACTTCGTTTTATATAATGAATTCAGCAGTATGGAATAAGATTTTTAGAAAGAGTTTTTTAGATGAGTTAAATATAAAGTTTATAGAAAAGTTACCAGCAGAAGATGCAATATTTACTACATATTGTTTTATGAAATCTAAAACTGTATATTATATGTCAGATGTAATATATAATTATAGACAAAGAGCTTCAGATTCTATTTCAACAAATTGTTCAAAAGCATATTTTATGGGAATAAATAAAGCCTATAGAATAATATATAATAATTTTAAGGAGAATAATTATTTAGATTATTATAGATTCTTCTATGCAAAAAGTATGAATTATATTTTATATAAATTTATAGATTCAAGTGAATTAACAAAAGAAGAAAGAATAGATGTGCTAGATAATATGAAATGGTTTTATGTTTTAAGTAATGATTTAAAAATACCAACTATTTTAAAATCAGTTCAATATATTATAGAATCAATTACAAAAAAAGACTATTCTCAAACTTTAAAATACTGTGAAATATTAAATCAAGTAAGAAAGATGTTACCAAAAGAGATTAAAGAAAAAATGTCAAAACCAAATGCAGAAACATATAAGCAAATAGAAGATACAGATATAAATGTAGAAATATTAGAGAAAAAAGAAAAATTAATGGAAGAAATGAAAAATACTAATATAAAGATTTTAGATACTGAAAAATGTTTAACAAAAATTAAAAACGAAAGAAAATCTATTGCACGTTTTAATGATGGAGAAATAGATTTGGTAATAGGAAATACATTAAAATATCAAGAATCAGACCCTGAGTTATGTAATAAATTAGAAAATATATTAAAAGAGAAGCAAGATTTTTGCATTATTGGTATACCAGATGTTATCAATGGATTTAATAATTTAACAGAAGAAAGCGAAACTTTTTGGGTAAAAAATATGGATAGAACTAGAAATAAGTTTATTCAATACTTAAATGCTAATGTAGAATATGGAACAGCAAATGTTGCAAAATTTTATATTAGGCATAAGGATAGGAGTAATTGTAGTAAATATTTTTCTATGCTTAAAGAGATATGGGAAGATAGAGATGTACTAATTTGCGAAGAAGAACAAACAAGGTTAGGAGTAGGAAACGATTTGCTAGATGGTGCAAAATCTATAAAGAGGATAATATTTCCGTTAGAAAACGCATTTAATAAATATGAAGAGACAATGACACGATTAAAAAAGGAAAATAAAGATGTATTAATAATATTAGCATTAGGTCCAATTTCTACTGTACTAGCATATGATTTAGCAAGAGAACGGATACCAAGCACTAGATTTAGGAAATTTTGATATTGAATATGAATTGTACTTAAGAAATATTAACAATAGTGAGGAAATTAATAATAAATATATTAATGAAATTAATAACGGTAAAATTGAAGATACAGAGTATTTAGAGCAAATTGAACATGTAATTGAATAAGAGTGTCAGTAGGGGCGGAGCATTTTGGCAATTTAAAAAATTGCCAAAATGCTCCGC
>CATKWX010000003.1 GCA_949840345.1 uncultured Eubacteriales bacterium
TTGAAATAGAATTTAAAATAAATATTAAATTTGAATCAAATATTTATTATTATATTATAAATAATAAACATAATATAGAGTAATTTAAATTAATAAATATATACAAAAATAGAAAAATAATGACACACTAAAAAGAATTTTAAGGCCATTTTAGAAAGTAAATAGTATAATTTTATGGTATTGAGAGTAAAAGGACAAATAAAGCCATTTTAAAGGGACGAGTTTTTATTGAATAGAAAAAACCGACTTTTTGTTGATGTAATGCACACGGTAGGGGGCAAACGGAAGATTAGCTACGAAGTGAGTGCCAAGTGAATAATTAATAATGAATAGTGAATAATGTAAAATTTACCATAGACAAATTTTGATGTAAGGGGAGAGATCTTAATTGACCTATTTGTTTTATAAAATAATTATTAAATAAATTATAAAAACAATAATAAATAATTAATATATAAAATTCAGCAAAAAGAATTAATATTTCTAATATAATTTACTATTAAAATAATAAATGAAAATACATTTTTTATTAAAAATATATAAATAAAAACAATAAATATATCAGAAATATTAAATAAAAAATTAAAATAGTTACTAAAAATCTCAAATTATAATTTATTGCAAATTGACGAAAATTTATCAAAAATGATCCGATTTTGATAAAAAATGACCCAAAATTGATAAAAAAGTAACGATTTTTAACAAAAACAATATGCTAAATTTTTAAAAAAATAATACAAAAAAATTAAATCAAATAAAAAGTAATTATCAAAAAATAAAAAAATTGAATAAAAAATAAAGTAAATAATATAATTTTATGGGTGATTTTATGAATTTAGGATTAAGTTTATCTGGAGGGGGTATTAAAGGAGCTGCACATATTGGAGTACTAAAAGCCTTTGAAGAAGAAGATATAAAAGTAGATTATATTTCCGGAACTTCTTCTGGGAGTATTGTTGCGGCGCTTTACGCTATTGGATATAAACCAGATGAAATTATAGAAATATTTAAAAAATACGGTAAAAAAATAAGATATTTTGATTATAAAAACATAATAAAATTAATTTTAGGTATTGTAATCAAGAGAGAAATAGTTATAAAAGGCTTAACAGAAGGGAAAATAATAGAAAAATTATTGAGCGAAAAATGCCTACAAAAGGGAAAAATAAGCATAAATGATACAAATATACCACTATTAATTCCTGCAGTTAATGTAAATAATGGGGAAATATACTTTTTCTCGAGCAAATTAACCAGAAAAGCATTCTCAGACAATATTCAGTACTTAAATGATGTAAGTATACCATCTGCGGTTCGAGCTAGCTGTAGCTATCCTGGAGTATTTTCACCATTCAAAATTAATGGAAAAGAATGTATAGATGGAGGAATAAGAGAAAATATCCCATGGAAGGGATTAAAAGAGATAGGAGCCGGAAGGGTTGTAACTGTAGTGTTTGAAAGGGAAATAAATAAAAAAAGAAATATGAATATTATTGATGTAATAGAAAGCTCTATAAGTATAATGGGGCAAGAGTTAGCAAATTATGAATTAGAAGGAGTGGATAATATAATAAAAATAAAAACAGGAAATGTTGGGTTATTGCAAACAGAAAAAATAGATGAAGTTTACATAAATGGATACAAACAAGCAAAAAAACAAGTAAAAGAAATAAGACGAAATCTATTGAACCTCTAAGCATACAAACAATAATTGCTGTCAGTTTTGATAATAAAAATAGATGCAAAAAATTAGGGATTTTAATTAAAAACCATGAGTTGGCAAATAAACAAAAGCAAAAGTGACTATTTCCAGCGGATACAGAGTGCAGCTACAAATACATATTGACTTATTAACAAAGTAAAAAGTAAAAAAATGGAATTAAAAAATTCAGAGACAAAAATTATTGATAAAAATTTTTTAATAAAAAATAAAAAATTTTAAGATAAAAAATAAAAATTAAACAAAAAAGTGATGGAAAATTTCAAGTAAAAAATTGAAAATTAATAACCAAAATGGAAAACAAAAATGAAAAAGCGGATCAATGTGTTGTACAAAAAGAAAAGTAAACATAAAATACAAAATCGCCTTGTCCCTAAGGAAAAGATAGAAATACAACAAAAATTATGTAAACATAATAAAAAAGCTATAACAAAAAATTGGATAAAGAATAAAAGAAGAGTTTATATAAAAAGCAATAGTTAATAAAACTACAACCCAAAAACCCTAAAAATTCAGTTGTTTAGGAATATATATAAACAGCAAAATACACAAAAAGACAACACGCAAAAAACTTAGAAAAGGTAAAATTTGATAAAAAGTAGATTTATAAAGAAAAACACAAAAAATGTAATGCAAATTTAATAAAAAAGCGACAAGATAGTTGCCGTAGTAAGAAAAGCCTTTTTTAGAAAAAATGGCTTTTTTGCTATATTGACCATTAATTAAGTATTTTTTATAATTAAATTAATAAAACAAATGAGAGAAAGGTGAGACGTTAATATGAACGGGAAAGTTAGTATACAAACAGTAGCAAAGAGAATTACAATAGTATTATTTGTTCTAATAGCAATAATGATATTTGGTAAAGTTAATAGTGTTGAAGCTAGCAGCTCTCCTATATTTGAAGTTAGCAAATATTCATATAATGAGTCAAAAAGTGAACTAATTGTAGCTTTAAAAATTAATCCAAATATATCATTAAAATATTTTCAGACAATAATTACATATAACCAAGATGTTTTGCGAGTAATGCCATTTGTAGAGGGAAATACTATAACCAATACACAAGATGATTTCAGATTGTTATCTGGAACAACACTTGATAATAAATGGCATTCGACATATGGAGGGGGAACAATTGATTTTTGTTTTGATGAAGAACTAGAAGTTGGAACATCTAAAGTAAGTGCACAACAAAATATTTGTTTAATTAAATTTAAAGTACTTGGAGAGAATAAAGTATTAGAAGAAGATTTAAAGACTAATTGGTTTGATGTTGAATCATATGCAATATTAGATGGGGAAGATAATTTTTATGATACTAGCGATGGAGATAGTGGAGCGATAAAAGTAAATACAATGCCAAAAATAGTTGAATCTATAACAGCAAAAGATGTAGTGTTTGATAAAACAGAATATTATGATGGTGAAAAAATAACTTTAGTATCGGGAACGGCAGAAATTAATTATAGTAATACTTCAGGTGCGGGAGTAAAAACAGTAGTGGACTTAGCTACTTTACAAGATGAGAACGGAAATACAATAAATATTAATAAAGGTCCATGGAATGCGAAATATGGTAAAAACTATGTTAAATTAAATTATAAAAAAGTTGAATCAAATGAAATACCAGTAACTGTATTAGATAGAATAGAATATATAAAATTAAAAGATTATAATTCTATATATGAATATGGAGATGAATTAGATAAGGAAAATGTAAAAATACTTATTAAGAGAGTAAGTAAAACAAACGAAGAAGAGAAAAGTCTAAAAGAATTAGAAGATTTGGGAATAGCAACGATATTAGGATTTAATAGTACAATGGGTCCAAAACAGACTATAGACCAAATGGTAAATCTAAAATTTGATTTTACAGAATTTAAATACAAAGATGAATTACAATTAAATCTAACAATTATAGATACAGTACAAAAATTAGAATGGATAAACGAACCAGATAAAAAAATATATAAATATAAAGAAATGTTAAATACAGATAACGGAAAAATAAAAGTAGTATATAAAAGTACAGAATATGATGAAGTTAATTTAAACAATTCAATGGTAAGTGAACAAAATGGTAATGCATTTGATAATACATTAATAAATACAAGAAATTTAAAAGTAACCTATAATTACACAGAAAATAAAATTGCAAAAAATAAAACATTAAATTATGAGATAACAATAAATGATTATATAAAAGAGATTACTATAACAACTCCAAATAAAGTTGAGTATATGTATGGAGAAGAACCATTAAATTTAGATGGAGGAAAAATACAAATAATTTGGGCTGGAAAAGAAGATAAAGGAATACCTCCTGAAGAGAAAAATCTTTCAGATTTACCATTAGTAAATAATGGAAGTACGGACAACGAAAGATTAGAAATAGTAGGATTTGATAGCGGGCAAGAAGGAGAAGAGGAAATAACATTAAAATACTATTATATAGAAAATGGAGAAGCAAAAACAAAATTAGCAACTTACAAAATAAATATAATAGATCCAATAATAGATATCAAATTGGAAGATGAAGAGAAAGAGAAAATTAAAAAATTATATAAGTATGGAGAAGAATTAAATTTAAATGATTCAAAATTAACACTTATAAGATTAAGTAAAAAAGAAGAGAAAATAAATTTAACCAAGGAGATGGTAAAAGAATATAATTCACAAAAACTTGGAATACAAAATTTAAATATAGAATATAAGGGGATGAAATTAGAAAGAAAAATAGAAATTGAAGTTAAAGATTACATTAAAAATATAGTTATTGTTACTCCTAAAAAAACAGAATATATGTATGGTGAAGAAAAATTAAATTTGGATGGTGGAAAAATAAAAATAATTTGGGCAAGTAAAGAACAAAATCCTGAAGAAAAAAATCTTTCAGAAATAGAATTAATAAATAAAAGAATAATATCAGAAGAAAAAATAGAAACGATAGGATTTAATAGTACTAAAGTGGGTAGACAACCTATAACAATTAAATATTATTATACAGAAGATGGAATTCAAAAAATAAAAGAAGCAACATATACAATAAATATAATAGATCCAATAATAGATATTAAATTAGAAGATGAAGAAAAGGAAAAAATAAAAAAATTATATAAATATGAAGAAGAGCTAGAGTTAAATGATTCTAAATTAACAGTTATAAGATTAAGTGGAGCAGAAAGTAAAATAAATTTAACAAAAGATATGATAAAAAATTACAATTCACAAGAACTTGGAATACAAGAATTAGATATAGAGTATAATGGAAAAAAATTAGAAAAAGCAGTAGAAGTTGAAGTAGAAGATTATATAAAAGATATAGTTTTAGTAAAACCAGACAAAACAGTATATTTACCTGGGGAAATCTTAGATTTAACAGGTGCAACAGTAAGAACTCTATCTGCCAGTGGAATTCTTGGAGAGGTTCAAGCCGTAACAATGGAGATGATTTCTGGATATAAAGAAGACGAAATGGGGACACAAAATTTAACAGTTACGTATGTTGGTTTTGATAAAGATTTTGATGTAATATTTACAGTACAAACTGGAGAGCGGAAGTATCAACGCTTATGAGATATTAGTAATATTACTTGAAAGTTCATTAATAGGAATATTTGCCATATTAACAATAGAAAAAAGAGCAAAAATCAAGACTGTAAAAAATGTAACAAAAGTTTAACAAAGACTTTTAAAGGTAAAATCCGTAAATAAATTTGACAGGATTTTACCTTTTTGGCAATAATTACAATTGACTTGAAAATAAAAAATTTTTATAATTAAGTCAAATAATATATAAAAAAGGGGAAAATCGAAATGAAAGGTCGCAATGCATTATTATTAAAATTAACTAGAAAATTATTTATAGCTGTTTTACTAATTATAATTTGTACAACATCAGGAGTATATGCAACAGATATAGCTCCAGATGATGGAAATACAACAGAACCAACAGTGACTACAACTTTGCCATACATAGAAATGAAAGTAAAGGCTGTAAAGGTTGGAGAAAGTAATCAAATATTAGTTGAAATGTGGGGATCAAATTTTACTAATTTAGAAGCAATAGAATTTGTGTTTACATATAATAATGCGAAATTAACACCATCAAATGTAAGTAATAATGAAATAGTTAATGACTTAGACTTATATAAATATGAAAAGCGACCAACACAAGCTGGAGATAAACCAACAGCTTTAGAATTACTAGAACAAGCAGAATTTGATCAAAATAGTACAGAGACGTTATCAAAAGCATTTAATTTTGAAACTGAATATGCAAGTTCATTAGATATAGATTTATTTAGATACTTAGCATCAGACGGAAATAATGAAGCAATGCAATTTATAATGTCAAAAAAAGATGAAAATTCAAATATAAGTGCAATAGATCCAGTATTATTAGGAAAATTTAGTTTTAGACAAACAGAAGGAACAACATTAGACGAAACTGAATTAGCAACAAGTAGGATAAAAGTATCTTGTGATGATGGAGTAACACCAGGAGAAGAAAGCTATTATGTAAGAGATGTAGCAAATGGAGAAAATTGTACAGAAATAGTAGAATTTACATATGAAAAATACGGAAGTATAAGTGGAAAAATAAAGGCAAGTATAATAAATCCAAAAGATAATGAAGTAAAATTAAATGCAACTATAAAAACACTTACAATAAAAATATTTGATATGAAAGATGAATCAGTAAAAGATATGAAAATGTGGAAAACAACTGGAGCAACTTATAAGAACACTAAATTAAGCAATACTGGAGAAGAGAAAGAAATTGGACTACCACAACCATATCAAGAACATCAAATACAACTTGAGGCTGATGGAACATTTACAATACCATCAATTGAATTTGGAGAATATGTGATTTTAATTGATAAAGATTATTATGGAGATTTTATAATAACAAATGTAAAAATTAACTCAGAAAATAAAGATATTGATTTTTCAAAATATGAAGAGCTTGAGGAAATAAACATAATTCCTGGAGATATAAATAATGATGGACTAATGAATTCATATGATTCAAATATTTATACGAAGGATAAAAAGGGAGGGAAAGCTAATCAAAAAATCAATTTAGATGATGCTTCAGATAGAACCGGTATAAATGGTACAAAAGATTCCAACTGGTTTACTGCATCATATAACACATATAGAACAAGAGGGCAAAACATAGTGAAAAAAATATATAACTTAGAAGGAGGAACTTATGAAAAATAATTTCTTAAAAAAATTTATAAGTATTATGATGATTTTTGCAATATTGATAAGTTCTATGCCCAATTGGAGAATATTGAATGATGTAGTATATGCAGCAAATTCAGAACAAGCAAAAATGATAGTAAAATCTGAAATGGAAGATTTTGATACAATTGGAGATAATAAAATTTTTAAAATAACAGTATGTTTACAAAATGTAAGTACTAATTCATGGTCAATATATATGCAATATAATAGTGATAAATTTACTCCAGCAGATAAAACAACTGGGGAAGCAACTACTAATATTAATAAATCTATTGAAATAAGTAATGGTAATCAATTTGGAATAGATACTAACAGCAATAGTTATGCAGAAAATGGAGAAATATATTTTGCAGCTAATACTGCGTCTTCTTCATCACAAAGTTTAGACTATATACAATTTACAGAACAAGAGAAAATATGTACAATCTTTTTTAGAGTAAATACAGAAAAAAGTCCAGACTTGACTATTTCACAAGTTACTAATGATGATTTTGTAATAAATCAAAACAAAGATGATACAGATTTTACATCAATAGCGCTAAGTGATGAAGAAGCTGATTTAAGTTCATCAGGAGACGGTATAATATATGCTGATATTGATGGTGACTGGTTTTATTGTGAGGAATTTGATTTTACACCACAACCAGAAGAAAAAAAGGTACAAAGTTTATCAATATCAGGAATAGCAGCAGAATATATAGTAGGAGATAAATTAGATTTAGTTAATGTTAAAGTAACAAAAACATACAATGATACACCTACTACTACTGAAGAAGTTACATTAAATAGTATATTAAGTGATACTAATTATGAAGTAAAAATAGTTAATGGAACAAATGAAAATACATTAACAGCAGATACTACATTAAGCATAGGAGATAGCTTAAAAGTATCTTATATTGGCACAGATAAAGTAGATGGGGAAGTTTCTGCAACACAAGCATTAACTGTAAGAGAAGAAAAAATAACAAAAATAGAATTTCAAGGATTTGACACTTCATATAAACAAGGAGATACAATAGATTTATCTAAAATATCAGTAATAGCAACATATGAAAAAAGTGGAGATAAAATATTAACTAGTGATAAATACACATTAACATCAACAGGAAATAGTATAGTTGGAAACGAAATAACATTAACAAACTCAGGAGATACAATAATAACAGCAACATTAAAAGAAGATACAAGCAAAACTGCAACAAAAACAATAACAATAGCTGAAAAACAATTAATAGGAATAGAAGTAACAGCGCCAACAAAAGATGTATATAAAGTTGGAGATACACTAGATTTAACAGGGATAACAGTTAATGCTAAATACGATAATAATGGTACAGAAACAACAGAACAAGTAACGACTGGATATACAACAAGCATCACAAATGGTGATAAACTAAATAATGCTGGAGTACAAACAATAACAGTAAATTATAAAGGGCAAACTGCTACATTTGATATTGTAGTATTTCCAACAAAACTAGTAGGAACAGAAGAAGATAGTTTATCAACAGTAGAAGTGCCAGAAGGATTTGAATGGGATAATGGAAATAATACATTATCAGTAGGAGAAAATACATACTTACTTAAATACACAAATACAGATCCAGCTAAAGTGAAAACAAATGATGTAGAAGTTTTAGGGATACCTTCAAATCTAACAGCAACATATGGAGAGACATTAGCAGATGTAAAATATAAAAATGGAGCATTACCAACAGGATTTAGTTGGACAACTCCAACAACATCAGTAGGAGATGCAACTGATGTTGGTAATGAGTTTGATATAAACTATGCAGGATACGAAAATTTAAAAGTAAAAGTTAAAGTTAATAAAGCAGAAGAATATACATTAACAGGAATAACATTTGTAAATAAAACAGAAACATATGATGGAAACGAAAAAGAAATAACAGTAACAGGAACAATACCAGCAGGAATAGTAGTAAACTATACAGATAATAAAGGAATAGAAGCAGAAGAATATAATGCAACAGCAATATTTACATTTGATCCAGCAAATGATGCAATAAGCAAAAACTATAAAGCAATAAAAGTAGATGGACAAGAAGGGAATACATTAGGGGCAAAATTAACAATAGATAAAGCAACATTAGTAGAAAACAATTTTGCTTTATTAGGTATGCCAGAAAATAATACAAAAGAATATGATGGAAATCCTGTAACAGTAACTTCAACAATAAAAACAGAAGTACCAGGAGCAGATGATATAAGAAATCAAGTAATAGTAGAATATTATAAAGATGGAGTAAAGGTAACAGACACATCAGCTTATGGAACATATGAAGTAAAAGTAAGTGTAATAGAAGGAAATAATTATAATGCGGTAAATGCATTAAAACTAGGAGAATTTTCAGTAACAAAGGCAGTATTAGATATAGCCGAAATTACAGTAACAGATCCAGAAAATAATATATATGATGGAAATGAAAAAATACCAACAATAAATATTCCAGATGGTGCAGGAACAGTAAAAGATATAAAATATTATGATGAAAAAGGAACAGAAGTAGTATCTCCAACAGATGCAGGAACATATACAGTAAAAATAACAACAGAAAATGCAACAAATTACGCAGATATAACAACATTAACAGAAGTTGGAACATTTGAAATACAAAAAAGAGAAATAACAGTAAAAGTAGCAGATAAATCAAGTATGTACGGACAAGATTTAGAAGAATTAACATGCGATGTAACAGTAGGAAGCATAGTTTTAGGTGATACACTAGAAAGTATATTAGATCTAGCTACAGTGGCAACAGAAACAAGCAATGTAGGAGAATATGCAATAACAGGAACAGAAAAGGCAACCAATAAGAACTATGATATAACATTTGTAGACGGAACATATGAAATAACTCAAAGAGAAATAACAGTAACAATACAAGACAAAACAAGTGAATACAGAAAAAATTTAGTAGAATTAACAGGTAGTGTAACAATAGGAAGTTTAGCAACAGGCGACATACTAGAAAACATAGTAAATTTAACTACAACAGCAACAAATACAAGTAATGTAGGCAACTACGATATAACAGGAAGTGTAAATAATAATAACTATGCAGTAACATTTACAAATGAAAATGGAAATAGTACAAAAGGAAAATATGAAATAACAAGAGCAACATTAACAGCAGAAGATTTTGATAAAACAATACCAACAAATAAAGAATATGATGGAAGTGCTTTAACAGCAACTGCAAGTATAAAAGCAGGAATAGTAGGGGCAGGAACAACAGTAACAGTAAAATACTATAAAAATGGAGTAGAAACAACAAATACATCAGATTACGGAACATATATAGTAAAAGTAAATATAAATGAAGGAGAAAACTATTTCGCGGCAGATGGAACAGCTGAAAAACCAGAAATAGAAATAGGAAGCTTCTCAATAACGAAAAAACAATTAGCATTAAGCGATATAGAAATGACACCAAAAACATTTACATATAACGGAACAAAACAAACACCAAATGTAACAGCAAAAGTAAGTGGAGCAGGAACAATAGTAGCAACATACTGGCAAGGAGCTACAGAAGTAGCAAATCCAACAGATGCAGGAGCATATACAGTAAAAATAACAACAACAGGAGCAACAAACTATGAAAATATAACAACGCCAATGGAAGTTGGAACATATGAAATAGAAAAAGCAGATTTAACATTAAACGATATAGAAATTACAACACCTGCAGCAAAAGAATATGATGGGCAACCAAACACAGCAGTGGCCAAAGTAAAATCAACAGTATTAGGTGCAGATGATGTAGTAATAGATATAAAATACTATAAAGATGGAACAGAAAAATCTCCAGTTGATGCAGGAACATATACAATAAAAGTAAGTTCAAATGGTGGAAAAAACTATAATCCATTAACATTAACAGAAACAACAAAAAGTGTAATAGTAAATAAAAAGACATTAAAAATAGAAGATGTAATTCCAAGTATAACATTACCAGCAACAAAAATATATGATGGTAATGAAACAATAATAACAGCAACAGTACCAACAGGAGCAGGAACAGTAACAATAACATACTATAAATCAAATGGAACCAAAACAACAGAAATGAGAAATGCAGACACATATACAGTAAAAGTAAGTGTGCTAGATGGAACAAATTATACAGGATTATCAGAAACAGAATTAGGAACATACACAATAGGAAAAGCAATGTTAACAGCAGAAGATTTTGATAAAACAATACCAACAGATAAAGAATATGACGGAAGTGCTTTAACAGCAACTGCAAGTATAAAAGCAGGAATAGTAGGAGCAGGAGATACAATAACAGTAAAATACTATAAAGATGGAATAGAAACAACGAATACATCAGATTATGGAACATATACAGTAAAAGTAAATATAAATGAAGGAGAAAACTATTTTGCTGCAAATGGAACAGCCGGATTGCCAGAAATAGAAATAGGAAGCTTCTCAATAACGAAAAAACAATTAGCATTAAGCGATATAGAAATGACACCAAAAACATTTACATATAACGGAACAAAACAAACACCAAATGTAACAGCAAAAGTAAGTGGAGCAGGAACAATAGTAGCAACATACTGGCAAGGGGCTACAGAAGTAGCAAATCCAACAGATGTTGGAACATATACAGTAAAAATAACAACAATAGGAGCAACAAACTATGAAAATATAACAACACCAATAGAAATTGGAACATATGAAATAACAGCAAGACCAGTAACAGTAACAATAGATAATAAAACAAGTATATATGGAGATGCAATAGATACATTAACATCTAATGTAACAGTTGGAGATGTTATAACAGGAGATGATTTAGGAATAACATTAACTAAAGCAGAGGGAACAGATGTAGACGAATATGCAATAACAGGAACAGCAACAAATACAAATTATGATGTAACATTTGTAGATGGAAAATATACAATAACTGCAAGACCTATAACAATATCAATAGATAATAAAGAAAGTGAAATAAAAGATGAATTAGTAGAATTAACATACCAAGTAACAGTTGGAACAGTAGTTGGAACAGACGAAGCAGTAGTATTAGAAACAAATGCAAACAAAGACATAGTTGATACATATGACATAACAGTAAAATCTGAAAACTCAAATTATAATGTAACAATTGCAAACACAGATGAAAAAGCAGCTTATACTGTAAAGGATAAAGTAAAAGAAATAAAATTAAGCAAAGACACAATTGAAGCAAATTGTGGTACATCACTAGAAGAGTTGATAAATGGCATAACATACACAGTTGTATATGAGGGGGCTGGAGAGCAAACACCAGTAGCATTAACTACAGCAATGATAAAAACAGCGTATAATGAAAATTCAACAGAAACCCAAAGTTTAACAGTAGCATATACAGATAATGATACAAACAGTGCAACAAATGGTGATACATTTGAGGCTATATTAAATGTATCATTAAAAGATACACTAACAAGCATTAGAGTAGAAAACGCAACACTAGAATATTATGAAGGACAAACATTTAATGCAGATAATAAAATGGAAGTTACAGCAGAGTACAGTGTTGCAGACGACAAGAAAGTAACAAACTATATAATTAAAGACAAAAATGGAAACATATTAAATAGACCTTTAACACAAGCTGATAGCGGTATAGTTACTATAGAATATGAAGAAGATGGCGTAAAAGTATCAAAAGATATTACTATAACTGTAAAACCAGATGTGATAACAGATATAACGTTTAACTTTAATGGAACAACAGAATATGACTTCGGAGATAACATAGATTTAGGAACATCTACAGTAACCAAAGTATGGGCAAGTGGAAAAACAGAAAATGTTTCAATGACTTTAGACATGTTATCAATAACAGAAAAGCCAAGTTTCGATTTTGCGAATATGAATGAAATAGGAACATATAATGTTAAAGTAACAATAGATGGAAAAACAAGTGATAACACATTCCAAATTACAGTAAAAGATGCTATAGAAAGCATTTCAATAGTAGATAAAACTATTCTAGAGAAAGATTACAATTATAACCAAGCGATAGATGTAACAGGAGGACAAATAAGCATTAATTACAAGAGTGGAAATACTGTAATAGAAGACATTACAACAGGTATGTTATCAGGATATAGCATGACAACTGTAAAAGATAATCAAACAGTAACAGTAACATATACAGACGATAAAGGAAATAAATATACAGATACATTTAAAATAAATGTAAAAGATGCAATTGTAGGAATTGATATAACAAAAGAACCTATAAAGAAATTATACAAATTAAATGAAATGCAAGATTTTGGAGATATTGAAGTAACAAACGTAATGGCAAGTGGAAATCTAGGAATAAAATTAGTAGCTTCAGAATATACAATAACAGGCTTTGACAGTACTAAAGTAGGAGAGCAAACAATAACAGTAACAAAGGTAGGAACAACATATACAGATACATTTAAAGTAAAAATAATAGATGTAACAACAGATATGTTTATATCAGATCTACCAAAAGTAAACTATAAATATGGAGAGGGATTAAGTTTAGCAGGTGGAACAATAACAGTAAAAACTGAAGGTAATACAGTAGGAACAGTAATACCAATGACAGATTCGTCTGTAACAGTAACAGGATACAATCCAAATAGATTAGGAGATCAAACATTAACTGTAACATACACATATACAGAGGAAACAGAAACAGGAGTAGAAACAAGACAAAAAACAGATACATATACAGTAAAAGTAGAAGATTATGAAACAGGAGTAATAATAACACCACCAACAAAAACAACATATGATTATGGAATGCCTTTAGACCTAATAGGAGCAACAGTTTCTAAAGTATGGGCAAGTGGAAAAACAACAGATACAACTGAAATTTCAGGTGGAATGATAAGTGAATATAGTGCAACAACACTAGGTTTACAAACAATAAAAGTAAATGCATTTGGTAAAGAAAATGTGGGAAGCTTTAACGTTACAGTAGTAGACAAAACACTTGGAATATCTATGAAGAAATTACCAAACAAAATAGAATATACTGAGGGTGAAGGAATAGATGTAACAGGTGCAGTACTTAATGTAACAAAATTAAGTGGAACAAAAGAAATACCAGTAACAAAAGAAATGATAAGTGGATATAATCCAGGAAAAATTGGAACACAAGTAATAACAGTAACATACGATGGATTTACAACAGAATTTGTTGTAAATGTAAAAGAAGCAGAGAAAAAACCAAATAAACCAAACAGACCTGTAAATCCAAGCAAACCAGCTACATCTGAAGTAGACAAATACACAGTAACATTTATAGATTATGATGGAAGTGTAATAAAAACAGAAGAAGTTGAGATTGGAAAATCTGCAACAGCTCCAAAGCTTGAAGAAAGAAAAGGATATAAATTCTTAGGATGGGATACAAATTTTGAAGT
Organism: uncultured Eubacteriales bacterium; assembly: GCA_949840345.1. Taxonomy (GTDB): domain Bacteria; phylum Bacillota; class Clostridia; order TANB77; family CAG-508; genus CAKPQL01. The sequence continues at coordinate 14,423 of CATKWX010000003.1, forward strand.
AGTAGAAAAAGATATTATAGTAATGGCTAAATATGAAGAAATTATAAGAGCCAAAGTAAATGCACCAGATGACATGGAAGTAGAAAAGGGAGAAGATTTAGACTTATCTGATGTAACAATAGAAATATTTGATGGAGAAGGAAATAGAATAGACGAAATACCAGTTACAAAAGATATGATAAGTGGGTTTGACTCTGAAAAAGTAGGAACACAAATTGTAAGAGTAACATATATAGGAGAAGATGGTTTCGAATATACAGATACATTTAAAGTAAGAGTTAAAAGACCAGCAGAAGTTCTAGGAGTAAAAGATGAAGCAAAAACAGAAGAAATCAATTTAAATGGAATAATAATACCAACAGCAATAGGTATAGGAGCAATAGGAATACTTCTATTACTAATAGCACTTGTAACAAGAAAAAATGTAGAAATATATGCAATAACAGAAGATGAGAAAAAACTAGTTGGAAAAGAAAAAATAACAAAGAATAACAGAAGAATAGATTTAGACGAATATGAGAAAAAACTAGCAAAATCAAATATAGAAATTGTTTTAAATAAAAACATTACAAGAAAATTAGACGAAGAAATGGTAGATATAATATTTAAAGGTAAAAAATCTACATACAAAGTAAAAGATATAGACAATAAAGAATTTAGCATAAAAATGAAAAATGCATAATTGCTGTAGAGAATGGCTTCCAAAGCCGTTCCGTATAACAACAAAGCACAAAAGGCGATTAACTCTAACTATAATTAGTGTTGATAAAAAATAAAACTTGGAGGAGAGTTTAATGGAAAATATTAAAAGGAAAGCAAAAAGAATAACTAGTATTATTTTAATAATTACTATTTTAGTCGGGGTATTGCCTAATTTTGGCTTGCTGAAAGAATCTAAAGCAGCAAGTGAAGATAAGTCAATAATGATTATAAGACCAGGAGTAAAAGAATTCGAAGAAGTAAATGGAAATAAGATATTTAAAGTAAATATGTGTTTACAAAATATAAGTACTAATTCATGGTCAATATACATGCAATATGACAGTGATAAATTTGTCCCAGCAGATAAAATAACAGGAGAAGAAACCACTAGTGTTGAGAGATGTATCGAAATTAGCAATGGTGACCAATTTGGTATAGATATTACCAGTAATAGATATGCAGAAAATGGAGAAATATATTTTGCAGCTAATACTGCGTCTTCTTCATCAAGTAGTTTAGATTATATATCATTTATAGATGAACAAAATGTATGTACAATATTTTTTAAAGTTAAGAATCAAGATTTAACAATTTCGCAAGTTAGTGCAGATGATTTTATAATAAATAAAAGCAAAGAAGATACTGATTTTACATCAATAGCTTTAAGAGAAGAAGATGCTAGTTTAAGTTCTGCAGGAGATGGAATAATATATGCCGATTTAGATACGAAATATTTTGCAACTAAAGAATTCAAAGGAGCATCAGTACAATCAATAGCAGTAAAAACAAATCCGACAGTTGGAAAGAAATATACACAAGGTGATACAATTGATTTGGAAGGTGGAGAACTTACAGTAACATATACAGATGGGTCAACTAAAGACATATCTATGAAAGACGAAGGAGTAACAGTAAAAACAGGAGAACAAATAGGAGCAATAGTAGATATTAAAAACCCAAAATTAACATTTGAATATAAAGGAGCTTCAACAGAATTAGAAATTAATGTAATAGATCCGATAGAAACTATTGAATTTTATGATAAAAACAATGTTCTTGGAACACTTACATTTTATGATGGAGATATAATACCTAAAGAAGAATTATTTATAAAAGCAATAACAAAATCAGGTAATATAAATGAAATATCACTTTCAGATTCAAGAATTTCATTAAATAGCGAAGAAGCTGACATAAAGAAGGTAAAGGATGCAAAATATAATTCAGTAACTAAAGAATCTGCAGGTATTCAAGAAATTGAAATTACATATAAAGATGAAGAGAGTGAAAAAACAACATCATTTAATATAATGGTAAATGATAAAATTAAAGAAATAAAGATATCTGAAACAAATGCACCAGAAGCAATTCTTACAGTAGGAAGCACATTTGCTAAAAGCGGAGCAATAGAAATAATTGGACTATCTGGAATATCATATGGAGAAATAGTAATGTCTTCAGGCGATGTAACAGTTACAGAACTAGATGGAAGTGAAGTAGATTTAAGTCAACCTACAGAAAACAAGGTGTTAAAAGTAACTTATGCAGGTGTAAATACAACATATACAGTAAATGTAGAAGATACTATAAAAGAAATAAGAGTAAATGGAAAAGCTACAACTAAATATAATGAAGTAATATTAGCTTCAGATTTTGACGGAATAACTATAACAGAGATAATGGCAAGTGGAGCAGAAGGAGCAACTGTACCTTTAAATTTCACTTGGATTGATACAACAACATACAACAATAAAATATCTAAGCAACAAGAGTTAACAGTAAACTATCCTAATAATGGTAAAATAATAGAAGGAAAAGTAACAGTACAAGTAGAAGATAAATTATTAGGAATAAGAGTAGAAAATTTAAAGAATGAATATGTATATAAAGATGAATTAAATTATGAAGGAGCAGAATTATATACACAATATGTAAGTGGAGAATATGGGCCAGTTAATTTATCAGATTTTGATTTTGAAGATGCAGAATCAGAGTTAAAAGTAACAGGATTTGATAACACAAAAATTGGTGAACAGGAAATTACATTTACATACAATGATGGAACAGATGAAGTCTCAACAAAAGTTACAGTAAATGTAGGAAAAGCAACACTTGAAGCACCAGAGTGCGAACAATTAGAAATAGTAGAAGGAAAAGCATTATCTACAATACAAAATGGGTTACCATCAACAGAATATGGTGACGTTATATGGAAAGATGGAACTAGAACTTTAACATATGTTGAAGGTGCAGACAATATACATGAAATAGATGCTACATATAAAATGAACACAGCAAATGCACCATATTATAATGATGTTGATTGCAAAATACAAGTAAAAGTATTAAAAAGAGATGTGTTAAAAATAGAAGTAACAACACCTCCAACAGACATAGAGTATGTTGAAGGTCAAGACTTTGATCCAACAGGAATGGTGATTACAGTAACATATAATGATGGAGATACAACAACAATTGCCAGTGATTATGCTACAAAAGGTGTAACATTTGCACCGTCAACAACTTTGCAAACAACAGATACTCAAGTTACAGTAACATATAGTGGAAAAACAGCTACACAAGACATAACAGTAGTAGAAAAGAAAGTAACAAGCATAGCAGTAACAAAAGGACCAGATAAAGCAAGTTATGTAGAAGGACAAGCGCTAGATTTAAAAGGAATGGTAGTAACAGCAACATACAATGATGGTGATGTTCAAGTAACAACAGAGTATACAACAAACCCTGCAAATGGAGCAACATTAGCATTAACAGATACTGAAATAACAGTAACATATACAGGAACAGACGCAGTAGTAGGAATAGCAACAGATTCAACTACAATAACAGTAGAAACAAAGAAAGTAACAAGCATAGCAGTAACAACAGTACCAACAAAAACAAGCTATGTAGAAGGACAAGCACTAGAATTAGCAGGAATGGTAGTTACAGCAACATATAATGATGGAGATACTAAAACTACAACAGATTATACAACAGCTCCTGCAAATGGAGCAACATTAAATACAGTAGGAACACAAACAATAGAAGTAACATATACAGGAACAGATGCAGTAGCAGGAATAGAAAAAACTAAAACTAGTGTAGAAGTAGCAAAAAAAGTAGTAACAAATATAGAAGTAACAACACCTCCAACAACAACAAACTATGTAGAAGGACATCCATTTGAGCCAGCAGGAATGGTAGTTACAGCATACTATAACGATGGAACAGATGCACCAACTACAGATTATACAATAAGTCCATCAGGAGACTTAACACCAGCAAACACAGAGATAACAATAACATATAATGGAACAGATATAGCAGAAGAAGCAAGTGCACCAACTGCAAATGTAGCAATAACTGTAAGCGAAAGACAAGTAGAAAGCATAGAAATAACAAAAGCACCAACAAAGGTAAATTATATTGAAGGACAAGACTTTGAACCAACAGGAATGGAAATAACTGTTAACTATAACGATCACGAAAAACCATTAGTAATAAGCAGTGACTATGCTACAAAGGGTGTAACATTTGCACCATCAGCAAGCTTACAAGTAACAGATAACAAGATAGTAGTATCATATAGAGGATTTACAGACAATCAAGCAATAACAGTAATAGAAGACTATGTAGCAGATATTACGTTAAAAGCACCAAGTAAATTAGAATACAACTATGGAGATGCAATAGATTTAGCAGGTGCAACAATAACAAAAGTATGGGCAAGTGGACTTACACATGCAAATGATACAATACCGATGACAAAAGATATGCTATCAAACAATGACATAACATCATTTGATAATATGAATTCAATAGGACCAAAACAAATAACAGTAACATATGGAACAGTTGTAAAGGCAAATGCATTCCAAATAGAGATTAAAGATTATATAAACTCTATAGAAATAGAAGACAAAACAAAATTACAAGAAGTATATGAATATGGAGATACAATTAATGTAACAGATAAAGATACAGGAGCAGATTTATATATTCTTGCAAAATATGCAGGTGGAACGCCAGATAAAAAAGTAATACTAACAACAGATATGGTATCTGGATTTAATATGAACAAAGTGGGAAATCAAACAGTAATAGTAACATATGAAGGAAAAACAGATACATATACAATAAATGTACAAGATAAAGTTATAGGAATAGATATAACAAAAGAACCAGCAAAGAAAGTATATAAACTAAATGAAGCAGTAAGCTTTAATGATATTGTTATAAAAAATATTATGGCAAGTGGAGCAACAGGAGCAACACTTACAGCTTCAGAATATACAATAGGAGCAGTTGATACAACAACAGTTGGAGAAAAAGAAGTGACAGTAAGCAGAATTGGAACAACATTTGCAGATACATTTAAAGTAAAAGTAATAGACGCAACAGAGGACATGAGTATAACAAAAATACCAGAAACAAGCTATAAATATGGAGATGCTTTAAATATAACAGATGGAGAAATAACAGTAATTACACAAACAGAAACAAAAGTAATACCAATGACAGATGCGAAAGTAAAAGTAACAGGATATAATCCAAACAGATTAGGAGACCAAACATTAACTGTAACATACACATATAGTGAAGAAACAGATAATGGAATGGAAACAAAACAAAAAACAGATACATATACAGTAAATGTAAAAGACTATGCTACAGGAATTGCAATAACTAGAAAACCAAATAAACTAACATATGAATACGGAGAAGCTTTAGAACTTGCAGGAGGAAAGGTAGCAGAGAAAATGGCAAGTGGAGCAACTAGAAACGAAGTAGATATAACAGGAGAAATGGTATCTGGATATGAAAAAACAAAAGAAGGAACACAAGTAATAACAGTAACATATTTAGGAAAGACAGCAACATTTGATGTAACAGTAATGGACAGCACTTTAGGAATATCAATGAAAACATTACCAAATAAAACAGAATATACACAAGGTAATGCAATAGATGTAACAGGGGCAGTGCTTAATGTAACAAAATCAAGTGGAATTAAAGAAATAGCAGTAACAAAAGAAATGATAAGTGGATATGATCCAAACAAAGTAGGAACACAAGTAATAACAGTAACATACGATGGATTTACAACAGAGTTTGTTGTAAATGTAAAAGCTAAAACTGTAGTGAAACCAAATAAACCAAATAAGCCAACAAATCCAGTAAATCCAAGCGAACCATCTACATCAGAAGTAATAAAATATACAGTAACATTCATAAATTATGATGGAACAATACTAAAAATGGAAGAAGTAGAAAGTGGAAAATCTGCAACAGCACCAGAACTTGAAGAAAGAAAAGGATATAAATTCATAGGATGGGATACAGAATTTGATGTTGTAGAAGAAGACTTAAATGTAATGGTACAATATGAAAAAATAGAAGTAACTACAAAACCATCAGAAAAACCATCTCAAGTTTTAGGTGTAAAAGATGAGACGAACTCTACGGAAAATGACATTACAAGCACTTTAATACCAGCACTTGCAGGTGTAACGATAAGTGGATTATTACTACTATTAATAACAGCTATAACAAAGAAGAATGTCGAAATATATGCAGTATCAGAAGGAGAAAGAAAATTACTAGGGAAAGAAAAAGTAACTAAGAAATATAGAACAGTTTCAATAGATAAATACAAAGAAGAGCTACAAAAAGGTTCTATAGAGGTTGTATTAAATAGTAGAATATCAAAAAAACTAAATGAAGAAAACGTTGATATAATCTTAAATGAGAAAGAATTAACGTATAGAGTAAAAGTTAATGAGAATGAGGCATTTGTAATAGAGATTAAAAACAAATAGGAAATTTGTAGGGGCACACCGCTTGCCTAGAGGCAAGAGTGAAGAATTAATAATGAATAGTGAATAATTAATCGTAGGGGCGCATGTTTGCGCCCTTATGTTTTGTAATATGCTATAAAAATACAATAAAAAAATAAAACTCCTCGGCTACATTACAAAATTTAAGAAATTCTAATTAGATTTTATGGCACCCTTCCGCGTCAAGCGCGAACTCTTTCCATAAAATTTGCATAAGAATTTCTAAAATTTCTACATTTGCATTCGTCATTTTATTTTTTTATTGTATTTTTTATTGCAAAAGAAAAATCGATTTTTTCGTTGATATATTGCAAACATTGTAGGGAACGACGCCCTCGTCGTTCCGTTAATGAATAGTGAATAGTTAATAATGAATAATACAAAATTTTTCGAATTTTGCTGTAGGGGCGGACGGTCCTGTACGCCCGAAAACGAATTAATTAGGTGCGATTGCGGCTTCTAATAAAATGCCGTATATTGTCGTTGTAAATTTGGCCAAATTGGCTTATAGGAAGTGGATTTTCACCAATTCCAGCTTCAATTGTAAATCCAGGACGTCTATAATCTTGTATGAACCAATCTTTATATCCTGCAAAACTTGAATTGTATGGAGTATCAGAAACACTGTATCCGCTAAGGACAGCAAATCTATCAGCAATTTGTCTGCTTATGCTTGGAGTGTAATCTTGAAACTGCCAATATATCTCTTTACCCTGTGTATGATAAGCAATTACTAGATTAAAGTTATTAGCTAAAGTGAAGTTATAAAGGTTTAAGCTTTCTTTTGCAACTAATGGACCGCTTCCAACGAAATCTCTAGGAGCAGGACCAGTGAAGCCTTGAGAGTACTTTATTTCTTTAGCTTGCTCCCAACCTGCAGGAAACTGCAAGTTTAAATCTACACCTTCTATATTTGCTTTCCAACCACTTGGAAAAGGAATAGAAGGATATTTACTTGCTATAGACTTTGCTGAATTGTAAGTAGCGCTGTTTTTGGCTATACTACCTGTTACTAAATTAACTCCGTCAGGATTTGCCATTGGAACTATATAAATTGAAGTATTATTGAATATATATTGCGTATCATATCCATTAATTCTTTTATTGTTTACATATGCGTTAGAGAAATTTTCGATAAATTTCATAAGTAGCGGAGAAGTAATCCATTCGTTAGCATGAATAGAAGCACTGTAGAATACTTTATAATCGCCAAAACCTATACGGACATAAGGGATTTGATTACCAAGTACACTTGTTCCTATAAAGCCTGTTTCCAAAAATGGATATATCGCCTTTAGAGAATTTAGATTCATTTGCATAAATTCATATGTATAGCTTATATTAGTTGGAATAACAGTGCCAAAAGGTACTATTATTTTTCTAGCTATTTGTAAACTATTTGGGATCAGTCCAGGGTTGGCTATAAGAATTGAGTTAACAGTAGTTGAAAAATAGTTAGAAATGGAATATAAAGTATCACCTGGTTTTATTTCATATATAGTATATCCGTTTATATATGGCATAAGAGTAGACCAAGTAGCGGGGCCAACAATACCATCAACTTTTAATCCAAATTGAGACTGAAATAGCTTTACACTTGTTTGTGTAGCATTTCCAAAGATTCCATCAATGTTATTATAATAAAACATTAGCTTACTTAATGTACTCTGAAGCAATTGCACGTTAGGTCCAGTTGACCCTAATTTTAGTGTATCCATAATAAAAGTCACTCCTTTTATTTATATAATTGTTTATATAAATAGTATATGACATTTTCATATGTAATGTGAAAATGTCGCTTACAACTCAGTGTTCCCTAAGAATAATGCGATTTTTATGGATCAAATGTAAAGTAAATGTAAAGTAAACTTAACAAATAAGCACCTATGTATAAAGAGGCGAATATCCCTAACAGCATAGTTCTTATATATATATACTTAAGAGTAGTGAGGCTGTTGACTAAGCTCGAAAAAAAGCTAAAATAAAGGTATATTGTAAAAACAAGTACAAAAAATCTAAAGAAAAAGGGAGAAGAAGCCATGAATAACTTAGAGAGTGCAGAGAAGAAAAGAAAAAGATTGCTTGAGATAATAGCAATTATCATTGTTTTATGTATCTTTTTAGTATTGGTATTCGCCGCAAATTTAGGCGAGGGAGATGGTCTTTCAGAAGATGGAAGTATCACAACTTCAGTAGATACTAATGATGATGAAGAACAAGAGAAGATTGAAGTGAAAGGAGATAAAACAAGAGCAACTGTTGTATCAGGTGCAAACTTTACTGTTGCATTAGATAGTGAAGGTAATGTTTGGAGCTGGGGTCAAAACGATAAAGGTCAACTTGGTAATGGAACATTAAATGACTCAGTAAGCAAACAACCAGTCTTATTAGAAGAAACTGATAGAAATGGAAACCATATTCAATTATCTAATGTAGTACAAGTTGCAGCAGGAGAATTTCATGCAGTAGCTTTAACAGCAAATGGTAAAGTTTATATGTGGGGTTACAATTATTATGGTCAAGCAGGAAGTGTTACAAAAAGAACAGAATTGTATCCACAATTAATAAGCATGCCAAATAATGTTACTATAAAAGAAATTGGAGCTGGAAAAGACTATACAGTAATGGTAACTACTGCTGGAAAAGTATTAGGTATAGGTGATAGTGCATATGGACAATTAGGTTATAAGAATAGTTTACAATTTACTTCTATTAGAGAAATAGAAGAAAACAAATCAGAAAAAGAATTACCTATAATAGAAAAAATATCTGCTGGTATGAGACATGTAGTTGCATTAGATAGTAATGGACAAGTTTGGTTATGGGGGCTTGATGCAGGAAATGCTTTTGATTTCACACCAATTTATCAAACAACATTAAATGGTTTAGAAGTTGGCGAAAAAATCCAAGAAATAGAAGCTGGACATGGTGGAAGAACAATGGCCCTAAGTTCAAATGGCAAAGTTTATACATGGGAATTAGGCGATATAGGACCTATCGAACCAATGAATTTAGATAATGTACAAGTAAGAACGGATAAAGAAAAAGATAATATAGCAATAGTAGGAACAGCTTATTATGTAGTAAGCACAGATAATAAAGTATATGGTTGGGGATATAATCAGTTTGGACAACTAGGAATAGGAAATACAAATTCACCAATAAACGTACCAACAGAATTAGTAATAGATGATGCTGTTAAAAATAAAGAGATAGATAAAGTATCAAGTTATTCAGCTGGTTATTACTATTATGGTCCTGCAGAATATGCAATAAATTCAGATGGATATGTATTAGGTTGGGGAGAAGCAGGAACAGATATAATAGATCCAAATTATACAGATGGAAGCAATAACTTTAAATTATTAGGAGATGGAACAAGATATACTGCAAATTATATAGGAAGCATAAGTGTAAAGAATATTGTAGGAGATGATATAGTATTAGATATAACAGCACAAGGATTACAAGCAGGAAAAGATAGCAAAAACGTTTTAGATGTATTAGATAATGGTGGATATGTAACAGGAGGAAGAGTAAACTTATATAATTCTTCAATAAGTGAAAATTCAAAAGATAGTTTAACAATAAAATCAGTAGATGAAACAATAGCAAGCTATGACGAAAAAACTGGAATATTAGTAGGAAAACAACAAGGAAGAACACTAGTAGAAGTTGTAACTTCAAAAAATACTATATACTTAAATGTAGAAGTTATAGGAGATAATGTTGCATTTGCAAAAGTGGAAACTAAAGATAACTTTACAGTTGCCTTAAAAGCAGACGGAACAGTTTGGGCTTGGGGATATAATAGCAATTTAGGAATTATAGATTCAGAACACAGCAATTACACAGGAATAATAGTACCAACTCAAGTAAAAGGATTAGAAAATGTAAAAGACATAGCTGTAGGAACAAACTTTGTATTAGTATTAAAAACAGATGGAACAGTTTGGGCTTGGGGTGCAAATAATTATGGACAATTAGGAAATGGAACAATTGACACATCATCATATGCATCAATATTAACAACAGAACCAAAATTAACACAAGTAAAGCGTTATCAATTAGATAAAGTAACAACAGATGAAAAGATAACAATGCCAACGCCAACAGTAAAAGATGATTCAGGCGAAAATGTAATATATGCATATACTGAAAATGGTGTTGAAAAAGAATGTTATTTAAATGATGCAAAAGATACATATACAGATATAAACGGAAATATTGTAATAAAAAAAGATACAGACGGAATTTTATACAAATGGGAAAATGGAGCATTCAAAACACAACCTGTAACAAGAGACGTTTTAGGAAATTATAAATTAGAAAATATTACATCAATATCAGCAGGAGAAAATTACTCACTAGCATTAGACAGCAATGGAAAAGTTTGGAGTTGGGGATATAATGGACATAGAGAATTAGGATTAGGAAATACAACTTCAAACGAGACACGTGCAAAAGAAGTTAACTTAAGCAATTTAAGTAATGAAGAATCAATAAAACAAATTGAGGCTGGAAAATATACATCATATATACTAACAAATGTAGGAAATGTATATGCATTTGGATACAATGGAAATCATCAATGCGCGACAGCTGGAAACTTCTATATTCCTACAAAAGCTAGCGCATTAAATAAGATTATAAAAATATCAACTTCTGTGGCAGGTAACGGTAGTGCATTTGCATTAACTGTAAATGGACAAGTATATGCATTTGGATATGGATATAATTATCCAACAATGTTAGGATTAGACAAAGTTGTAGATATTTCAGGTGCATCTGGAAACAATGGAGCAATTGCAAAATTCTCAGATGGAACAATAGGATACTGGACCTCTGGAAATGTAAATAATTCTACAATTACAAAATTAAAAGCAGAAGATGGAACAGACTTTAATAACGTAATGCTAATAGATGCAGGTTCAAACTACTATACTGTTGTAAAATCAGATGGAACAGTTTGGACAGTGGGATCAAATTCAAGTTATGGACAATTAGGTAATAGAACTACATTATCAACTGCTATACCAACACTAAAATGTATAAGCTATCCATATTTAACATTAGATAAGAATGAAGTTACATTAAGTATAGGACAAACAAGCAATATCAATGCTAAATATAGCTATGGATTTAACTTATTAAATACAGAAAAAGATATTGATGTAACATATACATCAAAAGATGAAAATATTGCAACAGTATCAGGAAATACAATTTTAGCAAAACAAGCTGGAACAACATATGTAACAGTAGAAAATCAAGATACAGGAGCAAAATTAAGAGTAAAAGTAAATGTATTAGCAAACGATGAAGTAACAATGCCAAATATATCTGTTGGCTATACTCATACAGTTGCAGTTAAAACAGATGGAACAGTTTGGGGATGGGGTCAAAACTCATACGGAGAATTAGGACAAACTTCAAATAACCCAGTAAAAACACCAGAAAAATTAGCTATTGATGTAAAAGTAAAAGACGTTGCAGCAGGACTTAATGAAACATTAATGGTAACAGAAGACGGAAAAGTATTGGCTATGGGATATAATAACTATGGATTAGGAGATAATGCTAATACAACATCTAATAAACCAGTAATTGTAAAAACACAAGTAGTAGATGAAAATGGAAATGTTTCATATGTAGATTTAGAAAACATAGTAAAAGTAACAACATTTGATAATATTAATTTAGCATTAGATAATACAGGAAAACTATATGCATGGGGATATAATGGAAGCGGATATGCAAAAGTTGTAAATACATTTGGATTAGAAGTAAGAGACATATCTGAAAGATTAATATTAACAGAAGACGGAAAAGTATGGGAATACGACAATTCAAATAGAATTACATTTAAAGATGGATTAGAAAATATAGTACAAGTATCAAGTTCAGCATATTCAAAAAATGCAACATATGGATATTATATTGCACTAGATGCTGAAGGAAATGTATATACTTGGACAAAAAACAACAATAGTACAAATTTAGTATCTGGAACAGAAACAACAATACCTACAAAAGTAACATTTGCAGAAGGAGTAAACATTGTTGATATAGAAGCCGGAGTAAGAGTAGCTTATGCAAAAGACGAACTAGGAAACGTATATACTTGGGGTAGAAGTGCAATTGCTGGAACATTAGGATTAGGATCAAGTATAGGTTCAGTTACAGCACCAACAAAGATAGAAACATTAGCAAATATAGAAGTAATGGCAGCATCAAAATATAGTAGTAGCTATAATCGTACATTTGTATCAACAAACATTGGTACAGTTTATGGATTCGGAAGAAACTCAAATTATAGTTTACTTGGAAATATTGACACAACTTCTTACTATTATGAACCAGTACAAGTAGGACAAAGTTACTTAGGATTCATAGATGAAAATGGAAATGAAATAACAAGAGTATCAATTGAAAAAGGAAAAACTGCTACTGTAGAGACAAGTATGATTGACTCATTTAATATAAGAAATAGAAAATCAAGTTCAACTGATAGTAATTGCACATGGCGTGTAATCAATTCAGATTTATTAAGCATACTTGGAGGAGATAGAAAAGAAAATACAATAACAGCTAATAACATATTAGGTGAAGCAGTAGTAATTGCAGAAGAAATTGATGAAGAAGGAAATAAAACAGGAGTATATGCAAAACTATATGTAGATGTTGTAGAAACAGCTACACTAGTTACTCCAAAAATGGAATCTGTAGGAAATCATACGATAGCTTTAAAGGCAGACGGAACAGTATGGGCTTGGGGAAACAATGTAAATTACGGAAATTCAGGAACAATAGTAGAGCCAACTCAAGTAAGAATTGCAAAACAAGTTGAAGTAGTAGAACCACAAGCAAAGACAAATACAGACGGAACACCAAAAGTTGATGATAATGGAACACAAATATATGCATATATGAACAATGGTGTAGAAGTAGAGTGTTATAAAGTTGGAAACAATTATACAGATTTATCAGGCAAATTTGTAATTAGACAAGATAGTAAAGATAATAAATTATATGCATGGGATGCAGAACAGAATAAATTTGCTTTAGAAGATTTAGTAGATAAAAATGGAGAAAAAATTGTTGTAGTAGATATTGCTACATCTAATAATCATACATTATTATTAACAAATACAGGAGATGTATATAGCTTTGGATATAACTACTATGGACAATTAGGATATTCAACATCAAGTAACTATTCATACTTACCAATAAAAGTAACTGATTTAAGAGATATAGTAAAAATTGCAGTTGGAGATAATTACAGCTTAGCAATGGATAAATATGGAACATTATGGGCATTTGGATATCAAAGATATTATAAAAATAGAGTATATCATACATCAATAAATACAACAGTACCTAAACAAATAACAAAATTAGAAAATGTAGATTTAAGTGAAAACTTAAAAAATGCTATAGATATAACAAATGAATATATAGTAACAAAAGATGGAAAAGTATTTACAATAGGACTATATAACAAAACATTAACAGCAGGACAACAAGTACCAGGAATTACTGGAAGTGTAATAAAAGCAACAAGAACAAGTAGTTCTGGAAATGGACATACAGCATTTTTAACAGAAGATGGAGAAGTATTTACAATAGGAAGAGGAACATCAGGACAATTAGGAAATGATATATATTCTAATTCAAATAATACAGCAGTACAAGTATTATATGGAGAGGAAAATTCTAAATTAACTAATATAAGAGACATAAATGTTGGAGAAAACCACACAATGGCTATTGGAAAAGATGGAACATTATATACTTGGGGATATAATGGAAGTGGTGAGCTAAGAAATAGCACAGTAGAAGCAGGAGTAAATACAGCACGTGCATTCGAAGTTAAATCAGACGAAAAGATAAAAGATATAATATTAGTTTCTGGTGGAGATGGGTTTACAGTAGTAGCTGATTCAACAGGATATGCGTTTGCTTGGGGAAGAGGAGAAATAGGGCAATTAGGAAATAGACTAGCAATAACAAGCTATAATGCAGTAAGAGTTGGAACAGAAGGAGCAACATTAAGTACAAATCATATAACTCTACAGGAAAATGGAGATAGTGTAAAAGTTACAGGAGTAAGCAAATTATTAAATGTATTATACGAACAAGGAATAGATGTAGAAAGTGCAACATCAAATGACATTAGTATAACAACAACAGTTGTAAATAAAGATACAGACGAAATAACAATAAGACCAGTAAAGGCAGGAACAGCAAGCGTTACTGTAAGAACAAAATCTGCAATGGGTAAAGATTTTGAAAATATTATACAAGTAACAGTATTACCAGAAGTAGCAGAAATTGCAGATGATATTAAATTACCTTCAGATAGAATAATTATGCCTATGACAGTAAGTGGAAAAGCTCATACATTAATACTAAAATCAGATGGAACAGTTTGGGCATATGGAGATAATAGATATGGACAAACAGGTGCAAAAGTTAACTACTCAGACAAAGCAACCAAAGTAGAATTCCCAGTTGGAACTGCATCAATAATAGCAATAGCAGCAGGAGACGAGTTTAGCGTTGCATTAGATGCCGGAGGTAATGTATGGACATGGGGATACAATGCAAATGGAAGATTAGGAACAGGAACTGCAGATTCAAGTGTACACGCAGAACCAACAAAAGTATTATCAAATATAGTAAAAATAGATGCAGGATTAAGTGAAGTTATCGCATTAGACAAAAACGGATATGCATATACTTGGGGTAAAAATAATGGCGGTTCTTTAGGAATAATTGGAACAAATGCAGATCAATATTCACCAGTAAGAATAAATAATATAGCAGGAATAATAGATGTAGCAGCTGGAGAATATCATGCAATGATATTAACATCAGATGGAACAGTATACACAACAGGTAGAAATACATCAGGGCAATTAGGAAGAGATGTACAAAAGAGCGAATACTTTGAAAAGGTAGAGTTAGGAGCAAAAATAGCATACATAGAAGCAGGAAACAGATCAAGTGCAGCAATAGACGTATCTGGAAGATTATGGGTATGGGGAGAAAACTCAAATGGACAATTAGGTTTAGGAATAAATGATAATAGAGTAAATGAACCTAGACTTGTAACAACAATTAAAGAAATAGTACAAAATGCTTCAATTGGAGAAAATCATATACATGTAGTAACAAATACTGGAAGACTATATGTAGCTGGTTCTAATAATCGTGGGCAATTGGGAATTGGAAAATCAATAGATAAAATAAATACATTTAGACAAGTAACAAGCTTAGGAACTAGTGTTATGAATTCAAATGCTGGAACAACATATAGCACAGTTATAAAGAAAGACGGAACTGTTTTCGGATTTGGAGATTATGATATTACAAGAACAAACTTTACAGATAGCTATGAGCCAGTTATGATAACAAACACAACATTATATCTAGATGAACAAGAAGTAGTAGTTAACATAGATGGAACACATACAATAAATGCAAATGGACAATACAAACTAAATGTATTACGCAAAGATAATTCTGACTTGACATATTCAACAGCAAATAAAGACATTGCAACAGTAGATAATTCTGGTGTAATAACAGGAGTTTCTGTAGGTACTACTATAATTAATGTAGAAGATAAAAACGAAGGAAAAACAAAATCAGTAATAGTAAAAGTAATACCAAAAGATGCTGTACAAGCACCAGCAATTGAAGGTGGAGATAAATTCACAATAGTAACAAATGCAAGTGGAGAAAGTTATTCATTTGGTACAAATGATAATATTGCAAAAACAAATATACCATCACTATTAAATAACAGCTTGTCATTTAATAGGATTAAAGCAGGAAGAGACTTTGTAGTTGGTATAAATAAAGATAAAACAGTTTGGGTATTAGGAGATAATACAAATCATCAATTAGGATTAGAAGGAATAGATGCAACAGATAAAATGACTGTATTAAATACAAATAACATTAACAACCTTGTTCAAATAGATGCAGGAGAAACTCAAGTAATAGCATTAGATGAATTTGGAATAGTATATGTATGGGGAGATACAGTTGAAATTCCAACAGCTATAAGACCAGTAAATAATAGAGTAATATCAGTATCTGCTGGTGGAAACTACAGTGCAATAGCAGATATAGAAGGAAACGCATATATTCTTTCAAATGGAATAGCAACAAAAATTAACGGAATAGAGAATGCTATAAAAGTTGCAACAGGCTCAGAATATACGATGGTTCTAACAAGTGAAGGTACAGTATATAAAGTACTTAATTTAGCACCAACTGTATATAGTGAGTTAACAGGTTTAGGTAAAGTAGTAGATATAAGTGTAAATAGCGATTCATTTATGTGCTTAAATAGCGACAAAGAATTATATACATTTGGAAACAATGCAAATGGACAATTAGGATTAGAGAGTGCAAATAATAAAGTTAATAATCCAAGAAAAGCAGCTGAAGATGTATTTACAATGGGAGCAGGATATAACAATACATACTATATTAATACAAATGGTGATGTACTTTCAGCAGGATTAAACACATCAGGAGAATTAGGAAATGGAACAAGCGCAAAAATAGATGCTATAACATATAAATCAAGTAACAAATATGTAAAAGTTGGAGACCAAGAATTTGAGTTAGATCCAAAAGCAGTAAGAGTAGCACCAGATTGGAAAGTGTTAGTAGGAGAAAAGGATTTAAAAGATAGAGCAGAAAAAGAAGAAAAAACAAAAGCTTCAACTATAAAAGAAAAATCTAATTTCAATGTATTTGGAAATGGAACATTTGATTTAGATAAATATGAATTTGAAATAAGCAATACACAAATAGCAGAAATAACAGATGAAAAAGTGTTAGAAATAACAGCGAAGAATTTAGGAAAAACAGTATTAAAAATAACAAACAAAGTAACAAAAGAAGAAAAAGAATTAACAATAAAAGTAGTTACAGAAGATTTATTAAGAATAGAAAATATGTTTATAAACGATACATTACAAGACTTTATTGCAGAGCCAGATGAAAATGTAGATAATAAATTTGTAGTAAATGTAGAAGGTTCAAACCCAACAGGTACATTAAACATAGAATTAGAATTTAATGATACAGTACAAGTAGAAGATGAAGATGGAAATATATTAACTGCAACATTTAATTCAGACAAAAATATTTGGCAAGTAGAAGGATTAGATTTAACAAAATCTGTACAAGAGTTAAAGATAACATTAACTGCAGATGATGGAAGCAAATATGAATTTATTCTACTAATATACAATGAACTTATTGTAAAAGTAAATGATGTAATGCTATCTGCAAAAGATGTATTAAATAAAGAAACATTAAAAACAGAAAAAGTATTTACAAAATATGTAGATCCAAAATCTAATACAGCTAAAGTAGAAATATCTATAGATAATATTGAAAATAAAATACAATTAGAAACAACAGATGGAACTGTAATTAAAACTACAAATCCTGGTGAAGTATTTGAAATGGCAGATTTAAGCTTACCAAATGTAGACAATAGATTTATAGTAAAAATATTAAATGCAAATGGAAAAGCAGAAAAACAATATGTATTAAGAATATCAAAATCTTCTATAGAAGCTATAAAAATAAAAGATATGAGCGAAATTAAAACTACAGATAGAGTTTTAGGAGAAGATGGCTCAGTATATCTACAAGAATTTAATGCACAAATTCTTGATAAAAACAAACTTGCAAATATTACTATAGAATTAGAAAATAAAGATATAGCAAAAATAGAAATCGATGGAGTAGATAAAACTAGCGATATAAGTAATTCAAAATTAGTAATATCTAAAGAATTAGAAGAAGATGAAAGCAAAACTACAGATGTAGTAGTAAAGGTTACAACAAACGAAGGATATACTGAAGACTACATAATAAAAGTTTCAACAATATCTTCAAATAACAATATAGATGTAATAAAATTAATAGATATTGGAGGTATTTCAAGAGATCCAATAGTAGAGTCAAGGGAAGTGCCAGGTAATATACTTGAAATAGTATTACATGATAAAACAGCAGAGTTAGATAAAACAATTGGAATAATACCATTAACAGAAAGCAAAAAGGCAACAATCTCTTTCAACGGAGGACTTACATTTATGAAACAAGGAAGAGATGTAGGTTTAGAGCCTAAAAAGGTAACAGATAATAAATATGAAGTACCTGTAATTGTAAAAGCAGAAAACGGAGACACAAAAGCATATACACTATATATCTATAAAGAATCAGAAAATACTGAAATAGAGGTATTAAAAGTTACAGGAACACCAAGTAACTATGAGAGTACTGCTACAAGAACAAAGGGAACAAATAACTATATAGGAAAAGTAGTAAAAACAGATACTGGATATACATTATCAATTGATTTAGTAGATGAATATTCTATAATAGAGTCAATTACAGTAAACGATGAAGAATTAACAGGATTAACAGGTTCACAAGGAAAATATACTATTGACATAGATAGTGATAAGGTAGGAGAGACAATTAAGATAAAAGTAAAAGCAGAATATGGAAATACAGATACCTATGCATTAGTATTAAAGGAAATGGATGATAATGCTGAATTCGATTCTGTAAAAATAGATGCAACAATATATAATGAATTAGAAACAGTTACAGAAATAAATGCAAAAGTAAAATCAACAGAGGATGGAAAACTAACAGTAAAAGCTGAAAGTGAATATGCAACAGTAAGAGTATATGAAGCAGATCCTAGAATAGATAATACAGTAAAACCTATTGCAGAAGGAACAGAAGAAGTAGAATTAACTATCCCATTCAATGGAGCAAGAACAAAGACATTGTATTTAGAAGTAACTTCTGAAGATGGACAAAATAAAACAATAAAAGTATTAAATGCAACAAAAACAACTGACAATACAAATGTAACTAGCGTAACAGTAGATGGAGATTTGGCAACACTTGATGCAAAAGATGCAAGCAAAACAACATATACAATAGATGTATCAGAGTCAACAACTAATGCAACAATAGTTGTAACTGCAGAAGATGCAAATTCAACAGTACAAATAGATTCAGCATCTGGAAAAGGTAAAGTTGAAATTACAACAGACATATCAAATGCAAATGAAGTTAAATTTACAGTAACATCAGAAGAAGGAACTAAGAAAAACTATACATTAAAATTGAATAAATTATCAGCAGATACAAGTTTCACTAAAGAATTACAAAACTCAGAGGGTGGTGTAGTAGCATCAAATAGTGAGTTTGTTCAAGATGCAACAGATAAGCTTAAATACAAAGTAGAGGTACTAGATAATTTAGGAGATATTAAACTAGTAATTAAACCAAACGATTCAAAGACAACAGTAGTAATAAAAGATAAAGACGGAAATGTAATACCAAATGGAGTAATACCATCAGATATAAGCCAAGACATTACAGTAGAAATGACATCTGAAGATGGAAATACTACAACATATACAATACAAGTAGTATCAAAACATCATATGATACAATCAGCAAGCGTTACAGGAAACACAACAAATGCTAAGACAATTTCACTTACAGCAGAGGATATTGCTAAACTATATAAAGTTGTAAGAGTACATCCGGATTCTACACAAGCAAGCATATATGTAGAAGTAAATTCAAGCTATAGTTTAACAGGTGTAAATGCTAATGTAGCTTATATAGATAAAGACGGAAATCCTTTACATGATGATTTAAAAGATGAAGATATAACAGCAAGTGTAACAGGAACAGTAAGCAGTAATAGAAGCTCAACATTTAATGTAAACTTATTATCAGAAAAAGCTACTGTACAAGTAACATTAACAATATCTACTGGAGAAACACAAGTTTTAACATTAGATATAGTTAAAGGAAGCACAGAAGCTAAGTTAAACTATGTAGAATTAGTAGGTTCAACTCTAGGAGAAAAGAAAAAAGCAACATATGGAGATGCTGATACAACAAAAGAAATAGTTATGACTTCAAAAGATAGTAAATTTACTATGGAAGCGGTAGCAAAAAACAATGGAACAGTTAAAATTTACAAATTAGAAGATCCAGAACAAGATTTTCAAACAGTAGATTTAGCAACACTTACAGAAATTACAAACAAATCAGAAGTAACTTTATCAACAGAAGATTCATTGTATGTAATAGAAGTAACTTCAGAATTTGATAACAATAAGGCACGTTACTTAGTAAATACAAGAAAACAACATAGTGATGCAAGCTTAGTAAACTTAACACTAACAGTAGGTAATGCTGAGAAAGGTGATACAGTAAAGCATTTAGGAGATTTCGGTAAATTTACTTATGATAAAGCAACAGATACTTATAAACTTACAGCTGGTGTTCCAGAAAAAATGGATAGCTTAACTATAAGTGAGTTAGTAGCAGACTCTAAAGCAAAAATAGAGTGGACAGATATAGGTGGAACAGAGTATGCAGAATATAAGGATAAAGACATAAAAGAATTATCTCAAGCAGATTTAATAGGAAATATTGAAAAACACATAAAGATAAAAGTAACAGCAGAAAATGGAACTGTTAAAAACTACGATATAACATTAAAAACAATAAACCCTAATATGACAGTAGGAGACATTACTTTATACAATGTAACTGACCAAAAGAACGTAGATATAGAAAATAAGAATGACAAAAACAAAACAGCAAAAATACTACAATCAGTAAATGATGTTACAGTAAAAGGAATTGCTACTAATGGAGCAGTAAGCTTAAAAGTATTGTCAATAAATGGACATAAAATCAATGAAGAAGTAGCAACAGATCCAGAATTCGTTATGAATGAAAATGCATTAGATATAAGTGTAGTTGGACCTTATACATATATAGACGAAGAAGGAAATACACAAACAATATCTGGAGATGAAATTCAAACAATAGTTGTAGAAAGACAAGTAAAATCAGAAGGAAAACATTTATATCCAGCATATTACGAAGATGAGGAAATAAAAACAGATACTTTAACAATTACAAAATTAATGACAGATGCAAACATAAAAGTTACATACTTAGATGATGGTACACCAAATACAATTACATCTACTAACTTTGGTGGAGTAAAGGTAGACAAAGATACGGGTGACAAAGTAAGAGAAGCAACAGTTTACTTAGCATCTGCACAAACAAGTGTAGTAATAAATAATATTACAGCTGATAATAAACATGTAAAAGTATCACATAGAGGTAATGGAGATACATACACTTTATATAAAGCAGCTGCACCATATACAAGAGACTTCTCAGTAGATGATAAAGCAACTATTACAGAAGAAATAGAAGTAACAACAGATGTAGAGGAAAATGACATAACATATAGAATTAAATTTGTTAAAAAATCTGCAAATAACAATATAAATACAGTAACAGTAAATACAGATCAAGCGCAAAAAGTAGCAGATAGAGACGAATTTACACATGCAATATTATCATCAACAAACAAATTAGAAGTAGGAATTACAGATATAGAGAAAAATGCAACAGTAAAAATGTATATATCAGCTATAAATAATATTGGTGTAACAACTTCAGATAAAGCAGTTACATATAGTGATGTAAGAGAAAAAGAAGAACTTAAAGACGCAACAAAAGATCTTTATGCACAATTATTAAATGCTTTAACTCAAACAAATATTGAAAGAAAAGATTTAAATAAAATTACTGTAAAAATAGAAGTACAAGCAGAAGATTCAGATGTAACTTTAAGAACATATACATTAAATATAGAAGTTCAGAACTCTAACTTAGTATCTATAAATGGTATAGATCTAAATGGAAATATAAAGAAAACATCACAATTATTAGGTGGAGACTTTAGTGTTGGAAGCAATCCATATAAAACACCAATAATTAAAGTTGCATCAAGTGTATCTACAGTAGAATTGACAGATATAACATGCACAGGAGATGAAACAGCTATATTAACAGATGGATTAGGAAATGTACTAAAAAATAAGAGCCTAACAGTTAATGTAAGTGATACTGGAGTCACAGAAGCAAAAATTATTGTTACGCTAAATGGAGTTAAACAAGAATTTGTTGTAAGAATTCAAAAGAAATCAACAGATGTAGCTATAAAAGAAATTAGTGCAGACTTAGATAAAACTAGTGCAACAAGCCAAACAACTGGAAGCTATGAACTAAACGTAAGAAGCACAGTTGACCCAGAAGTAAAAGTTACATTAAATGATACTGGTGCAAAAGTTAAAAAGGCAGTATCAAATGTAGCTGGAGTAAATGTATCAACTATTAAAAATAATACATTTACAGTGTCAGGAATTGCAGAAGGTACACATAAAGATCCAAGTGCAATTGCTAAACAAATAGGAATAACTATTACAGTAGAAGCAGAAGATGGAAATACTCAAGATTATGTAATAATGTTAAATAGAAAACATACTGAAACTGGATTAGGAGTAGTTGCAGTTGAAGAGAGTTTTGTAGGAGACAATGTACCTCCAATAAACTTCACAAATGTAAGCACAATAAATAGAACAATATCTTCAAGTACAAATGGAATAACAATTAAGAAAGCTCAAGCTAAATGTAATTTAGCAAAAGTATATGTACTAAACGATGCAGGAGAAAAACGAGAAATAGGAGAAATAGGCTTACATATAGACATAACTGCAGGAACTACTAAATCAATTAAGTTACTAGTTGTAGCTGAATATGGAAACGAAAGAACATATACATTAAATGTTAGAAGACAATCAGCAAATACAAACTTAAGTGGTGTAACAGTAACTTCAGGTGGAAAAGCTAAACAAGATACAGTTAAACCTTATGAAATTGATATAAATGTAAGTGATAATCCAGCAATAGTAATAGCACCAAGCGATTCTAATGCAAAAGTTACAGGAATAAAAGTATATAGACAAGGTGAATCAAATACAGTAAATATTGCTAATATAAGCAGTATAGTAAATGGTACAACATTTAGCATAACAGATTTATCTAAACTATATACAGATGATGATACAGAAGATGCAAGTGATGATTTAAATAGATATATTACAGTAGAAGTTGAAATTACAGCAGAGGACACAAATGTTAAAGCAACTCACATAATAACTTTAAATAGAAGACATATAGAAACTGGACTTCAAGATATTTCATATGAATATGAGCAAACAGTTGAAAAAGAAGTAGCAGTAGAACCAACAGAAGGTGAGACAACAGAAGGTGAGACAACAAAAGTAACAGTAACAGAAACAGTAGAAGGAACAGCTAAATTGAGTACAACAGAAACAAAAGAAATTTTTGTAAGCTCAACAACTGAAAGCATAGCCTTTGCAAAATTTGTACCAGCTTGTAAAGAAGCAGAAAAAGTAGAAATAACAGTAGATGGAGAAAAAGTAACACAAACAGATGATGGAATTATTGTAGATTTAGCAGAAAAAGTTGAAGGAAATGGACGCATAAGAAATATTGTAATTACAGTAACTGCAGAATCTGAAGGTACAGCTACATACACTATAAAAGTAATAAGAATGGCAACAAATGCAAGCCTTGAGAAAGTTTTAGTAAATGGAAACGAAATAGAAATGACAGAAGAAAACTTACCAGAAGGAATTTCAGGAATATTTAATGCAAATGTAAAAGACAGCGATAAACAAGCTATAATAGAAGCAATGTCTGCAAATCCATACGCAACAGTATCTATAGCAGATACAGATTACACAACAATGAACACTGAACCATCATATGATGAAAAAGGTAAATATGACTTAAGCAAAGCTAGTGGAAGAACAGTAACAATAACAATTGTTGTAACACCACAAGATAGCACAAAACCTACAAAGACATATCAATTAGTATTAACAAGAATATATGATAGCACAGTATTAGAAAGTGTTAGTGTAAAACCAGCAGTAGACGGAGTAAAAAATAGTGACCCAATAGTTAAGAAGGATAATAATACACATACATTAGATTTTGCTAAAACAGCAAGCAAAGCTAACGATAAGAATGTTTACTTTAAATCAGGAAGAATTACTGTTGATACAGATTGGACATCAGTAGCAATAGGAGATTTATTACCACAAGATTTAGCAGATACTGATTATATACAACAATATACAATAACAAGAATAAATGGAGAAGATCCATACACAGCAAGCAAAGTTACAGATTACACAATAGATTCAGAATTCGAAATGCCAGAAGGAACACCTGTATACTTTAAAATAGTAACAAAAGCAGAATCTGGAAGCGAAGGAATCTATGTTGTAGAAGTATATAAAAATGCAACAAATACTACTCTAACAAATATAAGAGTAGATGGAAAACTAGCAGTATTAGATGAAGACAGTGGAATTTACAAAGTAAATGTGTCTGTATTAAAAGACAAATTACCTATTGTAATAACTGGACAAAACAACCTAAGCAAAGATAAAACAAAATTAAGTAGTATTACTGCAAATGGAGTAGATATAACAAATTTACTTGGACAAAGCAATACTGGAAGCGGTAAAACAGTACAAATTACATTACGAGATATAGTAAATGAACTAAACAAAAATAAAACAACATGTAGCGATTTAGATGGACTAGATAATAAAGTAATTACTGTAGTAATATCAGTAGTTCCAGAGGACACAAGCATAGATGCAAGAGAATATACTGTAGAAATAACAAGACAACATAGTGATGAAACAATTAAAAACATAGTATTAAACCAAGGTCAAACAATAGAAATTGAAGGAGTAGAGACATCTGTTGAAAAGATAGTACCTGCAGGATTTAGGTATAAATACTATGGAACAGAGTCTAATAGATATAGACTTTATGAACAAGAAATAAAAGTAACATCTAAGTTAGATACAGTAACAATAAATGCAATCAATTTAACTTGTGAATATGCAACTGGAACAATGATAGTAGATGGAAAAACATATGAATTACCATTAAAAGAGCCAGTTCCAGTATCATTACCAACAGAAGGATCATCAAAGAGAATTGAAATCCACACAGTAGCAGAAGATGGTACTATAAACGAAGACACAGATCCAAAATATATAATCTTAACAAGAATGTATTCAGATGATTCTATTAGAAATATAATGGTACAAAGAGAATATATAGCAGTGGATAGCGATGGAGAACCTTTAGAAGATAATCCAAGATATGAAACATATGTAAATGATACAAAAGTAGAAAATGAAGAAACATATAATATTCGCCAAAATGCAGAAACAACAAAATTAACATTGTATGCAAATAATTCATTAGCTAGAATAAATATGCAACTTGTAGATGTGCTAGACAGAGATGGAAATAGCATAAAAACAGATAGTGATATATTAACGTTAAGCTATGTTCAAGGAAGAAATATATATGATCGCTTATACAACATAATGAATACAAGAATAGCTAAATTTAATACATCAAATCCACTTGCTAGAACATTTGTAATAAAAGTATCAGTAAAATCTGAAGACCCACAAGTTCCAGCTGAAGTTTATACAATAAATGTGGTAAAACAAGATAATTCAGCTGAAATAAGCAAGGTTGTTGAAGTAAATGATACAGAAATAGACATACCAGTAGATACTGAAAATACTCATTACGAATATATCGGAAGCGAACTAGATGATGGCAATATTTATACAAAATATATAACATCTGATATAGAAGAAGTAGTAACAAAAGTATATGCTGAAAGCAAATTTGCAAAAGTAGAGTTATTCAATACTGATCCAAGAGAAGATACAAGTGCAGAAGCATTTGCAACTGGAACTGGAACAGTAATAGGAAATATAGCAACTACTGAAGGTTGGACAAGAGTATTTGTAAAAATCACAGCAGAAGATAGATTAACAAATAACATATACGAAGTATGGTTCATTAAGAAATCTGAAACTGATGATGTATCAATAAAAGAATTATATGTTGACGGAGAGGCAATTCCAGCAAGAGAAGATGGAAACTATGAAATAGAAATTCCAGATACATTAACAGAAATTACTGTAAAAATGATACCAAATTATGAATTTGCAAATGTATCTATAAATGGACAACCATTTACATGGCAAGAAGCAGAAGAAATAATTAATGAATATACTCTAAAAGGTGAAAACGTAGAAATTAAGTTACAAGTAAATATTCCAGAGCAACAAAGTACATCTGGTAAAGCCATAAATAATACAAAATTCTTGTACATTCATAGAGTATCTACAAGTAACGAAATTGAAGAAATAACAACAGATAATAATAGAGATAGCATTACACCAGGAGGCTCACCACAATTTAATGATGCAACAGGAATTAATGACACATACGTAGTTAACCTTTATGGAGATAGAGAATTCGTAGACTTAAGAATAGTACCAGTAAGTCTTGGAGCAACTCTAACCTTATACGATCTAGATGGAAATGAATTAACTTCAAGTAAAGGAACATTATTCTATGAAAATATAGAAGTTAATTCAGAAGATACAATAACATTTAAAGTAAAAGTAGCTCCAGAACAAGGCGAAGCTAAAGAGTATTATATAAATATAGTTCCAAAAGCAAGTCAAGCAGAATTAATGCAAATAATTGTTGATAGTAATATTATAGATGTTACTCCAGGGGTATATGAATATCCAGTATACGATTTAACATTACCAGAAATTGGAGCTATAGAAGCAATAGCGGAAGATTCACAAGCTTTAGTAAACATTTATACGAAAGAACATCCAGCAGGAATAGGAGATACTTTAGGAAGTGCTATAGTAAGTGATGTAAACTTCGAGCAAGCAATTATTGTACAAATAACAGTAATGTCACCTAATAGAAAGAATCAAAATACTTACAAACTATACTTTAAAGATGTATCTGATGATACTACATTAAAAGAAGTAAGCTATAATACTACAGGAAACGAGGCAGATAAAGTTATAGTAGAAATGACTGAATCAAGCGATCCAAGCTTTGCAGGCGAATACATAATAAAATTAGAACCAGAGGCACAAACCATCAATATAGGAATGATTGCAAATGCAGAATTAACAACTATAGCTGTAGAAGAATTAGAAAAGGAACATTCACTTGAATTATCTAAAGATGTAAGTTCAATGACAGAAGATATCGTAATATATGTACTTACTACAGCAGAGAGTGATAGTCAATCAGTGTATAAAGTAATAATTAAAAAACCTATATCAATTACAGGAAAAGTAGTAACAGAAAGCGATTCAGGTAACTATTCAAATGTACCAGTTCAAATACTAGATAGTGCAAATGTAGAAATTGCAACAACTTTAACTAATTCAGATGGGACATTTGAAGTTAGTGTACCAGAAGGTGAAGGATACAGTGTAGTAATTAAAAAACCAGGATACTTAAGATATACAATAACTGATATCCCAGTAGTTTATGGAGTAAGAACATATGTAGGAATCGCAAACTTAATAGCTGGAGAAGTAGCAGGAAATGATGAACATATTGAATTAAGAGACATGGTACAACTTAACAAAAAAGTAAGAAATGCAGGTTCAGTAGAAGCAGATTCTCCAGATAAAATATACGATTTTGATGAAAATGGATATATTGAACAAAAAGATTTAGCTATTCTACTTAAAAATTATGACAAAACTGCTCAAAAAGATTCAACATTTACATATACAAGATATATAAATGTAAAAGGATTAGTAATAGACAAAACTGGAGCAATAGTTCAAGACGCAACAATAGAATTAGGAAACAGAGCAACTACAAGTAAATCTGGAGAATTCGATGTAGAAGACATTAAAGTGGGAGACTATACTCTAACTGTAAAAGATTCAAACGGAAATATAATAGGACAAAATGATATATCTATAGTTGAAGGTAACGAGTATACAATAAAAGATAATACTATTACAATAGCAGCAAACACATCAGTAGTAGATTTACAAGTAATAGTAAATGGGACAAAAGCAATAATATCAAAACGTGGAGAAGAATCAGATATTGATATGATAGAGCCAAAAGCAACTATGGAAGAAAATGCAGTAGAGTTTGTAGATGATGAAATAAAAGTAACTGTAACAGGTGAAGACCAAAACTTATCTAGCTTCGAATTATACACAACAGACGAAAATGGTGAAAATGCTACACTGATAGCAAGCAAGACTGTATCAGGAGTAAAATCATATACAACTACATTAGAAGGTAAAGTAGAAACAGAATTTAACAAACTTCACTATATAAAAGTAGTTGTAAGAGATAAGTCAGGAAATGCAACAGAACTATCATCAAAAGTAACTGATAATACAATTAGAACAGAAGAAGATTTAGTAACATTTAGTAATATAGTAAATGGTCAAAATGGTGAAACTAGAAAGAAATATACAAAAGAGACAGTAACATTAGGAAGAGATTTAGATTTATCAACAACTAGATTTAATCCAATTGGAATGAGTGGACTAAAGGTATTTGAGGGAACATTCGATGGTAAAGGACATACAATTTCTAATATAAATATAGATAGTACTAATAATTATGTTGGATTATTTGGATATGTAAAAAATGCAACAATTAAGAATGTAGGAATTGAAAGTGGAAGCATAAATAGCAGTAAAAATAGTGTTGGTGGAATTGTAGGTTATGCTATAGGAACTATAACAATAGAAAATTGTTACAATAAGGCAAACATAAGTGGAACATCTAAAGTAGGAGGAATCATAGGTTCTTCAGATGATACAATAACAATTGAAAACTGCTACAATGCAGGAAATGTTACAGGAACATCTAAAGTGGGAGGAATTGTAGGCGAATTAAATAAAGGAAAAATAAACAAATGCTACAATATAGGAACAATAGAAGGAACATCAATTGCGGGAGAAATCGCTGGATTCCAAAAGGTAACATTAGAAAATGATAATGTAAAAACAGCTCAAATAACAAACTCTTATTATTCAAATACAGTAGGAAAAGGAATTGGAGAAATAGGAACAGTTGAAGGTTCTGAGATAATAGATACAACTGAAGCTATAACAGACGTGGATACATTATTAACAAACTTAGGAGATGCATTTAAAGCAGATTCAGATGGAATAAACAAGAATTACCCAATACTAGTTTGGGAAAAACAAGCAGAACCAGAAGTAGCAGTAATGAAATTAAGCAAACCAGTAGCTTCTGAATATATCTTACCAGTTACAACAGATTATACAATCACATCAGAATTTGGTGTAAGAGTACATCCAGTAACAGGGGAAACCAGCAAAATGCATTATGGAATTGATATAGCAGCTGAGTGGAAATCAGAAGTTATAGCAATAGAGGAAGGTACAGTAACATTTGCAGGTGAAAACGGAGGATATGGATACTGTATAGAAATAGAACACGAAATAAATGGCGAAAAAGTATACAGTGTATATGCCCACCTATTTAGGATAGATGTAGAAGTTGGAGATACAGTAACTAAAGGACAAACAATAGGTAAGGTTGGAGGAATGCCGGGTACAGAAGGTGCCGGAACATCAACAGGACCACATCTACACTTAGAAACAAGAAAACAATCAGGATCATACGCATCAGCCGTAGACCCAAGAAACTATTTAGAATTCTAAAATAATTTATAAGAAAATAGAATGTGTAAAAGCACATTCTATTTTTTGTGGTATAGGAGAAAGCGAATTTTTGCTTGATATATTGCGGGCGGATTTTGGGGCTCGCTTGCAAATGAATAGTGAAGAATACAAAATTCTTCGAATTTTGATGTAGGGGCGGGACTCGTGTCCGCCCGCAAATAAATATTACAAAAAATCAAAAATATATTTACAAATAAAACATATTAGTATATATCAAACTCGCTTCGCGAGAGTGAAGAAATAAGAGTGAATAATTAAGAATGATGGAGAATGTGTAAGAGTATAAATCAATAGCGAGTTTGTACTCTTAACTTTTAAATATTCACTATTAATTTTTCACTAAATCTATTTACATTTAAAATATATTAATATATAGTATATAATATAAACAAAACCAAAGGAGAAAACTCAATTATGGCAAACGCTAAAACCCTTGATACTGTACACACACACACACACATTATGTAGCCTAGTAAACCCAAAAAAATTATATAAAACATAGATAAACACGTAAAACCTATGTGTATTTTTAATACACATAAGATTTACGTGTTTTTTTGCTGTGCCGAAAACATATTACACATTGTAGGGCGGACGGCTCTGTCTGCCTGTTCTTCGGAGGCATACCCTAACAAAATATTAATGAATAATGAAGAATGAATAGTGAAAAATACAAAATTCTTCGAATTTTGAAGGAGGAAACCCAATGCAAAAGAAAAAACAAACTAAACCAATAAAACAAATAATAATAATAACAATAATAGCAATATTATTACTATTACTAATATTGTCAGAGGATATAATAAAATTTACCAATAAAAACAAAATAAATCTAGCAGAAAACACACCAAATGCAACAGCAATAGTAGATCCAAATATTCCACAATTATCAGCAGGAATGATACCGATAAGATGGGAAAGTGACCATTTTATAATAACAACCCAAAACGATCCTAAATGGTATGACTACAAAAACGGAAAGCCAGCATATATAATGCTAAACGATGGATATTACCAAAGCGAATTAATACGAGGAATAACAGATGATCAACTAATGTCAAACGCCGTAGGAAACGACGCTCTTGTTATTCCGAAGGTACCAAACAATAATCCAACCATACTAATGTGGATACCTCGATTTGCAGTAAATGACGAAACAAATGAGATACAATACATAAAAAATACAGAAGCAATAGAAGGAAATTGGACAATACCAGAAATGTTCACTTACAAGCAAGAAGCCGAGACTTCTCCAGACTTCCTATTAACAGGAATATGGCTAGAAAAAGATGTAGATACAAACATTACAACTAAAATAAATCAAATGAACAGTGAAGAAGGCATATATGGATTTATAAAAAACACAATTGTTGTTTCATCAAACCAAACAATTCAAAACACAATCCAAGACTATATTGCAAATACCGTAGGGGCTCATGATTGCGCTCTAGATGACCCAACCAACCCAAATCGTGTAATCCTAAAAATAATAAACCAAAATAACCAAGAACCAATAAAAGCAAAGGCAATTTTAGATGTTAATACTATGGAAATAACAATAAATATTACTTATTCTAAAAATAAAATAACAAAAATAGAAGATGCAAGAGGAAATATATTAAGCGAAAATTCAATTACTGCTGTAGATAGAGATATACCTAGCAATGGTACATATCATTATATAATAACAGATGAACTAGGCAATAAAAAGAATTTAAGTGTAAAAGTAAATATAACAAGTACAATAACATACAATATAAATGGAGGAACAAAGGCAGTTGCAAGTATTACTGCAGGATATGGAGAGACAATTGAAATGCCTATTCCAGAAAGGAAATATATTGTAAGCTATAATACAGGAGGAAATGGATCAATACCTAGCACAAGTGCAGAATATGAATTTAATGGATGGTATACACAAGCAATTGACGGGGAGAAAAGAGAATATACAACAATGCCAAAAAATAACCAAACTTTATATGCTCAATGGACCGCTAAAGGAGTAAGTTTACCAAACTTTCCAAAAGAAGATTACTTAGGAAATTGGTATTTAAATAATGCATTAACTACTATTGTTGGTCGTGTAGGAGATGAGTATATACCAACAAAAAATATTACACTATATGCTGGATATAAATCAGGAATTTATGCATTCTATTATGATGATAGAACATTAGCATTTAACACAGTAAATTCTGGAATTGAAGGAAAAACTGCAAAATTTTCGTATGGAGAAATATCTAATACGCATTTAACAGGTGATAATGCTCCTTGGGGTTATTATTATGTCGATAGAGTTGTTTTTCTCGATGTTATTACTCCAAAATATACATCGTATTGGTTTACAGGAAGCAATTTTAAAGAAATAGATACTAGATACATAAGGACAAATAATGTAACAGATATGAAAGGAATGTTTGAAAGTTGCAGATATCTTAAAAGTATAGATTTAAGCAGATGGAATACAAGTAAAGTAACGGATATGAGTTGGATGTTTTATTACTGTAATGATTTAACAAGTTTGGATTTAAGTAATTTTAATACAAGTAATGTTACGGATATGACATATATGTTTGGAGATTGTGATGAATTAACAAGTCTAAATATAAGTAGTTTCAATACAAGTAGAGTAACAGATATGAGTTGGATGTTTCAAGAATGTAGGAAGTTAACAACTTTAGATTTGAGTAATTTTAATACAATCAATGTTACCAATATGAGAGGTATGTTTTATCTTTGTAATAATCTAACAAGCCTAAATTTAAAAAGCTTTAATACAAGCAAAGTGACAAGTATGCTTGAAATGTTTTATATGTGTACTTCTTTAACAAGCTTAGATTTAAGTAGTTTTAATACAAATAAAGTAACTAATATGGGTAGTATGTTTAAATATTGTTCTAACTTAAAAACAATATATGTAGGGGCATATTGGAATGTTCCTAGTGGTACTAAAGAGATGTTTTATAGTTGTGGCACAAGTACTACAACAATAAAATAAATATATTGCACACTGTAGGGAACGGCGTCCTCGCCGTTCCGTGCTTCGAAGGCACATCTAATTAACGTAGGGGTCGGCGGCCCCGACGACTCGTTAATGAATAGTGAATAATGATATGTAGGGAACGACGTTAGTTTGTTCCCTACGTTACTTCTCCTACAAATTCCCACGAATGTCCGTTATCTTTAGAAATATATTTTGCTTTTATTTTTGCATTATTATATGTATCTTGATATCCTCCGGAAGCTAATACTACTAATGTGCCATCGTCTAATTTCGTTGGTAAATGGTAATAATCATAGCAATTTTGCCATTCTTCTTTGCTATAGTTAGATAAAGTAAATTCTCCTATAGGAAAATCAATTTTTTGAAATGTCTCGCCTGAATCAAATGTTACAAGTAATTCGGAAGCTAAACAATGTATAGTAGTTGGCTTTTCTAAAAATCCTAAGCCATTTTCAAAAAATTTTATTTTGCTAGCACCTGAAACATCAATTTGATTAGTTTCTGTATAAATGCTATGTTTATCTGTTAATTTTCCAATTGACCATAATTCAGAAGACATAGCAGAGTCAATTCTTCTTACATAGTATTCTTCATTTTCATTTATTTTTTCATTATATATAGTATTTTGTGGATTTTCTGAAACTTTCTTTAAAAACATTTTTCTTGCTGTAACTAAATCTTCTAGATGCATTTTTTCGTCTCTTAATTTCTTAACATTAATGTTCTTTTCCTTCAATTTAAATTTCGATATATTAAATTCTTGCCATTTAATCTCATCTGAAGTATTTGCTATATTAAATAATATTTTTAGTATTTCTACTTTTTCATCTATTGATATATTTTCTTTTAATTTTTCTTCTAACAAACTATAACTATCTTCAGTTGCAATTTTATATATGTATTTATAATCTATATCTTCATCTCTATTAATATTTTTAGCTATTATTATTTTTTCTATATTAATAAAATTAGCAGTGCAATATATTGATAAAATAATTATCATACACCATTTTACAAAATCAAATTTAGCTTTAAAAATATACAAAAGAGTTGGTATAAATAATAATATTTCAGTAAATAAAATAATAAACACAAAAGCTCTTAAATAAGTTAGTCCAAATTCTAATTCATACATATGCATTCTATACATAGAAGATATAACTATAATAATGGTAAATATAACTAAAAATATATTTGAAGTTCTTATAAACTTATTCTTATTTTCGGTTTGCCTATTTGAAATAATAATAATTATAAAATTAATAAATGAAACAAACATAAGCTGGAAAAATCCTGTTCTTGCATATTCTGCGTAATCAAAGTCGGCGGTTATATTTATTTTTGCAAATAATGAGCTTATTTGAATACAACAGAAAACAAAATAAATAATATTTAAGCTAATTAAAAGTAACTCTAAAGTAAATGGATTTTTATTGTTATCTTTTTCCATTGAATTATTATATTCTAAATCCTCGTCATCATTTTCTTTGATTTTAAGTTTTAAGATTAAATTTAAAAATAAAATACTAAATATTACAATAAATAATAATCTTAAACTTAAATTTAAAATATTTACTAAATTTATATTTTCAAATATGCTACTTACATCAGGAAACATATTGGCAAATAAACTATCAGCAGAGCCTAATAAAATAATAACAATTCCTACAACAATAGATACAATAATTATAGCTTGTAAAATTTTTTTAATGTTATCTCTATCAATTTTTTTAGTATTTTTAAGCTTTATATTGTCTTTTACATATTCTATACTAGCATTATATTCAAAAATAGTATTTGAAAACAATGCTATTGCTTTAGAAATATGATTTTTTAAATAATCTTTTTTATTAGTAATAATTGCAAACATTAAACAATGCAATATTATTAAAACAAGAACATTTGCTATATAAAAGGCTTTATTTGCAAATATAAAATATGAACTACTTAATAATATTATAGGTATCATTAGTAAAAAGCCATTACTATTTATAATCTTATTTTTCTTTTTAAGTATGTAAAAAATTATTCCATTACCTACAAAAGCAAATATTAGCATTGAAATTCCTATGTGTTTTTCATAAAACAAAACAGATTGAAATACAGCTAATATCAAGCTTCCTATAATTTCCATAGTTAGTCTCCTCTCTCAAAATCTAATATGTCTCCGGGCTTGCACTTAAGAACTTCACATATTTTTTCTAATGTTGAAAATCGTATTGCTTTTGCTTTATTAGTTTTAAGTATTGAAAGATTAGCAGGTGTAATTCCTACTTTTTCGGCTAATTCTTGTGAAGACATTTTTCTTTTTGCTAACATTACATCTACATTAACTATTATTGGCATAATTTAATCACGTTCCTTTCTAATTGTATAGAAAAAATCAATTTTTTTCGTTGATATAATGGTATTTTATTATGCAATTAAATATAGTTTCAAAAAAATCTGCCACTCCTTAAACGCGGCAAATGTTGTAGGGAACGACGCCCTCGTCGTTCCATTAAAGTGTATCGCTACGATAGTGACAGTAGAAAGCCGTTCTAATCCGTAAAAGCGGAGTTCGATTTTTTAAAAATATATTTAATTGCTTATAATAAATATATTGCAAATGTTGTAGGGGTTTAGACCTAAATCGACCCGTCTAGGCAATATGCTGATTCTTTTTTAAACTCATATTGTGAAATCATTTTCTTCCTTATACTCAATTGCTTTTTTATAAATTTCATTTAATATTTTAATTCCTATTCCAGCAACAGCAAATATAATCATAAGCATTATTGAAAAAGCAAATATATAATATATAAATTCTCCCATTAAGTTACTCATTATTAAAAATATAAGTATTGCTATAACAAGATATATAAAACTTATTATAAAACAACTATTACTTATTACATTTAACCTTTTAGCATTATTTTCACAAAATAATATATTGTTTTTTAAATTTTTAAATATTTTAATAAATTGATAAATAACAAAAAGTGCTATTATTCCTGTAGTTATAATCATAATAAATAAAATAAGATCAGATGTATTATTTTGTACGTTTTCTTTCATAACAATATGAAATATTATTTTTATTATTATGCTTAATACTATTGCATCAACAAGACTTATTATAGCAAAAAGTATCTCAAGCCCTACTATTACTTTAGATGATAAACTTTTTTCTCCTAAAATTTTCATTTTCACTTCCTCCTTAATTTTTACTTAGTATACAATTTATATTTTCGTTTGTCAATACTTTTTTATTGTTTTACGATAATTAAGTTACCGTTCCTAACAAAATAAAAACATATTGTATATTATAGAGGCGTAATCGGTCTGTAGGGGTCGGCGTCCTCGACGACCCGTAAATGAATAGTTAATAATGAATAGTGAAGAATACAAAATTTGCCTTTGGCAAATTTTGATGTAGGGGTCGATGCCTACATCTACCTGTATGACAAAGACTTATCTGTTTTTCAGTCTAAAGTATTGACAATGCTAGAAAATCATACTAAAATAATACTTTAAAAATAAATAAAATTATTATAATTAAAAATGAAAGGTTATAGTAACAATCTAAATTTAACTTAAGGAGAAATAGAGGAAATGAACATAGGATTATCAGAGCATTTTACATATAAAAAATTAATAAAATTCACAATACCAACAATAATAATGATGATATTTACATCAATTTATGGAGTAGTAGATGGCATATTTGTATCAAATTGTGTAGGCTCAAATGCCTTTGCAGCAGTAAATTTAATTATGCCAGCAATAATGATTTTAGGAACATTAGGTTTTATGATGGGAACTGGTGGAAGTGCACTAGTTTCAAAAACAATAGGAGAAGGAGATAAGAAAAAAGCCAATAGATATTTTTCAATGTTAATATATTTGTTAGCAATAGTAGGATTTATACTTACAGTTGTTGGAATAGCATTAGTAGAGCCAATGGCAAAATTATTGCGTGCAGATGATAGTATGTTACAAGATTGTGTAACTTACGGAAGGACACTACTTTTATTTTTAGTACCATTTTGTTTACAAAACGCTTTTCAAAGCTTTTTAATAGTAGCAGAAAAACCAACATTTGGATTAATTATCTCAATTGTATCAGGTGTTAGTAATATGATACTAGATTTCTTACTTATTTATGTGTTTAAAATGGGAGTTTTTGGAGCAGCACTTGCTACTGGAATTAGTCAAGTAATTGGAGTAATTATTCCTATAATCTATTTTGCTACTAAGAAAAATCATATTTTGCAATTCACAAAAACTAAATTTGAATTAAAGCCTATAATCAAAAGCTGTACTAATGGTTCATCAGAAATGTTAACAAATTTATCGATGTCACTTGTAAATATGCTGTTTAATGCACAACTTATGAAATATGCAGGGGCAGATGGTGTTGTTGCATTTGGAATAATTATGTATGTTGGATTTATATTTTCTGGAACATATATAGGGTATTCAGTAGGAACGGCACCAATTATAGGCTATCACTATGGAGCACAGAATGAAGGTGAACTAAAAAGCTTATTAAAGAAAAGTTTTATTTTAATAGGTGTAACTTCAGTAGTAATGACGGGACTTGCAGAAATTTTATCAAAATTACTTGCATCAATTTTTGTAAGCTATGATGAAGGATTATTAAATATAACAACAAACGCAATAAGGCTATTTTCTATATCATATTTAATTAGTGGATTTAATATATTTAGCTCGTCATTCTTTACAGCTTTAAATAATGGATTTGTTTCAGCAGCCATATCATTTATGAGAACATTAGTATTTCAAGTTGCAATGATATTTTTACTTCCAGCAATTTGGGGAATAAATGGAATCTGGCTTGCAGTTGCAGTAGCAGAAACCTTATCGTTATTTATATGTATAATATTCTTAATAAAAAACAAGAAGAAATACCAATATGCGTAATTTAGGGAATATATGACGTTTGTGCTTAGAAAAAAGATAAAGATTGATAATCACTTAAGTTTATGATATTATATGGTTAGATAAATAGTAATTTATTTGATAGAAATGGAGGACTTATGAGAATAGGCATAGATATTGATGGGGTTTTGACAGATAGAGAACGATTTGCTATAGATTATATTAGTAAATACTGCGTTGAGAATAATATTGAATACAATATTGGCGATAGTAATTATGAAGATTGTAAAACATTCAATATTAATAAAGAACAGGAAAATGATTTTTGGAATAAATATTTGGAATATTACTCAATAAATGAAAAAGCAAGACCTTTTGCATCAGAAGTTATAAAGAAACTAAAAGAGGACGGGAATGAAATATATATAATAACTGCTAGATGGTTAACAAATAGGGACGACGATGTTGGAAACAAGATGAGGGAAATAGTTAAAGATTGGTTATATGAAAATAAAATATTATATGATAAATTAATATTTTCAAAAGCAACAAATGAAAGAAAATCTCAAGAAATTATTGAAAATAAAATAGATTTAATTATTGAAGATAGCCCTAATAATATAAACGAGTTATCCAAAGTAGTTCCAGTAATTTGCTATCATGCAGAATATAATAAAAATTGTTTAGGTAGTAAAATAATCAGATGCTATAGTTGGTATGATATATATAGTAAGATAAATAATTTAAAATAATAAATTACAATTTATTTTATAATTTGCTTGTAATCAAAAACAAAATATTATATAATAATTCCTAAATAAGGGAGTAGTTAGCATTATATATGTAATAAAGTCAACATACTGATATAAATATCTGGCTTTATTTTAAATAACGAGACTTGTTTGCAAAATAAAAGTTGCAGACAAAGTTTCGTTTTTTGTTTGCGGAAAAGAGGTTAGTATGAGTATTTTTGAAATTATGCTTATTGGAGTAAGCTTAGCAATGGATGCGTTTGCAGTATCTATATGCAAAGGTTTATCTATGAAAAAAATGAATTGGAAAAGTGCAGTAATAATAGCATTATATTTTGGGGTATTTCAAGCATTTATGCCAGTTTTGGGTTATTTGTTAGGGACAACCTTTAGTGGCTTTGTAGAGAGCATAGACCATTGGATTGCATTTATTTTATTATCTATTATTGGTGGAAATATGATAAAGGAATCTTTTGATAATGAAGAAGAAAAGAGAAATGATAATAT
This sequence comes from uncultured Eubacteriales bacterium, assembly GCA_949840345.1. Taxonomy (GTDB): domain Bacteria; phylum Bacillota; class Clostridia; order TANB77; family CAG-508; genus CAKPQL01. Next base: position 53,712 of record CATKWX010000003.1, read on the forward strand.
TGATGTAAAAACTATGGTAATATTAGCTATTGCAACAAGCATAGATGCCCTAGCAGTTGGCGTTACATTTGCCTTTTTTAAAACAAACGTTGTTTTATCAGTATCAATTATAGGTTTAATTACATTTGCATTATCTATAATAGGTGTAAAAATAGGCAATAAATTCGGAGATAAATTCCAAAATAAAGCTGAATTATCAGGAGGAGTTATACTAATAATTATAGGGCTAAAAATATTATTAGGACATTTAGGACTTTTGCCATTTTAATATGCAGTAAGAATTTAAATAATTATAATATTCGACATATACAGCAAATATCATATAATTTTAAACAGTTTTTGCACTACGCAGCAAAAACTTGACGAAAATAATAATATATGTTATCATAAATTAGAGGTGATTTAAGTTGAAAAGCATATACCGCAAAAATTATATGGATAAATTAATATCACTAAAAGATAAACAAATAATAAAAGTTATAACTGGAATTCGTAGAGCTGGTAAATCTACTATTTTAAAAGAATTTTATAATTATTTAATTAAAAATGGTATAGACAAAAAGAATATTATATTTATTAATTTTGATGATGCAAATAATAAACACTTATTAGATACAGACAAATTACATGAATATATAATAAATAATACTGATGAAAGTAAAAATAATTATATAATTTTAGATGAAATACAGAATGTTCCTAGTTTTCAAAAATGTATAGATAGTTTATTTTTAAGAGAGTATTTAGATATTTATATAACTGGTTCAAATTCATATATGTTATCTCGGAGAACTCGCAACTTATCTTACAGGAAGATATATACAAATTCATGTATTACCCTTGTCATTCAGAGAATTCTTAGATTATTATGGAGAAGGTGACGAGTTTAAAAAATATAATCAATATATAACATATGGAGCTTTTCCATATTTAATTAATTTAGATAGTTCTAAAGATAAATTAGATTATTTAGATGGAATTTATAATACAGTTATTATGAAAGATGTTATATCTAGAAAAAAAGTAAATGATTCACTAATGTTAGAAAACATATGCAGATTTTTGTTTGATAATATTGGGTCTAATATATCAGTTAAAAAAATAAGCGATACAATAGCTTCAGATGGCAGACCTAATTCAGTTCATACTATCGAGGAATATTTAAATGCTTTAGTGGAAAGCTATATTTTATACAAAGTAGATAGATATGATATAAAAGGTAAAGAATTATTAAAAACACAGTCTAAATATTATCTTTCCGATTTGGGATTAAGAACTTATCTACTTGGAAGCTCAAGAGATAAGGATTTAGGACATATACTCGAGAATGTAATTTTTTTAGAGTTAAAACGACTTGGCTTTAAAATATTTGTTGGAAAAAATGATGTAAATGAAGTAGATTTTGTTATACAAAATGAAGAAGATTTAATATATATTCAGGTTGCATTAAGTGTTAGAGATAGTCAAACATTAGAAAGAGAGCTAAAGCCATTAAATTCAATAGCAGACCACTATAAGAAATATTTAATAACACTAGATTATGATACAAATAATTATAATGGAATAAAGCAAATAAGTGCAATAGATTTTTTAACGGGAAAAATAAAGTTATAAATATATTATAATGTTCTTGATATAGCAATCAAATGACTACATTTATATAACAAGATTACGCCATGTTATGCAAACAAAACACTTTACATTAAAGTTTTAAACAATCATTTATTTAATGTAATTTAAACTTATAAAATTGATTGTAAATATATTATACGAGGAAAATAAATATGAAAGATAAACTCACGCTGGAAAGACCATCGATTATAAGGAAAAATGATGCAATTGACTTCATAAACGAATTTAAGCAATACAAATCTGATACTGATGGAGATGGAGGATTAGACAGATATTTGAATAATTATGAAGAATGGTTAAAAAAATTAGAAAATGATAGAAATACATTACCATTTGAAGAAAAAATTTCGTCTGAAACATACTTTTTAGTTAGAGAAAGTGATAAAAGAATACTTGGGATGTGTAACATAAGATTTAATTTAAATAAAAAACTAATTGAACTTAATGCTTGGCATATAGGTTATTGCATTAGACCTACAGAAAGAAGAAAAGGATATGCTAAAGAAATGCTATTTTTAGCTTTAGAAGAATGTAAGAAACATAATATGAAGGAAGTTATAATCGGATGTGATAAAGATAATATCGGATCATCTAAAACAATAACTAGTTTTCCTTCAAAACTAATTAAAGAATATATGGATATAAAATACTATAATTGTATACAACAACAATTTCTAATAGACGTTAACAAAGCTATAAAATATTATAATGAATTAAATAATAATAAAAGTGGAGAGTAGTACATACTCTTCACTTTTCACTCTTATCTCTTAATTCTCGCGAAAGCAAGTCTGGTGGGCAATCGGGGGGTCGAACCCCGGACCTTCTGATTAAGAGTCAGCTGCTCTACCAACTGAGCTAATCACCCATAAACTTAAATACGAAAGTAATTATAATACATAATAAACATAATTGTCAAGATATTGAGGGAAATTTACACTTGCCAAAATATCCTAAAAATGATATATTAATCTATACGTAAAAAGGAGAAATATATTGCAAACTTCGGACGACCTTTTGCATTGCCCCTACGATAAATATATTGCAAAATTGTAGGGGCAGCACGTTTAAAGGTAATACCCACTATACGTGACACCACTGTGCTTGTTTTAATATATTTGCAAATTTCAGGGAGGAAAATAAATGTTCAAAGTACTAAAAAATCTAAAAAACTCACTAGTATCAGTAATAATAATTGTTGCTCTATTATGCATACAGGCAATGGCAGATTTGGCTTTACCAGATTATACTTCTAAAGTAGTAAATACAGGAATACAAGCTCGGAGGAATAGAAAGCATTGTACCAGAGGCAATTAGAAAAGAGCAAATGGAGAATCTACTAGTATTTACATTAGAAGATGATAAGATATTAGAAAATTATTCATTAATAACAAAGAAAAATATATCTGAAAAAGATTATGAGAAGTATTTAAAAAAATATCCGAACTTAGAAAAAGAAGATATATATGTATTAAATAAAATAAGTAAAAAGAAAAAGGAAGACTTAAAAAACACTATTATAAAGCCTCTTTTAGCATTAAATATATTAAGCAATAAAGAAGAAAATGCTATGTTAATTAATGGTATGATACAAATAGTACCAGAAGAATATAGAGAGGGTGTTTTAAATTTAGATATAAATAGCGTAAAACAAATACCAGAAGATAAGTTAGTAGGTTTTGTTGATATAGCTTATTCAATGATAGAAAATGGATTTGGAACAATGCTTGACCAATTAGCAATATCTGCTACAAGACATGAATATATAGAGCTTGGAATAAATATGGATGATTATCAAACAAGATACATATTTAAAGTTGGGGCGCAAATGTTAGGAATTGCCCTAGTTAGTATGGTATCAGCAATATCAATAATGTTATTATCATCAAGAGTTGCTGCAAGATTAAGTAGAAATTTAAGAGATAAAGTATTTAAAAAAGTTTTAGGTTTTTCTAGCAAGGAATTTAGAGAATTTTCAACAGCTTCATTAATCACGAGAAGTACAAACGATATTCAGCAAATACAAATGCTAATATCAATGTTATTTAGAGTTGTTGTATATGCGCCAATAATGGGAATTGGAGGATTCTTAAGGGTACTTGGAAACAGTAATACATCAATGGCATGGATTATAGGAATGGCAATTTTAGCAATACTTGCAATTGTTATGACATTATTTATAGTAGCAATGCCTAAATTTAAAAAATTACAAGATTTAATAGACAGACTAAATCTTGTATCAAGAGAAATATTAACAGGTTTACCAGTTATTAGAGCTTTTAATACAGAAAAGAAAGAAGAAGGAAGATTTGACACAGCAAATAAAGATTTAATGAAAACAAATATATTTGTAAATACAGCAATGAGCGTAATGATGCCAGCATTAATGCTAGTAATGAATGTTATTGCAATAGTAATAGTATGGTTTGGAGGAAAAAACGTAGATGCAGGGGTAATGCAAGTAGGAGATATGATGGCATTTATACAATACACAATGCAAATAGTAATGTCTTTCTTAATGATATCTATGATATCTATAATGTTACCAAGAGCTTCTGTTTCTGCTAATCGTATTAATGAGATATTAGAAACAGAGCCAAATATTAAAGAGCCAGAAAAGGAATTAGAATTTAAACCAGAAAAGACTGGATATGTAGAATTTAAAAATGTGTCTTTTAGGTATCCAGATGCAGATACAGAAATATTAACAGATATAAACTTTGTAGCGAAACCAGGGGAGACAACAGCAATAATAGGTAGTACAGGAAGCGGTAAATCTACTGTAGTAAATTTAATACCTCGTTTTTATGATGTAACAGGTGGAGAATTATTAGTAGATGGAGTTAATGTAAAAGATATATCTGGAAAGAAGTTAAGAGAGAAAATAGGTTTTGTACCACAAAAGGGTATGTTATTTTCAGGAACAATAGAGTCGAATATAAAATATGGTAGAGACGATATAACAGACGAACAAATGGAATGGGCGGCTAGTATCGCACAAGCAGATGAATTTATATTAAAAAAGCAAGATGGATATGTATCTGAAATAGCACAAGGTGGAAGCAATGTTTCAGGTGGACAAAAACAACGTTTATCAATAGCAAGAGCAATTGCAATTAATCCAGAAATATTAATATTTGACGATAGTTTTTCAGCATTAGACTTTAAAACAGATGCAAAATTAAGAGAGGAACTAGCAAAGAACACTGAAAATAAAACAGTAATAATAGTAGCGCAAAGAATTAGCACAGTATTAAATGCTGAACAAATAATAGTTTTAGAAGAAGGAAAGATAGTAGGACTAGGACGCCACGAAGAATTAATGAAGAATTGCGAAACTTATAGGCAGATTGCATTATCACAATTATCAGAAGAAGAACTAGGCTAATTTCAAAAATAATCAGCATCTTGCGTTGTTAAAATTTATTTAAAAATCCTTTGGCGTACAATCGTACGCCTCCGGTATTTTAAATAAATTTTGCTTAAGCAATATACTAATTCTTTTTGAAATTAAAAATTACAAATGAATAATTATTGTAGGGGCACCGTTTGCGGGAATACCCGTGATACGTGACACCACTGTGCCCTAAATGAACATATACAACAAAATATATTGCAAACATTGTAGGGGTCGATGCCCACATCGACCCGTATATTAATTAATATAGGAGGAACAAAATGGAACATAAACCGAAAAGATTTGGACCAGGAGCTAAAAATGCAAGAGTAGTAGAAAAGGCCAAAGATTTTAAAGGAACAACAAAAAAATTAGTAAAAGACTACTTATCACAATACAAATTGAAGTTAATAATAGTATTTATATTTGCTATTGGAAGTACTATATTTGCTATTGTAGGTCCAAAGATATTAGGAAATGCTACAACAGAAATATTTAATGGGTTAATTAGTAAAATATCTGGTGGAAGCGGAATAGATTTTGGAAAAATTGGTGGAATATTGATAACTCTGTTAATACTATATGTAATAAGCACATTTTTCTCATTAATACAAGGATTTACAATGACACATGTAGCACAAAAACTTACATATAGATTAAGAACAGATTTAGTAAAAAAGATAAATAAGTTGCCAATGAGTTACTTTGATAAAAAAACAAATGGAGAAGTATTATCAATAATAACAAATGACATAGATACTCTAAGCCAGAACTTAAACCAAAGTGTTACACAAATTATAACATCAATATGCACAATTATAGGAATTGCAATAATGATGATTTCAATAAGTGTTCCAATGACATTAATATCAATATTAATACTACCAATTTCAGGAATAATTGTAGGTTTAATTGCTAAAAAATCTCAGAAATATTTTAAAAAGCAACAAGATTATTTAGGTCACGTAAATGGTCAAGTAGAAGAAGTTTATGGAGGGCACCTAATAGTAAAAGCATTTAATGGAGAAGAAAAAGCCATAAAGGAATTTACAAAAGCGAATGAAGAATTATATCATTCAGCTTGGAAATCTCAATTTTTATCAGGTGTAATGCATCCTATAATGAATTTTATTGGAAATGTCGGATATGTAGCAGTAGCAATACTTGGAGGATACTATGCAGCACAAGGAATAATAACAGTAGGAAACATACAGTCTTTTATACAATACAACAAACAATTTACACAGCCGATAGGTCAAATTGCTCAAATATCTAGTATGATACAATCTATGATAGCTTCAGCAGAAAGGGTATTTGAATTTTTAGAAGAGCCAGAAGAAAGAGAAACTAATAAAGGTAATATCGATGAAAACAATATTAAAGGAAATATTGAATTTAAAAATGTCGAGTTTAAGTATGACAATTCAGATAGAACAATAATAAATAACTTTTCAGCTGAAATTAAACAAGGACAAAAAATTGCTATAGTAGGACCAACAGGTGCTGGAAAGACTACAATTGTAAAACTTCTGATGAGATTTTATGATGTAAATAAAGGCGAAATAATAATAGATGGGCATAATATAAAAGATTTTACAAGAGGAGATTTAAGAAAACAATTTGGTATGGTGCTTCAAGACACTTGGCTATTTGGAGGAACTATAAAAGATAATATAAAATACGGAAAACCAGATGCAACACAAGCAGAAGTAATAGAAGCAGCTAAGGCAGCAAATGTACATCACTTTATAAAAACATTACCAAATTCATACGATATGGTAATAAATGAGGAAAGTACGAACATATCAGCAGGGCAAAAGCAATTGTTAACAATAGCAAGAGTAATACTTACAGATCCTAAGATACTAATATTAGATGAAGCAACAAGCTCAATAGACACAAGAACAGAGCTACAAATACAATCAGCAATGGATAATTTAATGAAGGGAAGAACAAGCTTCATAATAGCACATAGATTATCAACAATAAAAAATGCAGATTTAATACTAGTAATGAATAATGGAGATATAGTAGAAAAAGGAACTCACGAAGAGTTGTTAAGTAAAAAAGGATTTTATGCAGAGTTGTATAATTCACAATTTACTGAAGAAGAAGCAGGGTAAATGGTAGATTAGCTACGAAGCGGGTGCCGAATGAATAGTGAATAGTGAATAATGAATAATTACTGTAGGGGCACACCGATGGTGTGCCCTAAATGCATATACAACGAAACATATTGCAAATGCCGTAGGGAACGACGCCCTCGTCGTTCCGCTGATATCACTGTGCCCTTATGTTTAAAAGCCAAAACAACAAATTTACATAAAGTAGTTGACATAATTGCAAAAATAAGTTATAATAAAAGAGGCAACTGGGAAAGACGTAATATTAATATATAACTTTAAAATTAAGTCTAAATTTTACTAATTTTAGACTTAGCCAATTAAAATTTAATAATTTAAAATTTAAATCTTGAATAATACTAAAGAAGAGGTATAAGAATTTCACACACAAGAGAAAATATTAAAAAAATAATATTTTAAAGGAGTGAAGTTAAGTGAGAGTCATAAACTCTAAATTTTCAAGATTTATTTTTTATGTTTCAATCTTATTTTGTATATCATTAGTATTTCAATGTTTTGTTTATGGAGCAAGTAATGTATCAGATGCAGACACAATAATAGATACAGAAAACACAGTATTAACAGCTGAAGAACAAGAAGTATTAAATTTAATAAATGAACAAAGAAGACAATATGGACTTTCTGAATTAAAAGCATATGGAGAATTACAAAGAGTAGCAAAAATAAAAGCACAAGATTTAGTAAATAATAACTATTTTTCACATACATCACCTAGCTTACGGAACACCATTTGAGATGTTACAAAAAGAAGGAGTAACATACAAATTTGCAGGAGAAAACTTAGCAGGAAATGAAACAGGAGTTAAGGCAGTAAATGCTTGGATGAATTCACCAGCACATAAAGATAACATATTAGATGAAGATTACGAATATACAGGAATATGTGTTGTAGATAGCGAAGTTTATGGGAAAGTTTATGTGCAATTATTTATGGGCGTATAAAAAATCTATTTGACAACATAATATATTAGTGCTATAATAATTATAGCTTAAGCAGTTTATAGTGTGAATTGCTAGAGATATGTTTGACCGACATATCTCATTTTTTTTGCAAAAATAAAGAGTGGCTGACCTTTGCCACTCTGGTATTTCTACCTTCTGCCTTTTCCTTTTCCCCATTGTTTGCCTAAAAGCAATACAATGACTAAAAAGATAATATCATATTTTGTCATAGTGTGAATTACTCCTCCTTTCTTTGAGATTTCCTCATAGAAAAGGATGTAATACATTATACAGCGTAATTGGCAAAAAAGCAACATATAAATATAAAAATCTATTTGACAATATAATATGCTAGTGCTATAATAATCATAGCTTAAGCAAGTAAAAAGTAAAACACAATAAAAAACTTCGTACCGCTAATACGAGGGTTCTTGCTATTTATGTAAGTTGTGAGCAAAAAAATAGGCTAAATGCCTATTTTTTCTTGTGTTTTTTTATCTTCTTCATTCTCACGTTCAATTGCTTTTAGTGAATTTTCTTTTTGTTTTAAGTTATCTTTTGCAACTGTCATAAGAAGTTTTATTCTGTTTGTCTGGTTTGCTTCACTTGCTCCTGGGTCATAGTCAACAGGGGCTATGTTTGCATCTGGGAACATTTGTCTAATTGTTTTTATAACACCTTTACCAACTACGTGGTTTGGTAAACAAGCAAATGGTTGAACACAAACTATATTTGGTATATCGTTTTCTATGTATTCTATCATTTCTGCTGTTAAGAACCAGCCTTCACCAGTTTGGTTTCCGATAGATAGTACATCTTTAACCTTATCTTCTAAATGCCATATATCACAAGGTGGTAGGTAGTTTTTCTTTGAGCTTGCAAGAGCTTTTCTTACATCTTTTTCTAATATATCTATTAGTTTTATTGCTACTTTAGAAATTTTTGAAGAAGTTTTGTTTGTATTTAATAACTTATTAAAGGTTATTTTATGTGTAGCCATAAATTTAACAAATCCCATAAAATCAGGAAGTATAACTTCTGCACCTTCATCTTCTAGAAGGTTTGCAACAAAGTTGTTTCCAAATGGATGATATTTAATTAAAACTTCACCAACTATACCAACTTTAGGTTTTTTAACTGAAGTATCTAACTCGATTTTTTCGAAGTCATTTACAATATCATAAATACTTTGTTTAAATTGCTTATTAGTAGACTTTCTAACTAGTGATTTACATTTTTCCATCCATTCATTATAAAGTTTTTCAGTCTCGCCTTTATTTATCTCATAAGCTCTATTTTTAGTTAGCATTTTTTGTAATAAATCACCATATATTACGCCTTTTAGTAAGCCTTCAAAAAGACCTATGCTTAGCTTAAATCCTGGCATTTTTTCCATACCAACAACATTAAATGATATAACAGGAATATTTGGAAAACCTGCATCTTTTAAGGCCTTTCTAATAAATCCAATGTAGTTAGTTGCACGGCAACCTCCACCTGTTTGGCTCATTATTAAAGCTGTTTTATTTAAATCATATTCACCTGATTCTAATGCTTCTATCATTTGACCTGTTACTAATATAGATGGATAACACGCATCATTATTTACATATTTTAAACCAGTTTCAACAGTATGAGGAGTACACTCTCTTAAAAGTTTTACTTTATATCCGCAAGCTTGTAAAACAGATTCTAATAATTCAAAATGTACTGGTGCCATTTGTGGTACTAAAATTGTATAATCGTCTCTCATTTCTTTAGTAAATATAACTTTATTTTGTTCATAATTACCAGGATTTTGGTTTGGCTTTGGAGCTTCTTTTAAACGTTTATTAATACTTGCAAGTAATGAACGAATACGAATTCTTACAGCACCTAAATTATTTACTTCATCGATTTTAATTAGTGTATACATTTTGTCATAACTTGAAAGTATTTCTTCAACTTGGTCTGTTGTAACTGCATCTACACCACAACCAAAAGAATTTAATTGTACTAATTCTAAATTTTTATTTTTCCCTACAACTTCTGCTGCAGCATAAAGCCTAGCATGGAACATCCATTGATCAACAACTCTAATAGGCCTTTTTGCTTCACCTAAATGTGCAATAGAGTCTTCAGATAACACACATAACCCAAGGCTTGTAATAAGAGTGTCGATACCGTGATTTATTTCTGGGTCAACGTGATATGGTCTTCCTGATAGTACAATACCTTTTTGATTATTTTCTTCTATGTATTTTAATATTTCTTCACCTTTTTTATGAACGTCATCTCTAAATTTTTGGTATTCTTCTTCTGCCTTTATTGCAGCGTTTGTAAGTTCTTTCTTATTAAAGTTATAACATTTAAATTCATCTAGTTCTAATATTTTCTTAACAAGGTTTTTAGTATCCATTGGTAAGAAAGGATTTATAAACTTAATATCTTTTAATTCCTCAACATTGTTTTTTATAACTTCTGAATAAGATATAACAATAGGGCAATTGTAGTGGTTATCTGCCTTTTCATATTCCTTACGTGAATATGGAATACAAGGATAAAATATGGTTTTAATACCTTGGTCAATTAGGCTAATTATATGACCGTGTACAAGTTTTGCAGGATAACAAACAGATTCAGAAGGCATAGATTCCATACCTTTTTCATAAGTTTTCCTATTACTTTTTTCAGATAAAACAACTCTAAAGCCTAAATTTGTAAGGAAGGTAAACCAAAATGGATAATCTTCGTACATATTTAAAACCCTAGGTATACCAATTGTTCCTCTAGCAGCTTTTTCTTCAGATAAAGGTTCATAATTAAATAATCTATTAAACTTATATTGATACATATTAGGTAATTTTGAATTTTCTGTAACATTTCCTGAGCCTCTCTCGCATCTATTTCCGGAAATGAACTTCTTTCCATTGCTAAATGCATTAACTGTAAGAAGACAGTTGTTTTCACAACGACCACACCTAACATGGGTAACTTTAACATTAACACTATCTAAATCTTTTAAACTAGTTATTGTAGATACATATGTCATGTCCATATTAGCTTCATATTGTTCTTTTGAAAGCAATGCCATACCATAAGCACCCATTAATCCTGCAATATTAGGACGAATAACTTCTTTTCCAACAGTTAATTCAAATGCACGAAGTACTGCATCATTATAGAAAGTACCACCTTGAACTACTATATGATTTCCCAAAGTTTCAACGTCTCTTACCTTCATAACTTTTTGAATAGCATTTTTAACAACAGAGTAAGAAAGTCCTGCAGAAATATCTCCAACAGAATAGCCTTCTTTTTGTGATTGCTTTATTTTTGAATTCATAAATACTGTACAACGTGAGCCTAAAGGTGCTGGTCTTCTAGACTGTAAAGCTTCTTCAACAAATTCACTAATAGAAATATTTAGGCTACTTGCAAAAGTTTGTATAAATGAACCACAACCAGAAGAACAAGCTTCATTTAGCATAATATTATCTATAACATTGTCCTTCATCTTAATATATTTCATATCTTGTCCACCAATATCTACAATGCTTGTAACGTTTGGCATAAATTGTTTAGCAGCAGTATAATGGGCAATAGTTTCAATTTCGTTTAAATCTATATTTAAAGCAGTTTGAACAAGTTTTTCTCCATATCCTGTAACACCACTATAACGAATTATAGCTTTTTCAGGTAAGATTTCATATAATTCTCTTAGCATTTTTATAACGCTTTTTAAAGGATTTCCTTCATTACTTCCATATATAGAGTGTAAAAGTTTTCCGTCTCTATCAATTAATACAAGTTTTGTTGTAGTAGATCCTGCATCTATTCCTATGTAGCAATCTCCTTCATATGTAGCCAAATCATTAGTTTCAACCTTTGCTTTTTCATGTCTTGCTTTAAACTTGGTATATTCTTCTCCTGTAACAAAAAGTGGAGGTAAAGGCTCGGTTGTAGTATCAACAGAAGATTTTAAAACTTGAATTTTACTTTTTAATTTTTCTACAGTTATAGGCTTTGAATCTAATGAATCTAGAGCTGCTCCTTTTGCTACTAAAAGGTGAGCTTCATTAGGAACTATAATTTCATCATCTTTTAATGCAAGAGTTTCTATGAATCTATTTCTAAGTTCAGGTAAATAGCTTAAAGGTCCTCCTAAAAAGGCAACTTTTCCTCTAATTGGTCTACCACAAGCAAGTCCACTAATAGTTTGATTTACAACAGCTTGGAATATAGAAGCTGCTATATCTTCTTTTCTTGCACCTTCATTTAATAAAGGTTGTATATCTGTTTTTGCAAAAACACCACAACGTGAGGCAATAGGGTATATTGTATTATGATTTTTTGCAAGCTCATTTAATCCATCAGTATCTGTAGATAGTAATGACGCCATTTGGTCTAAAAATGCACCAGTACCACCTGCACAAGTACCATTCATACGTTGCTCTATAAATTTATCAAAATAAATTATTTTAGCATCTTCTCCGCCAAGCTCAATAACTACATCGGTTTGTGGAATATATTTTTCAACAGAACGTTTACAAGAAACAACCTCTTGGATAAACTTTAAATCTAAAAATTTAGCTGCAGACATTGCGCCAGACCCAGTTAATGCTATTGTAAAATTTGCTTTAGGATAATCTAATGCTAATTTTTCTAGCACATTACATACTGTATTTTTTGTATCTGAAAAATGTCTTGTATAATCTGTATACATAGTATTTAATTCATTATCCATAACTACTATTTTTACGGTTGTAGATCCAACATCTACACCAACGTGAAGTATATTTTCCATAATCTCTACCTTCTTAAAAATTATATATTAACATATTGCAAACAATGTAGGGGTCGGCGCCTCGACGACCCGTATAATGATACTGATTTATTTGCAAATTCACCTATATTTTATAATGAAAATGCATAAATGTCAAATGAAATAAATGGTAGTAAGGATTACGGAAACGCAAAATAATGTAATTTGATTTAGTTTAGACTAACAAAACCTACAAATATTCGACAAAGTTAGACAGTCAACAATACAATTGACAAAAAGAAAAGAATATTTAAAAAATAATTGACATATGATAATAAATATAGTATACTATATTTATCTTACAAGTTCGAAAGATGTCATAGAACTGTACCGAGATATGTTCGCTGCATATCTCTTTTTTTAATATTATATTAAAAAACAGGCGGTCGCTGTCCGCCTGAAAGATTTAATCTTTTTTAGTTTCATCTTGGTTTTTGTCATTACTATTGTTTAATAATAATAAAATGATTAATCGCCAGATTAGTTCGAAAGATGTCATAATTTATGTACCTCCTTTCCTAGATTTCCTATGAAAAGGATTTATTAATTATATACGAAGCAATCATATAATGCAATACTAAATTGTCAAATAATCAAAAAATAATTGACAAATAGTAACAAATATTGTATATTATATTTGTTAAATCGAATGAGGTCATGTTGAATTTACTTGAACTAAATGTGTGGTAGCATTTAGTTCTCTTTTTTTGCTCATATTTTACAAACAAGCTCATAGTATTTAATTAAGGAGAAATTGATATGTTAAATACTATATGGCCTATTTTTATTATAATTTCATTTGTGTATGGAATCTTTTCAGGAAGAGTAGGGGAAATTAATGATGCTATATTTGCTTCTGCAAAGGATGCAGTAGATTTATGTATAACATTATTTGGAACAATATGTTTATGGAATGGAATAATGCAAATAGCATCAAATACAAAAGTAATTGAAGGATTAAAGAAAATAGTTAATCCAATTATGAAAAGATTATTTCCAAAGATAAATAAAGATTCAGAAGTTTACACAGAGATATCCATGAATATGGTTGCAAACATTATGGGACTGGGGAATGCTGCAACTCCGCTCGGATTAAAAGCTATGAAATCATTACAAAAACAAAATATTAAAAAGGATACTTTATCAAACGAGATGTTTATGTTTATAGTTATAAATACAGCGTCTTTGCAAATTATTCCAACAACAGTAATTGCAATTAGAAGTTCTTTACGGTTCAAATAATCCTACTGGAATGATTATGGCAGTATGGATTGCAACAATATGTGCTTTTATTGCCGCAACAACATCTGCAAAAATAATCTGTAGGCGCAAACGGATTGTAGGGGCGGACGCCTCTGTCCGCCCGTATTCGAAGGAATATCAGAAAGAAATTTAATGAATAGTGAATATACTCAAATAAACTAAAAGGAGAATGAATTTAGATGGCGTTTGCAAATTACTTATCCATGGTATCGATTCCGCTTGTAATACTTATTATAGTAGCAAATGGATTTATGGAAAAGAAGAAAACTTTCGATATTTTTGTAGATGGTGCAAAAGAGGGAATAGGAATAGTAGTAAATATATTTCCTACATTAATAGGTTTGTTTATGGCAATAAGTGCACTAAGAGTGTCTGGAATATTAGATTTAATTATTAACGCAATAAGTCCTATATTAAATATATTAAAAATTCCAAGTGAAATTATGCCACTTGCAATTTTAAGACCAATATCACGGAAGTGCTTCTATGGCAGTTGGAATAGATATAATGAAAAACTTTGGAGTAGATAGTAAAATTGGGATGATAATTTCTACAATAATGGGATCAACAGAAACAACTTTATATACAATTGCAATATATACAAGTGTTGTAAGTATTAAAAAAACAAGAGGAGTACTAAAGGCAGCATTGATAGGAGATGTTATTGGTATGGTTGTTGCTGTAATATTTTGGCAGTTTTTGTCGTAATATTTTTATTGACAAGGAAAGAATATTAGAGTAATATAATTTGTGTAGGAGCGAGTTTAATCGCCTGATAATTCATTAAATTCAATAAATTATTTAATTCACATTTAGGAGACAAGATGATATTTAGAATTTTTTTATTTTTTATCATTTACTTTCTAGTAAAAAGAGTTATTATCAGAAAATTTTCAGAAAAAATTATTAAAAGAATTTCATAAATGTGTTTGTTACATTCGCAAAATTGCTTGATGTAATACGTGTTTCGGACGACCAATGGTCGCCCCTACGAAAAACATATTGCAAACAATGTAGGGGCACCGTTTGTGGGAATACCTATGAGACACGACACCACTGTGCCCAATTTAATTAATAATGAATAATCGAAATAATTAACCGATTTTAATCTTGTAGAGGAGTTAATAAAAAGAGATAAGGCCCCTTTTTATACTCAAATTCCTCTACAGCCCCCAATAAATTAAACAACATCTAAAAATGCACTTGGCTCATATCGAGATGCAACATATAAATTAACAGAATTTTTAGAGTAGTTGTTAGATATTAATTCGTCTAATACCGTTTGATGCGCAAGTTCTGGGAAATTATTTTCTTTACTTAAATGACCTAGCATAACACTTTTTAGACCAGAGTCAATTAATTTAGAAATAGTATCTCCAGCTTCTTTGTTGGGAAGATGTCCATTTGGACCTGCAATTCTTCTTTTTAAGTTATAAGGATAGCTAGAACATTTTAAAACTTCTGGATCATAATTAGATTCAAGAAGTACAAAAGAACTATTTTGAAGATTAGTAAAAACAGAAGACGTTATATGACCAACATCTGTAGCAATACTTATTTTTTTGTTAGAACCAAAGATGTTGAAACCGCAAGGATTTGCTGCATCATGTGGAATACTAAAAGCACATATTTCTAAAGAACCGATAGAGAAGTTAGTATCTATTGTAAATGTTTTTTGACAATCTATAGGAACCTTCTTTTCTTCAGTTGGCATTGCCCTCCAAGTTTCCTTATTTGCAAAAACTGGTATATTATATTTTTTAGATAAAGTACCTACGCTTTTTATATGATCAGTATGTTCGTGTGTTACAAGAATTGCATCAATTTGAGAAATATCAATATTAATAGAATTTAGTGCTTCTACTATTTTTATACCACTAACACCTGCATCAACAAGAATACAGGTGTTATCATTTTTTACTAATAAACTATTTCCAGTACTGCCACTATATAAACTACAAAATTTTAGCATTAAAAATTTCTCCTTTGATTTAAAATCCTCAGTCACCTATCGGTGACAGCTCCAATTCGGGTCGCCTAAGGACGCCGACCCCTACAGTAAGGGAGCCAAGGCCATGCACAATTAATCTTGCCCCCTTTACTTAAAGGGGGTGGCACGTAGTGCCGGGGGATTTTATTCATTTACTCTTTCGATTTTTGCACCTAGGCTTCTAAATTTTTCTTCTATATCTTCATATCCTCTATCTATATGATCTAGATTATATACTTCTGTTTTTCCATTTGCTGCAATTCCGGCTATTATAAGTGCTGCACCTGCACGTAAGTCGGTTGAGCAAACCGGAGCTCCGGAAAGGTTTTTTACTCCTTCGAAAAATGCAGATTTTCCTTGAGCTGTTATTTTAGCTCCCATTTTTGCTAATTCCTGAGTGTATTGAAATCTAGATTCCCAAATACTTTCATTTATTGTGCTTGTACCATCTGCAATAGATAATACAACACCTGCTTGAGGTTGCAAATCTGTTGGAAATCCTGGATATGGCAAAGTTTTAATGTTCGCTCTATTTGGTCGTTTGTTACATTTAACTCTTAAGCTATCTCCATTTTCTTCTACTATTCCACCCATTTCAACTATTTTAGCTGTTATTGATTCTAAATGCTTCGTTATACAATTTTTAATAGTTACATCTCCTTTTGTAGCCATAGCAGAAAGCATAAATGTACCAGCTTCAATTTGATCTGGTACTACGGAATATGTAGCTCCACCTTTTAATTCCTTTACACCATTAACTTTTATAACATCTGTTCCAGCACCCCTTATGTCTGCTCCCATTGTATTTAAAAAGTTTGCAACATCAACTATATGAGGTTCTTTAGCAGCATTATCTATTATTGTTGTACCTTCTGCTAAAACACTTGCAAGCATAACATTTATAGTTGCACCTACAGAAACAATGTCCATATATATAGATGTTCCTACAAGTTTTTTTGCAGTTGCTGTAATATTTCCTTGGTTAACTTCTACATGCGCACCTAATGATTCAAATCCTTTAATATGTTGATCTATTGGTCTTGCACCTAAATTACATCCGCCAGGAAGGCTAACTTGTACATCTTTACATCTACCAAGCATAGAGCCAATTAGATAATAAGAAGCTCTAAATTTTCTTGTTATATCTAAAGGAGCTTTTGTACAACAAATATCTCTAGTATCTATTGTTATTTCGTTTTTTGTATTCCATACAATTTTTGCTCCCATTTTTTCTAATATATCACAGTACAATTTTACATCATTTATATTTGGTAAATTTTCTATTGTACATATTCCATTTATTAATAATGTTGCAGGTAGGATTGCAACTGCTGCGTTTTTAGCACCACTTATAGTAACTTCGCCTTTTAGAGGAGTTCCCCCTGTAATAACTAACTTTTCCAATTAAATTACCCCCGAATATATATTTTGCGTAATATTCATTCTATCTTGTAAGAATATACCATAAAAGTGTTAGCATTACAACTGTTTTTTATAAAATAAAATAGAAAATTGATGTTAGAGACAAAAGAACGGACGACCAATGGTCGCCCCTATGATAAATATATTGCAAATGATATAGGGAACAGACCAACGTCGTTCCGCTAACACTGCTTAATCCACTTTTATGCTCCTCAATATAAGCTTATCTATTTGCAACTAATCCCCAATTTTGAAACATTTCAACTAGCTTAAATTTAAATTTTACTTCAGAATTTGCTCCAGTAATTAAATCAAATTCTTCAGCTGAAATATCATTTTTTAAAGTTTCTTTAGATTCTTCTGGAACAACTCCAGAAGTTACGTCTACAAAGCATAGGGGAGGAAACATTACGCACCACCAATTCTGACCTGATGCATTTCCTATTTCAATTCTTAAAGCATCATAAAAACCGCGCTGGAAATGATACATCACCATATGTTTTTGTAGGAAATTCAAAACTACCAATAGATACATTAATATCGTAGTTATAACCATTTTCTAAAACAGTGCGTAAAGCTACTTGTTTTATATTATCAATGTTATTTTCGGCTATTTGTATATAGTCTTCTTTAGAAACTCCATCTTTGCAAAGACCTTCCATATATTCAATTACTTTATCTCTTACTATATATTTTAAATTTTGGTCAAAATCCTCATCACTATTAGCAATTACGTGCAATCTAAATACGCTATCTGCTAAATGTGCTGAAACTTTTGTTGCATAAGATAGGGCAGATACGAATATAAATAATAATAGTAGAAATATTAATAATGTATAACGATTAAATATAATTTTTTTCATAATAACCTCCGAAATTTTAATCTTTGTATATTTTGTATAGAGAAATATGTAGGGGCACTGTTTGTGGGAATACCCATAAGACGTGACACCACTGTGCCCTTTTTGTTTTTGCCAATATTGTAAAATTATCTCTTTATAAAAAGTATTAACCAAAATTTAAAAAATATACATTATGAATAATGTCGAAATAATGAATATGAAACTTTGTAATATTTCTGTAATAATATTGACACATTTGAAATAAAATGGTAAAATTTACCAGTAATAAGAAAATATGAGGAGGCCGTAAGCATGTACACTAATAAAAATATTAAAAAGGTATGTAGTTTTTGTGTAAGTGATTTACATTTAATTACTATGTTGCTTCCATATTTAAATAAAGGAATAAATGAAAGAGAAAAATTTATAACAATATTAGAAAAAGATTTAACAAAGCAAGTAGAGTTAGTTCTATCAAGATTAACATTGAATAATGAAAGTAAAAACTATTTATTAAATATAGATTGGAACTGCAATATACTAAACAGAGAAGCAATTAAAAAAGAAATCCTTAATGGTAATAGTATAAACTTTATTATAAATGGTACAAAGGAATACATAGAAAATACAAATAGTAAATTAAATAAAATACTAGATAGTATAGAGATAGAAGGTTCAGTAAAAATAATAAATTGTTATGATATAACTAAATTAGATGACGATATTAAAGAAATTTTAAAAACACATGATATGATACTTAACACATCTGGAGAAAAGGAGATATCAGAGGTGTTTGAAGGATACGAGAGTAAGGGCGCATGATTGCGCCCAGTGAATAATGAATGTAGGGGTCCGCGTCCTCGACGACCCGCCTAGGCGTTGCCACTTTCTTAATTCATTAATAACCAATTTCTAGCTAAAATTGTATCTGTATGAATTGGTCTATTTTTTTCTATACATTCTTGTATAGTTAAGTTTAGCATATATAAAATACTAGAATCTAAATCTTTAAAAGCTAAATCTCTTATATAATCAGCCTCTTCATAAGTTCTATCTAATCCAATTCCATCACCAATAAATAATATTTTAGATAACATGTCCATATCTTCTCCGCCTGTTGTATGTAAAGAAATCGCTTTGCACATTACATCTGAAAAGCCAAATTGCTTTTTGCAAATATCAGCTCCAATTTTTGCATGAAGTAAACCTTGAGAAGCTAGTTCAACATCATTAATAGGTATATTGTTTTCTTTGGCATATTTAATTTTTTCATCTGATGGCATTTCTTTTGCAATGTCGTGAGCTAGTCCTACTAATTTAGCAACGTCAGGATTTACATTATAATGAAGGGCTAGTTTTTCACACATATCCATCACACATAAGCTATGGTAGAAACGTTTTTCAGATAATTTTGTTTTTAATACATCTTTAATTTCTTCTAATTCCATAAAAAATTCTCCTTTTTTTAGATGGTTATAGTAATTATAATAATATTTTTTATGCTTATTCATTATGCAATTAAATATAATTTTAATTGCTCGTAATAAATATATTGCAAACGTTGTAGGGGTCGGCGTCCTCGACGACCCGCCTAGGCGTTGCTACTTTCTTTATGTATTAAAAAAGTTCGGCTTTAACAAAAAGAACCCTCAGTCTCCTTCGTCGACAGCTCCCTTGAATAAGGGAGCCAAGCCTAGGCGTTGCCATTATATATATATATTTCATAATTATATACATAGTAAATTATAATTAATAATTACTTATTGCCAATTCAATTAACTTATCTAACAATTCGCTATAGCAAATTCCACTTTCCTCCCACAACTTAGGGTACATACTAATATTTGTGAATCCAGGAAGAGTATTTATTTCATTTATGTATATATTATAATTGTCCTTGTCAACAAAGAAATCTACCCTAGATAATCCTTTTCCATCTATAGCTTTAAATGCTTTTATTGCTAAAGTTCTAATTTCTTTAGATATATTCTCGGGCAAGTCTGCGGGTATGCAAACCCTTGATTCAGAGTTTTTATATTTTGCATCAAAACTATAAAATTCTTCTGCGGGCAATATTTCTCCTAAGCAAGAGGCTTTTACATCTTCGTTACCAAGAACTGCACATTCGATTTCTCTAGCATTTATAAATTCTTCTAGCAATATTTTTTTATCATATTTGCTTGCATACTCTATGCATTTTTCTAGTTCATCTAAACTCTTTGCTTTAGTTATACCAACAGATGACCCAGAATTCGAAGGCTTTACAAATACAGGAAAGCTTAAGCGTTGAGATATTAAGGGACAGATATCTTTTATAGAAAGCAGTTGCTCATTAAACTCATTATCAACATATATGTAGTTTTCGTTATATTTTCTAATATAAATATATTTTGCTTGATTTATATTTGCTTTTTCGAAAACTATTTTTGAATATACTTTATCCATACCTACTGAACTAGATAAAACATTACAACCAACATAAGGCACATTTAATAATTCAAACAGTCCTTGAATTGTTCCATCTTCGCCATATAAACCATGAAGTACAGGAAATATTACATCTAAGTTTTTTAAGTAATCCATTATATTTTCTATTTTTCTAGAAACATTTATGTGTGCTCCAAGACTTATGTTTTCTAGTTTTAAACTAGAGCAAGTATACCAATTGCCACTTTTATCAATATAAATAGGATAAATATCATATTTATTTTTATCTAAATTTTGTACAACTGATGTTCCAGAAACAACAGAAACATCATGTTCTGTGGATTTTCCACCAAAGATGACACCAACTTTTTTCATAGAACCAAACCTCCATTTAAGCATTTTGAATATCATCTTTTGTATGAGATTACAATAAATATTAAATTTGTACAGAATAAATATATATTATTTTTTACGAGTGCGACCGGTCAATTTTTGTCTTTAAATATGGCAGAGTGTGTCACTAAAAGTTCGTTAAGCCGTATCTTAAACGCCTTGGAGCACGGAATAAAAAATAATATATATTTATTCTGTATAGTGTATAAAATATTATTCCATAATTCCATTAAAAATTTCTATAAATTTTAGACCATGAGATGCCTTTAATAATACAACATCATTAGGCTGCATTAAATTATTTAATTTTTCAATGGCTTCAGTGTTACTGCTAAACCAAAAAGCATTATCAGTCGTAAATCCTAGTTCCAAAGCCTTTTGATAAGTATATTTAGATTCAGGTCCAACACTAACAAGAATATCTACTTTATTTCTTACAGCTTCATAGGCTGTTTTTTCGTGTAGTTCTTTTGAGTACTCACCTAAGTCTAACATATCGCCTAAAACTGCTATTCTTCTTCTAGTAGTGTATTCTCTTAAATATTCAAGAGCAGCTATATTAGCACCAGTACTAGAATTATATGCATCATTAATAATTATTGTTCCACTTTTTTTATGATGAATTTCCATTCTTCCCTTTGTTAATTTAAAGCTTTCTATACCTTTAATAATATCTTCTACAGGAATATTTAATTCCATACCAACCAAAATTGCAGCTAAACTGTTATATACAAAGTGCTTTCCAGGAGTAGGTATTGTGATATTATAATTTGAATTATTAATTGTAATATCATAAGTAGTATTTTCAGTAGTGCTAACTATATTAGTTGGATTTAGTAAAGAATACTCATCTATTCCAAAAGGTAAAATATTATCGGCTTTATTTTCTTCATAATATTTATGCAATAAATCATTATCATTATTAAGTATTAATTTACCATTTGTAGTTAGATAATCCCTAACTTTTAGTTTTTCTTCAAGAATTTTTTCTCTTGAGCCAATATCTCCTATATGAGGAGTACCAATATTTGTAACTACTGCAATAGTTGGCATAGCTGTTCTAGCAATCTTATCCATTTCTCCAGGGAATCCTATTCCTAATTCAACAACAACTGCTGTATGATCTTTTAATTGTAAAAGAGTTAATGGCAAACCAATTTGATTATTAAGATTTCCTTCAGTTTTTAGTACATTATATTTTGTAGATAGAACGTTTGCAATCATTTCTTTTGTGCTAGTTTTACCAACGCTTCCTGTAATTGCAACAACAGGAATATCATATAAACTTCTTTTATAATTAGCTAATTTTTGTAGTGCTTCTACAGAATTTTCTACTTTCAATATAACTTTAGAATTATTATTTTTTAAAATTGAAGAATCGATGTCGCTATCTATAATACATCCAATAGCACCTAAATCTAGAGCATCTTTACAAAAAATATTCCCGTTAAAATTTTCACCAGTTATTCCAACATACATATCTCCTTTAGAAATAGTACGAGTATCTTTAGAAAATGTGGTTATTACAGTATTTATATCTCCACATAAAAGCTTTGCATTACAAACATTTACAACATCTTTAGCAGTAATCTCGTTCATAAAAACCTCCCATAAATTAATCTCATATATAATAATATGACTATTTTATAACAAATTACACAAAAAATAAAGCAAATTTAAAAATTTGACAAATGAAAATATAAAATATAAAATAATTTATAATAATGAAATGGAGAAACAATGAAAAATTTATTTAATAAAATAATGAAAATTTATAATCAGCACAGGGAAGTAATTTTATATCTTATATTTGGAGTATTAACCACACTTGTGAACCTAATTGTAAAAAATGCATTATTATTTACTGTATTAGAAGCAAGTAATGCATTTGAGCTTCAAATTGCAGTTATTATATCTTGGATTATTGCTGTACTATTTGCGTATTTTACTAATAGAAAATTTGTATTTGAGAGTAATAAAAGCAACAAATCAAAAGAATTCATAAGTTTTGTTATTGCTAGAATTACAACGCTATTACTAGAGATGCTTATTATGTGGTTTTTCATAACATTACTTAAATTAAATTCAGATTTTTATGTATTAATAATTACTGTAATTTCTCAGGGGCTAGTAATAGTAGGAAATTATATATTAAGTAAAGTATTTGTATTTAAAAAGACGGATAAATAATCCGTCTTTAACTATACTTTTCTATTTGCTATTTCAATAGCTTTTTTTACCATACTACCACAAGTTTTTGATGAGACATTTTCCCATCCACCATCTTGTTTTACTTGGTCGAAAACACCTAGTTCTTTTGCAATTTCTTCTTTAAGGTTTTCAGACATTATAGTGCTTTTTCTAGACATTATAACTACCTCCTTAAGAAAGATAAAATCATATCTTTCTATATATATTATTTGCAAAGAACTAAATATTATTAATGAAAAATTTTCAAAAAACTACATTGTCAAAGTTCCATTTGGGGTATTTATTATTACTAATATATTTTCTTCTTTTCCGTTTTCAGCATTTATATAAACTAAAAAGTCTGTATCATCAACTTTTCCCTTAAATTCATAACAGAATATTTCTGTTTTCCACTCGGTTGGAATAATTGCTAATCCTTCACTAATAATTTCCAATTTTTTATTTAAATGAGACTTTGCTTCATCTAAAGATATTTTTGGAGTTGAAATGTTCCTTTCGGTATGTGAATTTAAATATCCTGTTGTTTCCATACCAAGAACTTCTCCATTATCAAGGGCTATTTTTAATTTAATTAAATCTGTATAAATTGTAACATCATTTTGAGTATATGCGTAATTTATTGTTACAATACCATCTTGTTTTAGAAAATAAGTTTCCTTCATACTAGGGTATCCTTTAGCTTCTAAGAATTCCTTTCCAATTCTGTTTGCATCATCTTGTGATATAACTTCTGCTCCTACATCACGATTATAATTCATAAATATAACGTGTCCACCTTTTTTAGATATAGAAACACTTACAGGATTATTTTTGTCACCATCATTTAATATAATTGAAAAACTAAAAGAAGCAATGTTTCCATTTTCAGATAATCCGTTAGAATTAACTTCTTTTATTTTATCATTTCCTAATAAATTTATAGCAATTTCACGTGCTTGATCTTCAGATACATCATCTCCTGTAAGTCCCTTTTTTTCTGCTTTATCTATGTGCTCTGAATAAGCACCATCATATATTAAACCAGCATACTCTCCAAAATTTGTATCAATATTGCTAAAGCTATCTTTAGAATTATTACTTACCTGTTGAGCAAACATATTAGAACCCTTTTTAGTTAATTCTTTCCAACTAATTGTTCCATCAGTCATTTCTGCTGATAATTGATTAAGCGTATTTTGTAAATCTACACAATAAGTATGAAGATCTTGCAAATTGTCTAAATCTTCTTGAGTAAGAGCTTCATTATAAATATTTTTTCTTGAGAGAGAATAGCTATAATCGCTAACCTGATTTAAAAATCTAGCAGTATTAGAGAGCCCTTCGTTGTTAATTGGAATTTGAGATAGATAAATTTGAGCTAAATTTGCCTCTTTCCAAACTCTAGTTAATGTTTCTGCACCATGTTCTGGAGTTGTAGAAATTAGAGATTTTGCTAAATAATTTTCAACATTTTGAACATAATCTACTAATTCAAAAAATGCTAAATTATATTGATTTTCCATTACTTGCCTATATTCTCTTTGCTTTTTATATATAATTCCACCTAAAATAAGACATACTATTATAAGACCAATAATAATGCTAAACATATGTCTATCTTTTAATCTGTTTTTCCAGTCTATAACCTTATCTTTAAAACTCATAAAAACCTCCATTCGAGCAATTTATGCTCTGATAAATATTAGAATTTAATATTTCATAAAAGTTAATTTATTAAAATGTATATACAAAAATCTATTTACAAAAATGATGTTTACCTATAGTTTTTACAATTTGTCTTGACCAAATCCACTTACTAGTTGCAGTATTTGGATTAAAATAATAAATACACCCACCTGTTGGGTCCCAACCATTTAGCGCATCTCTTGCAGCCTTTACAACAGTTGAATTTTCAGCAATTGCAACATTAATCTGTCCATCAGAAACAGCTGTAAAAGCACCGGGTTGATATATTACTCCAGCTATTGTATTAGGAAAGCTAGAATGTCTAACTCTATTTAAGATTACCGCACCTACTGCTACCTGACCTTCATATGCTTCACCACGTGCTTCACCGTTAATAGCACGAGCTAAAAGTTGAACATCAGAAGTTGAATTACTTGTTCCTGCTGCCAAAACATCAATAGGGAGAGTAGTTATACAAAAATGAAGAAATATTAAAATAAATGACAATAATATTATTAAAATAAAACTGACTTTTTTCAAAACGTCCTCCTAAAAATAAATTTAAATATAGTTTGTATTAAATTTCATAATTTATACTTTTTATAGAAAAAATTTGCAAATAATGATATAATTTTAAAAAAATAATTGGAGGATAAGATGGATAAAATATTAATACTATATGGCTCATATGGCGGAGGGCATAAATCTGCAGCTAATGCAATAAAAAAACATATAGAAGAAAATTATGAAGAATTTAATGTAACAGCAGTTGATTGTATAGAATATATAAGTAAAATCATAAACAAAATAACTACTGGTGCCTATAATCAAATGGCAAAGAAGGCTCCTTGGGCTTGGAAGAGAGTATACTTTGGTTCAGAAAAAGGATTTTTATCTAAAATAAGTAATGGAATGAATAAACTAATGGCAAAAAAATTATACCATTTAATAGAAGAAGAAAATCCTAATATAATAGTATCAACACACCCATTTGCAACTCAAATGGTGGGTAGATTAAAAAGAAAAGGTAAAATAAACTGTAAAGTTTCTACAATAATGACAGACTTTGAGATACATAGCCAATGGTTACAAGAATCAGAATACATAGATAACTATTTTGTTGCACAAACAGGTATGAAAGAATCTATGGTAAAACTTGGGATTGATTCTTCTAAAATTTATGTTACAGGAATACCAATGTCTGAAAGATTTTTAGAGAACTTTGATAGAAAAGAAATCTTAAGGGAATTCGAATTAGAAGATAATAAAAAAACAGTACTTTTCTTCGGTGGTGGAGAAATGGGACTTGGGAAAGATAGAACTTGTGAGATTTTAAAAACATTAGTGGAAAGTTTTGAAAACATACAAGTAGTTGCAATATCTGGCAGAAATGAAGTTATGCAAGATGCTTTTCAAGAAATTGTAGCAAATAGTAATAGTAGTAATAGAGTAAAAATATTAGATTACACTCAAAAAGTACCTGAACTTATGAGTATATCTAGTTTAGTAATAACAAAACCGGGAGGTCTAACCACTACGGAAAGTTTAGCTTCAGGATTACCAATGATTATAATAAACCCAATACCAGGTCAAGAAGAACAAAATGCAGAATTTTTAGAGAAAAGTAAAGTAGGAATATGGCTACAGAAAAACGATGATATAAAAAAAGTACTAGAAACAGTAATTTTAAATGATGAATTACTAGAGCAAATGAGAAAGAATACAAATAAATTTGCTAAAAAAACTTCAACAAAAGACATATGTGAAATTATATTGAAGAAATAATGTCGAAATGCTAATAAAAAAGACGAAAAACAGAACATAAAAACGTTCTGTTTTTCGTCTTTTTTATTAGCATTTATTATTACCATTTAATGCGAATTTCCGTAATATAACATATAAAATATACATTTAATATTACAAAATTTTAATACAAAATTAATATAATAAAAACATTTTCAAAGTCTAAAAATCCCTAATAATTAGACGTATGATTACAAAATATGGCAAGATAGCCTACTTTAAATAAAAAATAAAGCTTATATAATATAAATATAAAATATATAAACAAAAAAGGTGAGGAACAAATGAAGAGGTTTTCTATTAACAATTTAGATTACGAAAAAAGGAAAAGGTTAAAGTTAATCGCAATAATTGCATTAATTATTGTTTTAAATGCACTGTTAATTTGGGTATTTGCATCAAATTCAGGAGATAAATCAATTGAAGCTGCATTAACTGAACCAGATACTCGAGTTCACGAAACCAATGTGCCAGAAGGATATACAGCTATCTACAATGTAGATGGCTTAAAAGCTATGTCCTCAAACTTAAGTGGAAAATATATACTTATGAGTGATATAGACTTAACTGGCACTATTTGGGATGTAATCGGAACATCTTCTTCATCATCTTTTATAGGAACATTAGATGGAAACAATTACACAATAAGCAACTTAAATATAGAATCAAACAACCAATATGTAGGAATGTTTGGATATACAAAAGGAGCAGCGATAAAGAATTTAATAGTAGAAAATATAACAGTAAAAAGTACATATTCAGATAGTTCAAATGGATATGTAGGAGGACTTGTAGGTTATACTACAGGAACAAGTTCAGTAAAAACAACAATAGAAAACGTAGGAGTAACAGGAACAAGCAAAATAGAAAATTCAACAGAAGGTTCTAATATTATAAGCATGGGAGGATTAGTAGGATATGCATACAATTATACAGATATAACAAATTCATATTCAAATGCAGAAGTAGTAGGAAGTACAAAATCAGGTACATTACATGTAGGAGGATTAGTAGGATATAATGTAGGATATAGTAGTTCAAATAAAAATACTCTAACAAATGTATATTCAACAGGTAATGTAACAGGAACATCAATATCAGGAATGATATGTGAAGGAGGACTTGTAGGAGGTATAGGCCCATATACAACAATAGAAAATGCATTTACAACTTCAAATACAACAGCAACAAAAACAACGGGAACTACATATGTAGGAGGATTAGTTGGGTATTCAGCTGGAGCATATATAAAAAATATAAACAATACATATGCAGTAGGAAAAATAGACGCTGAAATTGCTGGAAGAAAAAGTATTGGAGGACTAATAGGATATAATTATAGGTATACAACAGTTACAAACTCATATTGGAGTCCAGAAACAATAGGTGTAGACACAAGTGCAACTACAGGAGAACAAGCAAAATTATTGCAAGAAATGTTATATATGAATACATACACAGACTGGGATTTTGATACAGTATGGGATATAGATGAAGGAAATACATTACCATATTTACAAGGAATGCCAAAGCCAGCATCAGTAAATGAAAATAATTATACATATTTAAAATATGAAGGAGAAGGAACAGCAAGTAACCCATATATAATAAGAACAAAAGAACAGTTACAGGGAATTAATAACAATTTAAACCAAGCACATTATAAATTAGGAAACGATATAGATGTAACAGGGATAGAAAACTTTGAGCCAATAGGAAATGCAACATACCCATTTACAGGAACATTAGATGGAGCAGGATTTAAAATAAGCAATGTAAATATAGAATCTGCAGAACCATATATAGGAATGTTTGGATACACAAGTGGAGCGATAATAAAAGATTTAATAATAGAAAATATAATCGTAAAGAGTAATTTTGTTAATGATTCAAGTAGTATATATTATGCATACGTTGGAGGATTAGCAGGATATACAAAGGGAGGTAAATTAGAAAATATTAAGTTAATAGGAACAAGTAAAGTGGAATTGAGTACGGCAAGTCATGTATACATTGGTGGAATTGCAGGTTCAATATCAGATAATGCAAACGTTGTAAATACAAGTTCCAATACAGAAGTTTTAGCAATAGTAGGTGGAACTACAAAAAATATAGGAGGCTTAATAGGTAGTGTAAACGGAGTAACAATAAGTTCAAGTTATGCAACAGGAAGTATAACAGTAATAGGAGGTTCATCAGCATATGCAGGAGGATTAATTGGAGAAGTAAATGGAACAGGAACGATAATAGATAAATGCTATTCAACAGGAAATTTAGATGTAAATATAAGTGGTAACCAATATATAGGAGGATTAATAGGTAAATCATTTGGAACAATAACAAATGTATATTCAACGAGTAATGTTAATTTAAATAAAAAATCAACTTTAGATTATATAGGAGGATTAATAGGTTATAATGATGCAAGCCTAACAAATGCTTATGCAGTAGGAAGAGTAGATATTCAAAATTTGTCAACAAGCGGATGTTTAGGTGGATTACTTGGAACTAGTGTAAATAATAGGTCAGTAAATAATTGTTATTGGAGTCCAGAAACAACGAAACAGTACGAAACAGCAAAAGGTATAGGAAAATTATTTTCTAATATGCTATATTCAGATTCTTACGATAACTGGGATTTTGAAAATGTATGGAGCATACAAGAAGGACAAACTTTACCATATATACAAGGAATAGATACACCTACTTCAATTGCAAAAACAAATTATAATTACATACCATATGAAGGAAAGGGAACTATAAGCAATCCAAATATAATAAGAACAGAAGAACAACTTCAAGAAATAAGAAGCGATTTAAGTGGAACACATTATGAATTAGCAAATGATATAATTTTAACTAAAAACTTCGAGCCAATAGGAAATGCAACATATCCATTTACAGGAACATTAGATGGATTAGGGCATACAATAACTGGACTAAATATAGATTTAGGATTACAAAGTGTGGGAATGTTTGGATATGTAAGTGGAGCTACAATTAAAAACCTAATATTAAAAGATGTAAATGTTAAAAGCACATATAGTAATAGCTCATATGTAGCATATGTAGGTGGGTTAATTGGTTATGCAATAAATAATACATTAATTGAAGGAATAGAAATACTAGGAGAAAGCAGTGTAGAAAATGTTGCAGGACTAAGCATAATTAGAATTGGTGGATTGATAGGAACTTTAGATAAAAGTACTTTAAGTAAGGTTGGTACTACTGCAAAAATAAAGGCAAATTCTAATACAACTGCTATATATGCAGGTGGAGTTGCAGGATATTTAAACGGAAGCAGCAACACTAATCTTGCCAGAATAACAAATGCATATTCAACAGGAGAAATTTTAGCAACTTCAACATCTGGTAAAATTTACGCAGGTGGACTAACTGGATATACGAGTTTATATACAAATATAAATAATGTATATGCGGTTGGAAAAATAGAAAGATCAACCGATGTGTTAAATAATAATATAGGAGGATTAGTAGGAGATAGTACAACTTCTAACGTAACAGTAGTTTCTTCATACTATTCTCCAGAAACAACTGGACAAAATGTTGGTGTAATAGGAAAATCTGAAAGATTTGTTAATATGCTAAAAGCATCAACATATTCAGGATGGTTTGATACTGAAAGCTCAGTATGGACAATAGAAGAAGGAAACACATTGCCATATTTTAAAGATATGGAAAAACCAGTTTCAGTAAACAAAGAAAATTATACCTATTTAGCAGATACAGTAGATGGAAATGGAACTTCAACTAATCCTTATATAATAAGAACAGAGGCTGAGTTGCAAAATTTATTAGTGCTACAAGCAGGAACAAATACAGTATATTTTGAATTAGGAAATGATATAGAAATAACAAAGAATTTCACTCCAATTGGAGATACAGTATGCCCATTTTCAAGTGTATTAGATGGAAAAGGTTATACAATAAAAAATATGCAAATAGAAGCACCAAACCAATATATAGGAATGCTTGGATACACAAATGGAGCAATAATTAAAAA
Source organism: uncultured Eubacteriales bacterium (assembly GCA_949840345.1). Taxonomy (GTDB): domain Bacteria; phylum Bacillota; class Clostridia; order TANB77; family CAG-508; genus CAKPQL01. Next base: position 84,671 of record CATKWX010000003.1, read on the forward strand.
TTTAACTTTAGAAAATGAAACAGTAAAAAGCACATATTCAAGTACAAATACAGAAGATACTACTGCATTAGGAAAAGGAGCTTGCATAGGTGGATTAATTGGTTATTCAAATGCAACAACGGTAGAAAATGTAAAAACTATAGGACAAAATAAAATAGAAAGTAATATTGAAAAAGATAATACAGTATATGTTGGTGGACTAATTGGATTTGCTTATGGAACTAGCAAAGATCCAACAACAATTAAAAAATCAACTACATCTGGTCAAGTTTTAGGAGAATCTACTAAAGGAATGGTTTTTGCAGGAGGATTAATTGGATGTACAGCTAATGGTTATGGTTATGTAACAATAGAAAACACATATTCAACAGCAGATGTATTAGGTACATCAACAACAGGTACAGAACACATTGGAGGATTATTAGGTATTCAAAATTATCCTACAAGTATTACAAATTCATATGCAACAGGAGAAATTTTAGCAAATTCAACATCAGCACAAGCAAATGTAGGAGGATTAGTTGGAAAAATAAATGGTGGAACTATAACAAACACGTATGCAGTAGGAAAAGTAAGTGCTAACACTACTGGAACAAAAAGTTTAGGTGGATTAGTAGGAAATAGAAGTTCAGGAACAATAAATTCATCATACTTTAGCCCAGAAACAACTTTACAAATGCCAAATGGTTTAGGAAAAGAAAAGTTATTATGCTCTATGTTAAAACAAAATTGTTATGAAGGATGGGATTTTGATACAGTATGGACTATAAAGGAAGGAGAAACTCTTCCATATTTACAAGGTTTAACAGAGCCAGAGGAAATTAAAAAAGGAAATTATGACTATATAAACTACGAAGGAGATGGAACAGAGGAAAATCCATACTTAATAAAAACAGAGCAACAATTAAAAGGAATAAAATACATTTTAGATGGAGTACACTATAAATTAGCAAACGACATAACTTTAACTGAAAATTTTGAGCCATTAGGAAATGAAACATATCCATTTAAATCAACCTTCGATGGAGATAATCATACAATAAGTAATTTAAACATTGAATCTGATGAGCAATATGTAGGAATGTTTGGATATGTAAATAGTGGAACAATTAAAAATTTGACATTGGAAAATGTAGAAATAAATACTACAAATTCACTTAATGTAGGTTCTTTAGCAGGTTATGTAACAGGAATAAATACAATAGATAATGTAAGTATAAGTGGAACAAGCAATATAGAATATCAATATACAAATACGGGAACTTCACTAAAATGTATAGGTGGATTAGTAGGATATATATATAATGGTTCTACAAGTAATTTAACAACAGTAATTAATTCAAATTCAACAGCCAATATTTCAGCAACAAACTCAGTAGGCAATATTGAGGTTGGAGGATTAATAGGAGGTATAATAAATAAAGTAACAATAGAAAATTCATATGCAATAGGAAAAGTTTTAGTAACATCTACATCAGGAAAAGTAGATGCAGGAGGATTAGTAGGATATTGTAATAATAAAGATTATGGAACAATAAAAACAAGTTATGCAACAGGAAATGTTTCAGCAAAGGGTTCGAATGTATATATAGGAGGGTTAATAGGAACAGGAGGAACAATAACAAATGCATTTGCAATAGGAAATGTTTCAGCAAGTGCATCTGAATACTTATATATAGGTGGATTAATTGGTAAAGCAAATTCATCAACAATAAGTAATACATATGCAGTTGGAAAAGTAACTGCATTATCAAGTACAAATAGATACGTAGGCGGATTAACAGGATTAACAGGCACAGTAACGGATTCATATTGGAGCCCAAAAACAACAAAACAAGAAACAAGCGCAGCAGGTACAGCAAAAACAATACAAGAATTACTACACCAAACAACATATGAAAATTGGGATTTTGATGCAGTATGGACAATAGATGAAGGTACAAGTTTAGCATATTTAAAAGACTTACCAAAACCAGATGAAATAAATGGAGAAGATTTAGATTTTGAAACTAGAGTTAGAGCATATGTAAAAGATGAAATAGGAAATGTTTTAGCAAATGCGGAATTTGTTGTAAAAAATGAAGCAGGAGAAGTTCTAAGAACTGGTTTAACAAATGAAAAAGGTATATACAATATATTAGACTTAGAACCTGGAGTATACACATTAGAACAAACAAATGCACCAATATCATATATAAAAGATACCACAATTAAAACCTTTAAATTAACAGAAGAAGGAACAACAGTAGATCCAACAACTAATGAAGAAATAACTTTAGATATAGTAAATGAAAGATATAAATTACATTTAAGAAACTTAGAAAAAGGAACAGATAAGCCAATCAAGGGAGCAGTGATAGGTTTATTTGACGATGCCGGAAATCTAGTAACTGGAGTAGATGGAAAAGTAATAAGAGGAACAACAGATGAATTTGGTGATATAGTATTAATGAAAATGCCATCTGGAACATATAAATATAAACAAACAGTTGCAAAAACAGGATATATTATAGATCCTACAGAATACACAGTAACAATAGCAGAAGATGGAACAGTTACATTTGGAGAAGATAATTCAGGTGTAATTTATAATGAAAAAATAAAAATAGATGTAACAGCAAATAAAGTATGGAATGATAATAATAATATAAAAGGAAAAAGACCAGATAGTGTAAAAGTAAATCTATATAAATGGTATAGACAATGGTCTAGTGTACTTGATAAATATTATTATACAAATAAAGAATTAGTAGATAGCATAGTTTTAACAGAAGCGGACAATTGGAGCCATACATTTAATGTAGATAAATATAATGATAATAGTGTGCAAATATATTACACAGTAGAAGAAGAAGCTGTAAATGAGGGTGATTTCAAGTTTTACACAGGAGCTGTAAGAGAATACACTATAACAAACACATATAGTGTTCCATCAAATATACCATACAAAGTAGAGCACTATAAACAAAATGATACATTAGATGGATACGTTTTAGCAGAAACTGAAAACTTAACAGGAACATTTGAAAAAACGGTAACAGCAGTAGCTAAAGATTATGATGGATACATATTAAATACAAATGTATCAGGAACAATACAAAAAGGTGTAATAGTAGAAGATGGAAGCCTAGTATTAAAGCTATATTATGATAAACTAAAAACAGCAACATTTAATGTAAATATATCTAATTTAGATGCAGAAAATAGCGAGCCAATAGCAAATACAAAATACGATATATGGGTACGATATAGTGATGGAACAAAAGCAACATATCCAGAACAAACAACTAACGAACAAGGAAGTATATTAATACCAACTGTTTTAGGAAAAACTATTACACGAGTATACTTTAAACAAACCAAAATGGAGAATGGACACAAAATTGATTTAAATCAAAAGTATGTTGAAATAAAAGTAGATGGATTAACTGCTGAGTTAAGCCTAACTGGCTCAAAATCAGAAGATATTATAGCAAATATAGAAGACAATACTTTATATATAACACAAACAAATGAGCAAATGACATATTCAAATAAAATAAGAATAAATGCATTAGATAATGTGGATAAAGATATAAAAATTGGAGATGTGTCATTTGAAATTGTAATGCCAGATGGAGCAATTAAAAACATAGCAACAAATGAAGATGGAATAGCTGAAATTGATAATTTAACAGCTCCAGGAACTGGAACATATTTATATGAAATAAGACAATTAAACAAAGTAAATGGATATAATGAAAAAACAGATACGATATATGCAAATATAACGTTTAATAATGATGGAATAATAACAAATGTAAGCATAATTCGTGGAGATGCAAAAGCTTCTGTAATAAAAGAAGCAAAGGATAAAGAAGAAATAACAATTGCAAATATTAATATAACAGAAATTAGAGAATCAAATGAAGTATTTAGTGATTATACTCTAAAAATAATAGAAAGTGATTTAGACACAAATAATTTAGTAAGTGGAGTAACATATAAAGTAATACAAGTTTCAAAAATTAATGGAATGTCTACAACATCAAGCTCAACCAAAACAACAAATGAAGCAGGAGAAGCTATATTTAATGTGGCAGATGCAAGTGAGATAACATTTACAATTAAAAGAACAGGAGCACCAAGTGAATATAAATTAATAAAAGATGAAATACAAGTAAAAGTACGTAACAACAATGGCGAATATGAACTAATAGAAGAAGTACCAGGAGTAACAATAGATACTGATACTAATGAAATAATTGTAAATAGAAGCATATATAATTTAGACTCAAAACACAATATTGCAAGACAAAAAATAAACAATACAATATACATCACAAAAATAGATGAATATTATCGTCCATTACAAAATGTAGATATGCAACTTAGAGCCTATAAATGTAAAAATGGAGGAGAAATAGATAAAAATTCTCCGCTAGCTTCATGGGATTTAACAACAGATTCAAAAGGATTAGCTAAAATAAATAGTGCACAACTAATAGAGTCTTTGGGTTCAGAATTTCCTAAACAACTTATGGAAGAAGAAGGAAAACTAGAATTTTGGATAACAGAAATAAGTGTGCCAGTGGGTTATGAAAGACCTGAAACAGATATAGGTTTTGAAGTACAATATGAATTTTCAGATAAAGGAAAACTAGAAATAATAACAATGAATGTGCTAGATGGTGCAAGTTATTATCATATAGCAGACCAAAGCTATGACCAATATGAAGAAGAAAAATACATTCAAGCAGACATAAAATTAAAAGTAATAAATCCACATTCAAAGGTAATACAAGGACCAGATGGAGAAGAAGAAGAAGTAAAATTCAATAAACTAAAAATAGAAAAAGTAGATAGTGAAGATAATACTTTAAAATTGGCAAATGCAACATTTAAAGTAACATTAACATACCCTGAAACTACATTAGATACAGGAGAAACAAAAATATTTAAAACTACAACAGAAGTTAAAACTGGAAGATATGGGTTAGGAAGTATTTCAAATTTAAGCTTCCCAGAGGGAACAACAAAAGTAGAAATACAAGAATTATCGACACCTTCAGAATATATATTAGATTCTACGAAACTTACATTAAATGTAACAAATACTGCAGGAGTAATAACTGTTGATGGAGGAAATTCAAGCATTAACGAAAATGGAGAAATATTAGTACAAATAGAAAATACTAAAAAAGAAATAGCAAAACCATATAATATAATAGTACAAAAAAGAGATAGTAATAATAAAGCCATAATTTATTCTATAACGGAATTTGATATAAAAGTAACTTCTGGTAATAATACAAAAACATATAACAGAAGAACAAACAATGGAAAAGTGTCTTTAAATAATTTAAATGGAAAAGGAATTATATCAATAGAAATAATAGAGGCAGATCCACCAATAGGATATAAAATAAATGATAGTGTAAAAACAATAAATATAAACAAAGAAAAATTGTCAACACAAATAGAGCTAATTGAAGATTATGAAAATGTAAAAATAATTAATAATACAATATATGTAGATATTTATGATGAACCAGACGAACAAGTACCGGTATTACAAATAAGAAAAGTAGATAGTAAAAACACATATATTGGATTAGAAAATGCTAAATTTACTGTAACTTTACCAGATGAAAATAATACAAGTAGAAGAGTTTCAACAACTCAAAATGGATATGCAAATATAATACTTGCAAATGGAATTTCTGGAAGATACATAATAGAAGAAACAGAAGCGCCAAATGGATATTATACAACTAAAAAAATTGCATTAGATATTGTATTTGATGAAGCTAAAAATGTGATATCTTGTGATGTTGTATCAGGTTTAGGGGAAGAATATGCAGATAGTGTATTAGGAAAGAGCGTAAATAGCAAAAAGATAAACATAACAATAGCAGATGAAAAGATAGAAATACCAGAAATTAAAACTTATGGAATACACATAGATAAAGTAAGTACAACAAACAATTATATAAAATTAAATAATGTTTACTTTGACATAAATATACAAGAAGAAAAGGGTATAAATTACGCAGTAACAAAGAAAACAGAAGACTATAGAGGTATTTATATAACAGAACTTACAGGAAGTGGAAAGATTAAATTATCACTACAAGAGGTATCTGCGCCTTCTGGATATACTCAAACTTCTGGAATACAAGAACTAGTATTTACAAGAGATGAGCAAACCCAAGAATTGGTATTAGATACAAATAGTTTAGTAAACATTGATGCAAGCGACATAACAATAGATAACACAAATCATATGGTACATATAAGAGTAAAAAATATACCAAATAATGAAGAGGTAGTAGAGCCAGATCCAATACCACCAGTACCAACTGTAACACCAACACCGATAGATCCAACCCCTACTCCTACTCCAATAGACCCAACTCCAACAACAACGCCAACACCTACACCAGTACCACCAACAGATGATCCAACATGGCCAGAGTTAAAAGATCCAATACCAACACCAATAGATCCAACACCAATAGTACCAACACCAATAATACCAAGCCCAATAAAGCCGGTTCCAGAGCAAACTCAAAACTTTGCAGTAGCAATAGAAAAATCAAATACATATAATAGGAAGATAAAGGTAGCGGGAGCTCAATATGTTGTATATGTGCTAAATGAAGAGACTAATGAGCAAATAAACAAAATTAAAACTACAAATACAAATGGAAAAATATACATACCAGAGCTTACAGAATATGGAGATTTTACAATAACAATAGTAGAAATAAATGCACCAGCAGGATATGCAATAGACGAACATAGACATACAATAAAAATACATAGAGATGAACAATCAAAATTAATAACAATAAGAGAAACAAATTTAGGAGAAAATGCTGAAGTAAAAATAGATAATATTAATAAAATTGTTAATGTAGCATTTAATGAAGCTCCAAGCTCAATAGGACTTGCAGTATTTAAAAGAGACAGTGAGGACGAAAATTTAGGAATAGAAAATATAGAGTTTAAAATATTAGATACTGAAACTGGTGCAGAATATAAATTAACAACAGGAGACGAAGGTATGGACTTTACAACCCTACCAGTAAAATCAGATGGAGTTCATACATTCAAAATAACAGAGGTGACAAAACCAGAAGGATATATAAAAAATACTCCTTTTGTATTAAGTGTGCGTTATTTAGATGGACTAATTCAAAGTGCAGAAATAACATCAGGACCAGTAAATTTAGCACATGTAGAAAAACAAACAACAGAGTATATAGAATTAAGCATATTAAATCAAAAGGAAACTACAAATGAAAAATTCAATTATGATATTGAATTAATAAAAGGAGATGCATATTATCCAAGTATTATTTTCAAAGATGCATTAATTAAGATAAATGTAAACAATGAAGTTGGTGTAAAGGGATTAACAAAAACGGCACTTACAAATGAAGAAGGAAAAATATCAATAAATGGTGTTTATGGATATGGACAAGTAGATATAAATATAACGGAGTTAATTCCTCCACCAGGAAGAAGATTTGACAAAAAAGTTAAAGCAGTTAGATTAATAATAGATTCTGAAACTGGAAAAATAAAATTAGATAAACAAACAAGTAATGTAGATGTATTTATAGATAATGAAAATAGAAAAATAACAATAAGAGTAAGAAACTATCCAGATGGAACATTTATAGTAGGAGCAAATAAAGTAGATGCAGAAGATAAAGATTTAATACTTACAGGAGCAGAATATAAGATACAAGAAGAGGGAAGCGACAAAACTTATTATGCTAAAGAATATACAAAAGGATTACTAACATTCTCTGAAATACCTATGCCAAACACAGCAACAAGCAAAACATTTACATACATAATAACAGAAACAAAAGCGCCAGTTGGATATGAAATAAATACTACTCCAACGAAGTTAAAAATAGAGGTAACAAATAATAATGGAATAATTACAATAACAGATGCACAAATAGAAGGAGAAAATGGAGAAGTAATAAGTTATACAGATGAGTTTGTACATTTAAGATTAATGGATCATAAACTACAAGATTCAGATAAATACACAATCACCTTAACAAAAGTTGATGCTACCCTACAAGAGGAAGTTCTAAAAGATGCATTAATTGGAATAAAAGTAAAAGCTGAAAGTGGAGAAGAATACTATAAAAAAGTAAGAACAGACGAATTTGGAAAAATAAACTTAAGTGAAGTAATAGGAACAGGAAGAATAGAAGTAACAATAACAGAATTAGAAGCACCAACTAATTATATAAAGAGTGAAACTCCAAAAACAGTAGTATTTACAAGAAATCCAGAAACAAAAGAAATTACGGTAGATGCAAGTACTGATGAAGAAATATCTATTGAAGAAAAAGATGGAAATATAGAAATAGTATTAAAAAATACACTAGACTTAAATAAAGCACAATATGTAAAAGTAAGAAAAGTACAAAAAGATACAGAAATAGGATTATCAGGTGCTGTAATAATATTAGAAAACGAAAATGGTGATGAATTACAAAGAAGAACAACAGATAAAGATGGATATGTAACATTTATTGCAGAGATAGGTAAAACATACAAATATAAAGAAGTAACACCACCTTTAGGATATACATTAAACGAAACAGAATATAGCTTTAACGTACTAGAAGACGGAACAATAGAAGATGTTTTGGGAAATAGAGTAATTGAAAATGCAAAAGTAACAATGAAGGAAAGCTTTACAATAACAAAGAAAAGAGCAGAAACTGAAATTGTTTTATCAGGAGCAGTAATAGGAATATTTGATACAGAAGGAAATGAAATAATAAGAGAAACAACAGGAGAAGATGGAACAGTAACAATAAGCGGATTAGAAGTAGGAAGCTATTACTATAAAGAGATAACACCACCTATAGGATATATACTAAATGAAACAGAATATCACTTTACAGTAGAAAACGATGGAACTTTAACTTTTGCAGAAAATGCAAATAAAGTAATTCAAAATTCAAGAGTAACAATGAAAGAAAGCTTAACAATAACAAAGATGAAAACTGGAACAGAAATAAAGTTAAGCGGAGCAGTAATAGGAATATTTAATGCAGAGGGAAATGAAATTGTAAGAAAAACTACTAATGAAGAGGGAGTTGTAACTTTTGAGGGCTTAGAGCCAGGAGAGTACTATTATAAAGAAATAAGTGCTCCAATAGGTTATGTAATAAATGAAACAGAATATCACTTTACAGTAACAAATGAAGGAGAAGTTGAATTAGCTGAAGGTTCTAATAAAATAATTTATAATGATATAGAAACAATAACAATTACAGTAGAAAAAGTATGGGTAGATACAGAAGAGCAAAACGCAAAAAGACCAACAAATATAGTAATAAAAGTAAAAAATGGAGATACAGTAGTAGCAAGCAAAACAATATCAAATACAACTGAAAACATAACATTTGAGAACTTACCAAAATATGATACAGACCTAAATGAAATAAATTATACAGTAGAAGAAGCGGAAGAAAATGTTGGAGACTTGAAATACTATGTAGCAAATGTAGTAAAAAATGCAGATGGAACATATACAATAACAAATACATTTACAGTACCAGAAGAAACAATAACAATAATAGTACATAAGGTTTGGGTAGATACAGAAGCACAAAGAGCAAAGAGACCAGCAAATATAGTAATACAAATAAAAAATGGAGATACAGTAATAGCGAGCAAAACGGTATCAAATACAACTGAAAACATAACATTTGAGAACTTACCAAAATATGATGCAAATGGAAATGAAATAAATTACACGGTAGAAGAAGCAGAAGAAAATGTTGGAGACTTAAAGTATTATGCAGCTACTATAAGTGGGGACAAAACAAATGGATATACAATAACCAATACATTTACACTACCAGAAGATAAATTAAGCATAACAGTACAAAAAGTATGGGTAGATACAGAAGCACAAAAGGCAAAGAGACCAGCAAACATAGTAATACAAATAAAAAATGGAGATACAGTAATAGCAAGCAAAACGGTATCAAACACAACTGAAAACATAACCTTCGAAAACCTACCAAAATATGATGTAAATGGCAATGAAATAAACTACACAGTTGCAGAAATAGAAGAAAATGTTGGAGACCTAAAATATTATGTAGCAGACATAGTAAAAAATGCAGATGGAACATATACAATAACAAATACATTCACAGTACCAGATGAAACAATAACAATGGTAGTACAAAAAGTTTGGGTAGACACAGAAGAGCAAAAAGCAAAAAGACCAGCAAACATAGTAATACAAGTAAAAAATGGAGATACAGTAGTAGCAAGCCAAACAGTACCAAACGCAACAGAAACAATAACTTTCGAAAACCTACCAAAATATGATGTAAATGGCAATGAAATAAACTACACAGTAGAAGAATCAGAAGAAAATGATGGAGAGTTAAAGTATTATGTAGCAAGCATAGTAAAAAATGCAGATGGAACATATACAATAACAAATACCTTTAAAGTACCAGATGAATTATTAAAAGTAACCATAAAGAAAATAGATGAAATTACAAAAGCTGGATTGCCAGGGGCAGTAATAGAATTAATATCAGAAGATGGAACTATACTAGAAGGAACAACACGTAGCGATGGATGCGTGACATTTGGAGGATTAGAAGTAGGAGAAATATACAAATATAAAGAAAAAACTCCGCCTACAGGATATAGTCTAAATATAAATGAATATAGCTTTAGAATAAACGAATTAGGAGAAATAGAAGATATAACAGGAAATAGAATAATTGAAGATGAACTAGAAATGTGGAACAGTAGGATAGATATAGCAGTACGCAAAGTTTGGGTAGATACTGAAGGTCAAAAAGTAAAAAGACCAGCAAACATAGTAATACAAGTAAAAAATGGAGATACAGTAGTAGCAAGTAAAACAGTATCAAACACAACAGAAAACATAACATTTAAAGATTTACCAAAATATGACGAAAATAGAATAGAAATAAAATATATAGTAGATGAAGTAGAAGAAAATGATGAAGACTTGAAATACTATGTAGCAAATGTAGTAAAAAATGCAGATGGAACATATACAGTAACAAATACATTTACAGTACCAACTGAATTACTAAAAGTAACAATAAGAAAAATAGATGCTGTAACAAAACAAGGATTAAAAGGTGCAACAATTACTGTACAAGATGAAAATGGAAATAAGGCAAGTGCAGCAACAGATGATAATGGATATGTAACATTTACAGGATTAGTTGTAGGAAAAACATATACATATAAAGAAACTGTGCCACCAATAGGATATACCTTAAACACAAATGAATATAGCTTTAGAGTGAACGAAATTGGTGAAATAGAGGATGTTGCAGGAAACAGAGTAATAGAAAATAATAGGGTAACAATGCTAGAAGGATTAACAATAACAAAAGTAAAAACAGGAACAACAATTAAGTTACCAGGAGCAGTAATTGGCGTATTTAAAGATGATTCAACTAAAATAGAAGAAAAAACAACAGGAGAAGACGGAACAGTAACATTTACTGGACTTGAAATAGGAAATTACTATTATCAAGAAATAACACCGCCTTCAGGATATATATTAGATGATACTCAGTATCACTTTACAGTAACAAACGAAGGAAAAATAGAATTAGCAGAAGGAAGTACAAAAATAATATACAATGCAAGGGCAACTATGATAGAAGAGCTTACGATAACAAAAATGCAAGTTGGAACAACAATTAAGTTACCAGGAGCAATAATTGGTATATTCAATAACGAAGGAAAAGAAATAGAAAGAAAAACAACCAATGCAGATGGAACAGTAACATTTAGAGGATTAGAATCAGGACAATATTATTATAAAGAAATACAAGCACCAGAGGGATATACATTAAATAATACAGAATATCACTTCGAAGTAACAGACAAGGGAATAATAGCAAATGAAGAAAACCAAGAAAGAATAATTTACAACGATGTAATACCAGAAGAAATTAGAGTAAATGTACCAATTTATAAAATGGATGCATTAACAAAGGTAGTATTGTCAGGAGTAAAGATAGGACTATATGATAGTACTGGAAATGCAATAGAAGAAAAAACAACAACAGAAGACGGAAAAGTAATATTTGCAAACTTAGTAGCAGGACAAACATACAAGTATAAAGAAATAGCAGCACCTTTAGGATATGTATTAAACGATACAATGTATAGCTTTAAACTTGCAGAAGATGGAACAATAGAATACTTAGGAGATACAATAGAAATAGATGGAGTAAAATATGCAGTAATCTATAACGAACCATTAAAAGTAGATGTACCAATTTATAAAATGGATGCATTAACAAAGGTAGTATTGTCAGGAGCAAAAATAGGACTATATGATAATGAAGGGAATGCAATAACAGAAGGAATAACAGGAGAAGACGGAAAAGTAGTATTTACTGGATTATTAGTAGAAAAAACATATAAATATAAAGAAATAGAAGCACCTGAAGGATACATATTAAATAATGCAATATACAGCTTTAAAGTAGCAAAAGATGGAACAATAGAATATCTAGGGGAAACAATAGAAATAGATGGAGTAAAATATGCAGTAATCTATAACGAACCATTAAAAGTAGATGTACCAATTTATAAAATGGATGCATTAACAAAGGTAGTATTGTCAGGAGCAAAAGTAGAACTATATGATAGTGAAGAAAATACAATAACAGAAGGAATAACAGGAGAAGACGGAAAAGTAGTATTTACTGGATTATTAGTAGGAAAAACATACAAATATAAAGAAATAGAAGCACCTGACGGATATACACTAAATAATACAATATATAGCTTTAAAGTAGCAAAAGATGGAACAATAGAATACCTAGGAGAAACAATAGAGATAAACGGAATAAAATATGCAGTAATTTATAATGAGGAATTAAAGCTAGACGTACCAATATATAAAGCAGATATAACAACAAAAGAATTACTATCAGGAGCAAAAATAGGGTTATATGATGAGTCAGGAAATGTAATAGAAGAAAAGGTAACAGAGGAAGGAAAAGTTGTATTTACAGGACTAATACCAGGTAAGACATATAAGTATAAAGAAATAGAAGCACCAAAAGGATACTTATTAAATGATATAACATATAGCTTTAGAGTTGCGAAAAATGGAACGATAGAATATCTAGGAGAAACAATAGAAATAGGCGGAATAAAATATATAGCAATTTATAACGAACCATTGAGAATAGATGTACCAATATATAAAGCAGATATAATAACAAAAGAATTACTATCAGGAGCAAAAATAGGACTATACGATAATGAAGGGAATTCAATAACAGAAGGAATAACAGAAGAAGATGGAAAAATAATATTCAGCAAATTAATGGTAGGAAAAACATACAAATATAAAGAAATAGTATCACCTAAGGGATATTCTTTAAATAGTGAAATGTATAGCTTTGAAGTAGCAGAAGATGGAACAATAATATTCCACGGAGAAACAATAGAAATAGATGGAGTAAAATATGCAGTAATATATGATGAAGTATTAAAAGTAGATGTACCAATTTATAAAATGGATATATTAACAAAGGCATTTATATCAGGAGCAAAAATAGGACTATACGATGATGAAGGAAATGCAATAACAGAAGGAATAACAGGAGAAGATGGAAAGGTAGTATTTACTAAATTAATTATAGGTAAACGATATAAATACAAAGAATTAGTACCACCTTCAGGATATATATTAAATGATACAATGTATAGTTTTGAAATAGCAAAAGATGGAACAATAATGTTCTATGGAGATACAGTAGAAATTGGAGGAATAAAATATATAGTAATTTATAATGAGCCATTAAGAATTGATGTGCCAATTTATAAAAAAGATATACTAACAGAAGAATTGTTATCAGGAGCAGTTATAGGATTATATGATACATCTGGAAAATCAATAGAGATAAATGGAAAAGCAGTTAGGGTAACAACAGATGAAACAGGAAAGGCAGTATTTAAAGGATTGAAGCCAGGAACAGTATATCAATATAAAGAAGAGGTAGCACCAGATGGATATGAAATAAACTTAACAATGTATGCATTTAGAATAAAAGAAGATGGAACTATTGTATACGATTCAGCAAAAGGAATAATATACGATACGATGATAGTTGCAATACCAGAAATACCAACGCCTCCAAATACAGATACAAAATTACCACAAACAGGTATAAATACAATAGTAACAGGAATATTAATGATGTTAACAGGTATGTCAGTATGTGGAACAATCTACTACAAAAGGAAAATAATGTAACTGACAAAAACTGACAAAAATCGAGTTCAATTTGAACTCGATTTTTGTTGAATATAATGCTATTAAAAAATATACCGAAAAACATATTGTAACTGTTTCACCTATATTTCTCTTCTTCCTTCTAGAGCCTTCATTAGAGTAATCTCATCTGTATATTCTAAATCTCCACCAACAGGAATTCCATGAGCAATTCTAGTAACTTTAATTCCCATAGGCTTTATAAGTTTAGAAAGGTACATAGCAGTGGCTTCGCCTTCTACTCTAGGGTTGGTTGCAATAATAATTTCTGAAATTTTATTATTTCCAATTCTTGATAATAATTCTTTTATTTTAATATCATCAGGTCCAATTCCATTCATAGGAGAAATAGAGCCATGAAGTACATGGTAAACTCCTTTAAATTCATGAGTTCTTTCCATTGCAATTATATCTTTAACATCTTCAACAACACAAATAGTAGTTAAATCTCTTTTAGGGCTTGCACATATTGGGCAAGGATCTGTATCAGATATATTATAGCAAATAGAACAATATTTTAGACTTTTTTTTGCATTAATAATTGAATTAATAAATTCATTTGTTTCAAGTTCACTTAAATCTAACATATGAAATGCAAGACGAGTTGCAGTTTTATGACCAATGCTAGGCAACTTCTCAAAACTTTCTATTAATTTCTCAATTGAAGGTGAATAATACGACATAAGCTACTCCTTATATTTAATTTTTAATGCAATGATATATAATATATATTAAACTATGGTAATGTTACATTAACCCAGGTATATTATATTTCCCCATTTGCGCATTTGCAGCAGAATCAACTTTTCTTAAAGCTTCATTAACACAAGTTAATATTAAATCTTGTAACATTTCTATATCATCAGGGTCAACGACATCTTTATTTATAGATATTGATTTTAATGTTTTATCTCCAGAAACTTTAACTGTTATTGCTCCTCCTCCAGCAGTTGCCTCAAATTCTCTGCTAGATAATTCTTCTTGAGATTTCTCCATATCAGCTTGCATTTTTTTGGCTTCTTTCATTAATTGATTTAAATTCATACCGCCAAATCCTCCCATACCTCCTGGGAATCCACCTCTTTTTGACATAATCATCCATCCTTTCTAAATTCTATATATTATAAAAAGAAACAAGTATTGCTAGGCAAAATTAGATTAAAATACCGGAGACGTACGAGGGTACGTTGAGGATTTTTAATCTAATTTTAACAACGCAAGACGACGTTTATTTTTATAATAATCTAATTATCAATAATATTAATATTTATACCCAAACTAGATAACCCATTATCTGACTTAGCCTCAAGCTTATTTGAAGCTTTTAAATCAATAAGTTTTATTCTCATTTCTTTTCCTGCTTCAATTGAAACTTGTTTTACTAGTTCTTGCATATTTTCGGGCTTTTCAAGTACAGTTTTTCCAAAGGCTGTTAACCCATTAGGAAATTCAATACCAAGAGTTAAGTCATTTATCTCTTTAGCATTTGTATTTATTAAATTCGTATATATCATTACTTTTCCAAGTTGTTTTAAATTGTTTATAACATTACTCCAATAAGACACATTTTCTGATTTTTGTGGGCGAGCAATGGTAGAATTTACAGGTTCTGACTTTTTATTTGTAGGAAGCGATGCATCTGTCGCTTTGCTAATTGTTTTTGTTTCCTGTGGACGAGCAATGCTCGCCCCTACATTATTTTGTACTTCAACTTCCTTATTGTTTTTGTAGGGGTCGGCGTCCCCGACGACCCGTAAATCCACCATCTTCTACAAAATTTCCATTTTGTAATTTGTTTTCTAATTTTGTTATTCTATCTTCTAAATCGCTTAAATCAGTACAAGTTCTAATAATGCCTGATTGAAAAACTATTTGTTTTTGAGATGACCATTTTATAGAATTTGCGAGTTCTGATAGATCATAAATTAAACTTAATAATCTTTCTTTTGAAACTTCATTTGAAATAGATTTAATTTGTTCTAATTCATTTGAATTATATAACTCTAATGTGCCACAAGTTTTATATACAAGAATATCTTTTAAATACTTAATAATTTCCCAAAGGAAATTATCTAAATCTTTTCCTTCATATAATACTTCATTAATAGTAAGTAGGGCATCTGTTGGATTATATTTAATAATGTTATTTACTAATTTATTTATAAATTCAAGCTTAGGGATACCTACTAAGTCTTTTACTTTATTTTCATTTATTTCGTTTTCTCCATCTTGAATGCATCTTTCCAATATGCTAATAGCATCTCTCATACCGCCTTCTGCAAGTACTGCAATAGTTCTTAAGGCATCAGGCGTAATTGTAATATTACTGTCATTGCAAATAATTTGTAATCTATTTATTATATTTTCAATAGATAAAGTTTTAAAATCAAATCTTTGGCATCTTGAAAGTATTGTTGCAGGTATTTTTTGTGGTTCAGTTGTTGCAAGTATGAATTTTACATGTTCTGGGGGTTCTTCTAAAGTTTTAAGTAAAGCATTAAATGCGCCAGTAGATAGCATATGAACCTCATCTATTATATAAATTCTATATTTTGCAAGAGTTGGCAAAAAGTTTACTTCTTCACGAATAGAACGAATATCTTCAACACTATTGTTTGAAGCGGCGTCCATTTCAACTATATCAGTTAGAGAACCAGAAAGTGCTGCTTTGCAAATTTCACATTCATTACAAGGTTCTCCATCCTTAGGGTTTAAGCAGTTTATAGCTCTAGCAAGAACTTTTGCAGTAGTGGTTTTTCCAGTACCACGCCCACCGTTAAAAAGATATGCATGTCCAACTCTTCCAGATACTAATTGATTTTTTAATGTTTTAATTATATGTTCTTGACCAACCATTTCACTAAAAGTTGATGGCCTGTATTTTCTATATAAAGCAGTATACGCCATAAAGACCTCCTAAGTATATGAAAAGTATATTTTAGAATGGGCAATTATAGTAATATTTTTTACGAGTTCGACCATGAGTCGTTTTGTCTGTAATTCCAGTAGAGTGTGTCACAAAAGCTTGCTAAGTCGTATCTTAAACGCCGAGGAGTTCGGAATAAAAAATATTACTATAATTGCTAATTTTAGTAATACATTAATAAAAAAATAGTGTGAAAATTTTTCATTTCTCTATGGAAAGCAATTTCCACATAAATGCACTACTTATTGCTGCTTCCTTCCGGACCTGACAAGATTCATAGCTTTTTATTGGAATTACTCTCCATACAAAAATAAAAATTTTCATACCTAAAATGTATTATATACTCTAAAATAAATTTTAGCAATAGGTTTTATTGAAAAATTGCTTGAGAAGTGATAAAATAGATATTATCTATGCCTCCCTTATTTAAGGGAGGTGGCACGATTGCTACGAAGAACCTTGCCCCCTTTACTTAAAGGGGGTGTCACGTAGTGACGGGGGATTTTAAAAAAATAATATAAGAACCCTTTGGGCTCCTTCGTCGACAGCTCCCTTGAATAAGGGAGCCAAGCCTAGGTGTTGCAACTTATGTTCTAATAATGAATAATTTTGTAGAAAACGGCTTCCAAAGCCGTTCCGTGCTACAAAGAAATATCTCAAAAAGAAAGGAATTAAAAATATGCAGAGGATACTTAGTACAATGAGACAAGCTATAGAAAAATATAATATGATAGAAGAAGGAGATAAAATAGCAGTATGTTTATCAGGTGGAAAAGATTCAACTACATTATTAATGGCATTAAAAAACTTACAAATATTTTATCCTAAAAAGTTCGAGATAATTGCTGTAACAGTAAATCCAGGTTTTGACTTTTTTAATGTAGATTATTTACAAGAACTATGTGATGATGTAGGAGTAAAGCTAATAGTAGAAGAAAGTCATATAAAAGAAATAGTATTTGATATAAGGAATGAAAAAAATCCTTGTTCTCTTTGTGCAAATTTAAGAAGAGGAATAATAAATAGTGTTGCAATTAAAGAAGGTTGCAATAAAATAGCATTAGGACATAATAAAGAAGATGTATTAGAAACTTTTTTCTTAAATTTATTATACACAGGAAAAATTCATACATTTTCTCCTATAAGCTATATGGACAGATCGAAAGTAACATTAATAAGGCCGTTAATATATACAGAGGAAAAAGAGATAAAAAGATTTATAAAAAAAGCAGGAATAGAGCCAATGAAAAAAGCTTGCCCAATGGACGGAATATCTAAAAGAGAAAATATGAAAGAGTTAATAAATAGTTTTTCAAAGGAAATTCCTCAAATAAAAGCAAATTTGTTAGGTGCAATACAAAGAAGCGGTATAGATGGATGGAAGAAATAACCGTTAATCCCTAAGAATTAACGGTTATTTTGTATAAAAAAGGTACTTTTATTACAAAAAAGTAATAAAAATGTAAAAAATGTGCTAATAAACCTTCCGTAGAGCCATAAAGAACCTCCTAAAAACCCCTATTGAAAACAAAACAACAACTATGTATATTAAATATATATTGATAAATGAGTGTAGGGGTTGGCGGACTTAGGTACCCCGAGTTTTAGGAGGAAAAACAAATGAGAAATCTTTACCAAATGAGAAAGAAAATTTTGATAATTAGTTTTGCAGTAGTGCTTATTGCATTATGTATAACTATGTGCGTTTTGTATTTAAAAACTACAAATGCAAGTCAAAATAATGCAGGAGCTAACACATTAGTAGGAGAAGCTAGTTTACAATCTGATATTTACCATATAGAAGAAGGATATATCTCAAGAATACTACCAGAAACAACATTAAGAGACCTAAAAAACAACTTAGACAAAGAAGATATAACCATAACCAAAAAAGATGGAAACTTACTAAAAGAAACTGAATTTGTAGGAACAGGAATGACATTAAAATATGGACAAAAAGAATACAAACTAGCAGTAATAGATGACTTAAACGGAGATGGAAAAGCAGGAATAACAGACCTAACGCAAATGAAATTAATATCAGTAGGCTTAAGAGCAAAGCCAGTAAACGAATATGCAAAAGCAGGAGACATAAACAACGATGGTAAAGTATCAATAACAGACCTAACAAAATCAAACCTAGCATCAGTAAACTTAATAGACATAATAGCACCAGCAAGATTTACACCAGAAGTAGTATCAACAAAAGACACAATAACAGTAGAAGGAGAAACATCAGACTCAAACAGTGGAATAAAAGAATATTGGTTTGAAATAAACAACAATGGATGGGTACAAAACACAGACAAATTAAACACCAAGTATACTTTTGAAGGGTTAAACATGGAAACAAAATACACAATAAGAATGAAAGCAGTAGACAAAGCAGGAAACGTAAGAGTAACAAAAAGAATAGAAATAGAAACCCTAAACGAAGAAAATGCAAACATAAGCATAGTAGCAAGCACAGAAGAATGGACAAATCAAAACATACTAGTAGCAATAAACTTCAACTCAAACGTAGCAAAAGAGAAAAAACAAATAAGCCTAGACAATGGAAACACATGGGTAGATTACACAGCACCAATAACAGTAGAAAAAAACATAACTATAAAAGCAAGAGTAGTAAACACAAGTGGAGTAGTATTAGAAGAACAACAAAAACAAATAACAAACATAGACAAGCTAGCACCAAAAGATTTCAAAGCAAGTGTAACAACGACAGACAATAGCATAACAGTAAATGCAATAAATGCTATAGATGCAGACGCAACAAGTGAATATGGTAAGAGTGAAATAAAAGAATATCAATATGAAATAATACAAGGAAATATGAAATGGGCAGAAATAAGCCAAAATACTACATTTACATTTAATGGACTAAATAAAGGAGACAAATACAGAGTAAAAGTAAAATCAATAGACAATGCAGGAAACGAAAAAAATGCAATAAAATTAATACTAGAAGACGGAACAGAAGTAGACCCAGATACTACAGAAATAATAGTAAGAGACAACACAGTAAAATACACATTAACATACAATGCAAATGGAGGAACAGTAACACCAACAAGTGTAGAAGCAAAAGCAGGAGAAGCTGTAAATTTGCCTACACCTACAAAAGAATTTACAGTAAGATATAGCCTAGACGAAGGAAACACGTATGAACAAGTAACAATAACATACACATTCGATGGATGGTATACAAGTTTAGAAGGTGAAGAAGTAGTAAACTATACAACAATGCCAAGTGAAGACACTGAAATATTTGCACATTGGACATGTGCAAACCCAAGCATAACACTACCAACACCAGGAGAAAAAGACGGATACGAATTTGATGGATGGTACACAGATGAAGAATTAACAGACAAAATACCAGATGGACCATATACGCCAACAGAAGATATAACATTATATCCAAAATGGAAAGATATAAAGCTAGAAGTAGCTGGAAATCCAACAGAATGGACAAATGAGGATGTGGTTTTAACAATAACACCAATTTATAAAGAAGGAAGAACAGTAGCAATAACAGTAAATGGTGTGGAGCAAACTAGTGAAGATAGTGTTTATTCATATACTGTAAGTGAAAATGAAACATATACAATAGTTTTAACAGATGATTTAGGAAATAGTGTAACTAAAGAAATTGAAGTAACCAAAATAGACAAAACAGCGCCAACAATTACATTTAGTAAAGAGTCAGAATCAAATGAAGCAACAACTCAAGAAGTTGGAGTAACAGTAACTGAAGAACAAAGTGGTATAGAAGTATGTAAATACCTATGGTCTACAAGCGCAACAGCACCAGAAGAGGAAGAAAAATATATTCATGGGGAATTTACAAGTAATGCTGAAACTATAAGCCAAGAGTATTTAGCAGGAGAATATTATCTACATGTATATATGAAAGACAATGCAGGTAACACAGCAATATCAAGCACGAGTGGAATGTTTAAGTTTAGATATGAAATATGGAACGAAGAAGATTTTATCCACTTTATGAATGACGTAGAATTAGGTACTGAAATTAGTAATCAGATGAATTTCTATAGGAAAACAGTATATATAATGGATGATATACAAATAGCTCCTACAACAGTATTAGGAGAAGGAAGGTTTGATGGAACACTTGAAGGAAATGGGCATAAAATAAGTGGTATAAATAAAAACACTACTTTAAAAGGAGGAGAGCTTGATGGTGTACTATTTGCTGATTTGTGGAGAGATGGAACAATAAGAGATTTAGGTTTAGAAAATATTGAAGTAACGTTGGAATCAAATAATAGTAATAATGAAACAACTGGTAACTTTTATGGCGGATTTGTAGGTAGAAATTGGGGTGCCATAGAAAATTGTTATATTACTGGTACTATAAATTTTAATAATACTTATGACTTAAGTGTAGGTGGTCTAGTGGGAGTAGGTTATGGTAATAGTAGTGTAAAAAACTCGCATTTTCAAGGAACCATAGAAGGAAATTCAAATGCGCCTGATTATAGGCAATGCCGAGTTGGAGGAATTATCGGAGGTAGCATTTCAAATATAGAAGGATGTTATTTTAGTGGAGAATTAAATATAAGGGGTACTCATGTCAATGGCAATAATTGTATATGTGTAGGTGGAATTGCAGGTGTAAGCAAAGGAAAAATAGAGAATTGCTATACAGAAAAAGATAGTACAATTTCATCAGAAGGATATGTTGGCGGTATAGCAGGAGAAATATACTCAACAGCTACAGTACAAAAATGTTATAATTTAGCAACTGTTAGAGGTACATCACGTGCAGGTGGAATCTGTGGAACTATGTCAAACTCAGTTGGACTACCTATGGACAATGCAGGAGGTACTTCAAATACTACATCAAAGATAGAAAATTGTTATAATAAAGGAATAATTATTTCAACAGAAAATAGTGCTGGAGGAATATCAGGAATGATGAATGGTGGTGCAACTGATCAAATAGTTAATTATTGTTATAATACAGGAAGTGTAACAGGTGCTAGTATGGTAGGAGGTATAGTTGGAGATGCAACATACACAAGTAATGGTCAAATTAATAATTCCTATAATATAGGAACTGTTTCTACAAGTAGAACTGATGGAATTATTGGAGGAGTCTGTGGAGGCTTAGGGCATGCGTATTCGTCAGATAGTGCAACAACGTATAATTCACATAATGAGGGAAGTGTTGGCACCGGAAAATATTATGGAGGAATTGTAGGACAATTAGCAAGCGATGGAACAGTAAGAAGTTGTAAATATAAAAGAGGAACAACAGATGCTGGTATCGGAGTTATAATAAATGATCATGGTATAGAAGTAGAAAATTCAAGAGGAGATATTTCAGGCAAAGCAGAAGTTACAACATCAATGCCAACTATATTATCTATAATAAATGGAAGTTTAGAATTTAAAGCAGACACAGGAATAAATGATGGATATCCAATTTTAAAATGGCAATAAGATTAAGATAAAAATTAATTAAAAACCTTAATGTAGATTCACATTAAGGTTTTTTTGCATGGTGCGTTCTTTGCTAAAATGTCACATTTTCATTAACATCAATTTTGTTATTGCATAGGATAATTTGCTATATTGTTTGTAATAAAACATATTGCAAACGCTGTAGGAAACGGCTTACAAAGCCGTTTTGCAGCTCAATAGTGCCTATTCTTGTTATACAGTAAAAAAACAAATTTATATACAAAAAAATATGCACATTTTTGTGCATATTTTTTACCATAATTCTTCACTATTCATTTTTCATTAGGGCACAGTGGTGTGGCGAGTCACGGGTATTCCCACAAACGGTGCCCCTACAGTAGCTAATCTTCCGCCTAGTGTGTATCGGTTATTTGGTTCATAAGAGTTACATTAACAATGCTACCAATCTCAACTTCTGTATCAACAGCAGGGGATTGAGTTATTACTACTCCGGGCTCCATCAAAGTTGATATTCAAGCCTTTTGCTTTTAATATATTTCTTGCTTCATATAAAGATTTCCCTTTTATATTAGGTACAGTCACTGTGTTTCTTGTATTACTATCTTCAGAATATAGGCATACAGTTGCGTTTTCTAGTAATGTTACTCCGTGGTTTTGGTACTTGGTCTGTTACAAGTATCTCATTTTCATTTCCACCCATATTTGTATATTTTACATCAAACCCATGATTTCTTAATTGCTTTTTTGCATCTGCAATTGTCATATTTCTAACATCTATTAATTTAGAAGAATTAACAGAAGAAGTAGATGGAACAGATGAGGTACTATTAGATGCAATTCCCAAATATGGCAATACTTCAGACAATATTTGTGATACAACAGGGCCTGCTGTGGCTCCACCTGAGGCAGCGCCTGCTGTTGGGTTATACAAAGTTACAAGAATAACTATTTCAGGATTTACAGTTGGAGATACTGCTATAAATGATACTGTAAAACCTTCTTCTGGTTTATCTGGATTAGGTTCTGATGTACCAGTTTTTCCTCCTACTGAATATCCTCTAACTGCACCATATTGAGCAGTTCCATCTGTTATTACTGATTCCATTAAATCAAGCATTTCTAATGAAGTTTCTTTAGATATTACTTGTCTTACTGTAGTTGGTTCAATTGATGTTACAGCACCAGTATCTGTATTTTCAATTTCTTGTACCAAACGAGGTTGCATAAGAACACCATCATTTGCTATGGCAGATACGGCTGTTACTAATTGTAAAGGAGTAATAGTAAATCTTTGACCGAACGACATTGTTGCAAGTTCTGTTTCTCCAACATTTTCAATGTTGTGGAATATGCCACCAGCTTCTCCATATAACGCAATATTAGTAGGGTCGAATAAACCAAAGGCTTTATAATATTTATATAAAGTTTGGATACCTATTTTTTTACCTAATTGCATAAATGCAGGGTTACAAGAATTTTCCATTGCTTCTCTTAAACTCTGTGAGCCATGAGGAACACTTGATCTCCAACATTTTATAATAGTGTCTGTAAATTTTTCAAATCCGTTACATACGAAGTTTTTAGAATCTGTGTCTACAATATTTTCTTCCAAGGCTATTGCAGCATTAATTACCTTAAATGTAGAACCTGGTTCATATGTATTAGATATGGCTGTATTTCTCCATACAGAAGAAGATTCTACTTCAAATGGTTCATTTAAATTATAGTCTGGATATGTTGCCATTGCTAATATATCTCCTGTTGAAGGTTTCATTATAATTACATTTCCGCCTCTTTTACAGGCATTTTCAGTTACAGCTTGTTTTAAATACTTTTCAGCTATAGTTTGTATGTTTACATCTATTGTAAGAGTTATATTGCTACCATTTTCAGCTGGTATATAGGTTTGTTCTGCATTTGGAATCTCTCTACTGCTAGAATCTGTAGAAACTATTTTTCTTCCGGCAGTACCTGTAAGTACACTATCCCATCTAGCTTCTAAGCCTTCTAATCCTTTATCTGTACCATAAAAACCAATAACGTGTGAAGCCAAATTATCATATGGATAGTATCTTTTGGTATCTGAATCTATATTAACACCAGCTGTTATTTTATTTTCTTTAAGAGTATTTTTTAATAAATCTATTTTATCTTTTTCTACCTTTTCAGCAATTATTACAACAGGAGCATCACTGTTTACTTTTTCTAAAACTTGTTCATAATCTAATTCAAATATTGAAGAAAATATAGTTGCTAATTTTTCAGGCTCAACTTTTTCATCTGTTTTATATTTTACTTTTTTAGGATTTATTGAAACAGTATCAACTTGAGCACTAATTGCTAATACCTTTCCGTTAGAATCGTAAATTGTTCCTCTTTTTGGAGTAATTGTTAAATTAGATGTTTGTTGAGTGTATGCTTGTTCCTTTAAAAAATTTCCTTGAACAAACTGAATCCAAGCTAAACGAAACATTAGGAGAATAAAAAGCAAAATAGTTATTAATAGAGACTTAGAAAGTTTTTTTATTCTTAATTTCTTTCTAAATAACTCTCTTTTTGCTTCAATTTTTTTTAATTTATTTCTTTTACTCATTACACACCACTCTTTTGTAAATTTTTATTGCATAGGAAAAATCGCAAGATTTTTCTTAGAGCTTCAAGGTTAAGTTTCCTTGATTCGTGCGGTTGCGAAGCAACCTGTACATGTGGCGAAGCCACTTTTCTTATGTATTAGGAAAGTTCGACTTTTTTGTTGATATATTGCGGGCTGTCGAGGACGCCAGCCCCTACAAAAAACAAATTGCAAACGTTGTAGGGGTCGGCGACCTGTTTGTTCTATAATTATTTTATATGAAAAGAATACAAAAATCAACTATTCTTGCAATATATTTATTTTATGATATAATACACATTGAATAATTACACGATCTAGGGACACCGTTTGTGGTAACATCCTTGTAGGGAACGACGCCCTCGTCGTTCCGCCTACACCACTGTACCCTAATAAACAATGGAGGATACCAAATTGAGTTTATATTCTGAGACTATGCAAATACTAAAAAAATATAATATATCTGCTGCAAAAAGTTTAGGACAAAATTTTTTAATAAATGAAGATGTAGTAGATAGAATAATAAAAAAAGCAGAAGTATCAAAAGAAGATTTAGTAATAGAAATAGGGCCAGGACTTGGAACACTAACTAATGAGTTATTAAAAAATGCTGGGAAAGTTGTATGCATAGAATTAGATAGAAGAATGATAAACATTTTAAAAGATAGATTTTCAAATGAAAGATTAGAAATAATAAATGAAGACATACTAAAAGTGAACCTAAAAGAATTAATACAAAAAGAGAAAACAGAAGGAATAAATAAAGTAAAAGTAGTAGCAAATTTGCCATATTATATTACCACACCAATAATTATGAAATTATTAGAGGACAAGTTAGATATATATAGCATAACAGTTATGGTGCAAAAAGAGGTTGCGGAAAGGATTACAGCAACTTCTGAATCTGGGAATGTTGGTGCTATAACATATGCAATTAAATATTACACAGAGCCTACTATTGAAATTGATGTGCCTAAAGAATCGTTTATACCAGCGCCAGAGGTTGAATCTAGTGTTATTAAGTTAAAAGTTTTAGATAAACCGAGGGTAAATGTAAAAGAAGAAGAATTACTTTTTAAAATTATAAAGACTTCATTTATGCAAAAAAGAAAAACATTATTAAACTCGTTAACAAATGGAAAAATATTAAACAGTAAAACAGATACAGAAAAAATGCTAAATGATTTAGGAATAGATTTAAAAGTAAGACCAGAAAAATTAAGTTTGGAGGAGTTTGCAAATATAGCAGATTATGTGTATAATAATGTAGAGTTTAAAAAATAATCAGCATATTACGTCGTTATTTTAAATCAAAAAATGCTTAGGTGGACCAATGTACACCTCCGCTTTTTTGATTTAAAATGCCTAGTACTATACTAATTCTTTTTTAAACTAGGAGGGAATAATTGAAAAATATGGAACTAAAAATATTAGAACAAAACTTAGGACTAGAATTTTCTAATAAGAATTTACTAGAAACAGCATTTAACCATAAATCCTATGCATATGAGAATCACACAGATAGCAATGAAAAGCTAGAATTTTTAGGAGATGCAATATTAGAGTTAGTAATAAGTGAATATTTATATAAAAATTATACTAATTTAAAAGAAGGAGAAATGACTAAAGTTAGGGCAACTGTTGTATGTGAAGAAAGTTTGTATAAAATAGCAAAACGTCATAATTTTAGTGATTTTTTAAAAGTGAGTAGAAGTGAACACTCATCTCATGGAAATGAAAATCCTGCAATATTAGCAGATTCAGTTGAAAGCTTTATAGCAGCAACATTTCTAGATTTAGGATTAGATAAAGCAAAAGAGTTTATATTAAATAATTTAAAAGAAAGCATAGAAATAGCAAGTAAAAATGTAGGAATGAAAGATTATAAAACAGTATTACAAGAGAAACTTCAAATTCATGGAGAAGTAAAAATAAAATATGAATTATTAAGAGAATCTGGACCAGATCATAATAAAATTTTTACAGTAAATGTATCTTGTGATGGTAAAGTATTAGCTGAAGGTAATGGCAGAACAAAAAAGGCAGCAGAAATGGATGCTGCAAGAATAGCATTAGAAAAAATAAAATAAAAAAGGAGAAAGATATGGAAAAGAAACATTTAATAATACCAATATTTGTGCCACATTTAGGTTGTCCAAACGACTGCATATTTTGCAACCAACACAATATAAGTGGACAATTAAAACAAGTAACAGCGAAAGAAGTTAAAGAAACTGTAGATTACTATCTTGGAAACTGCGATACTGAGGATACGTATAAAGAAATTGCGTTTTTTGGTGGAAGTTTTACAGGAATAGATGTAAAAATACAAGAAGAATTATTATCTGCAGCATATGAATATATCAAAGAAAAAAAGGTAGATTCTATACGAATTTCTACAAGACCAGATTATATAAATAAAGATATTTTAAAAATGCTAAAGAAATATAAAGTTAAAACAATAGAATTAGGAGTTCAGTCTAGCAATGATTATATATTAAAAAGAGCTGGAAGAGGACACACATTCGAAGATGTAAAAAAGGCATCTAGATTAATTAGATGGCATAGATTTACTTTAGGACATCAAATGATGATTGGATTACCAGAAAGTAGTTCACTAGACGAGTTGAAAACAGCCAAGGATTTAGCAAAGTTAAAACCAAAGATAATGAGAATATATCCTGTTTTAGTAATAAAGGGAACAAAGTTAGAAGAGGAATATAATGAAGGAAATTTTAAACCATTAAATGTAAATCAAGCAGTAGAGATTTGCAAAGATGTATATTATTATTTTAATAAGAAAAAAATAAATGTAATTAGAATAGGGTTACAAACAACAGAAATGATAAGTGATCCAAGCAATGAAGAAAGCACAGTAGTTGCAGGACCTTACCATGAAGCCTTTAGGCAATTAGTAGAAGATGCAATGTGGTATGATAGTATACTAGAAAGAATTAAGAAACTTAATGTAAAGGTAAAAGAAATTGAAGTAGTAGTCAATCCAGTAAATATTAATAATGTTTCAGGACACAAAAAAGAAAACATTTTTAAGTTTAAAGATACATATGACGTAGATTTAAGAATAAAGCAAGATGATAAAATAGAAGAAGGTACATTTGAAATGAATGTGTTACAGATTTATAAGGACTTTTTAGATTAGTAAACTTGAATAGAAAGAATAAAAATAACTCATACTATGTATGGGTTATTTTTTGTTGAAAGGAATGATAAATCTGGCTAATATAAAAAAAGCAAAAAAAGTATTAAAAATATCAGCGTATGCTATAGATATAATACAAATAATAGTTGGTACAGCACTTATGGCAAGTGGTACGGCATTTTTTTTACTACCTAATAAATTATCAACTGGTGGGTTCTCTGGTATTGCAACTATATTTTATTATTTTCTTAATTTTAATATGGGTATTACAATATTAGTACTAAATATACCATTATTTATACTTGCTTGTTTTAAAATAGGTATTAAATTTTTAAGTAAGGCTATTATTGGAACTACATTATTGTCTGTATTTATAGATGTTTTTACTAGATTTGGTGTCGTAACAGACGATAGGCTTTTAGCTTGTATATATGGTGGACTTATAACGGGGGTAGGAACTGCAATTGTTTTAAAGGCGAATGCATCAACTGGTGGAAGTGATTTGTTAGCTACAATAATAAAGAAAATCAAACCACATTTTAGTACAGGTAATTTAATTGTAATAATAGATACTACTATTGTACTATTAAATGTAATATTTTTTAGACAATTAGAAATTGCTTTATACTCAGCAATAGCAATATATTTAATGGGAAAGGCAATTGATATTTTCTTAGAAGGAATACATTTTGCAAAAATGATATATATAATATCTGAAAAAAATGAAGATATATCTAGAAAAATAAATAAAGAAATAGGTAGAGGAACAACTCTTTTATATGGTAAGGGTATGTATAAAGGAGAAGAAAAAAATGTACTATTATGTGTTGCGGCACGTAACGAAGTAGGTCAAATAAACCAGATAATAACAAAAATAGATAAACATGCATTTACAATAATTTCTAATGCAAGAGAAGTTATAGGAAAAGGATTTAAACATAATTGATTTTATATGTAATATATGGTAAAATAAAAATTGGTGAGATACAGTGAAAATACAAGAATATATTATAGAAAATGTAAAAGCTTTTGAACCAAAGCATATATTTGAATGTGGACAATGTTTTAGATGGAATAAACAAGAAGGCGGAAGTTATACAGGAGTTATTGGTAACAACGTGTTAAATGTAGCAAAGCAAGGTAATAAGGTAATTTTTAAAGGAAACTGTGATGGAGATATAAAAGATATATGCAAAGAATATTTCGACTTAGATAGAGATTATGAACAAATAAAGCAAAAACTTAGTGTAGTAGATGAGTTTCTAAAAAATAGTATTGATTATGGAAATGGAATTAGAATTTTAAATCAAAATCTTTGGGAATGTATAATATCATTTATAATTTCAGCTAACAACAATATTCCAAGAATTAAGAAAATAATAGAAAGATTATCTTTAGAATATGGAGATAAGATTTGCTTTGAGGGAAAAGAATATTATACCTTTCCTACACCTGAACAATTATCAAAAGCTACAGTAGAAGATTTGAGAAAGTTAGGACTTGGATTTAGAGATGTTAGAGTATATAATACAACAAAAATGATTTTAGAAAAACAGGTTGATTTAGGAAGACTTACTATATTAAATGATTCAAATGAGATTAGAGAAGAACTTTTAAAATTAGATGGAGTAGGGCCAAAAGTTGCAGACTGCATAATGTTATTTTCTACATTGAAAAGATTAGACGTATTTCCTATAGATGTTTGGGTAAGACGTGTTATGAATGAATTATACATAAAAGCGGAAGATGAAACCAAAATCAATAAAAAAGAAATAACAAAACTTGCAGAAGATAAGTATAAGGATTTGGCTGGAATTGCACAGCAGTATTTGTTTTATTGGAAACGTGAAGCGTAAATTTGCAAAATAATCAGCATCTTGCTACGTTAATTCAAATCAAAAAATGCTCAATGTACAATCGTACGTTTCCGCTTTTTTGATTTGAATTGCCTTGCAATATACTAATTCTTTTGCAAATTCATAATAATTAATATATTTGTAGGGGCAGACGACCCTGTCTGCCCGTTCTACAAAGGAATACTAAATAAAAAAAGGAGAAAATAATGAAACTAATTTCTTGGAATGTAAATGGATTAAGAGCCGTATATAAAAAAGGTTTTGAAGATTTTTTTAATACTATAAATGCAGATATTTTTTGTATACAAGAAACAAAAATGCAAGAAGGTCAATTTGAATTTGAACTACCAGGATACAGCATATATATGAATAGTGCTGTAAAAAAAGGATATTCTGGAACAGCAGTTTTTACTAAAATAAAACCTATAAATGTTACATATGGTATTGGAATTGAAGAGCACGACCAAGAAGGAAGAGTTATCACATTAGAATTTGATAAATTTTTTTTAATAGATGTATATACTCCAAATTCTCAAAGAGAATTAACAAGACTAGAATATAGGATGAAATGGGAAGATGATTTTAAAAACTATTTAAAAAAATTAGAAAAAACAAAACCTATAATAATGTGTGGAGATTTAAATGTTGCACATAATGAAATTGATTTAAGAAATCCAAAGCAAAATAGGAAAAATGCGGGTTTTACAGATGAAGAAAGAAACAAAATGACTAAATTATTAGAAGCGGGATTTATTGATACATATAGATATTTATATCCAAATCAAGAAAATGCATATACTTGGTGGTCTTATATGGCAAATGCAAGAGATAAAAATATCGGGTGGCGTATAGATTATTTTATTATTTCAAATAAATTAAAGGATAAAATTAAAGATGCAAAAATTTACTCAGATATAATGGGCAGTGACCATTGCCCTGTGGGATTAGAAATAGAATTGTAAAAAAATATATTGAAAATAATGTAGGGAACAGACCAACGTCGTTCCGCATAATGAATAATTACTGTAGGGGCACCGTTTGTGGGAATACCCGCTATACGTGACACCACTGTGCCCCATTGATTTTTAAGGAGGAAACATATGAAAGATAAAATTAAAAATTGGACTAAATGGATATATTGGTTCTCATTTGCAGTGGCAGTAATAGCTGTATATAAAACACTAGATAATTTTAATGATATATTATCTTTTATAAGAAATTTGTTTGGAGTGCTTATGCCATTTTTTATGGGATTATTATTAGCATATTTGTTTTACACGCCTTCAAAGAAATTAGAAAGATTATATAGTAAATCAAAAGTATTAAAAAGGTTTTCTAGGCAATTGGCTGTTTTTTCTGTTTATATAATTGCTATTATTTGTATAATAATTCTATTTAATGTTGTTTTGCCAGCAATTTCAACTAGTGTAACTGAATTAACAGGAAATTTACCAGCTTATTATGAAAATTTAATAAATTACATAAATGATTTGCCAGAGGATTCAATTATAAGCAAAGATACAATTATGGATACAATAAACAATATTAAAAATATTGATTTTGCAAGTTACTTTAGCACAGAAAGAATAATTGAATATGTAAAAGGTATGGTAAGTGTAGCACAGGGTGTATTTAGTGTATTTGTTACAATAATAATGTCTATATACATATTATTACAAAGAGCAGATATATTAAAGTTTATAAAAAAGGCAGCAAATGCATTATTTAAAGAAGATACATATAAAACGCTTGGAAAATACTTTTCACAATCAAATCAAGTATTCTTCAAATTTATATCAAGTCAAATAATAGATGGTATAATTGTTGGAATAATAACATCTATAGCAATGTTAATAATGGGTGTAAAATATGCAGTTTTACTTGGATTTATGATAGGACTATTTAATATAATACCTTACTTTGGAGCAATTGTTGCAGTAGGACTTACAATATTAATTACTTGGATTACAGGAGGATTATCTCAAGCTATATGGGTTGCGGTTATAATAATAATATTACAACAAATAGATGCAAATA
This sequence comes from uncultured Eubacteriales bacterium, assembly GCA_949840345.1. GTDB lineage: Bacteria > Bacillota > Clostridia > TANB77 > CAG-508 > CAKPQL01. The sequence continues at coordinate 117,047 of CATKWX010000003.1, forward strand.
TAATTAATCCAAAAATAGTAGGAGATTCGCTATCTTTAAGTCCAATACTTGTAATATTTGCGGTAACTGTGGGTGGAGCATACTTTGGATTTTTGGGAATGCTTTTAGCAGTTCCAGTTATAGCAGTACTTAAAATACTTATATGTGATTACATAGATTATAAAAATGAAAAAAAGAAACTTGCAAAAACTAATTGACAATTATAATAAAAAATGCTATTATAATTATAGCAATTGCAAAGTAGTAAGTCGATGTAAAATGACCAATAAAAAAGACTAGGAAATCCGAACAAATTCCTAGTCTTTTTTTGTTACTTGCTTAATTTTTTTATTATGTAATAAATAATTATAAGCTGTAACAATTGTAGTAAGTCTGACATATAAAATTACCCTCCTTTCTACCTTCTGGAGAAAGGCAGTACCAATATATCATTTTGTAGAAATTTTGTCAATATGAAAAAAGTAACAAAAAGAGCAAAAACACATACAATAGAATATAAATAAGAAACTTTAGGAGGTAGCTTTGAAAAAGAGAAAATTTATTTATATATTTCTATTGATATGTGTTTTTATTATGCAACCAATTTGTTTTGCATTTGGACCATCTGAATTGCCTTTATATAAGGGAATAGATGTTAGTATTTGGCAAGGTCAAATTAATTACGAAAGAGTAAAGGAAGATGGAATAGAAGTTGTATACATACGTTCAAGCGAAGGAAATTCATATGTGGACCCGTATTACTTAAGAAATTATAATAATGCTAAGGCTAACGGACTAAAAATAGGATTTTATCATTATTTAACGGCAACTACAGTAGAAGAAGCAATTGAACAAGCTGATTTTTTTGTTTCTTTAGTTGGAGGATTAGAGCCAGACTGCAGATTAGCAATGGACTTTGAACAGTTTAATGGATTAGGTATAGAGGAGATAAACGCAGTTTCTTTAGCTTTTTTAGAAAGAGTAAAGGAAAAAAGTGGTAAAGAAGTGGTTATATATAGTGATGCATATAATGCAAGAGCTACGTTTGGGGAAGAATTGACATCTAGATATCCTATATGGATTGCAGAATATGGAGTAGAAGAACCAGAAAGTAATGGAAAATGGGATACATGGGTTGGATTTCAATATTCAAGCACAGGAGAAATTAGTGGAATAAATTCAAGAGTGGATTTAGATTATTACACTCAAGGAATATTTTTAAGCGATTCTAGTAAAATTCCAGAACCGGTAAAACCAATACCAACTCCAGATGACACAGAAAAAATAATTATAAAAAGAGGAGACACATTATCTAACCTTGCAATAGAGTATGGAACTACGGTTGATAGATTAGTAGAGTTAAATAATATAGCTAATCCTAATCTAATATTTGCAGGGAATACGTTACTTGTACCTATAAATGATGGAAAAAAACAAACAGTGACATATACAGTAAAAAGAGGAGATACATTAAGTGGAATAGCGAAAAAATATGGAGTTAGTGTATGGCAACTAATTAATGCAAACAATATAAAAAATCCAAACTTAATATATGTAGGGCAAATATTAACAATACCTATGGAGTCTAATATTCACGATATGAATCATATATTATATAAAGTAAGAAGAGGAAATACTTTATATCAAATAGCAAGAAGATATAATACAACTATTGCACAAATTGTTAGATTAAACAGAATAAAAAATCCAAATTTAATATATGCAGGAGAAATTTTAAGAATTGAAAATAATTGATATTTTGATTGGCATATTGCAATACGATAAACATATTGCAAATGCTGTAGGGAACGGCTTCCAAAGCCGTTCCGAGAAATATAATATTTATGGTAAATAATAAACTATTATAAAAAATAAAATTACGAATGCAAATGGAAAAATTTTAGAAATTCTTACGAAGATTTTATGGAAAGAGTTCAAGCTATGCTTGGAAGGGTGCCATAAAATCAAGTTAGAATTTCTTATATTTTGTAATGTAGCCGAGAAATTTTATTTTTTATTATAGTTTATTGCTAATTATATGAAAAATTTTACTTAGGAATATACCTATTAAGTATAAAGTTTCTTAAAATATAAATTTCCGTAGAAAAAACTTGTAATTTAATGTAACTTTATGATATAGTATAATTATCTTTTTATGGAGGTAATTATTATATGAGTAGAGGAAGAAGATATGATGAACCAAAACTTAATTTAAAGAAGGTATTTGGAGTATTAATTGGATTTATTGTAATAATTATGGTGATAGTATCAATTGTAAAGTTAGTAAAAAATCATCAACAAACTAATCAGCTTACGGCTACTACATATTTTACAGCATTAGAAAACAATAAATGGGGAGTAATTGACAACAAGGGAAATGTAATAATTGGGACTGAATATGATGAAATGATAACAATACCAAATAATCAAAAGGCAATATTCATATGTGCAATTGACGTAACAGATGCTGGGTATAAAACAAAAGTTGTAAATGAAAAAAATGAGCAATTATTTTCTGAATATGAGCTAATAGAGGCAATAGACAACTATGATAATAAATCTAATATTTGGTATGAAGATGATGTTTTAAGAGTAAAACAAAACAATAAATATGGGTTAATAAATTTCAAAGGGGAGAAGATTTTAGATACAGTATATGATGAAATTTATTCTCTAAAAGGTGTAAAGAATAGTTTAATAATAAAAAAAGATGGAAATATTGGAATTTGCAATAACTATGGAAATATAATAGCTGACACTATATATAAAGATATAAAACCACTAGGAAGTAACTACGAAAATGGCTATATCATAGTTACTACAGAAAACAAATATGGAGTAATAGGTATAGATAAAAGTGTAATAATGGAGCCAGTATATGAAGGTATAAAATATATTGGAAGTACTGATTTTTATTCAATAAAAGTATCAGACAAAGAATATCTATTTGATAATAAAAATAAAACTACATCCCAAGTTGGATATAATGAAATAGTAAATATGTCTGATGAAAATATAATTATTAAAAACAATAATAAATTTGGAATTGTAGATAAATCTGGAACTGTAAAGGCTGAGGCAAATTACGAATATTTAGAATATGCTTTTTCTAATTACTATATAGCAAAGAGAGATAATAAATATGGAGTAATAGATAGTAATGGGACAATACTAATAGAGTGTAAATATGTTGATATGATGTATAATAAATCTGCCGAATTTATTAGGGCAGATATAGATGATATAGAGAGTGTAATTTATGGTAGCAATTTAGAGGAAAAGATAACAGGTATAGTTAGTGAGATAAATGAAGAAAAAGGATATATAAGAGTAAGAGTTGGACAAGATTACAAATACTATAATTTAAAACTAGAAGAAAAACAGAATAAAGAGATATATACAGGAAATACATTGTTCTTAATAAAGGATAATGGGAAATATGGATATGTAAATAAAGATGGTAAAATTGTTGTTGAATGCAGATATGATGATGCAAAAGAACAAAACTCATATGGATATTGTGCAATTCAAAAAGATGGAAAATGGGGAAGCATAAATGCAAATGGAGTTATAGAACAAGATACAACTGTAGATTTATCAAAAAATATATACATAGACTTTATAGGTAGTTGGCACTTAAACACAACAGGAGACTACTATACGAAATAATTAGTAATTATGAGTTTGCCGGAAAAGAACAATATATTATTTTTTAATAAAACCTTCAAGGTTCCACGGGTAATCCGGCAGCCGTGCTGTTCAGGCTTTTATTAAAAAATAATATATTGTTCTTTTCCTAAAATCTGCAACAAACATATTGCAAACATTGTAGGGGTCGGCGTCCTCGACGACCCGCAAACAAACATACTGAAAATATATTGCAAAATCGTAGGGGCGAGCATTGCTCGTCCGTGCTCCGAAGGCACATACCCAAATGAAATTTTTTTGGAGGTATAAATGGAAGAAGACGAAGAAGAAATAATTGCAAATTCAGCAAATGAATCTAAAAAAACAAGAAAAATAACCAAAAAAGATGTTATTTTAATATTAATAATAACTCTAATATATGCAATAGTATCCTTCATAAATTTAGGGACATTCACAAATCCACAAACCTTCTGGAAAACAGAAAGTGAGGGTGATTCAGTTGTTTTTAAAATTGAACAAGGGAAAACTAATGTATCTAATATAAGGTTTTACTCAGGAGTTGATTTTGGAAACTATAATTTATATGTTTCATATGATGGAATTAATTACGCAAAACCTCTAGAAATTAAAACAAATAAAGTGTTTGCTTGGCAAGACTTTGGTTTAACAGGAGATTTTGAATATATAAAATTAGAAGGTAAAAAGGAAGGAATATATTTAGGAGAATTTGCACTTTATGATAATTTAGGAAATAAGTTAAAATTAAAACCAATAGATGAAAATTCAAAGTTAATTTTAGACGAGCAAGATACAGTTCCAGAAGAAATAAGTTACTTAAACTCTACATATTTTGATGAAATATATTTTGCAAGAACAGCATATGAACATCAGCACAACTTACCTATTTATGAGTGGACACACCCACCTTTAGGAAAGTTATTAATGGCAATTCCAATGCTATTTATGGGAATGACTACATTTGCATATAGATTAATGGGAAACATCGCAGGAATTTTAATGATACCAACAATATATGTTTTTGCAAAAATGATGTTTAAAGAAACTAAATATGGAGTACTTGCAGCCCTTATTATGGCAGCAGATGGGATGCATTTTGTACAATCAAGATTAGGAACTGCAGATGGATTTTTAGTTTTATTCATAATGCTAGAATACTTATTTATGTATAAATATATAGTAAGTGAAGATGAGCCTTTAAGGAAAAGGCTATGGTCATTGTTTTGGTCTGGACTATTTATGGGCTTAGCAATTGCAACGAAATGGTCTGGAGTATTTGCAGGAATAGGGCTAGCATTAGTATTTTTCTTCTATACAGGAATAAAAATATTTGTGCATAAGAAAAAGTGGAAAAAAGAAGATACAATTATTATTATGTCGTGTTTTGGATTTTTTGTAGTAGTACCAATAGTAATATATCTATTATCATACATACCTTTTTATATTGTAGAGAATGCATATATAAAAGACTTCAAAACATTTATCGAATGGCAACAATATATGTATAAATACCATCACGACTTAGTTGCAACACATCCATATTCTTCAATGTGGTACACTTGGCCAATAACAAAGCAATCAGTTTTATATTGGGTAGGAACAACAAACGAAGGTGCAATTACAAGAATTGCATTGCTTGGAAACCCAGTAATATGGTGGTTTAGTATACCTTGTATGATTTATACACTTTTTGCTGCGATTATAACAAGAAAATTCAAGTATTGGTTTTTAATAATTCCAATAATAAGTATGATGGCTTCATATGTTGGAATAGATAGAATAATGTTCTTATATCACTATTTCCCAGTACTACCATTTGTAATGCTTACAATTGTAGCATTTATAAAATGGATAGGGGATATAACAAAGCACGACTTTTTAATATACATATTTGTAGCAGTTATAATAATAGTGTTTATCCAATTCTATCCAATATATTCAGGTTTTCCTACATCAGCTAAATATTTGAAGGAACTACAGTGGCTTAAAACTTGGATATGGTAAATTTAAAAAATAAATTTATAACATTTTTAAGGGGTGGCTCCATTATATTGCCCAAACTACAAAGGCATATTAGATAACAAAAAATAAAAAAATAAAAACACCTCGGCTACATTACAAAATATAAGAAATTCTAATTTGATTTTATGGCACCCTTCCACGCCTTGCGCGAACTCTTTCCATAAAATCTGCATAAGAATTTCTAAAATTTTTCCATTTGCATTCGTTGTTTTATTTTTTGTTTTTATAATGAAAGAAACAATAGCATATTGTTAATCCATTGTAGGGAACGACGCCCTCGTCGTTCCGCAAAATACAATATTGAATTGAATAAAACATAATAACAAGGGAATGATGAAATGAAAATTTTTTGTGGAACAGATATTATAGAAATAGATAGAGTAAAAAAATCAATTGAAGACAAACAAGAAATATTTTTAAACAAAATCTATACATCATCTGAAATAAAATATTGTGAAAGTAAAAATAACGCAAAATATCAGCATTATGCTGCAAGATTTGCTGCAAAAGAAGCAATATTTAAAGCAATATCTGAAACTTTAGAAAACAAATACGATATAACTTGGACAGATGTAGAAATAGTAAACGATACAAACGGAAAACCTAAAGTAAATTTCTTAAATAAAAAATTTCAAATGCAATGTGAAATATCAATATCGCATTGTAAAACTTATGCTGTAGCAACAGCAATAATAATAACAGATTAAATGATTATATATTTAATTGCTCGTAATAGACATATTGCAAATATCGTAGGGAACAGACCAACATCGTTCCGCCGATACTGCGGTGTGTTTTTTTTCTTATATATGGAAATATTATGTAAAATGTGATAAAATATATTAAATTAATTTAAAGGAAGTAAAATATGATGTTAATAGAAATTAAATCTATTAAAGAGCGCAATAAAGAAATCAAAGAAACATTAAGAGAAAATGGATATTCAAACGAATCAATAAATTATAAAAAATTTTTAAGGTTATATAAACCTTTTATCAAAGAAATGTCTGAAAAGGATTTTGCAAGGATATTAGGTATATCAGATAAAAATTATGGTAATATAAAATACAATGGTGGAAGAACAACAATATTAAAAGAAAAGAAGCTAAGAATATCAAATGAGCGAAAAGAAGAAATAATAAAAGAATTAAAAGAAAAAGGATATGAAAATGAGTCAATATATTATAAAGAATTTTTAAGTTTATATAAACCTTTTAGCGAAGAAATGTCAGAAAAGGACTTTGCATATTTATTAGATATAACAGATTCGAATTATGATAACATAAAAAATAAGGGAAGAAGAACTAGAATATTAAAAGAAAAGAAGCTAGGAATATCAGATGAGCGAAAAGAAAAAATAATAAAAGAATTAAAAGAAAAAGGATATGAAAATGAGTCAATATATTATAAAGAATTTTTAAGTTTATATAAACCTTTTAGCGAAGAAATGCCAGAAAAGGACTTTGCATATTTATTAGATATAACAGATTCAAATTACAAAAATATGAAAAATAAAGGAACAAGAGCGAGAATATTAAAAAAGGAACAAGAGGAGATAACAGATGAGAGAAAAGAAGAAATAATAGAAGAATTAATAAAAAATGGACATAAAAATGGGTTAATAAATTATAAACAATTTTTAAGTTTATATGAAGCATACAGTAAAGAAATGACTAAGCAAGAGTTTGCGGATATATTAGGTATAGCCGAAACAAATCTTAGTAATATGAAATATAATAAAACAAAAGGAAGGATACAATATAAAAAAGCAGAATTAGATAGGATAAAATATCAAGTAGAGCAAAATGGTATACATAGTAAAATAGAAATTGAAAGCATATGTAGAATCAATAATATTACATTATATGAATTTTTAGAGTATTTATATGGAGATAAAGA
>CATKWX010000004.1 GCA_949840345.1 uncultured Eubacteriales bacterium
TTTTAAAATATTTTTTGTATCAGAAAGTGCTTAATTGCTTCGGCAATTTTTATCTGCCTCACATTTATTATATTAACATAAAATATACCTGAAAATCAAGCCTTTTTTCTTGGTAATTTATGGGAATAAAGTATGCCTTCGAAGGACGGAACGACGGGGGCGTCGTTCCCTACAGCAAAATTTGTAAAACAAATTTTGCATTATTCATTATTAATTATTCACTATTCATTATTCATTATTCATTAATATAATACATATATATTACATATATTGGTTTTTGCCTTAGAAAGGAATGATAATAATTATGAAATCTAAAGGATTGGATTTTAAACATAAAGAAGTTGTAAGTATAAAAGATGGTAGACGTTTGGGCTATGTTCAAGATGTTACTGCAAATTTAGAAGATGGTATGATTACTTCTATAATTGTGCCAGGAAACACAAGATTCTTAGGAATGTTTTCAGGGAATAACGATATTGTTATTCCCTGGCAAAACATAACATGTATTGGTGATGATATTATATTAGTTGATATTTAATAATTCTTTTACTACTTCATTAATAGTTTTTCCATCAGCAGCTGCTCCTACTTTTTCTTTTGCTAATTTCATTACCTTACCCATATCTTTCATTCCAGTAGCTGCTGTTTGTCCTATTATCTCTTTTATTATTGGTATTAATTCTTCTTTAGTTAATTGCTTTGGCAAATATTCAGCTATTATATTTATTTCTTCTTTAATATTATCTACTAAATCTTGTCTTCCGCTTTTTTCGTAATCTGCTAATGAATCTTTTCTCTTTTTTGACTCTTTTGCTATTATTTCTATTATTTGCTCATCATCTAATTCTATTTGCTTATCCTTTTCTATTTGTAGTATTGCTGCTCTTATCATTTGAATTACATTTTTTCTTAATTCTTTCTTCTCTTTCATACATATTTTTAAATCTTCCATTAATTTTTCTTTTAACATATTTTTTTCCCTCCTCAAATCTCGAAGAGATTTGTACTCTTCACTGTTCATTATTCACTATTCTCTCTTATCTTGTGTATTTCTTGGGTATTCCTTTGGGGCCAGGGCGTAATTGGGTAGTGTAAGAGGGTATTCCTTACCGATTACGCCCCTACATTTTATTATTCATCGAGATGGGCACAGTGGTGTCACGTGTTTTGGGTATTCCCACAAACGGTGCCCCTACAATAATTATTCACTTTTCATTATTATACAAGGGTGAGCTTTCGCTCACCCTTTATAGTTATGTATTTTTAAAATTTTCTTTTTCTAGCTGCTTCTGATTTCTTTTTTCTTTTAACACTTGGTTTTTCATAGTGTTCTCTTTTACGAACCTCTTGCAATACACCGTTTCTAGCGCATTGTCTTTTAAATCTTTTTAAAGCATCTTCTATATTTCCATTATTAACTTTTACTTCTGACATTTAATTCCCCTCCTTCCAAAGTACACTCCTCATACTGCGGGATTTAGTTTTATACAATTGTCCTATTTTTTAGACTTTGTTATTATACATTATATGCACATTAAATGTCAATACTTATTTAAAGATATCACCTAATGGTTTTGCTTCGTTTATCCTTTTTATTGCTTCTGCAAATAGCCCTGCTATAGATAATACTGTTATTTTATCTATCCTTTTTTCTTCTGGCAATGGTATTGTATTTGTTGTAACTAATTCTGATATTGCAGATTTTTGTATTCTTTCTATTGCAGGTCCAGATAGAACGCCGTGTGTACAACCTGCATATATTTTTTTTGCTCCAAATTTTTCTAATAGATTTGCGGTTTCTGTAATCGAACCTGCTGTATCAACCTCATCGTCAAATACAATTGCATTTCTTCCTTTTACATCTCCAATTATTGTTGAAGCAATTGCTCTATCGTCATTTCCTTCTCTTCTTTTATCTATCATTGCTATTGGGCAGTTAAAATATTCTGCATACTTGTATGCTTTTTTAGAACTTCCTGCATCTGTTGCAACAATAACCATATCTTCTATATTTTTGCTTTTGAAATATGTTTCTAACAAATTTTCTGCTGTTAATCTATCGCAATTTATATTAAAGTATGCTTGTATTGCAGGGTTATGTAAGTCGCATGTTATAACTCTATTAGCTCCAGCAACTTCTAGAAGTGATGCCATTAATTTTGCTGTTACTGGTATTCTTGGTTGATCCTTTTTATCTGATCTTGAATATGGGAAATATGGTAATACTACATTTATTCTTCTTGCAGAAGCTCTTTTGGCAGCATCTATAGTTATTAATAACTCCATTATTCTTTCATTTACTGGTGGTTCTACTGTTTGAACTATATATACGTCTTGTTCTCTTACTGTTTCTTTTATTTGTACAAAATTATTGTCATTCTTGAATTTGAATGAATCAATTTTTCCCATTGGTAATCCTAAATAATCACAAATTTCTTTAGTAAAGTTTTCTGCTGATTTGCAGGCAAAAATCTTTATATTTTCCATAACTACCCTCCAAAAATATTATAATAATATCATTATAAAGGATTAATTTTGCAAAAACAACCCTAAATTGCTTTTTTTGACATTATTTTTATAAGTATATATTTTCAAAAAAACCTTTAGGGTAATCCTAAAGGTTCCTTTTGCAACTATATATTAAACGAACTTTTCCGCAAACATCTTTAATTTATTTACACTTTCACTTAAACTTGCTTTTGCTGCATTTCTTGCTGTTACACTCTGTATTTTACAATTTTTAAACATATCTTCAACACTTGCTTTGTCTGTGTTCCAATTTGAACTTACATATATATTTATTAACTCCGTACAACTTTCAAACATATTATTCATATCTCTTACTTTACTTGTATCAAAACTACTTAAATCCAAACTTGTTAATGCTTTGCAATTACAAAACATATTATTCATATCTGTTACTTTACTTGTATCAAATCTGCTTATATTTAAATTTGTTAGCAATTCACAATTAGCAAACATTGCACTCATATTAGTTACATTACTAGTATCAAAACTACTTAAATCCAAACTTGTTAATGAATTACCAAAAAGTCCTCCAAACATATCTGACATATCTGTTACTTTACTTGTATCAAAATTGCTTAAATTTAAATTTGTTAGCCTTCTACAATTAGAAAACATTTTTTTCATACTTGTTACATTTTCTGTGTTGAAACCACTTAAATCTAAACTTGTTAATGATTTACAATTAGCAAACATATTTTGCATATTTGATACATTAGATGTATCAAAACTATTTAAATTTAAACTTGTTAAACTTTCACAACCACCAAACATATTATACATAGTTATTACTTTATTTGTATTAAGTCCTCCTAAATTCAAGTTTACTAAGCTTTCACAACCACTAAACATATTTTGCATATTTGATACATTAGATGTATCAAAACTACTGAAATCCAAATTTGTTAAATTCTTACAACCATCAAACATATAACTCATATTTGTTACTTTACTTGTATTTAGATTACTTATATTATCTATTCCTTGTAAATTTGTTAATCCTTTAAACCAATATTTTATTATTCTTGGTGCTATTGCATCAACTATGTTTATTTGGGTTATTTGTGCTTTTTCCTCTTCCCATGGTATAGATCTAGTAAATTCCTTTTTACCTATATCTCCATATTCCTTTACTACTGTTTTTCCAGCTATTTTTTTATCTGTTGCAGTAAAAGCTAATGTTCCATCATTATATAATGTAGCATATATCTTAGAATTTTCCTCTGTTCTAATTAAATATGTTGCTGGGCAATCACTAAATGTTCCTACGATTGACTTATTATCTGTATTCCAATTAGCCCCAACGTCTATATTCGTTAAACCGCTATGCATAAACATATAGTCCATATTAATTACATTATTTGTATCAAAATTACTTAAATCTATTGTTGTCAATTTTTCACAATATCCAAACATTGATGTAATATGCGTCACATTGCTTGTGTCAAAATTACTCAAATCTAAACTTGTTAAATTTGTACAATATTTAAACATACCTTCCATTTCTTTTACATTATTTGTGTTGAAGCTACTTAAATTCAAACTAACTAAATTTCCGCAATCTGAAAACATATAATTCATATTTGTCACTTTGCTTGTATCAAAACTACTTAAATCTAAGTTAGTTAATTTGTTACAGCCTGAAAATAGAAAATTCATATCTGTAACTTTACTTGTATCCAAATTACTTATGTTGTCTATTTTTTCTAACTCTGTTAATCCCAAAAACCATCTTTCCAAATATTTTGGTTTTATTGAATCAACAATATCTACACTTCTTATTTGTTCTGTTTCATCTTTCCACGGAGCAGAATAATAAAATTCTTTTTCATATATATCTCCATATTTTTTTACTACTGTTTTTCCTTCTATTACTTTATCAGTTGCTGTAAATGCTAATGTTCCATCATTATATAATGTAGCATATATCTGATTTGTTCCTCCTACTGATGGCTCTTTTACATACTCTTTTATATCTTTTATTTTTACTTGAACTAGTTTTAATCTAACAACATCTGTTATTGACTTCTTTCCGTCACTATTCATATCACTAGACTTTGCTCTTTCTCCTTCAAGTATTTTTATATTTGAGACATGTAATTGACATTGAACTACATCTGTTATTGTAATTTTTCCATCCCCGTTTGTATCTCCTATAACAGATAGCTTATACTGTGTTCCTCCAAATTCTAAAGTCATTCCAGTTTTTACAATGTCACTATTCTCTGCAATTTTTCCTTCTTTATTTTTTATTACAACATTTTCTTCAGTCGATAGATTACTTTTAAAATCTGCAATAGTTGTTTCTGGCAATATTTTTGTAATACATCCATCTTCTTGTGTGTATATTCCAAAATCTGTGGCTTGTACTCTAGTTCCTAATAAGAGCAATAATACAATTGACAATAGAACTTTTAATATAAATTTAGTCTTTTTCATTGATCTTCTCCTTTATTATAAATTTACTTAATTTTAGTATTATTCTAGTTTTTATTCAAGAGTATGTATTTCCTAATAGTTACTGTTTTATTTGCGGATTATTGCATTTTCACATATCTTTACAATTTTATTACATTTTTGTATTATGAAAGCAATTTTTTATGTGCTTTGTTTATGCTACGGATACAATAATTTTTTAAAATTATATTTAATTGATTGATAAACACGACCTTTCCTAATACATAAAAAAAGAGCGCTAGTTGCGCTCTTTTGGTTTCTTTTAATCTTTAAATATTTCGTCAAATTCTTCTCCGTCTATTTTTTCTTTTTCTAGAAGTCTTGTTGCTACAGCATGTAATTTGTCTATATTTCCACTTAATATTACTTCTGCTGTTTTGTATGCTTTATCTATAATTTTCTTAACTTCCTCATCTATTATAGCTGCTGTTTCTTCACTAAAGTTCTTAGTTTGAGTAAAGTCTCTTCCTAGAAATACTTCTTCTTGCCCAGAGCCAAACATTATAGCTCCTATTCTTTCACTCATTCCGTATTTTGTAACCATTTCTCTAGCTATTTTTGATGCTCTTTCTATATCATTACTTGCTCCTGTTGAAATGTCATTTAATATTAATTGTTCTGCAACTCTACCACCTAGTAATGATACAATATTTTCTTCCATTTCTATCTTAGACATAAAAGATTTATCTTCTGTTGGTCTATACATAGTATATCCACCAGCCATTCCTCTTGGAACTATTGATATTTGATGTATTGTATCTTGTGATGGTAAGAATCTACTTACAACTGCATGGCCTGCTTCGTGGTATGCAACTAATTTATTTTCCTTATCGCTTCTTACTCTAGTTTTCTTTTCTGGTCCCATTGTAACCTTTATCATTGCATCTTCTATTTCAACCATATTTATAACATCTTTGTTTCTTCTTGCTGCAAGTAAGGCAGCTTCATTTAATATGTTCTCTAAATCTGCTCCTGCAAATCCTGATGTGTTTCTTGCAATTGTTTTTAAATCTATATCGTCACCCAATTTTTTCTTTCTTGCATGAACCTCTAATATTTGTTCTCTTGCCTTTACATCCGGTGCAGAAACTACTATTTGTCTATCAAATCTTCCTGGTCTTAATAATGCTTTATCTAATACATCTGGTCTGTTTGTTGCAGCTAAAACTATTACTCCTTCGTTTGTTCCAAATCCATCCATTTCAACTAACAATTGATTTAATGTTTGTTCTCTTTCGTCGTGTCCTCCACCAAGTCCAGCTCCTCTTTGACGTCCAACTGCATCTATTTCGTCTATAAATATTATACAAGGTGCATTTTTCTTTGCTTGTTCAAATAAATCTCTAACTCTTGAAGCACCAACTCCAACGAACATCTCAACGAAGTCCGAACCACTTATTATAAAGAATGGCACTCCTGCTTCTCCTGCTACTGCTTTTGCTAAAAGAGTTTTACCTGTTCCTGGAGGTCCTACAAGTAGAACGCCCTTTGGGATTCTAGCTCCCATATCTGTAAATTTCTTTGGTGACTTTAAAAATTCTACTATTTCTTCTAATTCTTCTTTTTCTTCATCTACACCTGCTACATCGTCAAATGTAATTCTATTTTTCTCTCCAACGCCCATCATTCTTGCTTTGCTTTTCCCAAATGACATTGTTTTATTTCCGCCCCTGAGAATTTCCATTCATAAATAACATCAAGAATAATAAGAATATTATAAGTATTCCAAATGGTGAAAGAAGCCCAATGACTGTCATTATAATTGATTCTGATTTTTCCTCTAAAGTTATATTTCCTGATACTAAATGTTTATTAATATTATCCATAAAGCTATCTAAGCTTGGTATTACTACCTCTTTTTCTGTTGTAGAACCTTTTAAATTAACATATGCCTTTGTTCCATCTGATGTAAGTTTTATATCTTTAACTTCTGCATTTTCTATTTTAGTCATTAATTCAGAATATGTCATTTTTCTATCAGAATTTTCTAATAATGCTGTTATTAAAACTATAAATATTATTCCTATTATTAACCACATTGCCAAAGTTTTCAAACTACTTTTCATAAATTCCTCCTATGTTTAGCGTCTATTATATTGTATTATTATCATTCGGGTCGCCTAAGGACGCCACCCCCATACAACCATTTTTGCATTATAGTATTTTAAATAATATCATATTAATTTTTTATTTTCAATACTTTATAAATAAAATATTTTTATGCTTTATTTCTACTTTTAATCCCTTTGTTGGTATTAAAAATTTATTTCCTATATTATTATTACACAACTTTATTATATCTTCTATATTCGTTTTTTCTATCCCTTTAGTATGATGATTAAGTTTATAAGCCGTATATAATATTAATCTTCTTTTTATTACTACATCTAAAGAATTAAATTCTTTTAAGCTTAACTTTATTTCATTCTTATCTTCACTTATACAAATATTATTATATTCTTTTTCTACAATTTTATTTATATATTCGCTCTCTTCTGTTGCAACAACTGATAATCTATTTATTGTATTTATAATATTTGGGTTAAACTCTCTTTTTATGTATGGTATCACTATATTTCTTATTTTATTTCTACTATATAAATTTTCATCATTTGATTCATCATGTCGTGTCTCTAAATTATTAAATTTACAATAGTTTTCTATCTCTTCTCTTGAAGTTTCAATTAAAGGTCTTATATATTTATTATCTCTTTTAGGCTCTATTCCTTTTAAGCCTGAAACTCCGCTTCCTCTTAATATATTCATAATTATAGTTTCTGCTTTATCATTACTATTATGAGCAATTGCAATTTTATTTGAATTTGTTTGTTTTAATACCTCGTCAAAAAATTTGTATCTTTCATTTCTTCCAGCTTCTTCTGTACTTATCTTTTCTTTTTTTGCAATATTTAATACATCTATGTGAGCGACATATACTGGTACATCTATTTTTTTACAAAAACTCACAACATATTCTTCATCTGTTTTTGCATTTTTTCTTATCATATGATTTATATGTGCTACAAACAGCTGTAAACCATATCTTTCTTTTATGCTATTTAATATATGTAATAAACATATCGAATCTGGTCCGCCAGATACGCCTATTACAATTCTATCGCCATTTTGTATTAAATTGTATTTTTCTATTGTTTTTACTATGCTTTCCAATATTTGCTCCTCTACATATTTTTTTCTATGTTTACGAATTTTGTGTAATTTCCTAACCACAACAATTCTACTGTTCCAGTTGAACCGCCTCTATGCTTTGCAAGTGTAATTTCTGCAATATTTTTCTTTTCACTATTTTCATTATAATAATCATCTCTATATAAAAACATTACTATATCTGCATCTTGCTCTATCGCACCAGACTCACGTAAATCTGATAACATTGGTCTATGGTCTTGTCTTTGTTCTGCAGCTCTTGATAATTGTGATAAAGCTATAACTGGAACATCTAGCTCTTTTGCAAGTATCTTTAAAGACCTGCTTATTTCAGAAATTTCCTGCTCACGGCTAGCATTTCTTTTATTGCTTGCTTGTACTAATTGTAAATAATCTATTATAACTAAACCTATATTTTTTTCTAATTTTAATTTTCTACATTTTGCTCTTATTTCCATAATAGAAATCCCTGGTGTATCATCAATGTATATTGGTGCTTCTGATAATGGTCCTAAAGCTGTAGCAAGTTTTACCCAATCATCTTCTTCAATTTTTCCTGTTCTAACTTTGTTACTATCTACCATTGCTTCACTACATAACATTCTATTTACTAATTGCTCTTTTGACATTTCTAAGTTGAATATAACTACTGGTACATTTGCCTTTAATGCTGCATTTGTAGCAATGTTTAATACAAATGCAGATTTACCCATTGCAGGACGCGCAGCAACTAAAATCAAATCAGAATTGTGCAATCCAGCTGTTTTATAATCTAAATCTGCAAACCCTGTTGGAATACCTGTTATTGGTGTCTTTTGATTGTATAATCTTTCTAATTCTGCAAAAGATTCTACTAATATATCCTTTATAGGAGTATACCCTTTTGCATTCTTTTTTTGTGTTATTTCAAATATTCTTTTTTCTGCTAAATCCATAATACTGTCTACTTCTTCAGTTTCTGCATATCCTAATGATACAATATCATTTGAAGCTTTTATTAGATTTCTTAAAATAGATTTTTCTTCTACTATTTTTACATATCTATCTGCATTTGAAACAAGTGGTACCTTGTCTGGTAATATTGCAAGGTATTCTAATCCGCCAACAGCCTCAAATTTTCCCATTGTTACTAACTCATCTTTTACTGTTATTATATCTATTGGTTCTGCTCTATTATATAAATTGAATATTGCCTCAAAAATTGTTTTATTATCTTCTCTATAAAAATCTTCTTTTCTTAGTACTTCTAGTGCCTCTATTACAGCATCTTTATCTGTAAGCATACTTCCTAGTACTGCTTGTTCTGCTTCTATGTCGTGTGGTGGGATTTTTCCTATTTCCATTCTCATTCTCCTTTTATATCAATAGTTAATTTAGCGCTTATTCCTTCATATAGTTTTATATCTACTGAAAATCTTCCTAATGTTTTTATTGTTTCTGCTAATGCTATTTTCTTTTTGTCTACTTCTATGTTGTTTTGTTTTTTTAACTCTTCTGAAATTTCTTTTGAAGTTATTCCTCCAAATATTTTTCCGTTTTCTCCAGCTTTAACTTTTAAAGTTAGTTCTAATTTATTTATCTTTTCTGCAATTTCTTTTGCTTTTTGTTTATCTAATTCTTTTTTGTGTGCCTCAGAATCTTTTTTATCTTTTAATTTTTTTAAATTATCTGGTGTTGCTTCTACTGCTAATTTTTTTGGAAATAAGAAGTTTCTTGCATATCCATCATTTGCATTTAGTATTTCATCCTTCTTTCCAACATTTTTTATATCTGATAATAATATAACCTTCATATATTTAATCTCCTCCATAATTTTAATATATTTTATAATAAATTTTATTAATTTTCAAGTAATTTCAAAAAAACGCTTGTATCTTTTGAATTTGTGTGTTATATTCTTAAGTAGTTATTTTTAATAACTAAATTTAATCTTTAGACTATTGCCTTCTTTTTAGAAAGTGTCATTGGGTCATAAAAATTAAATTAATATTCTAAGAAGGAGGATCCTATAAATGGCAGACAAAACATTAGTATGCAAAGATTGTGGTGCTGAATTCGTTTTCACAGAAGGTGAACAAGCATTTTATGCAGAAAAAGGGTTCGACAATGAACCTCAAAGATGTCCAGCTTGTAGAAAAGCTAGAAAACAACAAAGAAACAATCAATAAGATAAAAAAAGTTCTCACTTTATGTGAGAACTTTTTTTATCTTCCACTACTATTGCTAACTTCTTCTAAATCAAATTCTATTTTTTTACCATGAGTTTCATTATATCCTTTCACCATTTCTTTTAATTCTTCACTATCTATCTGTGTATACTTTTCCTCTTCATCAGAATATATAAAATATATATTTTCTTGGTCTAATTTTACTCCAATGCAAGAAATGTAATCAATTTCGTTTCCTTTCGGTTTACTGAATTCATACGCACAAAACTTCTTACTTTCAAATTTATCTAGCACCGCACCTGAAAATAATCTTTTATAAAAAGCTTTTCTTTCAAATGTTCCTGCAGTTTTATGCCTGAACTGAATAAGCTTTGTAATGTATTGCATTTTGTTTTTCAATATATCATCATCTGTTAAGTTCTTAACGTCTATTCCTTGAGACTCTAAAAAGTTTTTGAAATTATTTGTATTTTTCACTTCTTCAACAATTAATCTAAACATCAAATCACTATAATCTATTTTTATATATCCAGTTTTTCTATCTATATCTTCTAATTCCTGTTTATGCATTGCTGTATATAAATTAGCATTTTCATAAGCTGAATGATTCACTCCGAAATATTGTGTTCTTAAACCATATTTGCAATTTGTTAAATCTCCTATTATACTTGTATATATTCTTCTTGCCTTTTCTCTAACTGTCCAATTTGGATTTATTTCATTTAAAATATCAGCAAATATCATTTATATTCCTCCGTTTTTATTTAACATAAAAAGTATACCATATATTGTTAATTTTTGCAATAGATAAAGGGTTGATTAAAACCAACCCTTACAAATAATTATTCATCATTCACTATTAACTATTCATTCGGCAAGGGCACAGTGGTGTCTTCGGAACGACGAGGGCGTCGTTCCCTACATGGTATTCCCTCAAACGGTGCCCCTACATTGTTTGCAATATATGTATCTAATCTCCCGCTAGCCTGCCTTATTCTTCTCACTATATTTCATTTTTGTTGCCATTCCACCTCTTATATGTCTTTCTGCTTTGTTCTCGTCTAGTATTCTTCTTACCTCTACTGCTAATGCCTTATTTATCGTTAATAATCTTTCTGAAACATCCTTGTGCACTGTACTTTTACTTATTCCAAATTTCTTAGCAGCACCTCTAACTGTATCTTTTGAATCTATGATATAATGTGCTAAATTTATTGCACGTTCTTCTATTGAATAATTTTTCATAAAGAAAACCTCCATTTACGAATACATTTGTTTAATTGTATTCGCATAGAGGTTGTATTATGTTCAAAATTCAATTTTTTCTATTTTATATTAAAAGCACCCGAAATTCGGGCGCTTTGTTTGGGTTTTTAGAAAACATTTAGTGTCTATTCCCATTTGGAAAAGAAAACAACATTTTCTATT
The DNA here is from genome assembly GCA_949840345.1 of uncultured Eubacteriales bacterium. Classification (GTDB taxonomy): domain Bacteria; phylum Bacillota; class Clostridia; order TANB77; family CAG-508; genus CAKPQL01. The sequence continues at coordinate 11,748 of CATKWX010000004.1, forward strand.
TGCATTGTTTCACCTTCAGAAGTATGGTCATACATATATTTAGCCCTTTCTTCTGAACAGAGCTCAGGTGCGAAGAAGCCTATAGCTCCTCCAATTTCGGATGTAACATCATTTCCCAGTAATGCATTATTAGTTGCATCTATTATGGTACTATTGATGTCGCTAAGTTCCACTTCACGCTGAATGCCTTCGGAATCTACAAATTCGTATACTCCATTTCTGAAGGCATTTGGTCTATCCAATGTCTCTTGCATTGAAAGCTCATAACTTATGGACTGATTTATAGCGGTTGACGCACAACCGCTCATCACTTCCTTGCTAGCAGCCCCTGCTTCAGACATTACCATTTTGAGCATATTCAAGTACTCAGTAAAGTTCACGGATACGACACAATCTGGAGCAATTTCTTGGTAAGCCGAACTAAGTTCGTAAAGCTTACCATAAAAACTTGCTTGAGTTTGAAGTGTTGTGGCATTAACTGCCACAATACCGACTATTCCGGCTAACGCCGAAGATATCACCCTCTTTCTTAAGTTTGTCCGATGTTTTTTACTTTCCATTGGAATTACCTCCAAAAATAAATTTAGGCAAAGCCTATTAATTAATTATACCACAAATTTACATTTTTTGTAAATAGATTTTTTTTGCAAATAGAACAAAGGTGGCTTCACCACTCGGAACGACGTTGGTCTGTTCCCTACAGTGTTTGCGATATATTTTTTTGTAGGGGCGGGCCCCGTGTCCGCCCACCATTATATCAAACAAAAAGGCGATTTTTCCTATGTAATAACAAAGGGAACGACAAAAGTCGCTCCCTACGATAATTATTCATTATTCACTATTAATTATTCACTCTTGCCATTAGGCAACAGTCCGCCCCTACAAAATTTTATGTGTTTTATAATACATATTTCTTAATTAAGATTATTCCTGCTACTAAGATTCCTAATATTATTGTTGGTAAAACAACAAATACTATTACTTGACCTGTTTTTGGATTTATTAATACAAATGCATTATCTTGGTCATCTTCTGAAGGTATTTGATTATCTGGTGTTGAATCTATATCTTCAGCATCTTTTTCGTTATAATCTTTGCTTATTTCTGCAATATTTTCAAATTGACCAAAATTGTTTTCATCGTTTATCCATTTGAATACTACTGTTACTATTGCACTTTCTCCTGGTTGTAATAAAGTATTTTCTAATTGTGTTGTTACAATTTTTCCATCTTCTTTTAGTGTCCATAATGGGTTATCTTCTGGAATAAATTCTAGTCCTTTTGGAATATAGTCTGCTACTTCTTTAGCATATCCCGGAATTTGTCCCTCGTTTGTAATTTTTATTCCATATTCGTATTTAATTACAATTGATTTTAATTGACTAGTTTTTACTTCGTATTTTACTACTGGCTCTGGAGCTTCTGATCCATTAAATCCAGTTTCATAAACTTTAGTTTCTCCTTTTTCAGTAACCATCATCTTGCTTACCCATTTTAATAATGATAAATCAAAGTATTTTAATTTAATATATTCTTTATCTATATCGTCTTCATCTTCTTCATCATTATCTGGTTTTGAATCTATATCGTCGTCGCTATCTTCTGATATTTCAGCAGTATTAATAACAATTCTTTCTTCTCCTACATTTCTTTCTACTACTTTAAATGCAACCTTTACTTCTTTGTATGCAGGTGAATCCATAGTCTCTCTATCAAATGCCTTTATTATATTATCTTCGCCATTCTCTTCTGAAAGGTAAGTTGTTCTTATTGTTTTTGCTTTTGCCACATCATCTGTAACATTTCCATCTTTATCATACATTACCCAACCATACTCTGTATTTATTTCGTGGTCTGGAACTAGTTCTAATCCTACTGGAACATCATCTTTTATTTCTTCTGCATATCCATCTATATTTCCTTCATTGTATACTCTCAATGTATATATTACTATATCACTATTTGCAACAATTACTGGATCTTTTGGATGAACATATTTTATTTTTCCGTCTTCCCCAATTTCTACTTTTGGCTCCCTTGATACATCCTTAGTTTCGTCTGTTTCAATTGGAAGATTTTCTCCAGTTTTGCTTTCTACTTTTGTTATGAATTTTCTTAAAGCTAAATCAAAGTATTTCAATTTAACATATTCTTTATCAATATCGTCTTCATCTTCTTCATCATTGTCTGGTATTGAGTCTATATCTTTTCCGTCATCATCTTTTATTTCTGCTATATTTACTAACACTCTTGTAGAAGTGTTTGGTTCAATTACCTTAAATGCTATTTTAACATCTTTATAATCTAAAGTATCCATTGTGTTACTATCAAATGCTTTTATAACATTATCTTCATCTACATCTTTAGATAAATAATCTGTTGATACTTGTTTTCCATCTGCAGATAATTTCCATCTGTAGTCAATGTTTATTTTATTATCTATTACAAATTCAAGTCCTTCTGGAATATTATCTTTTATTTCCTCTGCAAATGCATTTACTTTACCTTCGTTATATACTCTTATTGTATATACTACTATATCTCCTGTTTTTACTAATACTGGAGTTTTCTTATGGGTATATATAGCTGTTGTAGTTTCTTCTGAATCATCTAGTAATGGGCCTACATCAACCTCTGGAACTCTATCAGTTACTTCTGTTTCGTTTACTTGTGTTATAAATTTTCTTAAGGCTAAATCATATATTGGTTGATATATTTTTATTTTTTCGAAATCATCATCATCTTCTTGATGTTCTGCATAATCTGGTAAATTTGCATCTGTTGGTTTTTTTACATTTCCAGGTACAGAGTCTCTATCGTCTCCTGGATTTTCTATTTTATTTCCATTTATATCAATTGCTGCATTTATTTGAGCTATATTTGTTAAAACTTTTCCTAAATTTTCTGTGTTCTTTATTCTACATTCTATTTCTACATCTCTATAGTCTAAATCGTCTCCACCGTCAAATGCATGTATAACTGTATTTTTTAAGTATTCAGTTGTTATAACTCTTCCATTTGCAGTCCATCCATATTTATCATTTATTTCGCTTTCTTCTCTTGGTACAAACTCTAATTCTTCTGGTAAGTAATCTTCTATTACTGTTGCGTAACCATCTGCTTCACCTTCATTGTACACTCTTATTGTATATCTAATTGTATCTCCTATATTTGCTACTAAAGCATTTTTTGGATGTGTATAAATTGCTGTTGTTCCTTTTTTAGTTTTTAAAGGTGTTGTATCTACATCTGGTATTCTATCTGTAACTTCGTTATCTCCTACTTTTGTTATGAATTTTCTTAAAGCTAAATCAAATCCTGGTCTATATATTACTACTTTTTCAAAATCGTCATCATCTTCTTGACCTTTGTAATAGTAGTCTTTATTAGATAAATCTGTTGGATTTTCGTCATTTCCTTTATATGAAGGTAAATCTGTATCTGATGGCTTTTCAGCATTTGATGGAGTAGAGTCTCTATCGTCTCCACTATCTCCATTAATTTGAGCTATGTTTGTTAAAACTTTTCCATCTACAGAATTTGGTTTTACTCTACATTCTACTTCTACATCTTTAAATTCTAATGTATCTCCACCATCAAATGCATTTATAACTGTACCATTTAAATATGTAGTAGTTATAATTCTTCCATTTTCAGTCCATCCATATTTTGCATTTATTTCACTTTCACTTGCTGGTACTAATTCTAATTCTGCTGGTAAATAATCTTCAATTACTGTTACATATCCATTATACTCAGCTTCGTTGTATACTCTTATTGTATAACGAATTATGCTTCCAATTCCTACTGTTAATGGATTTTTTGCGTGTTTATATATAGCTGTTTGCTCACCATTTTTTAAAGGTGTTGTATCTACAACTGGTTCTCTATCTGTAATTTCTGTTTCATCTATTTTTGTTATAAATTTTCTTAAAGCAAGGTCGAACTCTGGTGTTGTTACTTTTAATTTTTCAAAATCATCATCGTCTTGTTGTCCTTCATAATGATAATCTCTATCTGCTAAATCTGTTTTATTATTATCATTTCCTTTATATGAAGGTAAGTTTGTATCTGTTGGTTTTCTTAAGTTATTAGGAAGTGAGTCTCTATCGTCACCAACTAATTCCATTTTTACATTGTTTACGTCATAAGCCTCTGTAATTTCTGCAATATTTGTTAAAACTGTATCTACACCTATTCCCTTTTCTTCCTTTTTAGTTACAATACATGTAAATTTTATTTCTACAGAGTCTAAAGTTGTTCCATTATATGCTGATAAATTATTTGAATTTTTTGGTGTTATTGTAATTTTTCTTTTATCAGCTGAAGGCGTGAAAGTATAATCTGTTGAAATTGCACTGTGGAATTCTAGCCCCGCTGGTAAATAATCTATAATCTCTGTTGCACGTCCTGCAATTTCTCCTTCATTATATATAGTAATTGTATAATTTACTAAATCGCCTGTTTGTACTGGTACTGGGTCTTTTCTGTGTTTGTATTCTGCTGTTTTTTCTGTTGCTATAGTTGCTTTATTTATATTAGGTCTTCTTCCTGTTAATTCTGCTATATTTACTGTAACTCCATCTCTTGTTACACTTGTTATGTATTTTCTTAAGGCTAAATCGAATTCTGGAATATGTGCTGTTATTTCAATTGGTGTTGTTTTTGGTGTTGAATCTATAACAACAACTGGTTGATCTACTGTGCTTCCATTAACTGTCCAGAATGTCAAATTTCTATCTGTTGTTGTATATGTCATATATAATTTAATATCTTTTATGTTATTAGTAGTTATTGCTGATTTTTCTATTCTTACATAGAATTGTCCACGTCCTACTGCTTCTTTTAATGTTCTAATTCCTGTTAGCTGTGTTCCATTTGCATCACATATTGTATAAGCCACTTCTCTACCATTTGCATCTACTACTTTTCCTTCTGCTGTATAAGATGTATTTCCTACTTTGCTTATTTCAAATGGTCCTGCAATAACATAATTTGTATTTAAAGTGCTCGCTTGTTTTACTATTGGATTTGTATTTGCAAAAGTTATTTGTGTTGGAACTTTGCTATAATTTGAATTTGCTTTAGCTTGTTCTAAAAGGTAATTATATAAAGCTCGCATTTCATATAAACGTTTACGTGTTTCATCGTAATCTCCAAAAGAAGAATGTACTTCTTCTCCTATTTGATTTACTTGAGGATTTGGTAATGTATCTGTATGAAAGCCATCAGTAGGATTAGGGTTTGTAAAATACCATATTGCCCATTGTTGTACAACTTCTATATCATCATCTGTAATTAATGAAGCTTGAACTGCTAGTCTTGCTAATCTATCTATATTAGGTAAAGAAAGATCTACTTCGCCATCAAAAAAGTCTGATTTGATACCCTTATCATATAAATCCATTTTAAAGGCTTCAAGTAAAAAGTTATCTCTTATTCTTTGTCTATCTCCAATAGGTGTTTGTTTTGGTAAATATATGTTATCTAATAACCATAATACTGAACCATAATTTGAATTACTTAAATTTAATATTCCATTAACTGCAGATTTTTCTGTTAACATATTAAAATATGTGTTGTATGTGACATCTGCCATTGTAGCTCTATCAGATCCAAATCCTTGACCTGCCTTTAAGCAATAAATTGCATTACTAAAATCAGCTGTACCAGTAGTTTTATCTACAATTTTTAGAACTGGTTTTGAATTCATTCTGTATGAATATCTTGTAGTTCTAATTTCTGCTGAATTTTTAGTAGTTATTCCTTCTCTTACTGCTTCTGTTCCTAATCTCCATGAGCCTGTTGCTGCATAAGTATTTGAACTAAACATTAGTACAATTGCCACAGCAACTAGAATTGTGGCTAATAATAATTTTTTTACTTTCATAATTACCTTCCTCTTTCTCCTTTTTCTTTCATAAAACATTATTACTTAAATATTATTTTACTCCTTTTAAAAGCATTGTCAATACGCTTTATTTAAGCATTTTTTGAAATATATATAAATGTAAATTTATTGGGTTACGGAAATACATTTTCCATATTTTATATTAAATTTGCGCAATTATATTACAATTATATTACATTTTTGTTAAAAAATCAACTTATTATGTAGAATTGTAAATATATTTATCGTAAAAATGCTTATTTCCGTAAGTGATTCAGATAATAAAGTGTCAACATTTGAGCCTTGGCTCCCTTATTCAAGGGAGCTGTCTGCGTCAGCAGACTGAGGGTTCTTACATTATTTCTTATTTTAAAATCCCCCGTCACTACGTGACACCCCCTTTAGGTAAAGAGGGCAAGGCTTTTCGTAGTAATCGTGCCACCTCCCTTATTTAAGGGAGGCAAGGTGCTTCACAATTTAACACATTTTTACAACTCTATTTCAATGCTATATAATTTCACCGCATTGTCTAATTCCTTTTGCCTTAACTCTTCTCTTCCACTATAACTATTTAAAACCCTTACTGCGTTAAATATTAACTTCTGTGCTGTTTCATTTTCATCGAAAAACTTTGTAAATTTAAGCTCATATGTTTTTGTTTGATTTTCATATATTACTATTCCTCCACGTGGAAGGTCTTTTACATTTCTACTCTCGTTTTTAAGTCCTAATAAGATTTCTTTTGCTTCACTCCCATTAGCTAGTACTATTGGATATTCGCATCTGTTAGTTATTTTAACAGTATATACTTGATTTTCATATGTTTGCACCATATTTTCAATTGAAATTTTCATATATTCGTCTTCATATACATTTTGAACATCCTGTTTTCCAATATATTCTCTAATTGATAATTCTAAGTTTCCATTATTATTTCTTATTACAAATTTTTCTTCATAATACTCTACTTCACTACCAGTTAGTCCAGTTGCTAACATATCTTCAAATATGCAAACACTGTATATGTACGTATCTTTTTCGTTAGAGTAGTCTTGTATGTAATATGCTTTTTTTTCATCGAATACACTATCTATATAGGTTTTAAAATCTTCTATGTTAGGATATAATTGGTTTTTACAGTCATAGCTTAACATATTATATGCGTTTTCATATTCTTTATTATTGCAATAATTTATGTATTTTGAAATTAATTCTTCTATTGGGTTTTGTAGTTTTTCTGGAACATTTGAATCGTCCATTATTGCAGTATGAGGTTCATATGTTGTTTTTGGTGTTATCTCTACATTTATGTTTTTTAAGATATAGTTTATTATTACAATTACCAACCAAATAAGTAGGGCAATTATTATTTTTGTTTTATTTTTTCTCCAAAAATCTTTCATTTTTAATATAAAATCTGCTCTCATATTTCACCTCAAAACCCGAAGAGTTTTGTACTCTTCACTCTTCACTCTTCACTTTTAACTATTCACTATTCATTATTGTTTTTTTATGGTATTCCTTTGAAGCACGGAACGACGAGGGCGTCGTTCCCTACAGTGTTTGCAATATGTTTATTTGTATGTTTGTTTGCGGAACGACGTTGGTCTGTTCCCTACATCCAAATTTGCCAATGGCAAATTTTGTACTCTTCACTATTCACCGTTCATTATTCACTATTCATTATTCTGCTTGGAAGGATAATACAAAATCGTTAAATCCATTTTCTTTTAGTACAAATAATTGTGTGTAATTTTTTGTGTCGTTTATTAAGTCTTTAAAGTTTAATGTTACAACATAGTATGGACCTAGTCTTTCTGTTTTTTCGTAATCTAGTGTTATTATATCTGAATACTTATTTTTTACATATGTTGTAAATTCTTCTTGTGTTTTAAAATAGTTTTGTTTAAATTCATCATATAATAGATTATATGCACTTTCGTAGTCTCCTTCTTCTAAATATGAAATGTATTTTGAAACATAGAATTGCATTCTGCTTGTTTCTCCCATTCCCTTTAGCTCTTCTATTTCTCTTGTGTTTTTTTCTTCTGCAGTTTCTATACGGTTTGAAGGAGTCACATTAGGTTCTGGCTTATTATCTTTTTTAATTGATAAAATAATTAAGGTTATTATAATTACTAATATAATGCATATTACCATTATTGTAAGTATGGTTTTTTTGTTTTTCATTCTTCCTCCTCCAAATCTCTTCACTATTCATTAATACATACGTCCACTTTGCGTTCCATTTAACATATCTGTAAATGGTGTACTTGATGTAAATTGAACTTCTCCATATCCTTTATCTTTATTTAGGTATCCACCTTGGCTAAATAAATACCATTCAGCTTTTCTTCGTCTTGCTTTTTCTCCAGAGAAATTGCCTCCTGCATATGTCCATATATTTCCTAATTCTTGGCCTGTTCTTCCATCTTTAATATAATTAAGTATTTGATTAAATGTAGAATCATTTACACCCCTTTGATATCCTGTAATTATTAATGCCTCCATTTGGTTTTGTGAAAGTTTATTTCCTTGTAAACGGCTTTCTATTGTTCGTTTAATTTCTTCAACATTTTCCTTGAATACATTAATAGTTACATCTTTTGGAAATACTTGATTCATATCATATGAGTTAAAATTATATCCGTATTTTTGAAACTTTTGAGTATTATAAATCATATATATACCTGGTCCAACTGTAATACCACCTTCTCCACCTAACCAATTAACACCTCCATTTGCACTGGTGAAATATGGGTCGCTCGTTATTGGCATTCCTTCTAAGGTTGCTAAATACCAGTAGAATTCTTCACTAAAGCTTCCAGTGTATGATGAACTATTTCCACCCTCTCCAAATATATCTCCTTCAAATTTAGAATCTTGTATTTCGTCTGTTTCTTCTAGTGGATCCCACTCTTCTGGCACTATGTAATCGTCTACATTGTATACTACTTTTCTTCTGTTGTCTGTCATTATAATCATTATATCTGTTTCTATGGTTTTTCCTATTACTTCTTCTTCTGAATATGTACTTCCAACACTTATGTTATCATCTAATTTTAGTCCAGATATATAAATATACATATCTTTTAAATCTGGTCTATTACCTGTTCCTGTAAATTTTATTTTTACAGCATCACCTAGGCTTGTTTCCCTTGTTGAATCTTGCTCGCCTTCCGTTTTATTTTCTTTGCCATATCTTTCTTCTTCTTTTATTATTTGTACAATTTCTCCATCTGCTGGCATTACAACATTTAAGTCTTTATCAAAACCTAAAGTCCCTTGTGCTTTATGTCTTATAATTACTTTTGGATTTTGCGCATCGTATAGTGGGTCCCAAACTATTGGTTTATATGGAATGTATTTTCCGTTTTCATCTTTTTTCGAGGTTACTATTGGCCACACTAAAGGCTCTATTTTTTCATCTCCACCTTTATCTCCTTCTGTTTCGTCTAAATCTATTCCTATTTCTTTAGATAGTTCTTTTAAGTCTCTTAATATATATTCTGCATCCTCAGTATGAACAGCTTCTAATATTGCAAACGCATATGTAAATCCTCTTGTGTTTAGCTCTTCTGTTCCATCTTCTAATTTCATTTTCTTTATAATATACTCTTTCTTAAGTCCTTCTTCTGGTATATTTGAGCCATTGTATATATAATATTTGTATTTTTTTTCTGTGTTTTCTGCTCCTTCCTTACCTCCAAGTAACATTTCCTTTATTAACTCATTTTTCTTTACCGCAGGTTCTTTTATTTGGAATATATCTTCTGTTCTTACTTCTTCTACATATAGGTTTTCAATCCCTGATAAAATATCGTTATTAATATCTTCTTCTAAACCAACATATTGGTATGTACTTGTAAAAGCCTCATCGTCTTCTGTGCTATCAGGGTTATTTTTTGCAACAACATAACAATCAGAAAAGTCTAAATCTTTATACCAATGGTTTTTTACACTAGTTATAAATGGTGTAAAGGTTTTAATTGTTTTTTTTGTATAGTCTTGTACGGCTTCCCATTCTTCAACACTTAACCCTAAAAATGCATAGTTTTCCTCTGTTATTTCTATTAATTGGTCTTCATTATCTGGATCTGGCAATTTTAGTTTTATAGTTGCTTCCGTTTCACGCAAGGCTATATTAACTCTTGTATCAAACTCCTCTTCTGTTACTATATCATACACAAAGTCCGGTGCTTGTGTTGCTGTATGTAAAGTTAATAAAAATTCAAAAGATTTTCCGGTATCTTCCTGTCCATCCATCTAAGTCATATTGGTATACATATCCTTTATATTTTATTTGCATTTTTTTGTTTTCTCTATCTATTTTTACTTTGCTTGATGCATTTTCTAAATGTATCATTCCTGTACCTAAATTGCCTTCTAGTATATCATCCCAAGTTGCAAATAAATCTGATAATTTATAATTTTGATTTGCAATCATATATGTCTTATTTTCTGCCGCAAGATATGCTTTAATGTATTTACTTTTAAGGTCAGTTATTTCAACTTCACCTGTTTCTTCATTTCTTTCGGATTTATATATAGTTTTATTTCCAGATTTTATGATTTTTCCTCCATCTTCATTTGTTTCAACTGTTACCGCTTTTTTAGGATCAGTATCTAAAAAACCTGAATATGCTAATTTGTATCCCATATCTTCTAAATATGTTGCTATATCATATATTTTTTCATCTGTAACTTGCGCATTATCTGCTCCTTCGAAAAGTCCTTTAAATTTAGTCCATATACCATTTGCGAATTCCCCTAGTTTTTCTCTAATCAAGCCTACTCCATTTATGAAAAATCCAATATATCCAATTACAATAATTAAAGCAATTATTATTAATGCTATTATTAATATTGCAAACCATAGTTTAGGACCAGATAGTAGTTTGATTATTTTTTTGATTATTCCTTTGGTTGCAGCCCCTGACGCAGCTCCAGCAGTACTTGCCCCGGCGCTAGCGCCAGCCTCTGCTGCTCCGGCCCCAGCAGTAGTTGCCTCAGCTCCAGCAGCTGTTCCAGTTTCAGCACCAGTGCCAGTTGCAGTGCTTGCTCCCGGACTTCCTGTTGTACTAGTTCCTGCATCAGGTGCTCCTGTACTACCATTTCCTTGTCCCGTGCCATTAGCTTGTGTATCCCCAGACTGGCTTGAAGATTTGTTTGATTTGTTTGATTTGTCTGAATCATCTACTTTATTATTTTTATCTGTATTATCTGTGTCAACTTTATCTGAGTCTGCACTGCTACCTGTGTCCATTCCGTTATCTTGATTATTATCTTGACCATTATTATCATTACCATTATCGTTGTCTTTGTCGTCATCTTCATCGTTATTTCTTCTATTTCTTCGGTTGTTAGAATTGTCGTCATCTTCATCATTTTCTTCTTCATCATCATCGTCATATATATTGTAATGTCTTGCGTCTTCTGCTTTTTCGGCTTGTTTCTGTTCTTCTGTTTGAGGTTGTTCTTCTGGTTCTCCTGTTTCTTCTGTATTTGTAGGTGTAGTTTGTCGTTTTTTCCTTTCAAATTCTTTTTGTTGTTCTTGTTTTTCTCTTCTTTTTTCTTCTGCTTTTTTATCTTCTTCGTCTTTTTTGCTTGTGTCTTTTATTGCGCTTTGAAAGTTGTTCATTGCATCATTTTTACTGCTCATACTTATCACCTACCTTATTAATTATTCACTATTTAATTTCCATTTTGTCTGTTTCCATTTTGTTTTTGTCTTCTACTTCTTCTGTCTATTGGTCTTGTTTTTGGTTTTTTTGTATATTTCTTACTGCTCCTTTTTACTTGTCCTGATTGCACTTTTGAAATTCTATCTAAAACCATATCGTTAGGAACTTTATAGTCCTCTTCATATTCTTTTCTTAAATCTTGTACAGTTTCTGCATATTCTCTTAATTTTTCATTTTTGATTGTGCTTGTATCTTTTATGTCTAATACTCTTTCTGTTTCGTCTAACATTCTATCATCAGACCAACCTTTTTCAGCTTTCAAGTTATTATATGCATCCATTACTTTGTCTGTCTTTTGATTAATTCTTGAATTTTTAGCTATAGGAGTCTTTTTAAATCCTGAGATTACCAATTCTCCTCCTAATTTAGTTGCGTTAATTCCAGCTTTTGCAAAGTTTCCACCAGCAATCATACTTGGAATATCTCCACCCATTGCTCCACCAATACCAATTCCAGCAGCTATTTCTAATGCCTTTACATTTAAACTTGCGTATTTGCTTAATACATTTTTAAACTTACTTTCCGCATTTTTTACTGCTTCTGTATTATAGCTTCTATCCTCAGTTGAAACTGTATCAACACTATTTCCACTAGAACTATTTGTACTAGAATTACTTGATCCGCTTGAAGTATTATCAGAATTATTTGAACCTCCTCTATTAGAGCCACTATCATTTCCTCCAGAAGAAGAATTTGAGCCTCCTGTGTTATTTGAATTACTTGTCTGTCCATTTGAGCCTCCTGAAGCATTTGTTTGCTTTTGTGCTCCTCCTGCATTTGAGGTATCTTTTAAGTTCGGCTTTTTATCTGCTCCGCCAGAACTACTATTTCCTCCTTTATTTCCTCCACTTGACGAACCTCTAGCACGGTTAAGTGCACCTAGGGTTTTGCTTGCAGCACTAACGCTACCTGCAACTAATGCACCTGCTGCCACTACATCTCCTAATGATTTTGCATTTCCAAATCCAAATATTGTTCTTATTATTGTTTCTGCCTGTTTCATAAATATCATTATAATAATTACAAGTAATCCGCTACCTAAACTATTTGTAGGAGATTCTAATAAAGTTATTATTAGTGTTGAAAATACCATATATATTATACAGTGGAATGGTTGAATTAGCACATTATACATGAATTCTTTTAACCAAGTATTTAAAGCTTGAGATTTTCCGGTCACCTAACTTATCTATAGAATATGTAACTGTAATTAATGGTGCTATTATTATTAAAAATGCTACTGTTATCATACGTTTCATATATGTATATAAAAACATAAATGTCATTATTGTCATACCTAAATATACTATTGCTCCACTCATTCCATCTACAAAATTTATGGTTCCTATAGCATCAGTAAATATAACTGTCATAAATCTATCTATGATACCACCATACTGACCAGCTGCAGTAGGAGGTCTTATTGCTTTAACTAAAGCCTCATTTACATATATTGTTGCTATAATTATGTAATGTAGCAAGAATATGGTTACAAAACCTACAATCCAATCTGTTAACATATTTTTATATTTAGCTTTGTCTTCTGCAAGTGTTGATATTGCCATACGAATTCCAATATATACTAATACCAATAAACTTATAATTATTGCCAAATTTCTAATCGCAAAATACCAAGTTGCTATACTGTTTCTTATATCAGAAATTATTTGATGTTCTGAACTATTATTTATAGGTTTAAAAAAGTTTACATCTATTATTGGTATTACTCCATCTATATTATGGAAAAATATATCATCTAACGTTAATACCCATCTTGACTCATCACTATCTGCACCAAGTTCTGCAAATTCAGAAGTAAGTGCATTTGCTCCAACTCCTACTACAAGAATTACAAGTTTTGCTGGCATTAATAATATACCTGCAACTCCATCTACTGCTGCACCTAAAACTTCCTTTGCACTAATTCCATCTTCTTCAACTTCCTCTTCTTCTGTTGCATATGAACAGATTGGATACATAAAATTGAATAGAGTTACTAATATTAATATTATGCATAATATTTTTTTACCTTTTATTTTCATTTTCTCACCTACCTAATCTGTTATATCTTTATTCATTATTAAATCTAATATCTGCTCTGTAGAATATACTTGATTTCCTGAGGTTACTTCTGCTTCTTTGTTTAGTATATTTAAACTTTCTATTGGCTCTTGTAAATTTTTAAAATCTCTATTCATCTCAATGCTACCTTTTTTCTCTAAAGTTTTAGATATTAAATCTGTTAATTCTTTTGCTGATATTTTAGAAACAATTTGTTCCTGTGTATCTTTTGTTACTATTTCATCTATCTTATCATTTAGTTTAGCCTTATCTTTAGGATTATCTTCTATCGCTTTTTGGATTTGCTCCATTAAATCTTGTTTTAGTTTTATCCTTTCGAATCCGCCTCTTTTCTCCTTAGCCGTATTTATTATTTTTTGCCTTAAGGTATCTTCAAAATTCTTTCTAAAGTCTTCCCCTACATTACATTCATTTTCTGATAAATATCTTTTTGCAATTTCTTCTATAGAATCAAGTGTAACTTTATATTTATAATCTGCTATATGTTCCCCTATTTTATCTTTATCTACCCCTTCAGTTATTTGCGTAATATTTTTCCTCAATATTTCTCTATATTTTTTTCTTAATTTTTCATTCATTGCTATTTGTATATCTGTCTCATTTTCTTTAGGTTCATAATATATTGGCGGATAGCTTCCGGTTTTTAATTCTATCTACTTCTTTATTTATAGTATTTACTTCTTTTAGTGCTAGATTTCCTATAACTGATAATTTTTCTATTCTCGTGCTATATACATTTTCTAGAGTTCTATGTTCTTTTATTGCAGTTCTTACTGTTTCTTCTACAGTTTGAGATGTACCTACCGTAGCCAGAGAGAATCCTATTCTTAATACAGCTTTTGGGAATTTGTAAGTTTTATTTTTAGCTGTATTATATGTTCTAATTGTTTTTTGTTCTGTTTTTTCTACATTTGTTCCATCTTTTGCATTATTAGAACCTTCTGTATTTCCATTTTGATTATTTCCATTTTGCGCATTTTCATTTTTAACATTATCTTTTTCATCTACTTTATTAGGGTCATCTATATATATGTAATTTGTTCCATCTGTTGATTTATCTAACGCTTCTGCTTGTTTTTCATAAGATCCACTACCTTCAAAGCCTGCGCCTAAAGCTCCTGCTGTATATGCAAACGTAGCTGCACCAACTATTGGTTTTTCAAACACTGCTGGCACAGCAGTTACTAAAGCTACAGTACCTTTTAACTTACTCTTTGCAAAATCTATTGAAGCTTTATTTAATTGCATTATATGGTCTTTTTCTTGTTGCTTTAATCTTTCTATTTCTTTATTAATAGATTGTGATACTTCATCATTTCCTTGAACTTTATATTGATCGTATTTTAAATTTAAAGAATTTGTTAGGTTTTTCTCATAAGCATTTACAACAGCACTCTTCCCTGCTCTATATACAGCTCCTCCAATTAATACTGCTGGAAGGAATCTATTTTTTAAGCTAAACATAGTTTGTACTATGCTCTTTAAAGAGTTTGCTTTAATTTGGAATATATTCTTTATAATGTCCTCTACATCTAATATAAAATTTAATATTACAAATAAGAATAATGTATATGGTATTAATGAAATTGCCGTTATATCAGCTATAGTACCTAATATTAATCCCACCATTATCGTATATATTAATGCGTGTATAAACTGTATTATTACATTAAATGAGAACTCTTTTACCCATACACCTAATGCTTTAGATTTTCCATTTATTCTTTGTATTGAATATGCTATTCCCATTGCAGGAGATAATATTGCTAATATGTATACTATTAATACACGTTTAAAGTATAAGAATAGCATTTTTATTAAGTAGTATACTAAAAATACATATATTATAGCACCTGTCCATCCCTTTGTTGCTGGAATTTCGTATGCGTATGACCTCATTTGCTCATAAAAGGTGGAAGTTGCACCTGCCCCTTCTGGTGGAGTTATCCAACTTATTGCTATTTCGTTGAAGTTTAATATTAGTATCATAAAATAATGTATAAACATTACTACTAAGAAGCTAACTACCCAAGATACCAGCTTTTGCTTGTATTCAGATTTTTCTTTTGCTACACTTGCAATTGCTGTTCTTATTCCTAAATATATTAATGTAAATAATAATAGTATTATACATATTGTTCTTATTGCAACATACCACTGAGCTATTTTCATTCTTAAATTGTATATTAAATCTGTTGAATCTTGCTTTAAGTCTTGTCCTCCAGCCTTTTCGAAGTTAAACAAGTTTACATCTAGTATTGGAATTTTATTATATATTACATCTTCTACTGTTACTCTTTCTGCAAAAAATTTAAAATCATATCCTTCAGTTGTTACTCCTCCTACTACATTGTTTGCCCAGCCTTCAAATATACTTGCCCATCCAACAAGTTGTGCTTTTATTCCCATTGTTAGTATTCCAAGTAACCAGTCTGCTGCATCGTTTAAGGTATTAAATAGCCAATTCCCCTTTACTTTTCCTAGGTATTCTCCTTTTTTAGGAGTACCATTGTAGTAGAAACTTGATGAGTTGTTTCTTCCGTTTACCTCAATTTGTCCTTCATAGTCACTATCTATGTATTGGTCGAATGCTTCTGAGTCGTCAACTATAGGTGTGATTATTCCGCCAGATGTACCTTGTCCGTCAAATGAATAATTCAACTCCTCTATGCTATTAGCCCCAGCTTCAGTTATTCTAACCATATAACTATAGTTATTAATTATTCCATACGTATTTTGGTCATCTATTGTTATGGCACCATCATATCCTTTATTAGAAGAATGTGCTATTTCAAATAATCCATCGCCATCAATATCTCCTAAATATATAGCAACGTGGTCATAATAAATTAATATATCTCCTCTTATAGGTTGAGTTCCTTTTGAATAGCTTCTAAAATAATCTTTAAACTGTGGATATACACCATTATCCGCTCTTGATTGTATTGGACCTGCAAAATATGTAAATTCACTAGAGCCTAAACCCGTTGCACTATGAATTACAGTGCTAACAAAACCAACACAGTCCATCCAATATCTTGTTTTTCCGTCTATAGTTGTTTTTATTCCCTTATATGCTTGCATTCTGTGATATTCACTTACATTGTACTGTGGACTATTGGGATTTGTTTCAATAACACCTACACTTAAATAGTGATACTTTGTTTCAGCTGCGTGTCCATTTACCCAGTCTTCAGCTACTGAAGCTATTGCATTTCCTACTTCACTAGTTTCTACTGCATATATCTTTTTAGGCGGAATTATAGAATATAACAATATTATTAATGTTAAAAATATAGTTATGGTTTTTTTACATATTTTCATATTCTATAACTCCTTTCTTTTTTGGTATTTCTTTGGGGTGACGGGTCGTCGGGGACGCCGACCCCTACAAGGTTATTTCTTTGTCGTGGCGGGCGGACAGAGGCGTCCGCCCCTACAATGTTTGCATTTAATTTTGTGGGGTCACTTCGTAATAATTCATTCTTATTATTTCGTTTTCTAGCATTGTGTTTGTATCTTTAAAAAATATTTTGTTATGTAGTTCGTTTGTGTTTATATTTTGTGTAGTCATACCTTCTATTATTTGCCCTTCATAATTGTTATGTACTATTACTCCGTGATTTTTAGTTACATTAAATTGTATTTTTATTCCTTTTAAGGTATATACTAAATTTACAAAGTCATCATCGTAATAGTATTGGTCGTAATCTGGCCATATGTCGGTTATTCCACTTACAAAGCTTTTTACATCTGATTTGTTTATATAATCTTCTACTAATTTAGCAAATTCTATTGAGTCATATTTATCTACTCTATATATTGAAATATCTCCATATGAGAAAAATACATATATGTCGTTTCCTTTGTATCCAAATATTTGCATATCTTCTGATTTTATTGTAGGTTCCCCTAGTATTTGTTTTATTTGCTCTTCTGTCATATTTGTTGTTATTCCATTTATTACTGGGTTTTTGTAATTTTCTTTGAATACTATGTTAAATACTTTTTTGTATACGTTTCTTACTTGTATTCCCTCTTGTTCGTAAATATCGTATTTGTTAAAGGTTCCTGTTTTTTCTCCAAATTTTACTGAAGATGCTTTCCAATTGTTGTTTAGTAATTCTATTAATTCTTTAGACTGTATTTCTAAGGCGGTTGTTTTTGTTTCTTTCATTTGTTGTAAATTTTTTTGTGACTCTGCATTTCCAAAGTAATTGCTATCTCCATTTATGTATTTTCTTTTTATTCTTCCGTTTTGGCTATCACATATTACTGCTATTAACATTTCTCTTGAATCGTCTATCAGTCTGAAGCTGTTATAGTTTAAGGAATATGAAATCATATCCATCATTTTATTATAGTATTCTTCATTGCTGGTTTTATCTGTGTATAAATCTACTTTAAATTTTATGTATATATCAGCTTCAAAGCCTTCTGCTTTTGATTCTTCTTGTTTTATGAATTCTCCACCTAGGTAATTTACAACGTCTTTAGGAGTTTTGAAATCTTCTATTGTACTGTAGGTTTTGTTTTCTTCTTGCTTTTTTTCTAGCAAACTTCTTAAAAGGAGTATGGAAACTAAAACTACTAGTAGTACTATTAGAATTATTAGAATTTTTTTCTTTTTATACATAGTTTCTTCCTCCTTCAAATCTCGAAGAGATTTGTACTCTTCACTATTCATTAGCGGAACGACGAGGGCGTCGTTCCCTACGATAATTATTCACTATTCATTATTCACTATTCACTCGGCACCCGCTTCGTAGCTAATCTTCCGTTTGTTATTTATGTTTTCCTAGTGAGTTTATTGATTTTCTACCACGCATTCCAAATACTCCTTTTATTACTTTTTCTCCTCTTGATAGTGCTCCAAAGAAGATTATTGTAAATAGTGGTAGTTTTGGCGCTATTTCTGATGCAGATACTATGAATATTAAATAAACTACTATATGTACTGGTTGCACAAATATATTTACCATAAATTCTTGCAACCAAGCTTTAAACGCTTGTGCTTCATTATCTTTTACTTTATCTATTGAATATGTAACCGTAATTAATGGTGATATTATTATTAAAAATGCCGTAGATATCATTCTTTTTGCATATAGGAAAAAGAATTTTACTTGGTAATATGTAACCATCCAATAAAGAATTGCTGACCATAGTATATTCCAACCTTTTCCTATTAATATCATTTGTATGGCATTACCCAGTATTGATGTTTCTGGTGAAGTTAATGTTTGTAAATAAGGTTTGAACATATCCATAAACACTTTTTGTATAACCATTGCAAGAAGTATTATATAATGTAAAAAGAATATTAATATAAAACTTTGTAGCCATGAAATTAGCATTTGTTTATACTTTGCTTTATCATCTGCAAGTGTTGATATTGCCATTCTTATTCCTATATATACTAGAACAAATAAACTTATTACTATAGCTAAATTTCTTATTCCATAGTACCATACACTTACTTGCTGTTTTACTATATCATTAGTTTCACTTTTACCATTTTTTGATATTAAGAAGTCATTATTTAGCATTGGGTATTCTCCAGTTACTATGCCTTGTACTGTTATCCTTGTATCTGAAGTTTCTTCTCCATCGCTCACACAAAGTGTCATAACAAATCTTACTACTTCTGCAATACTAGATGATACTAGTGCTAATATGGATGCAATTGCCTCTGCATCTGTAGGTCTTTCTTGAACTTGTTGTTTTGTTCCATTTACAAGTGCAGCTCCATTGTTCATTATTCCCTGCATATCTTTAATTTGAATTCCTTTTTGTTCTTCTTTCGTTTCGGTAGTTTCTTCTGTATCCGTAGTTTCCGTAGTTTCTGTAGCAAATGAGTATCGAGGAATTATGAATGTAATTAATGTTGTTATTATTAATATTATTGAAATTATTTTCTTCATATTTCCTCCTTTCAAAAATCGAAGATTTTTGTACTCTTCACTGTTCACTCTTCATTATTCACTATTAATTATTCACTCGGCACCCGCTTCGTAGATAATCTTCCGCCTTATTGCCCATTTTGTCTACGCATTTCGTTTAGTTTGTTTACGTTTGTTTCAACGAATTCGAATTCTTTTTTAGTTGGTTGTATTGCTATTATTGCTGTGTCTCCACCAACTTTTAGTAGTCCTTCACCTCTATTACAGGTTGTTAAAAAGGCTGCTTCTCCATCACTTAGCTTAAATACTTCTTTTATATATTCTATTTCAGATTTATCTTGTGCTAAAAATAACTTTGTATCAGATGATGTTAAAACTGCTTGTACTTCTGGTTTTTCATAGAAGTCTTGGAATTTTTGTGACATAACTGCAAGTGAAACGTTTCTTTTTCTTGCACGTCTTGCCATTGTATTTAAGAAGTCTACAGCTTCTGGGTATGGAAGTAACATCCACGCCTCGTCTATTAAAACTCTTTTCTTAACAGCTTTAGTTTTATCTTCACTGTTTTTCTTAACGTATTTTTCCCAAATCCAAGATAGTAATATTTGTTGAGCAAGTGGCCTTGCAAATCTTTCTTCTAGTCCTGAAATATCTAAGTTTATAAATGGTACATTGTCTAGTAATTCAAAAGTTGACTGTCCATCGAAATATGCCATCTGTCCATCAAATTCTCTTACATATTGCTTCATAACTTTTATTAAGTAACTATAATGGAATCTATAGTCTTGGTTATCATTATTTCTAGAGTTTTCTACTATTCTTTTATACCAAGAACCTATTGTTGGCATTTCCTTTTTTGCTTTTCCTAAATAGTTTGTATTTATAATTTTTCCTTCTTCTCTTTCATATAAACTTTCTAGGTCGTTTGTTATTCCTCTTCCTGAATATTCTTGTGCAACTGCTTCTGCAATTATTTGTTTTGTTAATTCGTTTACCTCTTGACTTCTTGTACTACCTCTTGCCATTGTAAGTAACGCTTGAGTTACGTCCTCTATTTTATTTTCTACATTCAAAACTGTTCTTTCTTTTCCTGTTATTTCATCTTTTACTACTTCTGGCTCTAAATCGAAAAGGTTTATTATTGTATTTGAGTTTGGACTTATTGTTACATTTATTCCACCTAATGCTTCTGCAACCACTCCATACTCACCTTCAGCATCTAGGGCTAAGCTTTCTATTCCCATAAGAACTGATGAACGCGCTGTTAAAGTTTTTATTGTAACACCTTTACCAGCACCAGACTTACCAAATATAACCATATTATAATTAGATAATTTTGAGCTAAAATTATCGAATAATATTGGTAATCCAGTTTGACGATTAAAGCCTAAAGGTATTCCTTTTTCGTGTCCTATATCTGATGTAAAGAATGGGAATACTGTTGCCATAGAACGTCTATCAAAAGTATGATTCTTTTTAATTTTATTTTCACAATAAGGCATATTGCTTCTTAATGCCTCATCTTGTATTGCCCAAGCTGGTTTTACCCCTATCATTGTTTTAGACATTTCTGATGTTAATAGTTCTGTATATTTATCTAGTTCGTCTAAACTATATGCAAATAGTGTACATATAACTGATGATTCGAATAATCTGTTAAATCCTGCAGCTATCTGGTCTCTTAAATCTTCTGCCTCTATTCTTTTTTGTGCTAATATTCTTTCTCTGTTTATATCTCCTCTGTCTAATGCAACAATTCTTTCAGATTCTAGCTCGTTTATAGTTCTGTTTAATTCTGTTTGTGATGAACTCTCACTTATTGGATTTATGAAAACAGAAACATTTAAATCTCCAAATGTATACATGCTTCTTAAAAATTCTGGGAAGGTACACATTCTTGGTATTGTAGATACTACCATACTTCTTGCATATCTAGTTTTGTTAGATACTATTTCTATATGGTTTGTATAGCTAGCATCAATTCCTGCTGGTGCTATTAAATCTTTTAAATTACTTACATTTTTGGCTAATAGTCCTTCTTGCTTTTTTTCAACTGCTGAAATTTGTTCTTGTTTTGCTTGTTTTTTCTTTTTACCCATAACTTAAATTAACCGCCTTTCTTTTGTATTATTCCGCTATCTTTTCTGTATTTAATTTTCTTCTTCCCCTTTTTGCTGGAGTAGGAGCAACTTCACTCTCAACTTCAGTTTCCTTTGTTGCTTTTTTTCTTGTTGCCCTTTTCTTTGGAGTTGGTTCTTCCAAAACAACTTCTGTCTCATTTTCTGTAGTTCCTGATGTTTTCTTCTTTATTTGTTTTTTAGTTTCTTCATATAGCTCTTTATCCATTTGGCCTTTATATTGCTCAACTAAATTTAATGCTTTCTTTTCTATTTTTTGTTTTCTTTCTATCTCAGCTTCTTTTTCTTTTCTTACTTTATCTGCTTCTATTATGCTATCTGTTGCTATTTCTATAGCTTCTACTTCCATTTGTTCTTCTATTTTTTCCTGTCTTTTTAATAGAACATCCTTACTTGTACTATATAATGCATCATATTGAGTATCTAATGCTTTAGATAATTGCATTATTTCTGAATCGTCTCTGTTGTATGCAACATATAATAATTCTGCAATTTCTTCTGAATCTAATATTCTACTACTTACTTCTGATGAAGATAGTGATCTTATTATTGATTGCGCTCTTGTATATAATTCTGAGAAACACATATTATCTATTTCATCTTTTGAATATGTACTTGTAGAACCAAATTCTGAAACGAAATAAGAAACTATAACATATGTTTTTTGTTGTAATACATTTTTATTTAAACTAAGTCTTCCAACATATTCCGAAATGTCTGCTCCGTAAGATAAAACGTTTTCTTTTCTTCTTTTTTGATATTTTAATTTTTGTGCTTGTGCAACATTTCCTTTCATTTCTGCTTCTCTTATTTTTACATCTAATTGCTCTATTTCTTGTTCCATTGCTTTTATTCTATCTTTATATTCTTCTACTATATCTCTTAAATTTAAGCTTCTTGTTTGAATATATAATTGTATTGGAAATCTTAAAGTATTTAGGAATTGTACGAAACCTTCTTCTACTGAAATCTTTTCTTCTTCAGACATCAGGTCATAATTTACACCTTGACATTGAATTACCATTACATATTGCTCTCTGTTTTTTCTTATAATCATATTATCCTTTACTTCGTCAAACTCCATAAATTTGTATATAGATTCTTGACTTAAGTCTTCTCTAAATCTGCCAGAAAGTCCTAATCTTTTATTATTTCCTGTTTTATCATCTTTTTGGTCTTTCGCTTTATTTTTTGATTTTAAAACTAAAATAAAGTAAGTTGCACCTAGGCAAAGTATAACTAATATTAAAATAATTAATATTAAATTAAGTATGTTTATAGCATTCATTATTCTTCCTCCTTTGTATATGTATAAATTTTCTTGTTCATTTTAAACTTAATATATCTTCTTATAATTTCATCTAAGGATTCTCCACCAATTTTCTTTGTAAATGGTATTCCGGTTCAGTGTTGGAATTTTTACAGCACCTATTACATATCCAATTAGTGCACATGCAACCATTATAATTATTCCTGCTATTTTTATATTAACTAATGAAAATATAAAAAAGAATATTAGCCCCACTGCTAAGCCTATCGCTGTACTTATTAATGATTTAACAGAAAATATAATTAAAATTCTTGTTTCCCCTCGTAAATTACGTGGTATATTGTACGTTCCCATAAGATTTCCTCCTTTGTTTAGTTTTTAAGCTGTCACATTTGTCATAAAATTTAAAAGTATTGCCCATATTATTTGTGCACCATATATTACAATTGTTGATACTACTAGTCCTATTAATTGCGTTTTTAGTTTTGCTTTTTTATCCGCACTGTCACACATCATATATTTTATTGCCATAACTACTGTTACAACTGTTATCACTATTGTTGCTATTGTAACTAATATTCTACCTATTGGCATTAATGCATCCTGTATTTGGCTAGTACTAATTGCTGAACCTTTCTTTCCCTTGTTTATAAAATCTGAGCCCTGCTGCATCCATTCATCTGCACTATTTGCCTGTGAATATGGAGAAAACGCCATTAATGCAAACAGTAATATTAATACGATACTAATTATTTTACTTATACTTTTTTTACTCATAATAACACCTCCTATTAGTTACACATAGTTAATATAATTATACCGCAAAATCTTGTATTTTTCAACATTTGTAACCATTATATACTATCTATATATATAAATGTATATTTGTAATACTAATGTAATATGTTTTTTATGTTACAAATTTTGCTATTTTTTATATAAAAAAAGGATGCAGTGCTTGCATCCCTAAAGCTATATTCATTATACTATTATTTAAATGTATAAAAACATATATTACATCTTCCTGTGTCAGGAACTTGATTTTTACAAATTGGACATGTTACATATGTAATAGATTCAAATGGGTTATGTGCTGGAGCTTCTTTATCCATATTTCGTGCAAAATTTGATACTAATCCAAGCAATCCTGAACCACCAAATAATAACACAGCTCCTATAACATATGGTATTAATTTTTCTTTTATCTTTGCTTTATCATCAGCGTCATGGCTCATATATACATATTTTATACCTAATATTAGTAGCATTATTACTCCACAAGATACTCCTATTGTTTGAGCAACAGCTAATACACTACCACCAGCCGTAATTAATTTGCTATTTCCTTCATTTGTGTATATATCCTTATATGCATTAGTGTCTATCTCTCCCCCTGCATAAATGAAATTTGGAAGTATCATAATTAAACATAAGGCAATTGTTAATATAATTGATATTGTTTTTTTCATAAGTATCACCTCTTTATAGGAAAATAGATTATTTGCATTGTCACAAATAATCTATTTTAGTTATTTTAAAATTATACTTTTTGTTTAACGTCCAGGTGTTGTACCAGCATTTTCATTGAATACACCAGCAAAGTTTCTAATTAATGCTAAGATTCCACTTGCTCCGAATAGTAATATAGCTCCAACTACATATATAACAGCGTGTTTTTTAATTTCTGCTTTATCGTTTGGTGCTGAAGATATGTATTTAATAGCTAATACTATTAACATTATAACTGCTGTTGCTACTGCAATAACTTGAACTATAGATAAAATACTTCCTGCTACTGTTTGAGCCTTTTGTGCTGCTCCTGTTGTATCGTTAGCTTTTATAGTATTTGGATCTAGATATTGACTATCATTTGCAAATATTGTTGTTTGCATACACCCTACTAACATTAATACTGTTAACATTGCAGCTAATATCTTAATTGCTGTTTCTTTCTTTATTTTCATACTTAAGTTCCTCCTTTATATTTAGTTTACTAAAATTAAAAACTTTATTATAACTTTATTATACAGTATTATTTTACAAAATGCAACATTTTTTTCTTAATTTACCTTTTTTTAATAATTTGAGCTTGCTTTTTTATACCTGTAGAATAATACTTTGCAATTAACTCATCTAATTCTATGCTAATTTTATATATAATATTATAATCTTTTTCATCTATTATGCTTTTGTTTAACTCATCTCTTAATTTACAAATTTCTTCATCTATCATAGTACCACCCTTTCTAGTGAAGTTTAATAATTCACTTTAAAAAGTATTTTGGATAGCATTGTTTTTATCGATATATTTACGATACCATATTTTTACAATTAGGTCAATAAAAAAACAGCATTTTTCCTACATTTCGTATGTTATTTTTTTGCATTTTTTATCATGTATTTTTGTTTTCTTGTATTTTATTTTTTTAAACCACAAAATAATACAAAATGTTACAAAAATCGCTATCGATAAAATTTGAGAGATTTTGAATTTATATAGCATTAAACTGTCAGATCTTAAACTTTCTATTATAGTTCTTGACAAAGAATATACTATTAAGTAAGTATATGTAACTTCGCCTTTTATTTTTCTATTATTTTGTAGTTTTATTAGGAAAAAGAAAAGAATTAATGTTACTATTGCCTCATATATAAAGGTTGGATGAACTTCTATATATTGATTATTTTCTATTATTCCCATTCTCCAAGGCAAATTTGTTTCTATTCCATATGCTTCTACATTCACAAAATTTCCTAGCCTTCCTATGGCTTGACCTAAGCTTAAGTATGGCACTATATAGTCTAGTAAATCTAACATATCTATTTTTTTCTTTTTGCAATATATATAACAGGTAATTACTCCACCTATTATTCCTCCATATATTGCAAGTCCACCTGTTGTTAAATTTAGTATCCTTATTGGGTTTTTTATATATACATCTAGCCTAAATAAGCAATAATATAACCTTGCACATATTATTGATACTGGTATTAGTATTAAAAATAAGTCTAATATATTTTCAAATTTTATATTGTATAGACCATTTCTTCTTTTGCAAAAATATAAAGCAATTACAAATGCAGACACTATAAAAATAGCATACCAATGTATGCTTATTTTTTCTATTTGTATTGCTACTTTTGAAATATGAAATTCTAGGTTTAGTCCTGGAAAGGTTATTGTTTGCATTGTGCGCTCCTATCTATATTCGTTAATATGGGCACAGTGGTGTCACGCCTCACGGGTATTCTTACAAACGGTGCCCCTACATCAAAATTTGCCAACGGCAAATTTTGTATTATTCACTATTCACTATTAATTAGAACAGAGGTGGCAACGCTTAGGCGGAACGACGAGGGCGTCGTTCCCTACGGTGTTTGCAATTGATTTATTAAGGAAATAATATATATAATTTTATCTTACAATAGACAAAACTATTTTTTCCTCGTCGAATACTTGATTTAATATCTTTTCTGCATATTCTTTTGTCACTTGCACATAGTTTTCTATATAGTCAAAGCTGTTTATCCCTTTAAAATAATCTGCTACAAACATTTTTGATATATCTTCTATATTATTATACTCTTTTGCATATAACCCATATATCATTTTTTTACTTCTATTAAAGTCCTCTTCATTTATTCCATTTTGCTTTATATTATTTATCTCTTCTAGCAACGTTTCTTTTACTTTTTCAGGATTATTTGAAGCACCAGTTATTAATAAATATGAATATACTTTTGAGAATTCATATTCTAAAGAAGGCTCTTCTTGCAATAATCCTTCATCATATAGCTGTTTATATAGTTTTGAGCTTTTTCCTATTATTGTATTTAGCAGTATCTCAATCGCAATATGCTTTTTTACCATTTCTTCTGGTTTTTCTATATTATCTTCTTTTATTCCTATTACAAACATTGGTATACTTATATCCATATTTGCTTCTATTTTTTCTTGTACAATTTCTTTTTGCTCTTCTGGGTAAATTCTTTTTATCTCCCCTTGTTGTTCTTTTTTAATTAATCTTTTCTTTACTTCTTCTATTATTTCCTCCGGATTAAACTCTCCTGCAAAGAACATTACCATATTAGATGGATTATAAAAAGTATTGTAGCATTTATATAATATATCTTTATCTATTTTATTTACCGTTTCTATTGTACCTGTTATGTCTATATTTATAGGAGTATCTTTATACATTGCCTTTAATGCATTTATATATACTATCCATTCTGGATAATCATCATACATCATTATTTCCTGTCCGATTATTCCCTTCTCTTTTTCTACGTTCTCGTCAGTAAAATATGGATGTTGTACATAGTCCATTAATTCATCTAATGCCTCATAAAAATTATCTGTACATTCGAAGAGGTATGCAGTATGGTCAGTTGTTGTATATGCATTTGGGTTAACACCTAACGCAGTTAGGGTATCTAAACTATTTACTCCACTTTCCTGCTCGAATAATTTATGCTCTAAAAAATGAGCAACCCCATCTGGCACTTTAGTTTGTTCATTTTCTCCGGGAATTACAAATAAGTTATCTATTGAGCCATAATTAGTAGACCACATTACAAATTTTTTTTGTATACCTTGTTTTGGAAATATCATTACCGTTAGGCCATTTTCTAATTTTTCTATATACAATTTTTCTTTTACTCTACTATTTTCTATTGTTTGCATACGTTTTTCCCTCCTAATTTCTTAAGAAATATACAGTGTTTACGCTTATTTTGTTCGCTATGTCTTGCACTTGCTCCCTTGTTACTGCTTTTATTTTTTCTTCATATTCTGCAAAATTTGGCTTATCTCCAGCTAATTCTTGCGATATAAAATATGTTATTTCTGCATCTTGTTCATCTTGTATTGACTTTATTGCTGAAATAAATGTTTTTTTAGCACTATCTATATCCTCATTTGTGAAATCTCCATTTTTCATAGCATCTAATTGCTCATATATTATTGGTATAGCTTTATCATAATTTCCTATTTCTATTCCGCATCTAATATATATGTTATTTTTCTGCCTTACATATACTGAACGTGCTGAATATGCTAAGCTTGCTTTTTCTCTAACATTTTGAAATAATTTCGAGGTTGCACTTGCTCCTAATATTACATTATATATAGCCACAGCGTATTTTGAAGCTTTGCTAGTATCATTAATGTCTAACCCAATAACAAGTTTACCTTGTGTTACATTTTGTTTTTCTTCTATTGTATTAGGATGATTATCTGTTTTCGGAACGGCGAGGGCGCCGTTCCCTACATCATTTGCAGTGTGTTCGTTATTGTTCTCTACAATTCTTGGTATTAATTTTTGTATATTAGGGTTGTTTTGTACTGCGTTTTTTATTTCTTCTTGATTAAAACTTCCTGATACATATATATCTATTTTTGCAGTCTTTATAAGCTCTTTATATTGATTATATAATTCTTCACCATTTAAATTTTCTAAATCCTCTACATATCCATATTTATATATTGAATATGGAGAATCTTTATGCATTTCTTCTATGCATCTATCAAAAGAATATTGCTCTTTATCATTTATTTTACTTTCTATTATGTTTTTTAAATTTACCTTTTCTGTTTCCATATATTCTTTTAGAAAGCCATCGTTCTCTGTTATTGGATTAAAAATTATTTCTAATAATTGATTTATTGCTTCTTCTAAAAGATTTTCCTTTTGTGGCAAAAACTCGTCATTTAATACTTCTATATAAAACTTTAGTAATTGCACATCTCCTATTTTCTCTACACCGCAGTTAAACTCTGCCCCATACATTTCCTCTAGTTTTTTACTTATCTCCTCTTGTGTTGGTTTTTCCTTTGTACCAAGTCTTAATATAGAAGTTATCAACGCATTTTTTGTAACAGCTTGTTTATTAAGCGGTACACTTAAAAAAACTGTTACTAAATTTGTTTTATATTTGTTTGTATTTCTGTAATGTATTTTAATTCCCTGTTTCAACTCTTCTGAAAAATAATCCATATGTTTTCCTCCTATTAGATTAAGGGCACAGTGGTGTGGCAAGATACGGGTATTTCCGCAAACGGTGCCCCTACATTATTTATTATTCATTTTTCAATATTCGTTAACGGGTCGATGTAGGCATCGACCCCTATAATGCTAGGGTATTCCTATGAGATACGGGTCGTCGAGGACGCCGACCCCTACAAATGATTATTCACTATTCATTATTCACTATTCATTCGGCATTCGCTTCGCAGCTAATCTCCCGTCGTTCCCTACAGCATTTGCAATATGTTTTATTAACAATATAATTTATATCATAAAAAAACTGCGTAATCAATGGTACATTTTCTTTATTCTCTCTATTGCGCTCTTCTCTAGCCTTGACACTTGTGCTTGAGATATACCAATTTCCTCTGCAACCTCCATTTGTGTCCTTCCATCAAAAAATCTCTTGTTTACTATTACCTTTTCTCTTTCATTTAACCTTTTCATAGCTTCTGTTATTGTTATATTCTCTGCCCATAACTCATCTGTATTTTTTACATCTTTTACTTGGTCCATTACATATATACTTTCAGCACCGTCATTATATACTGGTTCTTGCAAAGAAATTGGATCTTGTATTGCATCTAAACTTACAACTATTTCTTCTTTTGGTATACCCAATTCCTTTGCTATTTCTTCCACTGTTGGTTCTTTTTGATTAAGTTTTGATAATCTCTCTTTTGCTTGTAATGCTTTATATGCTAAATCTCTTATTGAACGACTTACTCTAATCGGATTATTATCTCTTAAATATCTTCTTATTTCCCCTATTATCATTGGTACCGCATACGTACTAAATTGAACATTTAATGTTGTATCAAAATTATCTATTGCCTTTATTAAACCAACACATCCAACTTGAAATAAATCGTCTACACTTTCGCCTCGCCCATTAAACCTTTGTATAACACTTAATACTAATCTTAAGTTTCCTTGAATAAACTTTTCCCTTGCCTCATTATCTCCATTTTTTATTTTAACAAAAAGTTCTTCTTTTTCTTTATTTGATAGCACAGGTAATTTTGCGGTATTTACACCACATATCTCAACCTTGTTTATCAAACTAAAAAAACCCCCTTTTAGAAATTTGTTGTTTACATTATTTCCAAATTAAGGAGATTTATACATAAACAGGGTGAGTGTCAATGGGGACGGAGAATTTTGGCAATTTTAAAAAATTGCCAAAATTCTCCGTCCCCATTGACACTCACCCTGTTTTGCTCATTATGTCTTTTTTCATTTTTCCTATTATTCTTTTCTCTAATCTGGATATGTAACTTTGTGATATTCCGAAGCATATCTGCTACTTCTTTTTGCGTTTTTTCGTTTCCACTTATATATCCAAACCTTAATTCCATTATATTTCTTTCTCTATTGCTTAATTTTTCTATTGAAGCTCGAAGTAATGTTTTATCTACTTCGTCTTCTATTCTTCTAGAAGTTATATCTGGCTCTGTTCCTAATAAATCTGATAATAGAAGTTCATTACCATCTCCATCTTGGTTTAATGGCTCATCTATTGATACCTCTCCTTTTATTTTATTGCTTCTCCTTAAATACATTAATATCTCGTTTTCTATACACCTTGAAGCATATGTTGCAAGCTTTATATTCTTTCCTGTATTAAACGTATTTATTGATTTCATTAATCCTATTGTTCCAATTGATATTAAGTCTTCTATTCCCACACCAGTATTCTCAAACTTTTTTGCTATGTATACCACTAACCTTAAGTTTCTCTCTACCAAAGTTTGTCTTGCTTCACTATCATTTTGTGATAATTTCTCTAGTAAAGTCTCCTCTTCTTCTGGTGATAATGGTGGCGGTAATGTTTGGCTTCCTGCTATGTAAAATATAGGCATTTGGTCAATTTCATCTTTATTCATATATTTAGCATATATTGTATTTATGCTATTTTTTAATATTTGTAATATATTCATAATTTAACCTCCTAGAAAATTTAAAACCCTCCGGCACTACGTGCCACCTCCCTTAAATAAGGGAGGCAAGTTATTTTAGGGACATCTTGGCTCCCTTACTTAAGGGAGCTGTCGCCATAGGCGACTGAGGGTTATCCAATATGTCCAAACCTACTAACGCATTATAATTGTTTGTTTTTGTTAGCTTTTTATTGTATATTCCTACTATTGCGCCTTTTATGTTATTTTCTTGCTCGTCGTATTCTATTTGTAAATTATCTATTTTAAGTCCTAATAGAAGTCCATTTTCTTTTCCAAGTGATGTAAATGGTATTACTCTAAATTTAGACGCATACTCATTTAAGCTTGTATTATATTTACCAGATATTATTTCTTCAGCATTACTTAGAATTTCTTTTGGTATTATTTCTAGTAGTTCTTCTTTTTCTACCACTACTACAGGGCTACCAGATAATGGCTCTTTTAATAGGTTACCAGTATCTATCATTGCTCTTATTGTTTTATATTTATTTTGAAAATTTATTGTTATATTGCAAAACATATCTTTTTTAGATAGTTTCTTTTTGTAATTTTTAAATGCTATTGTTATTATAGTAAATCCTACTATTACACCAACTAGCGCTATTTTTATTGGATATGTACCTATTAATACTCCATTTTTTATTAATATTTCTTGCGGTTTTACAAAGTATAGTAAAGCAAATGCGACACCACCAAATGTAAATGAAGTTAAATAAAATATTAATAGTTGCTTTAATAATAATTTTATATTTTTTGGATTATATGCAATATGTACCATACATACTGATAATAATATTTTTAATATAATATTTGAAAATATCTTTGATATTGATAGATATACTACCACAGCATATATGCTACCTATTAAACTAGATAATAGTATTCTTGCTACACTTATCGAATTCTTGCAAATTATAGCTGTTGCAAGTAATATAATACAATTTATACATAGGTTTTCTAAAAATATAATATCTAAATATACTGTCAAGGCATCACCTCTCAAAAATCGAAGATTTTAGGGCACAGTGGTGTCACGAGTTACGGGTATTCCCACAAACGGTGCCCCTACATCAAAATTTGCCTTTAGCAAATTTTGCACTTTTCACCATTCACTAACGGGTCGATTTAGGTCTCGACCCCTACAGTGTGCAATTAATTTGTTATGAACAATACATCATTTTGTAAAACTTATTATAACTTGTATTACTTTAATTTTCTGTCATTTCTTAGGGGCGAAAAAAAGAAATAATCTACAAAATTAGATTATTTCTTTTTTTTATGTATTTTTATTTACTTTTATTTTCCTAATCCTTTATTTTTTCTTAGGAAAGATGGTACATCTAAGTCGTTTTGTGATGAACTTGTTTCTTGTGGCATTGGTATTGAGTTTATTTTCTTATTCCAAGTATTATTTACTAAATTCTCTACTCCTAATGTTGTTATTGGTTGTTCTTTTTCAAATCCTGTTGCTATAACTGTAATTGTTATATCATCTCCTAATGATTCATCTATAACAGAACCAAATATGATGTTTGCTTCTGGATCTACACTTCTTTGGATAAGCTCTGCTGCTGTATTTGCTTCGTGTAATCCTAAATCGTTTCCACCTGTAATATTAATTATTACTCCTCTTGCTCCTTCTATTGATGTTTCTAGTAATGGACTTTGTATAGCTTGTTTTGCAGCATCTTCCGCTCTATTTTCTCCACTTGCTCTACCTACACCCATATGTGCCATTCCAGTGTCTAACATTATTGTTTTAACATCTGCAAAATCTAGATTTATTAATCCTGGTACTGCTATTAAGTCTGATATACCTTGTACACCTTGTCTTAATACATCATCTGCCATTTTGAAAGCTTCTACTATAGATGTTCTTCTATCTATTATTTGTAATAATTTATCGTTTGGTATTACAACTAATGTATCTACTTTTGCTTTTAATGATTCGATTCCACGTTCTGCTTGTCCTAATCTTTTCTTTCCTTCAAAAGTAAATGGTTTTGTTACAACTCCTATTGTTAATATTCCCATTTCTTTTGCTGCTGCTGCAACTATTGGAGCTGCGCCTGTTCCTGTTCCTCCACCCATTCCGGCTGTTACAAATACCATATCTGCTCCTCTTAGGGCTTCTGATATTTCTGCTTTACTTTCTTCTGCAGCTTGTGCTCCTATATCTGGGTTTGCACCTGCTCCTAATCCTCTTGTTAATTTTTCTCCTATTTGGATTTTTGTTCCAGCTTTTGATGCTACTAAAGTTTGTCTATCTGTATTTACTGCTATAAATTCTACTCCTCTTATTCCTGAATCAACCATTCTATTTACAGCATTATTTCCAGCTCCACCTACTCCTATAACTTTTATTGTTGCTGTTCCATCCATCATTGTTAAATTCATGTCATCACTTTCTAACATTAGTTTTTCCTCCCTTATAATACTTATATATAATTTAAAATTAATAACGTTTTTTTAATCCCCTGTCACTTCGTGACATCCCCTTTAAGTAAAGGGGACAAGTAGTCTTGGCTCCCTTAAGTAAGGGAGCTGTCGCCATAGGCGACTGAGGGTTTTAATAGTTCTTATGTATAGAAAAATTCTTTTATTCTTTCTAATATATTCTTGAAAAAGTTCTCATCTGACTTTGTATCTATACTGCTTGATACTGTTTTTGCAAATGGTCTTGCAGCGATGTACCTTACTAATGAATAACTTGATCTAAAGCTTGGTTTAATTGTGCTAATTAATCTTCCTGTAGCAATTTTCACTGGTATATTTAATATTATTTTTCCTGCTATGTCACTTTTATTTATGTTGGTTATACCTTGTCCTGTTAATACTACATTGTTAATTTTTGATTTTATGCCTTGGTTTGTTATATCTTTATTAACTAATGCAAATATTTCTTCAATTCTAGCCTCTATTATTTCTATTAATTCAGAACTTTTTATTGTTTGAGTTTTCTCATCGTTTTTTACTGTGCTTAATACAATGTCGTTATCATTATCAATAAAAGATCTAAGGGCTAGTCCGTATTGTCTTTTTAATTTGTCTGCTTCTTCATCTGATATATTTAATACCATCGCAATATCGTTTGTTATATTATCTCCACCTAATGGTATTGTATTTGTGTAAACAAATGAACTTCCTTCAAATACTCCAATATCTGTATTTCCAGCACCTATATCTAGTAACATTATATTATCATTTAATTCATTTTTATCTAATATAAGGTTTCTTTCCGCAAGTGTATTTGGAACCATTCCATCTATTTCTATTCCTGCTTTTTTGAATATTGATGTTAATATCCTTACATATTCTTTATCTGCTAACATCACTTGTGCTTTTAAAGTAAAATTTGCACTTAATTTCCCAACAGGGTCTTCAACAATTTTTCCATTATCCAAAGCAAATCTATCTGTTACAATATCTATTAATACTTTATCCTCTGGAATATCTATATCTCTAACTTGCATTATTGCTGAATTAACATCTCTAGTTGATATTCCTGCATATTTATCTTTTACTTCTTTTAAAATGCTATTTTGCACAATAGTTACATACTTTCCCGGTATTGTTACATATGCAGAATTTATTTTTAAGTTTTCGCTTTTCTCAATATCTGTTATTATACTATTAATACTTAGGGATATTTCTTCTTCGTTTATTATTTTACCTTTTTTTATTCCAAAGCATTTGCAATCAGCTGTAGAAATAATCTCAACTTGATTAAAACTATTAACTTCACCGACTACTGCGCTTACTTTAGATGTACCTATATCAATACCTACAATTATATCTCCTATAGCCAAGGTTTATTCCTCCAATTTTTTATACTAATTCTTGATAAGAATATTATATTTTGCAAAAAAAGTCAATAGTTTTTGTCATATTTTTGTAATAATTTTGTAATATATGCGTAACAAAATTCAGAAACTATATGAGCACGCCGAAGCGTGCCCGTATAGCTATACAAAAATAAGGTTTATCTTTTATATAAAAGTTTATTTTTCTTGATGTCTATTCATCCATTTATCCAAATAGTGCCTTCTTATTATTGCAAGGTTTGTAAACATTCTTCCAACAAAAACTACTATTGCTGCTAAATATATGTCTACATTCAATTTCTCTCCCAAAAATGTAAGTAATATTGATAATATTGCATTTCCGAAGAAACCAGAAACAAACACCATCATATCGAATTTTCCTTTTAATGTTGATGCAATTCCTCCAAAAACTGAATCTAGTGCTGCAACTATGGCAATTGCTAGATATCCAGAATATGTATAAGATATTACTGGTGCATTCATTCCTATTAACGCACCTACTACGCAACCAATTATTATAGCTATTAAAACCATTTTCTTTTCCTCCTCAAATCTCGAAGAGATTTGTACTCTTCACTATTAACTTTTCACTTTTCACTTTTCACTATTGGAACGACGTTGGTCTGTTCCCTACATCAAAATTCGAAGAATTTTGTACTCTTCACTATTAACTATTCACTTTTCATTATTCACTATCGGAACGACGAGGGCGTCGTTCCCTACAATAACTATTCATTATTCATTGGGCGCAGCCATGCGCCCCTATTGTGCATATTTAAATTCTAGGTCTCTGCTATATTTGTTTATTGTTATATTATCTTTTCTTTCCAACTTCACAGATATTCCCTCTGCCTTTTTTGAATCTATATATCCATATTGTTTCTTTGATAATCCGCTTTCAAGATATGTAGGATTTCCTATTGCCTTTACTACATATGGCGAAACTAATTTTACACCATCTACCTGTATAAATGTACCGTTTGGACTTACCACATATGAGTTGTACACTATTCTTTCATCATTTATAGATATAGCTTCTGCACCAGATAACTTTAATTCATTTATTAGTTCTAATATATCAGTTGGAGTTATTCTTACATATTCGTTGTCTTCTAATGTTATTATTACTCCGCTTCCTGTTACTTCCCTTAATCCTATTAAACCTGTTAATTGGTTTAAATCATTTGTTAATAATTCTGATGCCCTTTGATTATTAGTTATGTTTTCTCTATATTCTTCTATTTTTAAATTTGTATCTTCCTTCTTTTTAAGTACTTCCTCATATTTTGTTTTCCAACTAGCTATTTCGCTTTTCAATTCGGCCTCTTGCATATTCTCTAAAGCTGTTACATCTATTCTACTTATTGTTTTAAATTGCATAAACATTACTGCTGTTAATATTAAACAGATAAGTCCTACTATTATTGTCATTGTGGTTTTCCCTTTCAATTTTCAAACTCCTCCTTATTTAATGTAATCGTGTGTGTACACTCCCTCAAACTTAGGTATAGTGATGTTATCAGATTGCTCTACAAATACTTTTACCCCATCACTTTTCATTCTCTCTAAATATCCACCTGTTCTTATTAGTTGGTAATATAAAACATTTGGTAATCCAATTGCTTTTATTGTAATTGGAACTCCTACCATTTCTCCATTTATTCTAACAATATTCCCATCACACATTATTCCAGTTGTTGATACTATTCTTTGATTATTTATAGAAACAGCTTCTGCCCCAGTATTAAATAATTCGTTTACAATTTCAATTAAGTCATTATAATGAACTAAATAACTACTTACATTTAATACTTCATCTGCTGAAACTTCTCTATTATCATCTAACGTTATTATAATTCCTTTTCCACTTACTTCAGTATTTCCTAATAATTTATTTATTTTAGTAATTTGTTCTTGCTTTTGTAAATCTACTGTATTATTAGCTGCAGCTTGAGCTCTTAATTGTTCCAGATCTAACTCTGCTTTTTCTAACTCCTTATATTCGTTATTATATTTTTCTCTTATTTTTAGCACTTCATCTCTTAATCCACCGTTTGCAGATAGCGTATTTTTTCCAACTTCTTTCTCTGCATCTTCTACAGTTTTTACTTGCACACATATTGCTATTGTAAGTATTATACATACTATCCCTAGTATTAAAGCAACTTTATTTTTATCCATTTCATTTCCTTTCCCAAAAATTAAAATTTTGTATTGTTAATTCGGGCGCAATCATGCGCCCCTACAAAGGGCACAGTGGTGTCACATATAACGGGTATTCCCACAAACGGTGCCCCTACAAATAATTCTTCACTATTCATTATTCACTATTCATTCGGCAACCGCTTCGTAGCTAATCTCCCGTTTGCGCCCCTACAAATAATTCTTCACTATTCATTATTCACTATTCACTTAGGCTTGCTTCGCAGATAATCTTCCGCTATATTGCTTCTCTGAAATATGGTTTTGGCTTTAGTGTTTGTATGTCTCCATTTATATATATTTCTCCTGCCTTCCCATTTTCTCTCTCTATTATTGTTTTTAAATATAGTATTCTAAGATTTGCGTTTGATCCGTCTCCCAAATGCGCTACTTTTTTCTCATTATCTAAGTTTAATTTTATATTTTTCGCCTCTAACATATCTATAGAAGTAATATATTTTAAAATATCATTATTTTTCGCAGATTCTGCTATATCACTTACTGTTTCTAGTTTTGCGCAATCTTCATCTGATAATTTTTTTATATTCTTATAATCTATTATATTTTCGATAGGTGTTGTGTAACCAGTTAAAATTGGTAATGGTAATTTTTCCTCTAATATCTCTATTATATATCCATTATAATCTACATAAGCATTTCCAATTTCTGTTTGTATTATATACTGTGCTTCTCTTTCTTTTATTGATATTTTTATTGTTTTTGGCAACTCTCTAGTTATATTAACGCTTTCAACATATGTATTTTCTTCTATTTTTTTTGCTACCTCTGATATCTTTATTTTAAACATATTTTCATTTAATTGTATTTGAGATAAATTAATAATATCTTCTTGTGCTAACTTTTGAATTCCTTCTACCTTTATTTGTTTTACATTAAATATTGGTGAAAATACAAACGCTATTACTAATATTATTAACACTACACTAATGCTTGTCCACTTTAATATTTTTAATTTTATTGTATTTTTCTTAATGCTTTTATGGTTATTATTAACTGAATTTTTCTTATTTGTTTTTTTCTGCACTTGATTTTGAAGTTTTCTTTGCATCTGTTTTTGTGTATTTCTGTTTTTATTTGTTTTTTTAGATTTTTGTTGCTGTACCTTTTCTTTTCTAGGTTGCTTCTTTTCTGGTTTAGGAGTTAACCCAATTATTATCTCATTATCTAAATCTATAATATTATCTTGTGTTTTTTTTGGCACATTATTATTTTTGGATTTACCTTTTGTCTTTCCCTTGTTTGTCTTTTTGTTGTTGGGTTCTTCATTCAAATACAATAAATCTATTGTATTATCATTTATTTTTTTAGACATTACTTGCACCTCCTTCAAAAATCGAAGATTTTATAGGGCACAGTGGTGTGACGAGCCGCGGGTATTTCCGCAAACGGTGCCCCTACATCAAAATTTGCCTTTGGCAAATTTTGTATTATTCATTATTCACTATTCACTTATGCATTACTATGGTATTCCTTTAGGGGTACGGACGAGCAATGCTCGCCCCTACGTTGTAAAATTATTCACTCTTCACTATTCATTATTCACTCGGAACCCACTTCGTAGCTAATCTACCGGCCCGCCCCTACAAAATTTGCAATATGTTTTTTATGAGCAATTAAATATATTTATTTTAATGTAATTTTTGCACCTAATAAAGATAATTTTCTATCTAATTTTTCATAACCTCTTAATATATATTCTATATTATTTACTGTTGTCTTTCCCTTGGCTTGTAACCCTGCTAACACTAAAGATGCTCCTCCTCTTAAGTCTGTTGATGTCACATTTGCTCCGGTTAGCCTTCTTACTCCTTTTACTACTGCTGTTTTTCCCTCTACTGTAATCTTTGCTCCCATTCTTTTTAATTCATTTGTGTATTTGTATCTATTTTCAAATATGTTTTCTACAATTAATGAAGTCCCTTTACCTACTGTTAAAATTGTAGTAAATATAGATTGCATATCTGTTGGAAATCCCGGATATGGCATTGTTTTTATATCTACTGCTTTTAGCTTTTTTGGAGCGTCTAGTTTTATACTATTCCTTTCTATTTCTATTTTGCATCCACATTCTTCTAATTTGTGAATAATAGGAGATAAGTGTTCTGGTACTATATTATTTAGTTTTATTTTTCCTCCAGTTATTGCTCCTGCACATAGAAATGTACCTGCTTCTATTCTATCTGGCATTACAGTATAACTTACTTCTTTTAATTTCTTTACTCCTGTTATTTTTATTATGTTTGTGCCAGCACCAACAACCTTTGCTCCCATTTTATTTAACATATTTTGCAAATCTACAATTTCTGGCTCCATAGCAGCATTTGTTATAGTCGTTTCTCCTTCTGCTAATACTGATGCTAACATTATGTTTTCTGTTGCTCCAACACTTGGAAAATCTAATTGTATAGTATTTCCTACAATTTTTTCACATTTACATTTAATATATCCTGCATCTTCTTCTACATCAATTCCTAATCTTTTAAATCCTTTTAAATGTAAATCTATTGGTCTAGCACCAATATCACATCCACCGGGGTATGATATTGTTGTATTTTTAAACCTTCCAATTATAGCTCCAGCAAGAACTACAGAAGACCTCATCTGTCTCATTAATTCTTCTGGAATTTCTGTTTTTTGCATACTTTTTGAATCGATTATTATTTTATCACTTTTCTTACTAATTTTGCAACCCAAAATCTTTAATATTTCGAGTGTTATTTGTGTATCGTGAAT
Source organism: uncultured Eubacteriales bacterium (assembly GCA_949840345.1). Classification (GTDB taxonomy): domain Bacteria; phylum Bacillota; class Clostridia; order TANB77; family CAG-508; genus CAKPQL01. The sequence goes on from CATKWX010000004.1 coordinate 51,545, forward strand.
ATTTGGAACATTATATAATTTTGTAACACTACCATTTAATATACTTGCAGCAATTATCGGTAAAGATGCGTTTTTAGAACCAGATATATTTACTGCACCCTCTAATCTATTTCCACCTTCTATTATGTAACAAGACATACATATCTTCACCCTTTCATAATTTATTTATGCTATATATTATGTTTATTTTACAAAAAGAGTGAATATTTGTAATAATAATTCATTTATGTTATAATTAAAGTATAATTGGGATTTCCCAAAAATTTAATAAAGGTGGTTGTTTTTATGAAAAAACTATTCGCAAGTTTTAAGGACTTAATAAAAGAGCACAAGGTGATAGCAGTTATTTTTGTAGTAGTTTGCATTGCAGGGATTGGCACTCAAATGTTTAGAACATTTAGCGCACGTCGGCAAAGAAACACTGAAGTTACAACACCAAGCGTAACAACAAGCGAAGCATCAACAGAAGCAACAACAAGCGTACCCTCTGAAGAAGACATTTCTGCTATGGTATCTGAGATGGTTGAATCGCAGTTGGCTGAACGGCTGGCTGAAATGGATTCAACTCCCGCAGTTACACAAACAGCAGAAACTACTGTACCAACTACAGTAACTGCACATTCTGTAAAGGTTGTACCTCAAGATGTAACAACAACCGTTACAACAGCTGAACCCATAGATGATGATCTATCTGAAATTACTTTCTTGCAAGGAGACTCTGCATACACTGTTCCATGCATGTATAGTGTAGATGATGCAGTATCTAATTCTACTTTCTGTGAAAGCAATGGTAGAGACATCTATGTTCAGCTTCCGGATTATGTTACATCTGTAAGTATCTCCATTTCTTTTAGAGACGTTGACAATAATTGGTCAGTGTTCTCTGATTTTGAGGAGTTAGTCCTCTCACAAAATGGAACAGAAGCACAGTATTCTATTCCAGATAATCCATTAAGAAATGACGGATACTATATAGAACAGTCAAGATTCTCCGGAGTTTTCCGTTTAGACACAACCGATGGATGCGAGTATTTCGCAATTTCCTATTAACCTTATAAGGAGCGCTATTCATTAGCGCTCCTTTCATTTTATCCGTTTATTTCACTGAAATATTCGTTTATTCTTATTATTAATTCATTCTTTGCATCTTCCATTGTCATTCCTTCTAGCTGTGCTCCTGCAAGGGTTATATGTCCTCCTCCTCCGAAGTTTTTCTAGTATTACCTGAACATTTATATCTCCTATTGAACGACCACTTATGCATATTTTGTCACCAGTGTTTCCAATTACAAAAGATGCTGTTATATCGCTTATTGTTAGTAATTCATCTGCTGCCTTTGCACAAATTAAACTTGCGTTTTTATCCTCTGTTTCATTTATTGATATTCCTATTGTTTCATTTATTATCTCTGCATTTTTTACTATTTCTGCTATTACCTTGTAATTTTCTAAACTGCTTTGGAACCATTTTTTTACCTTTATTATATCTACACCAAATTTCCTTAAATATGCTGCAGCTTCAAAGGTTCTAACACCTGTTTTAAATGTAAAATTTTTAGTATCCATCATTATTCCTGCATATAAACTTTCTGTTTCTAGCTTTTCTAATGTTACTGGTGTTTCTGTATATTGTAAAACTTCAGTTACCAATTCAGATGCAGATGATGCATATACTTCGTGGAATGTTAATATTGAGTTTTCTATGAAATCTGTTGACCTTCTATGGTGGTCTATTACAACTATTTTTTCTGTTTCGTTTAATAATTCTGGTATTTCTACATATGAAATTTTATGTGTATCTACTATTACTAATAATGTTTCTGGTGATATTTTTGATAACGCTTGATTTTTATCTATTATTACGTCTTTATATTCTTCTTCTTTTTCTATAGTTTCTGTAAAACTTTCTAAATTTGCATTGCTTGAATTATTTACAATATATACTTCTTTGTCTAAAGATTTTGCAAGTCTATATATTCCTAAAGACGCTCCTACGCAGTCCATATCTGGGTTCATATGACCCATTACCATTACATTTTTTGAATCTTTCATTAGTTTTTCTAAAGCATTAGCAATTGTTCTAGCTTTTACTTTTGTTCTTTTTTCTACCTCTTGAGTTCTGCCACCATAGAAAATGTATTTTCCGTTTTTCCTTACAACAGCTTGGTCTCCGCCTCTACCTAATACAACATCAACAGCTTCCACTGCAGATTTGTATTTTTCGTAATTTGTATCTCCATCTACAGATATTGCTATACTCACTGTAAGAGGCATATCTATATCAACCTTTATTTCTTTTATTGTATCTAGTATATTAAATTTTGTATTTTCTATTTCGTCTAAGAATTTTTGCTCAAACATATATACAAATGTATCTCTTTCAGTTTTTACCATTATTCCACCAGTAGTTGCAGCCCACTCATATATTGTTTTTTCAATTGCTGCAGTCAATCCCGGTTTTTCTTCTGCTGATATTCTTTGCATTATTTCTTCATAGTTATCTATCATAAGAATACCTATGCAACTTTTTGAATTGTTATAAGTAGTTTCTAAATCAATACTCTTTGTAATATCTAAAAAATATAGAGTCATCATATATTCGGTTTTTTGTTTTTTGTTTGTTTTACTCTTAATGTATTCACCTATTATATGATATGTTTTTTCTCCTATTTTCATTTGTTTATCTATAGGTTCATTTTCTTGATTTTCTATAGATATTTTTACTTCTCTTGATATTTCATCTAAATAATTGTTTATATCTAAATCTTCAAATTCTTTATTAAAATTCGAACTTTTCCATATTATATTTCCATCTGTTTCTAGTATAACTAATGGAAATGGAGAATTTATTAATGTGTTCTTTGCAGCAGTATCTACATTTATAGTTAAATCGTGTATGTGCTTTGATAATTCTCCTATTCTTTTACTATTTATCCATAAGGTATACCCTAATAAAAGTGCATAAGTTATTACTGAAGGTAATATTAAAGCCTCCTCATATATGCACAATACAATTAGTAGAACAGCAATTATCACTAGATATATCTTAGTTTTAGACTCTAGCTTTTCTACAATTCTTTTGTTATTATTCGACATAAAAAAATTTCTCCTTTTTTATCATAAGTATATTAATTTTACAATGCTTTGGAGCTTTTGTCAACCTACCGTCTCTTTATAAATAGAATTAAAACTTATATTCATAAAAATAGTAAAGTAGTGAAATATACATATATATTCTACGGCTTATTTAAATATCATATCCTAAATTACAAATTTTTATAATTTTGCATATACTCCTAGCATATTGAAGAAATAATCTTTTATATCCTTTTTTCTTACTTCTTCGTTACTTAAAATATCTACTGTATATATAGTTTTTTCACCTATCTTCACATCTATACTGCCTAATTTTGTATTTTGTAACAATGGTGCCTCTGCATAATTTATATCTGAAATTTCTATTTTTATATTTTCTTTATCTGCTTTTTTTACTGGATATGTTTTATATTTTTGTTCTCCTAATTTCGTTTGTACTTCATTTTTTATACCTTTATTTATCTCAATTTTATAGTTTTCCCTCCATTTTGCATATTCGTTTTCTACTAAACTTGCAACATCAATTTGCTCATAGTTTTCATATGCATACTCTATTAACTTAATTGAATCTGATGTTCTTATTTTTCTTGTATCGGCCCCCAATACTACTGTTATAATATTAAAATCATTACGTAAAGTAGAGCTTACTAAACATCTTAGGGCATTATTTGTAAAGCCTGTTTTTACACCATTTACTCCTTGCAAATATCCTAATAATTCATTAGTATTACTTAAATCTTTAGCCGTTCCATTTATTGTTACTGTGTAATATTTTGTATTTACTACTTTTGCAAATGTAGGATTATTTAAAGCATAATCTGTTAAAACTGCTAATTCATAAGCGGTTGTATGATGTCCATTTTCGTCTAATCCGTGTGGCGTAACAAAGCTTGTGTTAGTTAAACCAAGTTCTCCTGCTTTTTTATTCATCATTTCTGCAAATCCTTCCACACTGCCACCAACAGTTTCTGCAATTTGAACTGCTGCATCATTTCCAGAGTATAGCATTAGTCCATATAATAAATCATTTAAGGTTATTTTGTCCCCAGTTTTTAAGCCTAATCTAGAGCCCCCAGTATTAGCTGCCTTTTTAGATACCTCTACTGTTTGAGATAAATCTGCATTTTCTATTAAAATAGTTGCTGTCATTATTTTGGTTGTACTTGCCATTGCTCTAACATCATTTTCGTTTTTACCATATAGTACTGTTTTTGACGTTCTATCATATATAACTACTGCTCTTGAATGTGTTATAGGCTCAACACTTGGATTTGTAGAAGCCTGCGTTATTTCTTCTCTTACTTCATTAAAATATCTTAGTTCTTCCCTTGCTTCTTTTTCATCAAAAGCATATGTATTAAAAGCGCTGCTAATTAAAATTACAAATAATAGACTTAAATATTTTATTTTCTTCATACTAAAAATCACCTTTTTAATTATATTAAAAAAGGTGATTTTAATTACTATATTGTATATTCTTTTATTTCTTTTTGTATTTTCTCTATAAATGCCTCTTGACTCATTTGTCCAATATCTCCGTCTTTCCTTGAACGCACTCCTACTGCATTTGCCTCTACTTCTTTATCTCCTATTATTAACATATATGGTATTTTCTGTAACTGCGCTTCACGAATTTTGTATCCTATTTTTTCGTTTCTATCGTCTAGTTCTACACGGATTCCTTGATTTTCTAGTATTTCTTTTAGTTTATTTGCATACTCTGTATGTGCCTCAGATATTGTTAATATTTTTGCTTGAACAGGGGCTAACCACACTGGAAATGCTCCTGCAAAGTGTTCTGTTATTATTCCAATAAATCTTTCGAATGAACCAAATAGTGCTCTATGAACCATTATAGGTGTCTTCCTTTCTCCATTATTATCTATGTATGAAAGATTGAATCTTTGTGGTAATTGGAAGTCTAGTTGAACTGTTCCCATTTGCCATTCTCTTCCTAAACAATCTTTCATTTTTATATCTATCTTTGGACCGTAGAAGGCTCCATCTCCTTCATTTATTCTATATTCGTCTTTTCCGCAAATTTCATCTAAAACTTTTCTTAAATCTGCTTCTGCTTTATCCCAAGTTTCAATTTCTCCCATAAAATCGTCTGGTCTTGTAGATAATGTTAATTTGTATTCTAGTCCAAATATTCCATAAAATTTACTTGCAATTTCAATTATGTCTTTTATTTCACTACCAATTTGTTCTTCTGTAATGTAGTTGTGTGAGTCATCTTGCCTAAACATTCTTACTCTAAACAATCCATTTAATTGACCAGATTTTTCATTTCTATGTATAACATCTACATCATTAAAACGAAGTGGCAAGTCCTTGTAACTTCTTAATTTAGATTGATATATCTTTATTGAATTTGGACAATTCATTGGTTTTAGTGCTTGTTCATTTCCATCTACATCTGTTAAAACAAACATATCCTCTTTGTAGTGGTCCCAGTGTCCTGATGTTTTCCATAGTACACTGCTATTTAATTGTGGCCCAGAAAATTCTTGATATCCTCTTTTTTTATGCTCTTTTCTCCAAAACTCTATTAATGTATTTAACATTGTAAATCCCTTTGGTAGCCAGTATGCCATACCTGGTGCTGTTTCATCAAAGAAGAATAAATCTAATTCTTTTCCTAATTTTCTATGATCTCTTTTCTTTGCTTCTTCTATTAGAGTAATATATTCTTCTAATTCACTTGCTTTTGGGAAAGATATTCCATATATTCTTTGTAGCATTTTGTTGTTTTCGTTACCTCTCCAGTAAGCTCCAGAAGATGTTAATAGTTTTATAGCTTTTACTTTTCCTGTGCTCATTAAATGTGGTCCTGCACAAAGGTCTGTGAAGTCTCCTTGTTTATAAAAAGATATTTCCTCTCCCTCTGGTAAATCCTCTATTAACTCTACCTTATAATCTTCTTGTTTTTCTTTCATAAATTTAATAGCTTCATCTCTTGGAAGTGTAAATCTTTCTATAGCCAAATCCTCTTTTATTATTTTTTTCATTTCTGCTTCTAAATTAGATAAATCTTCTTCAGAAAATGGCTTATCTGTATCAAAGTCATAGTAAAATCCATTATCTATTGATGGACCTATTGCAAGTTTAATTTGAGGATATAATCTTTTTACTGCTTGTGCTAATATGTGTGAGGTTGTATGCCAATATGCCTTTTTTCCATCTAATACATCAAATGTTAATATTTCTAGTTTGCAATCTTTAGTTAAAGCATATCTTAAATCCTTTACCTCTCCATCAACTAATCCTGCTGTAGCAACTCTTGCCAAGCCTTCGCTTATTTTTTTTGCTACATCTAAAATGCTTGAATTTTGCTCTGCTTCTAAAATAGAGCCATCTTTTAATGTGATTTTAATCATATCAAATCCTCCTTCTTTGCGGGCGGACACGAGGCCCGCCCCTACAGTATTTAAAACAAAAATACCCCTATAGACAAAGTATTTTTGCCTATAGGGGTACATATAGCACGGTTCCACCCTAACTTTTACTTAATTTAGCGATTATAACGTAAATCAACGGTAGCTTTCACTACAGACTCCAGAGTAGTTTTCAAAGTAGACTTGCTTAAGATTAGCTTTCAGCCTATGACTAATCCTCTCTAATAAAGTTTTTACTTTTACTTTTCTCTATCAACGTCGTAAATATTATATCACGATTATTTTTGGTATGCAATATTATTTACTAAATTGATATATTTAGTCCGAATAAAATTATACTTCTTCAATTTCTGCATAAACTGTGTTTATTAGTTTCTCCATAATATCCTTAGGTAGTTTTTCTACTAGTTGGTATTTTCTATTATTTAAATCCAAAGATTTAATGTGTTCACACAAAATAACCCCAGTAGTTTTTGTTCTTTCATCTAGTGGAATATATAAAGGAAAATAATTATTTGTGTCTGTTATAGGACAAACTATTATTAAATTAGTTTTCTTATTAAAAACATTTAAAAATTTATATTAATACTTTATCACTGAATTAGCCATTTTGTAAGCTTTTTTCGTCGACAAATTATTCCGTTTTTTGCAATGGGTTTGCACATGTTTTACGTCCCCAATGTGCAGATTTCTATCAAAAAAACAAAGACTTTAAATTAATAAAATCTTTGCTTTTGTTTTTTATTTTCTTGTTGTAGTACTTGTTCCACAACCAGTAAACATATCTGTTCTAGTGCTTGCAAGTCTCCAATATGTTCCTACGTATATTGTTTTTAAGTTTGTGCAGTTATAAAACATATAATTCATATAAGTAACTTTACTTGTATTAAAACTGCTTAAATTCAAACTTGTTAGAATATTACAATTGTTAAACATATAACTCATATTTGTTACATTACTTGTATCTAAATTTCCTAGATTTAAATCAGTTAAATTAGTACAATATGAAAACATATTATTCATATCTGTTACATTTTTTGTGCTAGAACTTCCTTTATTAAAGTTACTTATATCTATTTTAGTTAAACTACTACATTTAGAAAATAATCTACCTATATCTGTTACATTGCTTACATTAAAATTGCTTACATCTATTTCTGTTAGGCTCTTGCACTCTAGGAACATACCATCCATGCCAGTTACTTTATTTGTATCAAAACCACTTACATCAATTTCAGTTAAATTCCAACAATAAGCAAACATAAGATACATATTTGTTACATTACTTGTATTAAAGCTACTTATATTTATCTTCTTTAAATTCCAACAAGAATTAAACATACTTTGCATATTTGTTACGTTACTTGTATCGAAACTGCTTAAATCTAATTCTGTTAAGCTATCACAAAAATAAAACATAAAACTCATATTGGTTACTTTGCTTGTATCCAAATTTTCTATATTTTTTATTGTGGTCAAATTTCTACACTCAGCAAACCAACTTGATGTTGATATTGGTGATATTTTATTTACAAATTCTACTGTTGTTACACTATTTCTTTCATTATACCAAGGGTATTCTGTCCAATTATTAGTACCTTCCCTTTCTGATACATCTTCATATTGTACATCTATTGTTTTTTCTGGGAATGGATTTTTTGTCTCTGCAAATGCCAATGTTCCATCTGTATATAGTGTTACATATATATCTGGCACTACATCTGTATATATTGTTATTGGTCCTGTTGGCATATAACTTGCTCCTGCATCTGCTACTTTTGTCGTAAAGTCAGAATCACTATACCAACCTGTGCAAGTTTTTCTTGGTACTGGTAAAGGTACTGATTTGTTCCACTTTTCTCCAAAGGTTATTTGGGTTAAGTTAGAGCAATTACTGAATAGGTAAGCTGTACTAGTTACTTTGTTTGTATCAAAGCTACTTAAATCTAATGAAGTTAGATTAGTACATCCATCAAACATACCACTTATATTAGTTACACTATTTGTATTGAAACTACTTAAATCTATTGATTTTAAATTAGTACAATGTGAAAACATACTAGCCATATCTGTTACACTGCTTGTGTTAAAATTACTTAAATTTAGCTGTGTTAAATTTGTACAACTAGTAAACATATCAGTCATATCTACTACATTGCTTGTATCAAAATTACTTAAATCTAAACTTATTAAACTACTACATTGATCAAACATATTAGTCATATCTGTTACTCTACTTGTATCAAAACTACTTAAATCTATTGATGTTAAAGTAGCACAATTTCTAATTAATCCTCTCATATCTGCTACTTTGCTTGTGTTAAAATTACTTAAATCTAATTGTGTTAAATTTTCACAATAATTAAACATAAAGTTCATACTAGTAACATTTTTTGTATCCAGATTTTCTATATTTTTTATTGTTGTTAAATTTGTGCAGCAATGGAACCAACAAGAAGTAGACACTGGATATATTTTATCTATAAATTGTACTGTTTTTACTGGACTATTACTTCTGTCATACCAAGGCTGATAGTTTGAATTAGCAATAGTATATTCCTTTCCTCCTATGTTTCCATAGTCTTGGCTTAATTCTTTAAATGGTATTTGGCTATTGTTTGAGCAGAAAGCTAACGTTCCATCTGTATATAGTTTTACGAATATGTCTGGTGGAACATTTGCATATATTGTTATTGGTCCTGTTGGCGTATAGTTTGCTCCTGCATCTACTACTTTGTTTGTGAATCCTTCATCACTATACCAACCTGCACATGGTTTTGTTAATGTAGGTAAAGTTATTTCTTTATCCCACTTTTCCCCAAAAGTTATTTGAGATAAGCTAGAGCAGTTATAAAATATACCATTTATATTAGTTACTTTGCTTATGTCGAGATTACTCAAATCTAGTTTTGTTAAGCTACTACATTCATTAAATACATCCTGCATATTGGTTACATTACTTGTATCAAAATTGCTTACATCTAGTTCTGTTAGGTCATTACATCCTAAAAACATACCCCACAGACTATTTACATTACTTGTATCAAAATTGCTTACATCTAATTTGACTAATTTCTTACAATTACCAAACATAAATCCCATATTAGTTACATTACTTGTATCAAAATTACTTACATCTAATTCTGTAATTCCTCTACAACCATCAAACATATCCCACATATTAGTTACGTTACTTGTATCAAAATTACTTACATCTAATTCTGTTAAAACATCATTTACAACTGCAAACATAGAACTCATATTAGTTACACTACTTGTATTTAAATTTACAATACTGTTTATTTTGCTTAGATTTACACAGAATGAAAACCAATTTGCTGTTGATATTGGAGCTACTTCATCTACAAATTCTACTGTTTCTATATTTCTATTTTTACTATACCATGGTATTTCCTTATAATCTGTATATTCCCTTTCTGATATATCTCCATAATCCACACTTACGGTTTTTCCTGCAATTTTAGTACTGTTTGAACAAAATCCTAGTGTTCCGTCTGTATATAATGTTACATATACTTTGCTTGTTATCGCTAGTTCTAGCTCTTTTGTATTTCCTTTATTATCTATTATGGTTATTTTTGCTGTTCCATATTTTATATCTAATCCTTCACTCGTTGCTGTTGCTTTGTTTCCGTTTTTGGTTAGTTTTAATTCTTGTGTATTTTCGTATAGTATTTTTGCTATTCCATATTGGCTATAGGTTACTTGTACTTCTATTAATCCTGAATCTTTGTTGTAGATTGCTTTTGCTTTTATTGGGTTCTGGTTGTTGGCATTTAGTATGTGTAGGATTATACGATTTGAGTTTGATGGGTCGGTTATTTGCGGAACGACGGGGGCGTCGTTCCCTACGGTGTTTGCAATATAGTTTTGTATCTCATTTTGGGTTGTTTGATTTGAAGAAATGGCAATTATATTTTTTATAAAGCCATATATGCTTTCTTCGCTATTCATTTGTGTTATTTTGTTTGTAAAATTCGCATCTATATTTTTTTCTAGCCATATTCCTGTTAGTAGAAAATCTGGTGCCGTTTCAGCTTCTTGTTTGTGTGTGAAGATTTCTGGTATTGTCCAGTTTTCATCTGTTTGTTCTATACCTTTTATGTATTGTATTTCGTTTGTTTCATTATTTATTGCAAAGCGTGGAATCCACATTAGTATGGTAGGATTATTGTTTGGTACATTTGGAACGACGAGGGCGTCGTTCCCTACGGCATTTTCCATTACTTGATCATCTGTTATTCCTCGTTTTAGCTCGCTTTGGTAATATCCATCGTTTAGCATTATATAGGCAGGTTTACCATTTTTATAATCATACCAGTCTTTGTCTTCTTGTGTAGTTATTACAAAGTTTGTCCCATTCCATTTTACTGGTATCATTCCCGCAGATAATACTGGTATGTTGGGTTCTACTATTGTCGTTTTATTTGCTGTGTTTTCTAGTAAAGCTGTTTTGTTACCATTAATTAATTTTATTATGTCCTCTGCAAATATTAGCAATAGTAATAAAATTGCAAGTATTGTGAGTATTATTATTTGTCTTATTGGTTTGCGTTGTTTTTTCTTTTGCATAATTTTTTCTCCTTTGTTTTTATTGTGGTATGTCTTCGGAGCACGGAACTACGTTGGTCTCGTTCCCTATAATATATAATTAATTTACTACAAGCAAATAATTTGCATACATTTTTACACCTACTATTCTAAGACATATGACATTTAATGTCAATATTATATTTTTGGGTTTTATGTAATAATTTTACTGGTGGTAAAAATGATAAAGGAAAAGCGAAAAGACTTAGGATATACCCAACAACAAATGGCAGATATTTTAAAAATTAGTTTAAGACAATATGTTAGAATAGATACTGAAGAGGATTTGCCAAGAAAAGATTTATTACATGAGTTAATAAATTTTTTAAAGCTTACTGATTCTGAAATTGGAGAATATATAAGAAGCATTACGCACAAAAGTGCATAATGCTTCTTTTTAAAATTTTACTACAAATTTATAGTATTTTTATAAAATTTAGTATATAATGGGTATTGTTTAGAATAGATATTAATAAAAAGGGCGCAACGCCTAGGCGGAACGACGTTGGTCTAGTTCCCTACAATGTGCAATATGTTTATCGTATGTTTGTTTACGGGCGGACTTAGGGGCCCGCCCCTACAACGTTTGCAATATGGTTATTGTAGGGGCAACCATTGGTCGTCCGATTGATTATATATATTTAGGAGGTAACTATGGAATATAGAGGTAATTGGAATAAGTATTTAGAGCTTTTGAGCCAGAAGTATAAAAATGTTGAAGAAGTTACTGAAGAAATTATTAATTTGCAATCAATTTTAAATTTGCCTAAAGGTACAGAGGTTTTTGTTAGTGACATTCATGCAGAATATGAACCTTTTTTACATATTTTGAATAATGGTGCTGGTATTATTAGAAGTAAAATAGAAAAATTATTTAAAGCTTCTGTTCCCGAAAATGAAAGAAGTACCTTAGCAACTCTTATATACTATCCTGAAGAGAAACTTGTTCTTATTAAGAAGGATGTTCTTGATTTAGATAAATGGTATTTTATAACCTTAGAAAGATTAGTAGAAGTAGCAAGAGAAATTAGTTCTAAGTACACTCGCTCTAAAGTTAGAAAAGCTATGCCTAGCGGTTTTGATTATATTATAGATGAGCTTTTACATTCTCAAGGAGATGTAAAAAATAAAGTAAAATATTATAGCCAAATTATTAGAACAATTATAGATTTAAAAAGAGCAGACGAATTTATTGTTGCTATTTCTAATTTAATTAAACGAATGGCAATTGACCACCTTCACGTAATTGGAGATATTTATGACCGTGGAATGAGTGCTCCAATTGTTATGACTGCTTTAACCGAATTCCATAGTGTTGATATTGAATGGGGTAACCACGATATTTTATGGATGGGAGCTGCAAGTGGAAATAAATCTTGTATATGTAATGTTGTAAGAATTTGTGCTAGATATGATAATATTTCTACTCTTGAAGAAGGCTACGGTATTAGTGTTAGACCACTTTCTACTTTTGCACTTAACACATACAAAGATAGCAATATTAGTAACGCATTTATACCTAAGGAATTTGAATATAATAAATATAGTGGAACAGATAAAATATCTATTGCTAAAATTCAAAAAGCAATTTCTATAATACAATTTAAGGTAGAAGGTCAGCTTGTGAAGAAGCATCCTGAATATGGTATGGATGATAGATTACTATTAGATAAAATAGATTATAAGAATGGAACAATTAATATTAATGGAGTAACCTATGAATTAAACGATATTGATTTTCCAACAATTAATCCATCCGACCCATACGCACTTACTCCTGAAGAAGAAGAAGTTATGACAAGACTATATGAATCGTTTATAAATAGTGAAAAGTTAAGTGCACATATAAGTTTTCTTTATGCTAAAGGAAGTGCTTATACTGTATTTAATTCAAATTTACTATTCCACGGATGTATTCCTATGCTTGAAGACCGGTACTTTTAAGAAGGTAAATATTATGGGAAAAACTCTAAGCGGAAAAGAGTATTTTGATTTTATTGAGCAGGCTGCTCACAAAGCCTACTTTGAAAAGGATATTTCAAAAACTACTGAAGATTATAAAGATTTAATGTGGTTCTTTTGGTGTTCATCAGATTCTCCTTTCTTTGGAAAAGAGAAAATGGCTACTTTTGAAAGATATTTTATAGATGATAAAACTGTACATAAAGAAAAGAAAATTCCTTATTACTCTTTAGTAGAGGATGAAGCAATATGTGATAAAATTCTACGTGAGTTTGGAATTGATTCAGAAGATTCTCATATAATTAATGGTCATATACCTGTTAAAGCTGTAAAAGGTGAAGTTCCTGTTAAAGCTAATGGAAAGCTATTAGTTATAGATGGTGGTTTTTCTAAAACATATAGAGAACAAACTGGAGAAGCAGGATACACACTTTCATATAATTCTTATGGATTATTGCTTGCTGCAAATAAACCTTTTGAATCTAAACAGCACACTATTGAAACAGAATGTGATTTACAGTCTGAAATTATTTTAAAGAAGGAAAATGTGGAAAGAAAACGTGTAGCTGATACGGATATTGGAACAAAGTTAAAAGGAGAAATTGAAGATTTAAAAATGCTTCTTACTGCTTATAGAGAAGGTATGATAAAGGAGAAGATTTAAAAAAAGGTGCCTTTTTAAAAGTGCACCTCTTTTTTACGCTTAAATTCTAAGCGTTTTCAGTCAACCAGTAATCTTCGATAATAACCATTTCCTTATCAGTCAAGTTTCCAATAAGAGGAACAATCCAATTTCTGATGAAATCCTTTGCTCTCTTGTTCCATTTACTTAAGCGTCTAAAGTTTATGCCCTCTATCTTTATAATAGAAACCAGATAGATGGCACTTTCGTCTTGCTCGTAGTAGCTAGAAAACTTTTCGCCATAAGGGTATCGTTTGGCGACAATTTCCACCAAATTTTCAGGGGCATCCGATCTTTGTGAAAGATTGAATACCCTTCTCTTAAATGCTTCAGTATCGGATACTGATTTGCTTACTTCTTGCGCACTCATTTAAAGACCTCCTTGATTTAGTTTAGTGTTCAGAGTTTGCAATTACTAACATAACAAAAGTTAGATTTATATTTTACTATAATTAAGTAGATTAGTCAATTTGCAGAACAAACGGGTCGACACAAGGCCGACCCCTACAGCGTTTGCAATATGTTTTTTGTATGGGCAGGCCCCGTGTCTGCCCATATTATATCAGCGAAAAAGTCGAACTTACCTAATTCATAAAAAGAAGTGCACCTTTTAAAAGTACACCCCTTTTCTTTTTGAGCTTAAATCCTAAGCCCTTTAGTTCAGCCAATAATCCTTGATTATTTTTTTCTCATCCTCGGTTAAGTTTCCTATAATCGTAGGTATCCACACTTCGATGTAGTGTTCCACTGTTTCACCATGTCTCTTAGACATCTTGAAGTTTTCGCCCTCTTGTTTGATCCTAGAAATAGCTTGGGCAACATCTTCATCTTGCTGGTAATTTGTAGCAAATTTCTCACCGTAAGGATACCGTTTAGCGACCATTTCTACCAAAGACCAAGGGGTATTCAACTTTTGTACAAGCTGAAACACCCTTTCAAAAGAATCATCAATGTCGTTTACTGGCATGCCCATATTTTGCTCACTCATTTAAAGCCCTCCTTCTTTTGTTTTCGTGTTTAGAGTTTGCAAATTTTAAATTTTCACATTACTATCATACTACAATTAAATAAATTATGCAATAAAGTTCCCATTGACATATTTCAAATTTAATCATATTATATATTTGAATTTAATTTAGGAGAGTGATTTTTTATGACTAAGTGTTTACTTCTTGGTAATGGCGGTCGTGAGGCTGTTCTTGCAGAATATATAAGTAAAGGATTTTCTTTGTATAGTGTTTTACCTTATAAGAATCCATCTATAGTTGATGCAGTAAGTTCATCAAACGGAAAATATATTATAGGTTCACCTTTTGATAAAGATTTAGTTGCTAAGTTTATTAAAGATGAAGGAATTGAAATGTGTGTTGTAAGTAGTGATAACCTACTACAAGATGGCTTAATTGATTTAGCCAAAAGTTTAGACTTAAAAGTGTTTGGTCCAACTAGCCTTGGAGCAAAGTTAGAATGGAGCAAAACTTATGCTTTAGATATAGTAGAAAAACTTGCACCTGATATGATTATTAAGAATTTCAATATTTCAACTGAAGAAGAATTAAGACAAGCTATTGATAATTACACAGATGATTCATTTGTTGTAAAGCCAGAGGGATTAACAGGTGGAAAAGGTGTTAAGGTTGGAGGTATTCACTTTAAAGGAAAAGAAGAAGGGTTTGAATATGCTTTATCTTGCCTTCAAGCTTCTGGAAAAGTTATTGTTCAAGATAAAGTTGAAGGTTCTGAATTTACTGTAATGGCTCTTACAGATGGAGAAAATATTGTTGTTACTCCAATAACTTTCGATTATCCATACAGATATGAAGAGGATAAAGGACCTGGAACTGGTGGAATGGGATGTTTAAGTTTTAGTAATGGATTATTACCATTTTTAGAGCAAGCTGATGTTGATAAATGTGCTGATTTAATTAAGAAAACTATTCAATATGTAAATAAAGATTCTTTAGAATTTACTGGTGTTATTTATGGTGGATTTTTTAAATGCAAAGATGGTATTAAGTTTATTGAGTTTAATGCAAGATTTGGAGACCCAGAAGCAATAAATGTACTTAATGCTTTGGAAACACCTTTTGCAGATGTAATGAATAATATAGTTAATAAAACATTATCTAAAGATAATTGTAAATTTAAAAAGACTAATACTTTTACAGTGTATGTAGTAAGCAAAGAGTATGCTGTAAGCTCTTCTAAAGAGCCTTGCGTGTTTACTTTGAATAGAAAAGCTATTACAGATAAAGGGTTAAAAGTATATTTTGCAAATGCAAAACAAGTAGAGGGAAATACATATACTTCTGTAAGTACTTCTAGATTATTTGCTGTTTCTACCTCTGGAGAAAATTTAGATGAAATTAAAGAAAAAGTTTATTCTGCAATGGAGGGCAATGTCGATACAAAATTGGATTATAGAAAAGATATAGGGTGTATGTACGTGCACTAAAAAAACTATTTGACAATATAATAAATTTGAGTTATAATGAATTTAGCTTTAAAGCAAGTAACATTTTGAGTAACTAAAAAACCCCGTGAGTGCAATTCACGGGGTTCTTGCTATTTATGTAAGTTTTCTATAATTTCCATTACTAGAATAATTATATCAACTACAATAGCAATAATCTTAAGTAAAATTTTGAGTAACATATAACTTGCCTCCTTCCTTTGAGATTTCCCCATTAAAAGGATAGTAATATTATATGCTATTCAGTCTTTTTGTCAATTATTTTCTGTTATTTATTTGCAAATTGTTTTAATACCTCTATTAACTGTATTTTTTCTGCTTTTTGTACTTTGGCTGATAAAGTTTCTGGCGTGTCATTTTCTTCTACTTTTACTTTTGTTTGTTTTATTATATTTCCTTCATCATATTTATTATTTACATAGTGTAAAGTTACTCCACTGTATTCTTCTTTTGCTTCTATTACTGCTCTATGTACATTCATTCCGGTACATTCCCTTTCCACCAAATTTAGGTAATAGAGACGGATGTGTGTTTATTATTGTGTAGTTATTTATTAAGTTTTGACCTATTAATTTTAAGTATCCTGCAAGTACTATTAAATCTACATCATAGTTTTTTAACTTTTCGGTTAGCTCTATATCTATTTCATTTGTTCCTTTGCTTTGTATTATATAGTTTTCAATTCCCGCATTTCTCGCCCTTTCTAGTGCATATGCATTTTCATTGTTTGATACTACTAAATTTATTTTTGCATTTAATTCATTTGATTTTATTGCGTCTATTATTGCTTGTAATGTGGTTCCATTGCCTGAGGCAAATACTATTAAATTATACATTTAGAGTTCCTCCTATTATTTTGTAAAAAATATAATGTTCTCGAATAAATATATATTATTTTTTATAAAAGCCTGAACAGCACGGCTGCCGGATTACCCGTGAAGCCTTGAAGGTTTTATAAAAAATAATATATATTTATTCGAGATAGATAATTTATAAAAATTATATCAAAAATTATATTTTTTTACAATAACCCCTATACTTTTGTCGAAAAATTATTTATAATAGTATTTAGGAGTAGACCTTTTTATTCTACTTCTACATTATTTTTTTAAGGAGATTGATTTTAAATATGTTTAATAAATTAAAAGAAGAGTGTGGTATTTTTGGTATTTACTCTATGGAAAATGAGCAAGAACTTGCAAGTACTACTTGCGTTGGCTTAACAGCCCTACAACACAGAGGAGAAGAAAGTTGTGGTATTGCGATAAATAATGGAGGTATTATAAATTATCATAAGGATATTGGACTTGTTTCTGATGTTTTTAAACAACATATTGTCGAAGCAATGCCTAAAGGTAAAATGGCTATAGGTCATGTTAGATATTCAACAACTGGTTCCCCAAAGAAGGAAAATGCCCAACCTATAGTTACAAGATATGCAAAAGGAAATTTAGGTATTGTACATAATGGAAATCTCATAAATGCTATAGATTTAAAAGATGAATTACAACAAGCAGGTGCTTTGTTCAATTCAACTAGCGATACAGAAGTTATTGCTTATATTATAGCCAGAGAAAGATTAAAAACTCATTCTATAGAAAAAGCTGTTATAAATGCTTTAGGATACATTAAAGGTGCATTTTCATTACTTGTAATGTCTTCACAAAAACTTATAGCAGTTAGAGACCCTCAAGGGTTTAAGCCCCTTTGTATGGGAAAACTTGGGGATGATATTGTTTTTGCTTCTGAAAGCTGTGCTCTAGATGCAATTGGAGCCGATTTTGTTAGAGATATAGAACCAGGAGAAATTGTTACTGTTACAGATAATAAAATAACTTCTTCTTTTTACAATAACACTGAGAAAAAGGGGCTTTGTATTTTTGAATATATATATTTTGCAAGACCAGATTCTACAATTGACGGATTAAATGTTCATAAGTTTAGAGAAAATGTTGGTAGAGCTCTAGCAAAACAAGCACCAGTTGATGCAGACCTTGTTGCAGGTGTTCCTGATTCTGGAATTGATGCGGCTTTAGGGTATTCAAAAGAATCTAAAATACATTATGATATGGTATTTATTAAAAGCAAATATATAGGAAGAACTTTTATACTTTCAACTCAAAAACAAAGAGCAAATAAAGTTGCTTTAAAGCTAAATCCTATAAAGGAAACTGTAAATGGCAAAAAAATTGTTTTGGTTGATGATTCTATTGTTCGTGGAACTACAATTACTAGAATAATAAAAATATTAAGAAGAGCTGGTGCAAAGGAAGTTCATTTAAGAATTGCTTCTCCTGCATTTGTAGATGTTTGTTATTTTGGTACAGATGTAGATAATAAAGAAAATTTAATTGCTAACGGAAAAAGCGTGGAAGAAATAAGAAAAGAAATTGGAGCAGACTCATTAGAATATTTAAGCATGGAGAATATGTTTGAAATTGCCAAAGAATCTAATATAGATAGTTTCTGCACAGGTTGCTTTACAGGAAAGTATCCAGTTGAAGTACCAGATGAGATTCAAAAAGATAGGTTTGAAAAGATATTTTAATATTAAAATTTTATGATATTTATTTTATTATGAAAATATAAACCATAATAGAAAAGTAAAATTCCTCGGCTACATTACAAAAAACAAGAGATTCTAATTTGATTTTATGGCACCCTTCCGCGGCAAGCGCGAACTCTTTCCATAAAATCTGCATAATAATCTCTAATCTTTTTCCATTTGCATTCGTCTTTTTACTTTTCTATTATGGTTTTATTATTATTTAATTTATATCATTATTTGCAATATGTTTATTGCAAGCAATTAAATATATTTTTCCTCCAATTCCTCTATTGCTCTTTTTGCAAGTGCAACGTAACGTTCTCTTTTGTCTCTTATTTTTATTTCTAGCTCTGGTAGTATTCCAAAATTTGCATTCATTGGCTGGAAGTGCTTATTTTCGGTAGCTATGTATTTTGATAATGCACCTATCATAGTTTCCCCTGGAAATGTTATTTTTTTATTTGTTCCTTTAAATTTTTCTACAGCATTTATTCCTGCAACTAGTCCGTGACGCAATTGATTCTACATACCCCTCTACTCCTGTTATTTGCCCTGCAAAGAATATGTTATTATTCTCCTTCATATTAAAGGTTTCATCTAATAAATTTGGTGAATTTATAAACGTGTTTCTGTGCATTACTCCATATTTTATAAATTCTGCATTTTTTAGTCCTGGAATTAATGAAAATACTCTTTTTTGTTCTCCAAATTTTAAGTTTGTTTGAAAACCTACCATATTAAATAAAGAACCTTCAGCATTGTCTTGTCTTAGTTGAACTATTGCATATGGTCTTTTACCTGTTCTTGGGTCATCAAAACCAACTGGCTTTAAAGGTCCGTATCTTAATGTATCTATTCCTCTTTTTGCCATTACTTCTACTGGCATACATCCTTCAAATATTTCTCTTTTTTCAAATTCATGTAATTCTGCAACCTCTGCATTTATTAGTTCATTATAAAATGATTCATATTCATCTTTGTTCATTGGTAAGTTTATATAGCTACTATCTCCTTTTCCATATCTATCTCCAAAAAAGGCTATATTCATATCTATGCTTGATTTATCTATTATTGGAGCTGCTGCATCAAAGAAATGTAAGTTTTCTACTTTTGTTAATTCTCCTATTTTTTTTGATAAGCTATCTGAAGTTAATGGTCCTGTTGCTATTATTATAATATTATTTTTATGGTCTTCTTGATTTATATATTCTCCTCTTATTATTTCTATATTAGAATTGTTTTCTATTTCTCGAGTAATTAGCCTAGAAAATTCCTCTCTATCTACTGCTAGAGCTTGTCCCGCTGGAACTGCAACTTTGTCTGCGCATTTTATTAATAAAGAATCTAACTTTCTTAATTCTTCTTTTAATAATCCACAAGCATTTGTTATTAGATTTGATTTAAATGAATTACTGCATACTATTTCTGCTAGATTTTCATTTGTATGTGCAGGGGAGAATTTTTTAGGCTTCATTTCATATAGCTTTACCTTAATTCCACTTTTGGCTATTTGGTATGCTGCTTCGCACCCTGCAAGTCCTCCTCCTATGACTGTTATGTAATTATTCATATCTCTATCCTTTCTAACTATTCATTAAATTTTGTTAGGGTATTCCTTCGAAGAACGGGCAGGCTTTAACCCTGCCCCTACAAATAATTATTAATTTATACTATTAGACTCTCTCTATCTCTCCTCATCCATCTATCATATAATTCTTTGGCTTTTCTTTTTTTATCTATTGCTGTTTGTTTTTGCTCAAATTTTCTTTTTAATGTTTGTGGAATTAATCCAAGGTCTTCTGCTTCTTTCTTTTCTTCATGAGTTATTATATAAGTTCCTGAATCGTTATATGCTGTTCTTAAATTTACAATCCTTCTTCCAATTTTAAAATCCCCATCTAGTCCGTTCTCTTCTATTACTTTTTGCATATCTATTCCATCTTGTTCTATTTCTCTTAGTAATGTATATTCTTGCTTTCCATTTATTACTTTCGTTAGTTTTATTTTAGTTATATCTACTCCATTTTCTCTTAATATTCTTACAATTCTTAAAGTTTCTGCTATTGCACTTTCTCTTTCCAATAATCCTAATTTTTCAATTTCTTTTCTCTGTTTTTCTGTTATTCTATAATTTTCTGGATGATTATATGATTCTCTTAAGTAGTCTATTTTTTTTCCAATTTTAAATTTTCCATCTAATTTATATTTTTTTATTACTTTTTGCATATCTATTCCATCTTGTTCTATTTCTTCTAGTAATATAAATTTATTATTTTTAGATAACTGTATTTTACTAAAATCTACACCTTCACCATTTAATATTTTTGTAATTTTTAAAGTTTCTGCTATTGAATTTTCTCTTTCTATTAAACTTAAGTCTTCAGCTTCTCTTTTTTCTTCTTCTGTTATTTCAGTCTTTTCAGTTCCTTTATATGCACATCTTATCGTATAAACTCCTCTTCCAAATTTAAACTTTCCATCTAATCCATTTTCTTCTATTATTTTTTGCATATTTATTCCGTCTTGTTTTATTTCTCCTAATGTTAAGTATCTCCCTTTTCGGCTTATGTTTATTTTCTCTAAGTTAACTCCATTATTCTTTAATACTTTTGCTATTTTTAAGGTTTCTGGTATTAAATTTTCATTGCTTTCTTTTTTTACTAAATTTTTAACTTCTTGCTCTTCTTTATTATTCGATTTCTTTGCTTCCTTTTTTTTATCTTCAGCATTTTGTTTTATAACTCTTTTAGTCTCCCTCACTCTACGTGTTTCTCTTAATTTTACATATTCCTCAAATGACATGTTTTCTTCTTTCTTCTTCATTTTATACCTCACCATTAAATTAATTAATTTTATTATATCATAAATCTAATATGTTTCAAATGGTATGGATTGGTATGGATTAAATTGTTGCTTTTTGTCAAAAAGTAATTGACAATTTTTGTAAAATATATTATAGTTTGATTATCCTTTTTCTTAAAGGAGAAAGGAGGGATTTATTTCAATGGAAACTTTTTTAGATCTGCTAAAGCTCATAATAATTTATTACATAATAAAGAATTTAAGCAAATAGCAGGAAAAAGACTAGGATTAGCGCTCCTAGTCTTTTTATACATTTCAATGGAAACTTAATTATTTGCTTAAGCTATATCTATATTAGCATATTTTTTTCTATTTGTCAATTATTTTTTGCAGATTAGTACTTCTTTGGAGCACGGAACGGCGAGGGCGCCGTTCCCTACGATTTTGCAATATGTTTATTTCTACAAGAAAAATATAATAAAAAAATAAAAAGACGAATGCAAATGGAAAAATTTTAGAAATTCTTATGCAGATTTTATGGAAAATGTTCAAGCTTGCCTTGAAAGGGTGCCATAAAATCAAATTAGAATTTCTTATATTTTGTAATGTAGCCGAGGAGTTTTATTTTTTTATTATATTTTTTGTATTATCTATATTATTTAAACGGGCGGACACAAGGCCCGCCCCTACATCAAAAATCGAAGATTTTTGTATTTTTCACTATTCATTAAATTTAGTTAAGGTATTCCTCACGGGTCAGGGCGTAATTAGGTAGTCCAAGGGGTATTCCTTACCGATTCGCCCTTACAAGCCATTATTCACTATTCATTCTTCATTCGGAAACCGCTTCGTAGCACGGGCGATTAAAATCGCCCCTACAATCCGTTTGTCCCTACAGTGTTTGCAATGCGTTTATTTATTTTTTCTTTTTTGTGTTTTTTCTTCTTGTTGGTCTTCTTTTTATTGTTTTGCTTTCTTGCTCATTATATGGCTCTCCGTGGCTTTGGTTTATTCCAAGAAATGTAATCACAGCTTTTCGGATTGTTTTCGCATATGTAATAGTTTCTTTTGCTTTTTGCTTTTCTTATTTGTACTGTTGCTCCACACTTTGGACAAGGTACATCAATTGTTTGTACTATTGGTTTTGCATTTTTACATTCCGGGTATCCGAGGGCATGCTAAGAATTTTCCAAATCGTCCGTATTTTACTACCATCATTCTACCGCATTTTTCACAAGGTATGTCTGTTACTTCTTCTTCTAATTTTACGTGTTCTAATTCTTTTTCTACTTTTTCTACAGTTTTTGCAAATGGTCCATAGAACTCTCTTATAACATTTTTCCATTCTTCTTTTCCATCTGCAATTTCATCAAATTCCTCTTCCATTTTTGCTGTAAATTCAACATTTATTACGTCTTTAAAGTTTTCTGTTAAAAGTTTATTTACTACTTTTCCTAAATCTGTTGGATGTAATTGTTTTTGAATTCTTTCTATATATCTTCTTTCTAGTATTGTTGTTATTGTTGGAGAATATGTACTAGGACGACCTATTCCCTTTTCTTCTAGAGCCTTTACAAGGCTTGCCTCTGTATATCTTGGTGGTGGCTCTGTAAAGCTTTGTTTTGTGTCTATTTTTTCTTTTTTTACAATTTCTCCTATTTCTAAATCTGGAATTTTTGTGAATTCATCAGCTTTGTCATTATCTAATGTTTCTACATATAGCTTCATAAATCCGTCAAATTTTAGTGTTTGCCCATTTGCTTTGAAGTTATATTGGTTTGCGTCTATATCTACGCTAACAGTGTCATAGATTGCTGTTGCCATTTGGCTTGCAATAAATCTGTTATATATTAATTTATATAGTTTATATTGGTCGTTTGTTAATGAGTCTTTTATTTTGTCTGGCTCTAAATCTATGTATGTTGGTCTTATTGCCTCATGTGCATCTTGTGAATCTGATTTTGTTTTATAATATCTATTTTCGTAGTATTTGCTTCCATATGTAGCTTCTATATGTTTCTTTGCATAGCCCCTAGCTTCTTCAGATATTCTTGTTGAGTCTGTTCTCATATATGTTATTAATCCTACTGTACCCTTTTCTGGTACATTTACACCTTCATATAGTCCTTGTGCAAATGACATTGTTTTTTTAAGTGAAAACCCTAATTTCCTTGATGCTTCTTGTTGCATTGTGCTTGTTGTAAATGGTGGTGCAGGTGTTCTCTTTTTTTCACTTTTCTTTACATTTTTTATGGTATAATCTGCATTTTCTATTTCTTCTAGTATCTTTTTAACTTCTTGCTCGGAGTGCAATTCTAACTTTTTTCCGTCTTTTCCATAGAATTTTGCTTCGAATTTTTTCTTTGTTTTAAAATCTGATAATATTGCATATATATTCCAGTATTCTTCTGGTATAAATTTTTCTATTTCTTCTTCTCTATCTACTATTAGTTTTACAGCTACAGATTGAACACGTCCTGCTGATAACCCTCTTCTTACTTTTTTCCATAGTACTGGGCTCATTTTATATCCAACAATTCTATCTAATACTCTTCTTGCTTGTTGGGCATCTGTTAAGTTCATATCTATTGTTCTTGGATTTTGTACTGCATTTTGCACTGCATCTTTTGTTATTTCATTAAATGTAATTCTACATATTTCTTTTTCGTCTATTCCAAGTATATGTGCTAAATGCCATGCTATTGCTTCTCCTTCACGGTCAGGGTCAGTTGCAAGGTAAACCTTTTTTGCATTGGCAGCATCTTTTTTTAGCGATTTTATTAAATCGCCTTTTCCTCTTATATTTATATATTGTGGCTCAAAATCGTTTTCTACATCTACTGCTAATTTTGATTTTGGTAAGTCTCTTATATGTCCCATAGATGCTACTACTTTAGTTTTGCCACCTAAAAACTTTTTTATTGTATTTGCCTTCGCAGGCGATTCAACTATTATTAATTTATCTGTCATTTGTTTTCTCTCCTTGAACAATAATTTCCCCTTTGATATATATTAAATTCGGGTCGTCGGGGACGCCGACCCCTACAAATAATTATTCACTCTTCACTATTCATTATTCATTCGGCAACCGCTTCGTAGATAATCTTCCGTCCGCCCCTACGTTTGCACTATTCACTATTCATTAACGGAACGACGTTGGTCTGTTCCCTACGTTTGCATTATTCACTATTCATTAACGGAACGGCGAGGGCGCCGTTCCCTACAATAATTCTTCACTATTCATTCTTCACTATTCACTCGGCATTATCTTCGTAGCTAATCTACCGTCGATTATATACCAAATTAACTTATGTGTAAATATATATTAAAATAAAAATAACAGATTTTTTAATCTGCTATTTCCTAACTAAATCGCTTATTATATCTTCTAATCCCATTGGAGTAACTTTGTTTCTTTTAAGTACTGATATAATCTCTTCTATTTGTTTTTCGTCATTTGTTATATTATTTATGTTATTAGTTTCTTCTATAAAATCTTTGTTTATATATTCCTTTTTTACTATTTCTATTCCATATCCTGTATGCTCATTTTCTATTGTTTGTTTTGTTCCATAATATTCTAATTTTATGAATCCTTTTCTATTAGTTTCGATTAGCTCTTCTATATTTACTCTCGTTTCTCCATAATATATCCTAGAGCTGTCCACTATATTTTCACCCCTTTTCTTTAGTGTGTCGAACTTACCCAATATATCGCACTATTTATAGAAAGTCAAGAAAAATCAATCGTCAAAAGCCTTCATTCTACTATGTTTTATTTGCTTATTCGACATAAATGGATAGTATATTATAAACATACTACCCATTTATGCGTTATTGTAATAAACTCTTAAATTTACAGTAATATTACTGTAATATTTTTACAATTTCATTATATATTCTTTCTTCTACATTATCTATTGCTATCTCTTTTGCTTTACGTCCCATTTCTGCTTGTTTGTCCTTGCTTTGCAATATATCGTTTATCTCTTTTTGCAAGCTTTCGGAATTTAAGTCTTTATTTAATATAATTCTTGCTGCGCCTATCTTTTCTAGTACCCTAGCATTGTATTCTTGGTGATTTTCTGTTGCAAATGGAAAAGGTATAAATATTGCTGGTTTTCCCACTCTTGCAATTTCTGTTATTGTCATCGCTCCGCTTCTTGCCACTACAATATCTACTGAATTTATAATTTCCTCCATATTGTATATATATGGTACTACTTTTATATTTTCTATTTTGTCTATATTTATATTGTTTTTTTCTAACTCTGCTTTTATACCATCATATTGTTTAGGTCCAGCAGCCCATATTATTTGATAGTTTATTTTCTTATTTTTTATTATATCTATCAATGTATCATTTATTGATTTTGCGCCTTGACTTCCGCCAACTACTAATACTAATGAAAGCTCTGTTTTAAAACCTAAAGCTTCTTTTATTGCATTTTTTTGCACTTCAGATAAATTCAAGTCTTGTATTTTAGTTGGAGTACCTGTTAGTATTATTTTCTTTGCCTTTGGTATTCTTTTTATTGCATCTTCAAATCCTACCAAAACCGCGTTTACTTTTTTTGCAAACATTTTTACTGCAATTCCCGGAAAAGCATTACTTTCATGTAACATTGTTGGAATTTTTAGTCTATGTGCTGCATATATTACAGGTCCACAAATGTATCCTCCTGTACCTATTACTATATCAGGCTTAAATTCTTTTATAATTTGCTTTGCTTTCCCTACTGATTTTAATGTCTTTGCAACATTTTTTACATTTTCTAAAGTTATTTTCCTTGTTATTCCATGTGCATCTATTGTTTTTAATTTATATCCCGCACGTGGCACTAAATCTTTTTCTAATCCGCGATTAGTTCCTATAAATATAATTTCGGATGAATTATCCTTTTCTCTTATTTTGTTAGCAATAGCTATTCCTGGGTTTATGTGTCCACCAGTTCCTGCTGCAGCAATTATTACTTTCATAAATTTTTTCCTTCTTTCTTAGATATACCTTCGGAGAACGGAACGACGTTGGTCTGTTCCCTACAATTTATGTGTGCCTTTGGGGCACGGGCGGACACAAGGCCCGCCCCTACATCAAAAATCGAAGATTTTTGTATTTTTCACTATTCATTATTAATTATTCACTATTCATTCGGCAATTACTTCGCAACACGGGCGATTAAAATCGCCCCTACAATCCGTTTGCCACTACAATTACAAAATTAATTTATAAATTACAATAATTAATGTTTATCTTATGCTTTTTTGCTTTGTCTAGATATATTTAATAGTACACCCACTGCACATAATAGTATTACAAGCGATGTTCCTCCATAGCTAAAGAATGGCAATGGCATTCCTGTATTTGGTATTGATGAAGTTACAACTGCAATATTTATTATTGCTTGTAATCCTACAAGTGAAGTTATTCCTATTGCTAATAAGCTTCCAAACATATCTGGTGCCTTCATTGCTATTAGGATTCCTCTCCATATAAATATTGCAAATAGTGCAATTACTGCAAAGCACCCTATAAAGCCTAATTCCTCTGCTAATACTGCAAATATAAAGTCATTGTGTGGCTCTGGTATGTACAAATATTTTTGCTTGCTATTTCCGAAGTCCTACTCCAAATAATCCTCCAGACCCTATTGCATATAAACTTTGTATTACTTGCCATCCGTGCCCCTTTTGCATCTGCCCAAGGATTTATAAATGAGGTTATTCTTGCAATTCTAAATGAACCTTGTTCAGTAAATTTAGCCATTGCAAATAGTCCAATTGATCCGCACTACTGCTCCAATACTTCCTAATGTAACAAAGTGTAATGGTCTACTTCCTGCCATAAGCATCATTATTGATACTACTCCTACTATTACTATTGTTACACTTAAGTGGTTTTGCACTCCTACTAATATTAATACTGGTATTAGTACTAATCCTAATGGTGCTAGGAAACCTGTGGATAGCTTTTTTAATTTATCTTTATTTTCTGTTAGTATTGCTGCGAAAAATATTATTAAACCAATTTTTGTTATTTCCGAAGGTTGAAATTGTATTCCTAAATTTATCCATCTTCTTGCTCCGTTTACTGTTACTCCAATGTTAGGTATAAGAACAAATAGCAATATAACTACAGATATAACATAAGCAGATAAATATATTTTTCTATTTCTATATATTTTATAATCAACCCTTGATATTATTATCATTAATACTATTCCAAATATAGCACTTTGTAACTGCTTTATTACATATGAATAGCTACTTCCTGTTTCAGCAAGTGATGATGGTGAGCTTGCTGATAATACCATTACTATTCCTAATGCTAATAATAAAGCAACTGCTATACACAAAGTAAAATCACAAGGATTTAATTTTTTTTGTTTATTATTCTTAGTCATTATCTATTCCTTTCTTCACATTATATAGAATATATACTAATTATACATACGACTGTTGTTATTAAACTAAATATTGATACTACCTTATTTTCACTCCAACCAGATAATTCAAAATGGTGATGTAATGGTGCCATTTTAAATATTCTTTTTTTCGTTTTTCTATAATATGTTACTTGAATCATTACAGACAAAGTTTCTAGTATTGGAATTATTGCTACTAATATTAGTATTAGCGGAGTTTTTAAATAAATTGCCATTGCTGATATTATTCCTCCAAGCATTAGGGAACCTGTATCTCCCATAAATATTTTTGCTGGATGTATGTTAAATATTAAAAATCCTAGGCAAGCCC
This sequence comes from uncultured Eubacteriales bacterium, assembly GCA_949840345.1. Taxonomy (GTDB): domain Bacteria; phylum Bacillota; class Clostridia; order TANB77; family CAG-508; genus CAKPQL01. Next base: position 79,873 of record CATKWX010000004.1, read on the forward strand.
CACATACTATGCTTCCAAATACTACTATTTCTTGTATTCCTAATATCATTCCCATTACAGTTAATGTTGCTATTATTATTACTGAAACGCTTCCACCTAATCCATCTACTCCATCTGTTAGATTAACTGCATTTGTTGTTCCAAGTATTACAAAGATCACAAATGGTATAAATATCCAAATTGGTAGACTTATATAATTTTTAAAAAATGGTATTTGTATATCTGTTGCTATTTTTGTTATATTTGTTATATACAATACAAATATAACTGATATTACTAGTAATCCTAACATTTTGTAGCTTGGTTTTAATCCTTTTGTATTTTTTAATATTAATTTTTTAAAGTCGTCTATAAATCCTATTAAACCTATTCCAATTGCTATTATTAATAGTGGTATCATATTTTTTGCTACTTCAATATTTATTTTTGAATAGTATATGAAAGAAATAATTGCTGATATTATTATAGCAATTAGCATGATTACTCCACCCATTGTAGGAGTACCTTGTTTGCTTAAGTGACTCTGAGGTCCATCTTCTCTTTCTATTTGACCTACCTTTAGTTTTCTTAGTATTGGTATTATTATTAATGCAATTATAACTGATATGATAAATGTTGATATTAGTATTATAATTTGAAAATTCAACCTGCTTCCTCCTTTGTTTGGGTTTAAATTAATATTTTTTAGGGTATGTCTTTGGGGTGCGGGTCGTCGAGGACGCCGACCCCTACAACGTTTGTTGTGGCATTTCTTTTTAAGTTAGGGCACAGTGGTGTCTACGGAACGACGAGGGCGTCGTTCCCTACAGTGTTTGCAATGTGCCTTTATTTTATTATTCCGTTTATTATTTCTCTTTCATCTAAGTGTTGTTTTTTGCCGTTTATTTCTTGGTATGTTTCATGCCCTTTTCCAGCTAAAACTATAACATCTGCTTTTGTTGCCATATTTATTGCATGTTTTATAGCTTCTGCTCTATCTACTATTGATATATATTTACTTCCTGTCTCTTTTATTCCAACTTCGATTTGTTCAATTATTTTTTCTGGTTTTTCAGTTCTTGGATTGTCTGAAGTTATTATAGTAAAATCTGCAACTTTTCCTGCTATTTCTCCCATTATTTCTCTTTTTGTATTATCTCTATCTCCACCACAACCAAATACAGCAATTACTCTACCTCTTGTATATGATTTCACTGTTGTAAGAATATTTTCTAAGCTTTCTGGAGTATGAGCATAATCAATCATTATTGTAAGTCCTCTTTTATTTGGTACTATTTCGTTTCTTCCCGGAACGCTTATGTTTCCTAGTGCCTCTTTTATAATTTCAGCATCTGCTCCAAATTTTAAAGCTACACTAATGGCTGCAAGTGAATTATATACACTATATCTACCAGGTATGCTTACTTTTATTCTTTCGTTTCTTGTTCCTATTTTTACTTTAAAGTCTGATGTTAAGTTAGTTATTGTTATATCTTTTGCAACTAAATTTGCATTATTGTCTATTCCAAAAGTGTTTATTTCACAGTTTAAACCTTTATTTTTTAATTTTGCTACATAAAAATCATCTGTATTTATGTAAGCAGTTTTACACATTGTGAATAATTTAAGTTTTGAATTGTAATAGTCCTCCATATCTGTATGTTCTTTTTCACTTATATGGTCTTTTGAAAAGTTTGTAAATATTCCTATGTCAAAGTCACATCCATCTACTCTATTTAGTTTTAAACTTTGTGATGATACTTCCATTATAACTGTATCAACTTTTTCTGCTGCCATTTTAGCTAATATTCTTTGAAGTTCTATACTTTCTGGTGTTGTTCTTGTGCTATCTGATATTTTTTCGTCTCCTATACAATTTGCAATAGTTCCAATTATTCCAACTTTTTGACCACGTTTTTCTAATATTGCTTTTAGCATATATGCAGTTGTGGTTTTTCCTTTTGTTCCTGTTATTCCTATAAGTTTGAATTTTGTTGATGGGTTTTTGTAAAAATTACAAGCTGATTTTGCTAGTAGTTCCCTTGTATTTTCACTCATTACTACTGTTATGTCATCGGTTATTTTTGATTTTGATATTTTATTTCCTTCTTGCATTACAATTACTTTTGCTCCATTTTCAATTGCCTCATCTATGTAGTCATGACCATCGTAATCATATCCTTTTATTGCAACAAACATATCTCCGTTTGTTATTTTTTTAGAATCGCATTCTATATTATTTATATCTACGTCTAAATCTCCTTTTGCTTTTAGTCCTTCGATTCCATTTAATACTTTTTTTAGCTCCATAGCTTTTTAAACCTCCATTTATCAAAAAATTTATTTTTAAGATAACGTAATCAAGATACCTTGACTAGCTTATTATATCTCTATTTTTTTCTTTTGTATAGAGTTTTTGTAAATTTTATTTATTTATAGGGCACAGTGGTGTGACGGAACGACGTTGGTCTAGCTCCCTACAATGTATTTTCTTTAAATAGTGCTCCTATACTTACTATTTATTCCACATACAATATAATTTTGGTTCCTTCTGCAATGCTTATTCCTTGTTTTGGCAATTGGTCTATTATTACTGCATTTTCTATGGTGGTTCCTTCTGAAGTCATTTGTGTTTCGTATTCTAATCCAACATCTTTTAGTACCTTCTTAGCTTCTGTTATAGTCATACCTGTAACATTTGGCACAGTTACAGAGTTGGTTTGTTCTTCTTCCTTTTTTATAACATCTAAATATGGTAATACTTCTCCTAATACTTGTGATGCAATTGGTGCTGCTACACCTCCTCCTTGGTGTCCACCTTCTCCTGTTGGATTATATAGGGTAATTAGTATTACTACTTCTGGGTCTTCTATTGGCGCAACTCCTACAAATGATGTTACATATTTGTTTGTATTTACTCCATCTTCTGATGTTCCTGTTTTTCCTCCAATTGAATATCCTGCAACTTGCGCATTTTTTCCAGTTCCCTCTGCAACAACAGTTTCCATCATACTTAATACTTTAGTTGCAGTTTCTTTAGAAATTACCCTACTTTTTTCAACTGGTTCTATATCTGTTACTTCTCCTGTTTTACTATTTATTATCTGTTTTACTATTCTTGGTTTCATTAGTGTTCCACCATTTGCAATAGATGACACTGCTGTTATCATTTGTAGAGGTGTTATTTCAAATCTTTGCCCAAATGATATTGTAGCCAATTCTACTGGTCCTACTTTTTCTTCTTTTAGGAATATTCCAGAAGCTTCACCCGGCAGATCCACTCCTGTTATTTTTAGTAATCCAAATTTTTCTAAATAATCATAATATGTTTGGACACCAATTTTTTGTCCGAAGTCCTATAAACACCGGGTTACACGAGTTCATTAGTGCTTCTCTTAGAGACTGGGCTCCATGTGGTCTATAGTGTCTCCAGCAATTTATTTTTGTTCCTGCAATGTCTATTGAACCAGTACATGCAAATTCTCCTTTATTATCTGTATCTGTTAATCCCTCTTCTATAGCTGCTGATGCTGTTATTAACTTAAAAGTTGACCCCGGCTCATATCCATCTGTAGTTGCTTTGTTTCTCCACATTTGCTGTAGCGCTGTTGTTTTGTCTTTTGATTCCATACTATCCCACTGTGCCTTTAATTCATCTGTATTTGGCTCATACGGCGTATTTAAGTTATAATTAGGGTATGTAGCCATTGCTAATATATCTCCGGTTTTTGGATTCATTACTACTATATTTCCACCATCTGTACATACATTATCTATGCACGCTTCTTTTAAATATTTTTCTACAATTGACTGTATTGTCATGTCTATTGATAATACTAAATCATTTCCATCTACTGCTGGAACATAGCTTTCTCCTGTTCCATCTATATCAAACCCTTTTGCATCCGTTAATTTTAGAATTTGACCCATAGTTCCTTTTAGTTCTTTATCAAATTTTGCTTCTATTCCATCAAGCCCTTGGTTATCGCTTCCTGTAAATCCTATTATTTGTGAAGCTAAATCGTTATATGGATAATATCTTTTTGTATCTTCATCTATATTTATTCCACTTAATATGTTATTTTCATTCATCCATTTTCTTAATTCATCTGTTTTTTCTTTATCAACTTTCTTTATAATTGTTTCAATTGAAGTTTTCTTTTTTACCTTTTTTAATACGGTTTCATAATCTAATTCAAATATTTGAGATAAAGCTGAAGCAACTTTTTCTTTATCTTCATTGCTTATATTAGTAGGGTTGACTGTAACTGTTTCTACTGTAGCACTAACAGCTAATGCAACTCCTGTAGAATCGTATATTGTTCCTCGTTTTGGATTTATGTTTCTGTTTAAATTTTGTTGTACATATGCCATTGTTTGTAATTCTGAACCCTTTACAAATTGTATCCATCCAATTCTTGTTATTAAAAGCATAAATACTAAAAAAGCTACAAACAATGCATTTCTCATTCGCCTTTTTTGTGTAATATCTGTATTTCTCATAATTCCTCCTCAAAAATCGAAGATTTTTGTACTCTTCACTATTCATTCTTCACTGTTCACTTCTGGGTCTTGCTTACGGGTCAGGGCGTAATTAGGTCACACAAGGGGTATTCCTTGAGCGTTACGCCCCTACAATGCAAAAATAAGATTAGTATATATAATACTAATCTTATTTAAATATATTCATTATATTTTTTCTTATTCTTTATGCAATAATTATTTATTAACGGAACGGCGAGGGCGCCGTTCCCATCAATAATTATTCATTATTCACTATTCATTATTCATTCTTGCCGTTAGGCAAGCTATATTTATTCTTCTATGTGTACTAACATTAAATTTAATTTTACTAAGTCTGTTATGCTTATTCTGCCATCTCCATTCATGTCTGCTGCCATTTTTTGTACTACGTTTGGTGTTCTTAGGTTTACTGTGAATAGTTTTAATTGTACTAAATCTGTTATTGTTATTTTTCCATCTTCATTTATATCCCCAATTAATACTAATGTATATTGCTTTTCTTCTCCTGCTTTTAGTATTACTCCTGTTGTAAGTTTGTCTTCATCTTGTAATACATTTCCGTCTTTATCTAAAATTGTTAATTCTTCATTACTTGTTACATTACTTTTAAATTCTGATACTGTTGTGTCTACTGGTATTCTTGATACATATCCTGCACTTACTTTGTATTTTTCTGATGTTACTGTTGTATCTTCTACTATCCAGTCTACTTTTGCTGTTACTGTTCCAACATTTCCTGCTTTATCTATAAATCTAAATGTGAATTCATCGTTTTCTGTAAATGTATATTCTCTACTAGTTCCATTGTTAGTGATTGTTATGTCTTCACTTTCATTTACTAATGTTGCTACTACTGGCTTATCTGTACTTTCTGTTGTACTGTATCTTACTTCTGCTGTTGGAGCAGTTTTATCTATCCAGTCTACTTTTGCTTTATGTTGTTTTACATTCCAATTCTCAGTATCTGAAGAATCTTTATATTCAAATGTAAATTCTCCATTTTCTGTAAATGTATGTGTAGCCCCTCCTTCGCTTGTTACTTCAACACTTGCGTGTTTTCCTTCAGTATCAATTATATATGGATTAATAGTTGCAACAACATCTGTATTTGTTAATTTTGTAATATTATAAGTTATATCACTTGCTATTATTGTATTTTCAATATAATCTACTTTAATATTTTTGCATAATATATTTCCTGATTTATCTACAAGTTTAAACTCATATTCTCCACTTGTTTCTAGTGCTTGTTCTAACGGATTTGATCTTGCTGTTTGTTGTAGTGTTCTTAAGGTTTCCTTTTCTGCATCTGTTAAATTCGTTATAGCATTTCCTTCACTGTCAAAATATTCTTCGCTAGCTACTGCTCCGTTATCTAATGTAGTTATGTATGTTGCAACAGTTGATACATTTCCTGTTGTATTTTTGTATGTAATTTTTGTTGTGTTTCCAGATGTATCTTTATCAAGTACCTTATATGAATTGCCTTCATTATCTAAATATGTAATGTTTGTTATTTTCTTGCTTACTTCATTAACTTCTATGTAATTTATTTTATTATTATCCTCATCTAATAAATATACATCTTTACTGATATTATCTAATAATATTGTTAGCTTTTTGTCAGCATCTAATCCATAATTTACATCTACTGTTGGTCCATCTTTATCTATCCAATCTACTTTTGCTATTGCACTTCCTGTATTTCCATTTTTGTCAGCAAATTCGAATGTGAATTCTCCGTTTTCTGTAAATACATATGTGTCTTTTCCATCATTGTTTGTAATTGTTATTTCTGTACTTGGGTTTATAAGTCTTGCTACTACAACGCCATTAGTTGGTTCTGTAGTGCTATATGCTACACTTGCTGTTGGATGTGGATTTTTTGTTAAATCTTGATATAGGTTAAATGCTCTTGCTGTAAACCAATTTCCGTTTGTTGCTCTATTTGCTACGATTTTTGCATATTGTACTTCTTTTGGTTCTGCTATTTCAAAACTTTTTGTATTAGTTATTGCATCTGCGTTTGTATTTGCTTGATTTGTGTATGTTAAATTTTTTAGGCTTGATAATTCTTCCCAAGTTTCGCCATCCATACTTCCATATATTGTACCATCCAATATTTTACCGTTTCCACCACCTGCTGGTACAAATTCTACTGCTGATAGTGCAACTGATTTATCTAGTTTTATTACTATATAACGCTCTGTGTCACTACCATTCCATGCTGAATGCCATCTTGTATTATAGTTTGCATCTATTGCATTTACAGCAGCTCCACCATTACTAGTAGCTTGTGTTGAAACAGCATGTATACTTAAGTGAGATACTGGTATGTATTTTCTTGTATCTGGTTGATTATCCTCAGTAAATGTAAATGTTAATACATTGCTTGCTAATTTTACTCCATTAGCTGCCTGTCTTATTTGTAATGTTTTATTTCCTGTGTTATCCGGAGAGGCTGTAGCGTAAGATGTCCAAGGATCATTTTCACTATTTCTCCATTCGCAAGTTAAATTTACTCCTATTACTCTATTTTCTAAATCATTTCCATAATACATGCTATCATTTATAACATTATCCACTATATCTATTTTATATAAGTTTTGTTCTTCGTATCCTACACCTACAATATGAACATAAATGTCATTTTCTGCTGTAATACTTGCTATTTCTTCAGGCGTTAATTGTAATTTATGTTCTTCCTCAGCCGTAAATGAAACCTCTGTCCAAGTTTGTTTTCCATCTAAGCTATAATCGAAGCGAACTCCATTTCCATCGAAACGACTTGATAATATAATTTTTCCAGCATTCGCTCCATCAAATGAAAATGTTGCAATTGTCTTATCTAATTTTCCTAATAAAAAGTTTGCTTCTAATCTTGTAAGAGATGGCTGATATACATAATATTGCTCAGCTGTATTATTAGGTGTTTTACTTCCCTCTGTTAAAATTCTTGTTTGTAAAAGTGTAAATTTATAAGAATTTTGCACACTTGTTAATTTTGGTTTAATTAAATTTGTTAATTGATACATTGGTAGTGGAAAATATTTTAAATCTTCTGCTAATTCTTCTGCTAAATCATAAAAATCATCTTCAGTTTTATCAGTATTTAAAAGATACACATTAATTAATCCAAGCCAAGCATCAACATTTATAGGTTGTACTTCTAGTGCTTTCCTATATATTTCTTCTTGTTTTTCTAAAGTCTCAAGTTTTTTTGTTTCATCTGTTAAATCACTATTATATACCTTTGCAAGATAAACTTGTTCTTCAGCTTTTACTAAATTTTCATAGTCATTTATTGCTTCTTGTGCTAATGCCATATATACAACTTGGTATGAACCTCTAGCATAATTTGTATTGGCATTTCCCCAACCTAGTAGCAATCTTTCGCCTTTTTCAGAGGCAGTCCAACCAGATACATCATTATCTAGATTCCAATATCCTCTTCCTTGTGCATCTTTAGTATAATATAAAAGTGCTGCGTGTCCTGGTTGACCAATAACAGTTGCAGGTATTCCATGAGTTGTACGAATATTTGAACCACTTTTTGATATACCGCCACAAACACAACCAGTTCCAAATTTATTTCTAAAATTCATCCATACCTTAAATAACTTATAGTTTGAAGTGCCTCTTGTTATCTTTAACGTATATTCTTTAGTATTTTTACCTCCTGGTATAGTAAATTCTGTATCAAATAGGCCTACTTTACCAGTATTTTCTCCATCTTTAACCAATTCTCTTCCTGTATTATCATCTGTTTTATTTATTGCAAATAATTCATTGAAATAATCTACATTATTTGGGTCATAGTAAAGTGGATTTCCGTAATTTGGCGCTACATACGCAATATAAGGATGAGGTGTTAAATAGTTTGTTCCTTTATATTGATCTAATCTATCTTGAACATATCTATTTAGCCATAAAATTTCTTCATCATCTATTAAGTTATTCATAATAAAGCGCATTTCTTCAACTTGTAAAGATTCAAACCATTTTGTTATATCCCAACTATTTCCTAATGCGTTAAGCTTTCCATTTTCATACATATATTTATATATTGCATAACGTCTAAGAGCATCTGATTTATTTTCCGCTGCACCTGATTGCATCCACAATCCAACATTTTGTGAATGTGTTAAAGAAAGTGAAATTGCCATTTTTTTGTACAAGTCACCTTTAGTCATGTTTTCTGGACACCAATCATTTTCTATAGGTTCATTATTTGTAAAATCATTACTATATTCATCATAAAGTCTAGATAATTGTGTTAATGAATTATAATAACTTCCTCCTTCTGGTGTTCCACCTAATATATATAATCTTAAAATATCTACATCTCCTGTTAACCATTCATATACTGCTTTATTTTCTTCACTGTCATTTAAAAATCTTCTTAATGCATAGTTTCCTACTCTATTAATAAGTTCTCTTTTTAAAAGTGTTAATTCATATTCTTTATTAGTTGATAAATCTGCATTTAAATTTACAAATTCTTTAATTTTTGTATCTAATTCTGTTATTGATGGAACTAGCTCTTCTCCTGGCTCTTTGTAACCTTCTTTAATTAATTTCGGCTCAACATAAACAGAGTGGTCATTTCCGTTTGAGCCATTGTCGTTTGCTACTAATCTTAAATATTTTGCACCTTTAATTGGTATTTTAACGAAAATTGCATTATTACCTGACTTAATTGTTGGTGGATTAGGTTCAGTCTTTAATTCCCAATTAGCTAAATCTGTTGAAGTAAAAATTTTGAAATTAACACCATTACCATTATTACCAGATGATGTATTTACTCCCATATATGTAGTGAAATAGTCGTATTGTTGATAGTTAGTTAAATCATATGTTACTATGGAACCTGCATGAGCCCATATTCCTTTTTGGAAACTATAAGTACCACCCTCTATTCTTATAGAAAATTGTGCTCCACTGTCTGTTCTATTTAAATGGATACTTCCCCAACCTACTCTTGTATTGTCTATTCCAGTCTTATCCTTTCCTGTCATATATGGCATATCTGATAAATATACGAATTCATTATCCTCTATTTCTTCTGTTTCTCCTTCTGCTGCAAAAGATAAATTTGGTAATAAAAATACTATTAATAATAAAGTAAAACAAAAACTTAGTTTTATTACTAATTTAAGTTTATACTTGTTATTTATTATATTTTCTTCCATTTTTAACCAAACCTCCAATTTTCAAAATTCCTCTTTTATTATAACATATCTATACTATTATGTAAACATTTTTTACCAATTTTTGATAAAAAGCGATTTATCTTATTAGAACCAATGTAGTACCAAAAATTTAATTCTTTATATTAGCAAAAAAGAACGCTAAAAGCGCTCTTATATTATATTCATACTTTTTACTACTATAATAACAAAATTTAACGTTTAATTTTGAGTCCCTTGTATATAATCTACCTTCGGTAAATTCACATATACAGATTGCCTACTGCTTAGCTTTTGCATTCCTAATAATTCTTTTGCCGATTGCTCTAAATTATTTAGGTTGGAACCGTTTTCTATATTTACTTTTAATTGTTCGTTTTCTTTTTGAATTATTGCAAGTTCATTTTGTGCTGACTGTATTTTTGAGAATTGTTCATCTATTTGTGAATTTCTGTAACTTATCGCAAATAGAATTAAAAAACCTATTCCTATATATATTATTACTTTTCTTTGCTGTTTCTTTCTTTGTTGTTCCTTAAATATTTGCTGCTCTTTTTCTTTGTTTTTTTCTTTTATATTATTTTGAACTTTTTTTACTTTTGGCTTATTTGTTTTTTGCTTTCTACTAGGTGTATATTCTGGCTCTAGTTTTCTAGGGCTTGTTCCATAGTTATATGAATTATAATTTCTTGCCATAATATGCACCTCCTTCAAAATTTGCAAAGAGCAAATTTTGTACTCTTCACTCTTAACTATTCACTCTTAACGGGTCGATGTGGGCATCGACCCCTACAAGGTATTCCCACAAACGGTGTCCATACAATTAATTTTTATTTATTAACGGAACGACGAGGGCGTCGTTCCCTACAACTCGGCATCCGCTTCGTAGCTAATCTCCCGTTTGGCCCCTACAACGTTTTCAATACATTTTGTGTTTTATATTCTTTCAAATACTCTTAGTTTTGCACTTTTGCTTCTTGAATTGCTGTTTATTTCAGCTTCGGTTGGCAATATTGGTTTTTTATTTATGATTTTTCCTAATATTTGCCTATTGCACACACAATATGGTAATTCTTTCGGACATATGCATTTTCCCAAAGCATCAGAATATGCCATTTTTACTGCTCTATCTTCTAATGAATGAAAAGTTATTATACATAACCTTCCTTTAGGTTTTAGGGCATTAATACAGTTTATTACTGTATCGTATAATGGCTTAATTTCATTATTAACTTCTATTCTTATTGCTTGAAATGTTTTTTTTGCAGGATGCCCTACTGCATTTTTGGCAAAACTTGGTATGCTTTTTTCTATAATCTCTACTAATTCTGTAGTTGTTTCTATTTTTTTATCTTTTCTATATTCGCAGATATTTCTTGCTATTTGCCTTGAGAATTTCTCTTCTCCATATTCATATAGAATTTTTGAAAGTTCTTCTTCTTTATAATTATTTATAACCTCTGTAGCGTCTAGTTGTTGAGTTGTATCCATTCTCATATCTAATTTGGCATCTGCCATATAGCTAAATCCCCTAGATCTTTCATCTATTTGATATGAAGACATTCCTAAGTCTAATAATATTCCATCTACTTTATCTATTTTCAAATTTTCTAGTATACTTTTTATATCATCATGATTTCCATGTATGTATTGTATATTTGAAAATTCCTTTAGTTTTTGTTCTGCAGCTTTTAAAGCTTCTGTATCTCTGTCTATTCCTATTAGCTTGCCATTATTAGATAGTCTTTTTGCAATTTCAAAACTATGCCCTGCACCACCTAGCGTTCCATCTACATAGATACCATCTGGATTTATATTTAAATTTTCAATACATTCATTTAATAATACTGATATATGATTAAACATTTTATCTCATTCCTTTTAAGTTACAAATAAGCATAAACAGTTGGTAATATACAATACCAACTGTCAAATGCTTTATATGCTTATATTTAATTTTCTTATGTACTTAAAAACTCATTTGTACCTTAAAATTTTTTCTTTTGTAGTTCGTGCGGGCGATTAAAATTGCCCCTACATTTGTAATTTACGTTTGTTTTGTCTTTTGTGGTTTGTGCGGGCGATTAAAATCGCCCCTACATTTGTTTTGTCTTTTGTAATTTTAAATTTTTTCTTTTGTGAAATTTACATTGTTTTTTCTTTTGTAATTTTAATTTTCTTCTTTTGTATTTTTAATCTTTTTCTTTTGTGTTTTTTGCGGGCGGTTAAAATCGCCCCTACATTTGTAATTTACCTTCGTTTTTTCCTTTGTAATCTATATAAACTTTCTAAAAGTTATATACCTAAATCTGTCATATGTTCAGCTATTTCATCTGCTGATATGTTCTCGTCACATTGTTGCCATTTCTCTTTGCTCCATATTTCTAGTCTTGAGTTCATTCCTATTATTATTACATCTTTGTCTAAACCTGCAAATTCTCTTAGATTACTACTTACTAAAAATCTGCCTTGTTTATCTATTTCGCATTCTGTTGCTCCTGCAAAGAAAAATCTTGTGAAGTTTCTAGCATTTTTATCTGAAACTGGAAGTGCTCTTAGTTTTTCTTGGAATATTTCCCACTCTTTTAAAGGAAATACAAATAAGCATCCATCTAATCCTTTTGTTACTATGAATTTATATCCAATTTCATCTCTAAGTTTAGCTGGCATTATAAGTCTACCTTTAACATCTACAGAATGTTCATATTCACCTATTAACACTTTCGTTCCACCTCCTCCACTTTGTCACCACTTTATACCACTTTTCTCCACTTCGATAACATTTTAATATATAAAAAAAATTTTTGCAAGTATTTTTGCAAAAATTTTTTATTTTTTTTAAAATTATTTTTCATTAAATTCAAATATCTCTTTATTTGGAACTACTATTTTTGTTTTACTTAATTCTCTTTTTCTTTCTTCTATAAGTTCGTTAAAGCTCTCTATTGGCTCTTCTTGTGTTCCTTCTATTAATAGCAAATTTTGATTTTTGTTAAAAATCTTACCCAAAATTGGAAATTTAAGTTCATTTGTTATTGTCATTATTAATTCTGTATTATCAAATAGAGTATCATTGTTAGAATATACTTGTTTTGCAACTTTTCTAAATTTATATCTTGCAATTTTAGGTACCCTTAAATATTTTCTTATGTATTTATTATATATTATTATTTCGTTCATAACTTTAGGGTCTAAACATTGATTTCTTTTAGCTTGTTTTAATGTATTTACAATTTTATATCTTGCATAATTTGCTCGTGTATTAAATGCTCTTTTCTTTTCGTCTTTCATGTTTGATTGTTCATATTCTAATCTTTCATTTAGTATTTCTATACTTAGGTTGTACATTTCTGCATAATGTTTTGTTATATCTTTTGTTGAAAATATTGTATCTGGCGCATTTTGTAGGTTTGTTACTATTTCGAAGAATTTGTCTATGTACCTCTCAGTATCCATATATTCAAATCTTGCTCTAAAATATTCGTTAAATCTTGCTCTTCCTTTATCTTTTAGTTTAGCAAATTCAAATTCGCTTATTCCAAATGCAGCAGCTAGCATTGAAGCTAAATAAGCAATTTTATTGTTATAATCTTTTCTTTCACTTTGACTTACTCTACAAGTTGTATATAATTCATTTGAATATGGGACTCTTCCTGTTAAATAGTTTGCTGAAACTTCTTCTACATATGCATTTAATAATTTTTCGTTTTCATTGCCTTCCGCATTACTATATAATCCATTTTCATATACTTTGTTTTCTATTTTTGTATAGTTTGTTGCATACCCTTGCTCTCTAAACATATTTTTTATTATTACATCATTTGCATAAGTATGTAAATTTTTATTTACGTATATTTTTTTATCTTGTGGACTATATTCTACACACTTTTTCTTCAATTTTTTAAGTTCTATACTGTCTACATTGTTCTTAAAGTTATTGATTTTCTTTTCTAGTTCGTCTCTATTCCAATTGTAAATTTCTGCACTTCTAAAAAAGTATTCTTTTATAAATGGTATAAATCTTTTATCGTAATCTTTTTGTTGAATTAGAGTTATTATTTCAAATACAACTTTTTCCTCTATTAGTTTTCTATTGTAAGTTTTAAATGTGTATCTTATTTCTTCTTTTAGTATTGTATTATTATAATTTTCTAAACCTAGATATGTACTAGTACTTAAGATTTTATCTTGCTCTTTATATGATGCTTGTATATATTCTTCAAGCGTGTAATCCTCTTGATTATACTTTATTCTTTCATCTATGATTATTGTTTTGTTATCTACATCTACTAATATTCTTTGTCTTCCTATATTTAAAAACTCTATGTTTTTAATTTTATTTGTATATTCTTTTAATTTATCTTCTAATATTGTTTTATCCCAATTATAAATCTGTACACATTTTGATATATATGATTGAATAAATGGAATAAATCTTTTATCATATTTATTGTTTTCTACATATTCGTATACTAATTCTATTAATTCACTTTTGTCCATTGTATTTACCTAAATTTATATAATTAATATATAAATTCCTTTCATTTGAATATTACAATTTTATTTTAGCATATTCCATTTTAGTTTACAATATTTATTTTTAAAGTTCTAATTTATTGTTGTGGATGTTTTGCCAATTCCAACTACATTCTCTTGTAATGAACGCCAAGTGTTACATCCAATGACCCCATCTGCAGTAAGTCCCCTACTTCTTTGATATCTTATTACAGCATTTTTAGTTTGTAACCCAAAAACTCCGTCTAGTCCACCAGTTCTATACCCTAATGTATTTAATCCATCTTGTGCTACTAGCACATAGACTCCTCTCGACCCTTGCCTTATTAATGGATAACCTGCATTTCCACCACAAGCAGCGTTTCTATTTCTATCATCAAAATGCACCCATGTAGGTGTTAAGTAAGCTGGCTCTACATATGACCAAACACCTGAATTGATTGCAACTTCTCTTATTCTGTCTCTTTTTGTTTGGTTTAATAGTTGCGCCACATCAAACGCTACCCCTGCATAATGTTGTGATTGTGAACCATGCCCTCCTTCAAAGCTTCTTTTGAAAGCAAATCCTACAGGTATTGGAGCACCATATAAGTACCTTTGGCTATTCCAACTTTGCATTGTTCTTTTAGTAGTCCATAATGTTGGGCTATTACTTGATCCCCTAAATTCTCTTACTGTTAATGTTCTATTTGCATTATATGGCATTGCTTCACTTTCGCCTTTGTAATATGTTTCCATTCTATTGTTATCATTATTATATACTAATATTTTTGCCATAAAAAATCCTCCATAAAATATACTCTATATATTTTATGAAAGATCTTATTTTTTTGTTATTATATTTATTTTCTTTCTATAGCTTTTATTACAGTTCTATCTTTTCCATAATTGTAACATGTAAGCAGTGTTAATTCTTTTTTGCCATCAGTACTTTGATCTACACAACTAAAGTCGTTATCTTTTATAACAGTATTACTATATACACTATATTCTACTGTTCTACCAGACATATCTGTTAGCACTATTATGTCTAATGGGTTTAATTTATGTATATTTGTAAAGAATGCATTTTTCGACTCATCTCTATAATTATGTCCAATTATAACGAAGTTTCCTATTTCGTTTGGATCAGGTCCTTTATATTTACATGTTGCCTTTTTTAATAATTCATCATTCCATGTTGATAATACTGGATATTTTATATTTAATTTTGGTATCTCTATTACTGCTATTGTATAATACTCAGTTCCATCTTTTGCCTTATACATTTTTGGTATTGCAGCTACATCCTTTTTCTCGTTTTCCTTTATTTGTTCTTGTGCCGTAGCTACTAATTCTTCTACGTCTATTTCTCCTTCTGATTTATCATTTAAAATTACTACAATAACATTATCTTCAATTGTTACTCTTTCTTCTGTTGGTTCTCCTCGATTTTCAATATTTGTCGCTATATCAATTCCTTCTAGAATTTCTTGTGATACTTGTTCACTTTTGTTTCTATCATAATCAGCATATATATAATATGAGCATAATGATATAATTAAAAGAATAGATAATATAAAGTAAATTTTATATAAGAACTTTTTTCTTCTCATTTCTGGTGTTACATATACTTTATCGCATACTAGTATCTGAATCAAAACTATTCTCCTCCTTATATCACAATATCGTATATATTATACCATATTTATATTTTGTTGAAAATAGTTTTTTATAATTTTTTGTTTTAATTTTTGGTTATAATTATAAATATCCATAAAGAATAAATATATATTATTTACTACTCTGTTATACATAATTTACCTTTTAAATCTATTCATTGCGTCTTTGATATCGCTTCTATTTCCAAAGGCTGATAATCTAAAATATCCTTCCCCTTCTGTTCCAAAGCCACTTCCGTGGTGTCCCTACTATACATTTCTCGTTTAGCAAATAATCAAAAAACTCCCAAGAGCTTAATCCATTTGGTGTCTTAACCCATATATATGGCGCGTTAATTCCGCCATATGTTTCATAGCCATATTTTTCTAGCTCACTTCGTATTATTTGTGCATTTTCTAAATAGAATTTAATATTTTTATTTATTTGCTGTTTTCCTTCTTCTGAATATACCGCTTCTGCTGCCTTTTGAGTTATGTATGATACTCCATTAAATTTAGTACTTTGCCTTCTTGCCCATAATTTATTTATGCAAATTTTTTCATTGTTTTTTGTATATCCTATTACTTCCTTTGGTATTACTGTGTATCCACATCTTAATCCTGTAAACCCTGCTGTTTTTGAAAAACTTTTAATTTCTATTGCAACTTTTGAAGCACCTTCTATTTCATATATTGTATGTACAATATTTTTTTCTGTTATAAATGCCTCATACGCTGCATCATAAATGATAATTGATTTGTTATTTATTGCATAATCTACCCATTTTTGTAATTGTGTTTTTGTAATTGTCGTACCTGTTGGATTGTTAGGAAAGCATAGATAAATTAGATCTACTTTTTCTTCTAGTAACTCTGGTATAAAGTTATTCTCTCTGTTCATTGGAATATACACTATTTTATTTCCTGCAATTATATTTGTATCCATATATACTGGATATACTGGATTTGGTATAGCAACTACATTGTTGTTTCCAAAAATATCTAGTATGTTTCCAGTGTCGCTCTTTGCTCCATCTGATATAAATATTTCTGTTTCATCTATACTCACATTTCTAGATTTATAATCATTTTCTACTATTTTTTCTTTTAGGAATTGGTACCCATACTCGGGTGGATATCCTTTAAATGTAGAAATATCCCCCATTTCATCTACAGCATTATGCATCGCTTCTATTATTGATTTAGGAATAGGTAATATAACGTCTCCTATTCCCATTTTTATTATCTTTTTTGACGGATTATTTTGCTTAAATTCATTTACCTTTTTAGATATTGTTGAAAACAAATAGTTGTCTTGTAATTTTAAAAAATTTTCGTTCATATTTGCCATAAAATTTACCTCCTCAAATTTCAATTTCACCTTCAAATACAGTAACTGCTGGGCCCTTCATATATATGTGATTATTTTCTTTATTCCAATTTATGTTTAGTTCTCCACCTTTTAGATGTACGTTTACTTTGGAATTGGTGTACCCTTCACTATTGCATATTGCAGCACTTGCACAAGCGCCTGTTCCGCAAGCTAGTGTTTCTTTTGCGCCTCTTTCCCATACTCTCATTTTTATATTTTCATTATCTAGTATTTCTACAAATTCTACATTCGTTCTTTCCGGAAAATTAACATTGTTTTCAATTACTGGTCCAAGTTTTTCTATATCAATATTATCAATATTATCTACTATTGATACTGCATGTGGATTTCCTATAGATACACATATAAGTTTTATATTTTCGTCTTCAATATTTATTTTGATTTTATTGCTATCTCCAATAATTGGAATTTCTCTTGGTTTAAAGTAAGGCTCACCCATATCTACTTGCACACTTATAACTTTATTGTTTTTAATATCTAATTTTAGTTTTTTTATCCCGCTTAATGTTTCTATTTCTAATTCTTCTTTTTTTGTTATATTGTTATCATATAAAAATTTGCCAACACATCTTATTCCATTGCCACACATTTTAGCTTCTGTTCCATCTGAATTAAATATTCTCATTTTGAAATCTGCAATATCACTCTTTAATATTAATATTACTCCATCTGAGCCAATACCAAAATTTCTATTAGATAATTTAGAAACGTTTTCTATTATTCCTTCATAGTCTTGACATATGCAATTTATGTATATATAGTCGTTTCCTAAGCCTTGCATTTTTGTAAATTTAATTTTCATAGTATCACCCTATATATAGATATTAAAAAAAGATAGAAGTTGTTCCTTCTATCTTTTTTAATATTTTAGACTTACTAATATTTACCTATTCCCCTTACTATCTTCTAATTGATAATATTTCTCGAAAAGCGTCCTTGCTTGTTTTGTTTTCCTCATTAGTTCTCTTTTTCGTTGTTCTTTTTGTTCTAGTGATTCTGGAGTTGATACCTCTTCTCCTACTACTTGACTTCCTTTTGCTTTAGAAATTAGCCCAATTCTCTCTACTTCTCTTCTTTCTTTTTTATCCATTTCATAAACTCCTACTCCATTATATGCTCTCTTTATGGCCATAAGCTTTGCACCTATTTCAAATTTACCATCTAATTCATTTTCTTCTATTATCTTTGGTATATCCACTCCCTCTTGCTCTAATTCTTCTAACAATCTATATTTAGTTCTTCCATTAACTATTTTTGTTAATTGTAATGTACTTAGATCTACTCCATTTACCTTTAATATTCTAGCTATTTTTAATGCTCTTTTTAGAGAAGTTTCTTTTTCGCTCAATTCTATTATACTTCTTTTTTGATTAGTTGTATCTTTTGAGATTAGACCAAACCTTTCTGCTTCTCTTTTTTCTTCTTCTGTTATTTGATAATTACCATTATATGCATTCCTTAACATTCTAATTCCTGTTGCATATGGATATTCCGGATCCAAATCGTTTTCTTCTATTATTTTCTGTATATCTGCTCCAACTTGTTCTAGTTCTCCTAATATCCTATATTTAAATCTTCCATTATTTGTCTTCGTTAGTTGTAATGTACTTGGATCTACTCCATTTACTTTCAATATTCTAGTTATTCTTAACGTTTCGTCTATTCTAACTTTTCCCATTTTATACCTCACTATTATAATATCATATTATATTATTATTATATCATAAATTTGGTAAAATTCAAATATGGGTAGAGTTTTGAGGCATATACAAAAAAGGTGGCTTCGCCACACTGAACGACGAGGGCGTCGTTCCCTACAACGTTTGCAATATATAAACGGAAAGTCGAACTTTCCTAATACAAAACATAAGGGCGCATGATTGCGCCATTTTTCCTATACAATAAGAAAAATGGACGACCAATGGTCGCCCCTACATTGTTATTCCTATACATTTTCTTTTATGTATTCAACAACATCATTTACTGTAACAACTTTTTCTGCATCAGCGTCTGGAATTTCCATATCAAATTCTTCTTCTAATGCCATTACTAATTCAACTATATCAAGTGAATCTGCTCCTAAATCATCTATAAAAGATGCTTCAAGTGTAACTGCTGTTTCTTCAACTCCAAGTTGTTCTACTATTATTTCTTTTACTTTTTCGAAAACTTCTTCTGAACTCATTTTAAGTTCACCTCCCTTTATTTCAAAACGCTTTATACGTTAAATTTATATTTTTAATATTAATAACACTAAAATAATATATATATTCTAAAATGTCAATACATAAATTAATTTTTTTCAAATTGTTCTCTTAATTTATTTATTGTTCCACTTTCTGCAAATTTTTCTGCTTGTTTTATTGTGTAATAGAATAGTTTTGCATCACTACTTCCATGGGCTTTTACTACCGGTTTTTTTACTCCTAAAAATAGTGCTCCACCATATTCTTTATAATCCATTGTTTTTGCAAATTTCTTTATTGATGGTAATGCTGGAATTGAACATATTAATGATAATATGTTTCTTTTTAGGCTTTCCTTAAGTGTTCTTTTAACTAGCTTTCCTACGCCTTCTGCTGTTTTTAGAAGTACATTTCCTGTAAATCCATCTGTTATTACTGCATCAATTTCACCTGTAAAGGCATCTCTTCCTTCTACATTTCCAACAAAATTTATTCCCAAAGTTTCTGCATTCTCTTTTAATTCATAGTATGTTTCTTTTATTAAATCATTACCTTTTGTTTCTTCTGTTCCAATATTTAATAATCCAATTTTAGGATTTTCTATTCCACAAACGCTTTCTAAGTATACATTAGCCATTCGTGCAAATTGTACTAAATTTATTACCTTACAATTTGTATTTGCTCCTGCATCCATAAGCATTACACTTTTTTTGTAGGATGGAAGCATTGGTGCTAGCGCCGGCCTATCTATTCCTTTAATTCTACCTATTAATAAGGTTGCACCTGTAAGAAGTGCACCTGAATTTCCTGCTGAAATAAATACATCGCCTTTTCCTTCTTTTAATAAATTAAATCCTACTACCATTGATGAATCTTTTTTATGTTTTATTGCTTGTGTTGGTGTATCTTCCATATCAATAGTTTCTGTTGTATTATGTATTTTTAATCTATTTGAAATTTCTGATATATTATCTTTATTATATATTTCTTTTATTTTGCTATTTATTACTTCTTCTTTACCTATTAATATAATTTCTGAATTAATTTCTTTTATTGCTTTTACTGCGCCCTTTATTGTTGCATCTGGAGCGTTATCTCCTCCCATTGCATCTAGTAAAATAACCATTACTTTTAGCTCCTCCCTTGTTTTGTAACGTTAATATATTCTAATATTGATTAAATGTTACGGCTATAATAATAATATGTACTTATACTATTATTATATATATAAAAAGTCAAGAGTTTTTTATTAATTTGACCGATTAGTTTTAAAAAATGAAATTCTTTCATTTTTTAAAACTGTAGGGGCGACCATTGGTCGTTCAAAATATCTGTTGTATCACCGAAAAAAACGATTTTTTCCTATACCACAAAAAAACGTAATTGGAAAATCCAATTACGTTTTTTATATAAAGAGTGTTTATTACTCAATTATTTCTGAAACTATACCAGAACCTACTGTTCTACCACCTTCACGGATAGCAAATCTTAATCCTTTTTCTATAGCTATAGGTGTAATTAATTCGATTGTCATTGCAATGTTATCTCCTGGCATTACCATTTCTGTTCCTGCTGGTAAATCGATAACACCTGTAACGTCTGTTGTTCTGAAGTAGAATTGTGGTCTATATCCATTAAAGAATGGTGTATGTCTTCCACCTTCTTCTTTTGTTAAGATATATACTTCTGCTTTGAATTTTGTATGTGGATGTATTGTTCCTGGTTTTGCTAAAACTTGACCTCTTTCGATTTCGTTTCTTTGAATACCTCTTAATAGAACTCCTATGTTGTCTCCAGCTTCTGCTTGGTCTAATAATTTTCTGAACATTTCAACACCAGTAACAACTGTTTTTGGTGTTTCTTTTGATAATCCAACGATTTCAACTTCTTCAGAAACTTTTATTGTTCCTCTTTCTACTCTACCTGTAGCAACTGTTCCTCTACCTGTTATTGTGAATACGTCTTCAACTGGCATTAAGAATGGTTGGTCTGTTGGTCTATCTGGTGTTGGTATATAGCTATCAACTGCAGCCATTAACTCTTTCATACATTCATATTCTGGAGCGTTTGGATCTGTTGATGAACATTCTAATACTTTTAGAGAAGATCCCTTTACGATAGGGATTTCATCTCCTGGGAATTCATAACTAGTTAATAAGTCTCTAACTTCCATTTCAACTAATTCTAATAATTCTGGATCGTCAACCATATCACATTTGTTTAAGTAAACAACGATATATTTAACTCCAACTTGTCTTGCAAGTAATATGTGCTCTCTTGTTTGAGGCATTGGACCGTCAGCTGCTGAAACTACTAATATAGCTCCATCCATTTGTGCTGCACCTGTAATCATGTTTTTTACATAGTCAGCATGTCCTGGACAGTCAACGTGTGCATAGTGTCTTGCTTCTGTTTCATATTCAACGTGTGCTGTGTTAATTGTGATTCCTCTTGCTTTTTCTTCTGGAGCACCGTCTATTTGATCATATGCTGTAAATTGTGCCTTTCCTAATAATCCTAACCATTTTGTAATAGCTGCTGTTGTTGTTGTTTTACCGTGGTCAACGTGACCAATTGTACCAATGTTAACATGTGGTTTTGTTCTTTCAAATTTAGCTTTTGCCATTTTTGATTTCCTCCTTATTTTTTATATTTTATTTTTTTAAAATTTAATGTCTTTATTTACGGATGAGCGGTATTCGCCCATACATTTTGTATGCATTGCTATTTTATAATATTTTTATTAAAATTGCAAGTGTTTTGTTATTTTTTTAATAAAATCCCCAGTCACTTCGTGACATCCCCTTTAAGTAAAGGGGACAAGTGTTTTATATAACCTTGGCTCCCTTATCTAAGGGAGCTGTCTGCGTTAGCAGACTGAGGGTTTTAGTCTTCTTTCTTTGTTCTTGTTGCAACTATTGTTTCAAGTACAGATTTTGGAACTTCTTCATAATGGCTTGGTTCCATTGCATATGTTCCTCTACCTTGTGTTTTTGAACGTAAGTCTGTTGCATATCCAAACATTTCTGATAATGGAATAAATCCTCTTATTATTTGAGATCCGCTTCTTGCTTCCATTCCTTCCATTCTTCCACGTCTTGAGTTTATATCTCCTATAACATCTCCCATGTATTCTTCTGGGACTGTTATTTCAACTCTCATTATAGGCTCTAATATAACTGATTTCGCTTGTCTACATCCTTCTTTGAAGGCCATAGAACCAGCTATTTTGAACGCCATTTCTGAAGAGTCAACATCGTGGTAAGATCCATCTACTAATGTTGCCTTGAAATCTATAACTGGGTATCCAGCTAAAATTCCGCTTTCAGCAGCTTCCCTAATTCCTTCTTCAACTGGTTTAATATATTCTTTTGGAACAACACCACCAACGATTTTGCTCTCAAATTGAATTCCTGAACCTGGCTCTAATGGTTCCATTTCTAGCCATACGTGACCATATTGTCCACGTCCACCAGATTGACGAATGAATTTTCCTTCTACTCTAACTGCATTTCTTATTGTTTCTTTGTAAGCAACTTGTGGTTTACCTACATTACATTCAACTTTAAATTCTCTTTTTAATCTATCAACAATTATATCTAGATGTAGTTCTCCCATTCCTGCTATAATTGTTTGACCACTATCATGGTCTGTATATGTTTTAAATGTTGGATCTTCTTCTGCTAATTTAGATAATCCTATTGCCATTTTTTCTTGTGCCGCCTTATCTTTAGGCTCAATAGCTATATCTATAACTGGCTCTGGGAATTCCATATTCTCTAATATAACTGGGTTTGCAGGATCACATAGTGTATCACCTGTTGAAACTTCTTTTAATCCCACTGCTGCTGCTATATCTCCAGCATATACTTTTTCAATATCTTCTCTGTGATTAGCATGCATTTGTAGTATTCTACCAATTCTATCTTTTTTATCTTTGTTTGCATTTAATATTGTTGAACCTGATTCTAATGTTCCAGAATATACTCTAAAGAAACATAATTTTCCAACAAATGGGTCTGTTGCAATTTTAAATGCTAATGCAGCAAAAGGTTCTGTATCGCTTGTTTTTCTGTCTGTTTCGTTTCCATCTACATCTACACCTTTGATATCTGGAATATCTGTTGGTGCAGGCATATAATAGATTATAGCATCTAGTAATTCTTGTACCCCTTTATTTTTATATGATGATCCACATGTTACAGGAACTATTGCGTTTGCTATTGTTCCTTTTCTTAAACCGCTTCTTATTTCGTCTTCAGAAAGAGTTTCTCCTTCTAGATATTTCATCATTAATTCTTCATCTTGTTCTGCTGCGGCTTCTATCATTGCTTCTCTATATTTTGTTGCTGATTCTTTTAAATCTTCTGGAATGTCTGTTTCTTCAATAACTTTTCCTAAGTCATCTTTATGAATAAATGCTCTCATTTTTATTAAGTCAACTATACCTTGGAAATTGTCTTCAGCTCCAATTGGTAATTCAACTGGAACAGCATTTGCATGTAGTCTTTCCTTCATTTGTTCAACGCATCCGTAAAAATCTGCACCTGTCATATCCATTTTATTTACATATGCCATTCTAGGTACATGATATTTATCTGCTTGTCTCCAAACAGTTTCTGATTGTGGTTGAACACCACTTCTTGCAGCTAAAACTAATACTGATCCATCTAATACTCTTAATGATCTTTCAACTTCAACTGTGAAATCTACGTGTCCTGGTGTATCGATTATATTTATTCTGTTATTCATCCAGAAACATGTTGTTGCAGCTGATGTAATTGTTATTCCTCTTTCTTGCTCTTGTTCCATCCAGTCCATAGTTGCAGCACCTTCGTGAACTTCACCTATTTTATGGTTTATACCTGTATAGAACAAAATTCTTTCTGTAGTAGTAGTTTTACCAGCATCTATATGGGCCATTATTCCTATATTTCTTGTTCTTTCTAATGGGTATGCTCTTCCTGCCATCTTAGTATCCTCCTCTTATTTAAACTAAATTTTGATTAGAAACGAGTATAACTAGGCAACCGAGGTAAAAAATCCAGAAATGTACTTTTGGTACATTGAGGAATTTTTTATCGAAGGTTAACGACGTTAGACGACGTTTATAATCGAATTTTTACCATTTGTAGTGTGCGAAAGCCTTATTAGCTTCTGCCATTCTATGCATTTCTTCTTTTCTCTTGAATGCTCCACCGTTACCAGCTATTGCATCTGTTATTTCTCCTGCTAATTTTTCTGCCATTGTTTTTTCATGTCTGTTTCTAGCATAAACAACTAACCATCTTAGACCTAATGTTTGTCTTCTTTCTGGTCTAATTTCCATTGGAACTTGGTATGTTGCTCCTCCAACTCTTCTTGCTTTAACTTCAAGAACTGGCATTATATTATTTAGAGCTGCTTCAAAAACTTCTAGTGGATCTTTTTGTTCTTTTTCTTTTATTATGTCAAAAGCACCATATACTATTTTTTGAGCAACTGTTTTTTTACCATCAAGCATTACGTTGTTTATTAACTTTGTAACAACTTTGCTATTATATATTGGATCTGGTAAAACATCTCTTTTTGCAATATATCCTCTTCTAGGCACTATTCTTCACTCCTTTTTTATATTTTATATAGATATTAAAAAATATCTAAAGTTACTCTGGAAAGTTTACCTTTCCCGTATAGCGCTATTAAATGTATATTTATAGTTTGTAGTTTAAACAAATTATTATATATTTTTTAGCACTAATTTTTTAAATTTTAAGCCTTTGGTTTCTTAGCTCCGTATTTAGATCTAGCTTGCATTCTATCTTTAACACCTGCTGTATCTAAAGTACCTCTAATTATGTGGTATCTAACACCTGGTAAATCTTTTACCCTTCCACCTCTTATTAGAACAACACTGTGCTCTTGTAAGTTGTGTCCTATTCCCGGTATATAAGATGTTACTTCATAACCATTTGAAAGTCTAACCCTTGCAACTTTTCTTAAAGCTGAGTTTGGCTTTTTAGGTGTTACTGTTTTTACAACTGTACATACACCTCTTTTTTGTGGTGCTCTATTATCTGTTTGTCTTTTTAATTTTGAGTTATATCCTTTTTGTAGAGCTGGTGCTGTAGATTTAGTTGTAGCTGTTTTTCTACCTTTTCTTACTAATTGGTTAATTGTTGGCAATTTTTTCACCTCCTAAAAAAATATATAATAAATTGCTTTTTACCTACGGTTATACGTAATTAAAAGCACTGTTGTATCTTTTTAACAACAGTGCTTATTATTTTACCATTATTTTCTTTATATGTCAAGTGTATTTTGTCGATTTTATTCATTTCCGTAGGGCTTCCTCTGGTTCACTTTTTGTTTGTTCCTTTGATTTTTTGCTTGCATCATCTATTGCAGTTTTGTTATCTATATCTTTTTTTGGAAAACTATTTCTAAAGTTTTCTCTTTTTTGCGCAAATGTGGTTGGCTCTTGAGTTTCCTCAATTTGTGCAGCTTCGCTAATTGCTGCTATATCTCTTCTAGATAATTTTCTTACGTTATTTCTTTTAAATAACTTCTCAAAAATATTTTTTAATATTCTTTTGATTTTTTCGCTTAAAGTCACTTTTTCTTCTTGTGCTATTTCCTCTACTTTTATTTCTTGTGGCTCTAGTTTACTTTCACTTGGAGCTGGTTTACCACTTGGAGTTGGGTTGCTTCCACTTGGTTCTGGTTTACCACTTGGAGTTGGGTTACCACTTGGAGTTGGGTTGCTTCCACTTGGTTCTGGTTTACCACTTGGAGTTGGGTTACCACTTGGAGTTGGGTTGCTTCCACTTGGTTCTGGTTTACCACTTGGAGTTGGGTTGCTTCCACTTGGATCCGGTTTACCACTTGGAGCTGGTTTACCACTTGGAGCTGGTTTACCACTTGGAGCTGGGTTGCTTCCACTTGGTTCTGGTTTACCACTTGGAGCTGGTTTACCACTTGGAGTTGGGTTGCTTCCACTTGGTTCTGGTTTACCACTTGGAGCTGGTTTACCACTTGGAGTTGGGTTGCTTCCACTTGGATCCGGTTTACCACTT